>NZ_JBIBIA010000008.1:0-552379 GCF_042957325.1 Streptomyces sp. NPDC008086
GTCCCATCCCCAGGGGCTCCGCCCCTTCGACCCCGGTCGGTCGTCCTTCGGGTGCGGGTGGGTGGGGGCTGGTCGCGCCCACGCGGCGGAGCCGCCTATCGACACAGCCCCGCGCCCTTTTCTGGGGCTCCGCCCCACACCCCGCTCCTCAAACGCCGGAGGGGCTGGATCTTCCAGCCCGCCCGACGTTCGAGGACAAGCCATTGCCGTCCCCAGCCCCCACCCACCCGCCGGGGGCTACGCCGGCCTGGGCACTCTCAGCCCGTCCAGCGTTTTGAGGGCGAGGCCACCACCGTCCCCAGCCCCCACCCGCCCCGCCGGCGGCTGCGCGGCCCAGGCACTGTCAGCCCGCCTGGCGTTTTGAGGGCGAGGCCATCACCGTCCCTAGCCCCCACCCGCCCCGCCGGCGGCTGCGCGGCCCAGGCACTGTCAGCCCGCCCGGCGTTTGAGGGCGAGGCCACCACCGTCCCTAGCCCCCACCCACCCGCAGATGGCTACGCGGGGCCGGGCATCTTCAGCCTGTCCGGCGTTTGAGGACGAGGCCCGGAGGGCCGATCAGGGGGTCTGGGGGCGGAGCCTCCAGGGAGGGGACGGGTAGGGGCGGCGGGGGCGAGGAAACCGGGCGTGGGTCAGGCGGCGGGGGTTTTCTCGATTTCTCGGGGCCGCAGGTCCGCGTTCTCCAGTACGGCCTTCAGGTGTCGCTCCACGACCGGCAGGACCTCGTCGATCGTCACGTCGCGCCCGAGTTCGTCCGCCAGCGAGGCGACCCCCGCGTCCCGGATCCCGCAGGGGATGATCCGGTCGAACCACTTGTTGTCAGGGTTCACGTTCAGCGCGAAGCCGTGCATGGTGACGCCCTTCGCCACCCGGATCCCGATCGCCGCGATCTTGCGGTCCTCGCGCCGCTGGCCGGCGTTGGAGGGCGCGTACTCGGGACCGTTCAGCCGCGGGTCGAACTCCTCGTCGGTGAGCCGGGGGTCGAAGTCCAGGGCGAGGCCGCCGAGCGCCGGGCGCTGCTCCACGGGGTCGCCGAGGACCCAGACGCCGCTACGGCCCTCGACCCGGCTGGTCTCCAGGCCGAACTCCGCGCAGGTGCGGATCAGGGCCTCCTCCAGGCGCCGTACGTGCGCCACGACGTCCACCGGGCGGGGCAGCTTCTGGATCGGGTAGCCGACCAGCTGACCGGGACCGTGCCAGGTGATCTTGCCGCCGCGGTCCACGTCGATGACCGGGGTGCCGTCCAGCGGCCGCTCGTTGTCCGCCGTACGCCGGCCCGCCGTGTACACCGGGGGGTGTTCGAGCAGCAGGACCGTGTCGGGGAGCTCGTCCTCGAACCGCGCCGCGTGCACCCGGCGCTGCTCGTCCCACGCCTCCTGGTACTCGACGGCGTCCGCGCCGAACCCCATACGGACGAACCGCAACTCACTCACGGCAAGCGCCTCCCTAGAAGCACCGGAAAGTCGTAAGGCACAAAGCGTGCCTACGCCACTGTACGACCGGCTTGTTCGGGTGACGCCTCACGGTCTGCGTCAGCCCAGTAGGGCAATCCTCACACGATCGGATGAATGGGCGGGGAAATGTGCGATCGGCTGCTTACTCTCCGCTACATTCGCGCCGTTCGAGAGGCCAAAATGGCTGCTCACCGGCAATCCGGGCACTCAGCGGCCGCAGTGGTCCGCGAGAGGTCCGAAAGGCAGGAGACCGCACCGCAGATGACGGAACGACCCGCGCAGCGCACCCCCAACCGCCAGCTCGCCGCGCTCATCGCAGAAGCGGGATTCTCCAACGCGGGTCTCGCCCGCCGGGTGGACCAGCTCGGCCTCGAACACGGGCTTGATCTCAGATACGACAAGACATCGGTCACCCGCTGGCTGCGCGGACAGCAGCCGCGGGGCACGACGCCCGCCCTCATCGCCGAGGTGTTCACCCGGCGCCTCGGTCGCCGGCTCTCGGCACAGGACCTCGGCCTCGACGCGTGCGCGCCCGTGTACGCGGGGCTGGAGTTCGCCGCGACCCCCGAGGAGGCCGTCGACATCGTCAGCGGCCTGTGGCGCAAGGACTCCGGCAGCCACGCCGAACTGCGCAAGATCGCCTTCACCCCGGCGGGCCTCGTCGTGCCCAGCCGGGACTGGCTGATCGGCCGCGCCGACGAGAAGGTCGCGCGGGGCGAGCCGATCACCCGCATCCCGGTGCAGGGCCGCCCCGCCGCCGTACCCCGCCAGCGCAGCCAGGGCGAGCGCGGGCCCGGCCAGAAGGTGACCGGCGGCGACATCGCCGCCCTGCAGTCGGTCGGCGAGTTGTTCCGCTCCCTCGACGACATGTACGGCGGCGGCCACGCGCGCCAGGCCCTCGTGCGCTACCTGGAGCACGAGTGCGAGCCGATGCTGCGCGGCACCTACGGCGAGCAGACCGGCCGCCGGCTGTTCCAGGCCGCCGCCGACCTCACGAGGCTCGCGGGCTGGACGTCGTTCGACATCGCGGCGCACGGGCTCGCCCAGCGCTACTTCGTGCAGTCGCTGCGCCTCGCGCAGGCGGCCGGGGACCGGGCGTTCGGCTCCTACGTCCTGGTCACCATGAGTCGCCAGGCCGTCTACCTCGCCCATGGCCGCGAGGCCGTGCAGCTCGCGCGGGTGGCCCAGCAGGGCGTCGGCACCAGCGCGCCCCCGGTCGTGCAGGCCCTGCTGCACGCGTGCGAGGCGCGCGGGCACGGCGTACTGGGCGAGGTGCGCGCCTGTACGGCCTCCCTGGTCCGGGCCGAGCGCGCCCTCGAAGCGGCGCGGCCCGGCGACGACGTGCCGCCCTGGGCGCGGTTCTTCGACGAGGCGCAGCTGGCCGACGAGTTCGGGCACTGCCACCGGGATCTTCAGCAGTTCCGGGCGGCGGCGCAGCACGCGGAGCGGTCGTTGCAGCTGCGGGCGCCCGCGTTCGCCCGCAGCCGGCTGTTCTGCCGGGTCGTCCTTGCCTCCGCCCGGCTGGGGCTCGGTGAGCTGGACCAGGCCTGTGCGTTGGGGGCGGAGGCGGCGGGCGCTGCCGCGGAGATGCGGTCGGTTCGGGCGGTCGAGTATGTCCGGGACTTCGAGCGTCGGTTGGAGCCGTATCGGGATGCGGCGCCGGTGCGGGGGTATCGGGACAAGGTGGCGGCGTTGTTGTAGGGCGCTCGCCGTGACTTCGAAGAGTTTGCTGCCGGGTGCGGCTCTCGTTGTGGCTGGTCGCGCAGTTCCCCGCGCCCCTGACGGGGCGCGGGGGGCGTCCTGTTACGCCGCTGCCCTCAGCGGCTCCGCCCTGTTGAGCGAGCCCGCTGCTCCCAGGTCCGTCAGGATGGCCGCCGCCGCCCTGTGGGCCGAGTGGAGGGCGCCCTGGATGGTGCTGGTGTCGCGGTGGTCGCCGCACACGTACAGGCCCGCCAGGAGGCGTACCGGGCGGCGTAGGTCGTGGGGTGGGCGCATCGCGGGGACGGCCTCCGGGGTGTGGTGTACGGCGAGCGTCTCCCAGCGGGTGGTGGAGGTGCCGTAGAGGCGGGACAGGTGCATCCGTACGGCCGTGTCGATGTCCGGCGACGGGGTGCCGAGGACCGTCGAGGAGACGAGGGTCCGGTCGGCCGGAGCGCGGGTCGGGTCCACCTGGCTGATCACCGCCGTGTGCGCGACCGGGCCGCCCCGGTCGGCGTCGAGCAGGAGCGAGGCGCCGGTCGTGGGCGGTTCGTCGGTCGTGTGGTGGACGACGGTCACCGGGTGGAAGTCCGGTACGCGCAGGCCGGGCAGCAGTTCCGCGGCGGTCCGGGCGTCCGTCGCCAGCAGCACGGCCCGGCACCGTATCTCGCCGTGTTCGGCGGTGGTGACGGAGGTCGTGGCGATCGACGTGACCCGTACGCCGGTGTGCACGGTGCCCGGCGGCAACGCCTGTGCCAGCAGCTCGGGCAGCGCCTCCGCGCCGCCCTCGGGCACGCACAGCCGTCCGCTCGCGAAGGCGCGCAGGGCCAGGTCGGCGCACCGGCTGGAGGTCGTCAGATCCGGGTCGCACAGCAGCGCGGCGAGCAGCGGGCGCAGGAAGCCGTCGATCGTGCGGGTGGGGACGCCCCGTTCCGCGAGGGCCTGTGCGGCGGGCAACTCCGGGCGGGTCAGCAGGCGTTCGACGGGGGCGGTGGCGAGCCGGGCGAGGGCGGCGCCGAGCCGGGCCTGGTCGACGGCCGTGCCCAGCGGGGCGCCGGCGCGCACCCTCGGCAGGGCCGTCGGGCCGGGGGTGCCGCGTACGGGAGCCGTCCTGGGCGTCCTGGGGGCGCTCGCCAGGGCGCGCACCGCGTGGAGTGCGCCCCTCGCGCTCCGTGGCTTGGCGAACGCGCCCGCGCGGTGCCGGCGCCCGTCGCTGTGCAGCAGTACGCCCGGCGCGAAGGGGCGCAGGGCCAGCGCGTCGAGGCCGGGGGTCAGCCGTAGTTCCGGATACGACGTCGACAGAAGCTGTCCGATCCGGTCGAGTCGGAACCCGTCGATCTTCTCGGTCGACATGCGACCGCCCGGATAGGGGGCGGCCTCCAGGACTGCGGTCCTCACTCCTGCGCTGGTCAGCCGATGCGCCGCGGAGAGTCCGGCGACCCCGGCTCCCACGATGACGACGTCCGCCTGGTACGCGGGCTCAAGCACGTGCCCCTCCTCGAGGTTGCGCGGCCGGTGGAGACGTCATGCCCCCAACAGGCGTCGGAGATACCCGAGTTCGGATCGAGGTTAGGGCCGTGATCGGTCGGAAACAGTCGCGCATGAACAGAGCACGGTCGCACGACGGTCGCATACGGACGTCCAGTCCTGTCCGGCGTCACTGTGCGGCCGCCGTTGTCGTGCGGCTGCCGGGCCGCCCCCTCCGCTACGCGACGGCAGCCCGGATCGCCGCCTCGACGTCCGGGAACGCGAAGGTGAAGCCCGACTCCAGCAGGCGCTTCGGGAGGACCCGCTGGCTGCCCAGTACATCCCCGGCCATCTCGCCGAGGACCGTGCGCAGTACGGGCGCCGGGACCGCGAAGAGGGTCGGGCGGCGCAGTACGCGGCCCATGACCTCGGTGATCTCACGGTTCGTCAGCGGTTGGGGGGCGGTCAGGTTGAAGGGGCCCGACAGGCCGTCGGTGTCGATCAGATGCCGGATCGCGGCCACCTCGTCGTGCAGCGAGACGAACGACCAGTACTGCCGCCCGTCGCCCATGCGGCCGCCCAGCCCGGCCTTGAAGAGCGGGAACAGCTTTCCCCAGGCGCCCCCCTGCCGGGCCACCACCAGCCCCGTGCGCGGGAACACCGTCCGCACGCCCGCCTCCTGCGCGGGTGCCGCCGCACCTTCCCAGTCCACGACCAGCGAGGGCAGGAAGCCCTCCCCGGGCGGCGCGCTCTCGTCGACGGTCCGCTCGCCGGTCTCGCCGTAGTAGCCGATCGCGCTGCCGTTCACGAAGACCCGCGGTGGCTTGTCCAGCGAGGCCATCGCCTCCGCGAGCGCCGCCGTGCCCCGCACCCGCCCGCTCCGGAGCCGCGCCTTGTACGCCTCCGTCCAGCGCCGCGAGCCCACGTTCGCGCCGGCGAGATTGACCACGGCGTCGCATCCGGCGAGCCCGGCCACGTCCACGTATCTCCGCTCGGGATCCCACCGCACCTCGTCCGCCGAACGGGGCGCGCGCCGCACCAGCCGTACCACCTCGTGCCCGTCCGCGACCAGGGACCGCACCAGGGCGCCGCCGATCAGCCCGGAGGAGCCGGCCACCGCGATTCTTGAAAGTTCCATAATCTCATCCTGCCTCTGACCGCATAAAGTCCCGGTCGGCCGCCCCGGCCCCGGTCGTAGGGTGACGCCCATGTCCGATTCGTACGTACCCCGTATACGCGCCGCCCTGCCCGACGACGAGGAGGAACTCGCCCACCTCGACCGTGTCACCTGGTCGCCGCTGCACGCGGTCGTGCCCCGACCGAGGCCGCCGTACCGGCCGTTCTTCGACGAGCGGCACGCCCCCGAGGACCATCTGGTCGCGGAACTCGACCGGCGGATCGTCGGCTACGTCCGGCTGGCCCTGGCCACTCCGCTCGCCTGCAACGCGCACGTCCGGCAGATCCAGGGCCTCGCCGTCGCCGACGAGGTCCGTGGCCGTGGCGTCGGCCGGGCGCTGATCCGCGCCGCCGTCGAGGAGGCCCGCCGCAGGGGCGCTCGCCGGCTCACCCTGCGCGTTCTCGGCCACAACGCGCCGGCCCGCAAGCTGTACGAGGCCGAGGGGTTCGTGGTGGAGGGGGTGCTGCCCGAGGAGTTCTTCCTGGACGGTGGGTATGTGGACGACGTGCTCATGGGGCGGAGGCTGTGACGGCGGGGAG
This sequence comes from Streptomyces sp. NPDC008086, assembly GCF_042957325.1. Taxonomy (NCBI): domain Bacteria; kingdom Bacillati; phylum Actinomycetota; class Actinomycetes; order Kitasatosporales; family Streptomycetaceae; genus Streptomyces; species Streptomyces sp. NPDC008086. The sequence continues at coordinate 6,333 of NZ_JBIBIA010000008.1, forward strand.
GTGAGGGGACGCGGGGGAAGGGGTGCGGGGGGAGGTCCAGGACGTACGAGCTTCAGGACGTGAAGAGGTTCAGGACGTGACGAGGTCGCCCGTGTCCACCGGCGCCGTCGCGTTCGCCGCGCGCTTCGCGTCGGAGGCGACCTCGGCGGCCGTCAGGACGTAGCCCGTCTCGTCGTCGGAGGTGGAGCGGGCGAAGACCACGCCGAACACCTTGCCGTCGGTGGTCAGCAGCGGACCGCCGGAGTTGCCGGGGCGGACGGTGGAGCGGATCGAGTAGATCTCGCGGGTGACGGTCGCGTCGTTGTAGATGTTCTGGCCGGTCGCCCGCACCCGGTTCGCGACCGTCGCCGCCTGGAGGTTGAGGTCACCGTCCTCGGGATAGCCCGCCACGACCGCCGAGTCGCCGCGCGTGGCGTCGTCGTCGAAGCCCAGGACGGGGGCGCGCAGATCGGGGACGTAGAGCACGGCCACGTCCCGCTGCGGGTCGAAGAGCACCACCCGTGACTCGTACGACCGCCCTACGCCGCCGACCCGGACGCTGGGGGCGTCGATGCCGGCCACGACGTGGGCGTTGGTCATCACGTGCTGCGGAGAGTAGACGAAGCCGCTGCCCTCGCGGCCCTGGGTGCCCGAGGCGCCCTCGATCTTGACGGTGCTGAGCTTGGCGGCGTTCGTCGCGGCGGCGGTGACGCTGTCGCCGGAGGGCTTGGCGACCTCGGCGGTCGACTCGTTCTCGAACGGGTTGAAGACCTGCGGGAAGCCCGCCTCGGTGAGGGCGGTGGTGGCCCGTGAGAACCAGGCCGGTGTCGTGTCCGGCATCGCGTCCTGCACGGTGCCGAGCAGCCGGGAGTCGCGGATCGCGGAGCTGAGCACCGTGGAGGAGGACGCGGCGAGGACGCTCGCCGCCACCCAGGCCACGATCAGCACGGCCACCGAGTTGGCCACGGCCCCGCCCACCCCGTCGGCCACCCGGAGCGGCCCCCGGTCCAGCTCCCGGCGCAGCCGCAGGGCCAGCCGACCGGCCAACTCGTGCACCACCACGGCCGGTACCAGCACCGTGAGCACCGCGGTCACGGTCGCCTGCGTCGTACCCGGTGTGACCAGGTCCATCATCCACGGCAGGATCCATACGCCGATCACCGCGCCGCCCACGAAACCGGCCAGCGAGACGCATCCGGCCACCAGTCCGCGTCGGTAGCCGGACGCCGCGTAGGCAAGGATCACCAGCAACAGCAGGATGTCGAGCAGGTCCACAGAGCCGCCTTTCTCTCGGACCCCTTAGTACGCGCGGAAGCCGCCCGTTGATCAGCACCCGCACCCGCGCCGCCGGGAACCGGCCACGCAGCGTTCACCTGGAGAAACGCCCCGGACCGTGACGATGGTTCCACCGCGTGTCACACCACACATCGCGGGCGGACGTGATCCGTCGGACAGTAGGACCATGCGTGCCTTCCGACGGGTCACCCGAAGGGTCTTCCGGCGAACGCGGGGGAGACGAAGACCCCGTGCCGTACGAATACCGTGGGCTGGGGGGACGGCTTGGGCTGCGGGGGCGGGACGGGGAGAGAAGCCGGGTGGGGGAGGGGAGCCGGCTGTCCCCGACGGTGCTGGGCGGTGGGCGGATGAGGGCGTGGGCCGGGGGGTGCGCGGGGGGTCATCGCGGGAGGCTTCCGGCGAGGTGGGTGCGGGCCGGGGCGGACGGGAGGTGCGGGGGCCGGAGGTCGGGCCGGGATCGGGTGTCGGGGCCCGCGGGGTGGAGGTTCCGCCGGGATCGGGCGTGGGGGGCAGGGAGGGCGCGCCGCGTGTGCCGGACGTCGCCTCCTCGCGGGTTGGTGTGGATGAGCCCGGGGTGTGGCGGGCGGATGGGCCGCCTGTGCGGGATCGGTCGGCCGAGGGCGGGCGGGAGGAGTCGGGCAGCGGGGTCGTGCCGGAGGGGTGGGCCGGGCCTGCATCCGGTGGTACGCGGCAACCCCGTACTCGTACCCGTACGCGCCCCCGCGCCCGCTCCCGGCCCAGGCCTCCGCGTCGGCAACGGCCTCGGGCTCGATGGCACGCTCGGGCCCGGCGACTGTACCGAGCCCAGGCGCAGGACCGGAGCCCGCGCAGGCCGGGCGCCGGGTGGCCGGCCCGGAGTCGGTCGCGGGCCCCGCAGGAGTGGCGTGTTCCGCCCGTTCTGCTCGTGCTGCTCGGCTGTCTGCCCGGACTCGCCGCCGTTCTCGCGCTGGCGCTGTGCGCGAACGGGGTCGAACGCGTCGTCGCGGCGTCCGCGCGGCCCGTCGCGGCGCGTCCCCCCGCCCCGCACCAGGCACCCCGGCCGCCCATCGTGCCGAGGTCGGCCTGGCTGGACGACGACACCCGGCGGGCCCAGCCGCCACCGCGCTACGACGACCGGGTCGTCGCCGTCTTCGTCCACCACACTGACACGCCCAACGGCTACGACTGCGCCGACGTGCCCCGCATCATCCGGTACGTGTACGCGGGCCAGACCGGGTCCCGGGACTGGGACGACATCGGCTACAACTTCCTCGTCGACCGCTGCGGCACCATCTACGAGGGCCGCGCGGGCGGCATCGACCGCCCGGTCACCGGCGCTCACACCCAGGGCTTCAACCACCGCACCACCGGCATCGCCGCCATCGGCACCTTCACGGCCGGGGTGCCCGTGCCGAAGGCCATGACCGACTCGATCGCCGCGCTGGCCGCGTGGAAGCTGGGCATCTCCGACACGGACCCGCGCGCGAAGGTCCGGCTGACCTCCAGCAACAGCCAGAGCCGCTACGCCTCCGGCGCCACCGCCGCGCTCCCTGCCGTCGCCGGTCACAACGTGGGCTACATGACGACCTGCCCCGGCGCGGCCCTCACCGCCCGCCTCCCGGAGATCAGGGAGACAGCGGCCCGGCTGCAGGGCAGAGGGTGACCGCGTCTCCTGAGCACCAAACCTAGGGCCTCTAGGTATAACCTAGAGGTCCTAGGAATGATGCTGCATGCGCCGACAAGGAGTCTCCCGATGCCCACCCCCACTGCAGGCAGCCTGCGTGTACCCGGTGCGACCTTGCACTACGAAGTGCGCGGCCAAGGGCCACTTCTGCTGCTGATCCCCGGTGGGACGGGCGGCTCGGCCGCCTTCGACGGCATCGCCGACGGCCTTGCCGCCGAGTACACGGTCGCGACCTACGACCCGCGCGGCATGTCCCGAAGCGTGCTGGACGAGCCCGAGGCCGAGCAGCGGGTGTCCGAACATGCCGACGACGCGTTCCGGATACTGGGACTGCTGTCGCCCCGAGAGCCCGCCCGTGTGTTCGGCGCCAGCTCGGGGGCCATCGCCGCGCTGCACCTGCTCACGGCTCGTCCGGAACGCGTCGAACGCGTCGTGGCGCATGAACCGCCGGTGGTGGAGGTCCTGCCGGACGCGTCCGAACATCGCGCGCTCGTCGCGCGCGTGCAGGAGACCTTCCGCACCCAGGGGCTCATGCCGGCGATGACCGTGTTCGCCGCAGGGCTGACGACGGGCCGCGGCACCACCGCGCCGACCGCCGGAACCAGGCTTCCGCCGCGGGCAGCGGCGCGGGCCGACCGGACGATGGCGGATCTGCCGTACTTCGTCGGGCGGATCGTGCCGAGCTTCATGTCCTACGTCCCGGACCTCCGGCGGTTGGAGGCGCTGTCGGACCGGCTGGTGCTCGCGTGCGGCCAGGACTCCCGCGGCGAACTGCCCTACCGTCCGGCCGCCTTCCTGGCCGAGCGCCTCGGCACGCATCTCCTGCACTTCCCCGGCGGGCACACGGGCCTGACCACTCACCCCGCCGAGTTCGGCGAGGCCCTGGGGAAGGCATTCCGCGCCTGACCGGTCAGACCGCCCAGACGGTGCAGTGGGTTGCTGGCCCGCGGGTCCGACCGTGCTACCGCTCGTGTCCCGCCGTCCCCTGCGCTGCCGCTGCTCACCGCCGCCCCAGATAAACCCCCAACGCCCGCTGCAGCACCCTCCCCTGGCTCCCCACCGGCAGCTCCCACTCGCCGAGGTTCTCCACCGCCCGGCCGCCCGCGCCCGTCTTGAAGAGGAGGCGGCCGCGCAGGCGGTCCTCGGTGAGGGCGGGGGTGATGGAGCGCAGGTCGTAGGTCTTCGCGCCCGCGGCTCGCGCGTCGCCCAGCATGCGCCACAACAACGCGCTGCTGGGGCGGAGTTCGCGGCCCCGGCGGCCGGACGCGGCGTAGGAGTGCCAGACGCGGGAGCCGACGCTGATCATGAGGGCGGCGGAGAGCACCTCGCCGTCGTACTCGGCGACGTAGAGCCGCAGCCGGTCGTCGTCCTCGGCGTTCAGGGCCGCCCACATGCGTCGGAAGTAGTCCAGCGGGCGGGCCTTGAAACCGTCGCGGGCGGCGGTCGCGGTGTAGAGGCGGTGGAAGTCGGGCAGGTCGGCGGCCGACCCCCAGGAGACACGGACACCCGCCGCCTCGGCCGTACGCAGGGACTGCTCCCAGTGCGGCGCGAGAGCCCCGCGCAGGTCGTCCACCGAGCGCCCGGCCAACGGGATCTCACAGCCGTACCGCGGCTGCCCGACCCCGAACCCGCTCCCGTCGTCCTCCTCGCACCGCCGCCACCCGAGCCGCCCCAGCCGTTCCGCGACGTCGAGCGCGTAGCCGTCGATGCCGTCCGGCGGCAGCTCGCGCAGATGGCGTACGTCGGGGTCGGCGATGCCCTCGGCGACGGTCGCCGCGTCCCAGTGACGTACGACGAGGGGCGGGCCGATACGGACCGAGAACGCCCCGATCTTCTTCAGATGGGCGACCAGCGGGTCCAGCCAGCGCTCCAGACGCGGCGTACGCCAGTCGATCGCGGGGCCGTCGGGCAGGTAGGCCAGGAAGCGCCTGGTACCGGGCAGCGGCCGGTACAGGACGAGCGCCGTCGCGACCAGTTCGCCGTCCTCGAACCAGCCGACGCTCTCCGGCAGCCAGTCGGGCTTCACGTCGCCCCACTCGGGGATCTGGAGATGGCTCGCGTCGGGATGCCGCCGCAGCCGGGCGAGGTGCTCCGCGCGCGGTATCTCCCGCACGAACAGGCTGGTCATGGGCAGGGTGCTCCTGGTCGGGGGCGGCCACCCTAAGCCGGAGTTCACGGAACGGGTCAAGGGACGGGGTGTGAACGTTCCCGGCCCGCCCGGTGACGTCGGTCACCAGGACGAGGAGCCGCGGCCTCACAGGATTCTCGTAGCCGGCTCAAGGATCTCCCCGAGACAGCCTCCCTATCGTCCTTCCTGTCGTCATGCACACGCACTGACCGGAGGCGGGGATCATGAGCAAGAGGTACAGCGACAGCAGGAGTGGCAGGCGTGTCTGGACCGTCGTCTGCGCGGTCGCGTCCGTCGTGCTGGGGCCGGCCGCCGTCACGGCGTCCGCCCTGGACCAGGCCAACAAGGCGCCGATGCATCACGCCGTCAAGGTCGAGCAGACACAGGCCTACCTCCCGACCGACCTGAGCCGCAGGCGCGCCGCGGCCTGAGCGGCGACAGCTCGGCTCGGCTCAGTCCTTGAACCGTTCCCACAGCTTGGGATACCGCTCGGCCAGCGCCCGTTCGTTCTCGAAGTCGACCGGTGTGCCCTCCGGTTCCGCCGGGGCGGGCGGGATGCCGAGGTCGGGGGCGACGGTGCCGGTGAGCTGTTCGTACGCCTCGTCCGCCGCGTAGCCGAGCTCCTCCGCGTCGCCGTCGAACTCCTCGTCGAAGTCGTCCAGCAGATCGGCGAGCGAGTCGGGGTCGTGCACACCGCCCTCGTACACCTCGCGGCCCTGGCCGATCAGCCAGCACCGGAAGAAGTCGAACGCGTCGTCGCTGGCCCCGCCCAGCAGGACCCAGGCGGCGCCCCACAGATCCCAGGTGTACGCGCGGTTGTAGCGGGCCTCGAAGTGACGGGCGAAGTCGAGCACCGCGTCGGGGTCCTGCTGGAGCAGCCGGTCCACGAGCAGGTCGGCCTGCTCCTCGGGGTCGCCCTCGGCCGCCTCACGGGCGCCGTCCACCAGCTCCCAGAACTCCGTCTCGTCCATCACGGGTCAAGCATCGGCCCTGTGGGGGTGGGACGCACGTGGAGTGGTGCGGATTGTTATCGGGGTGCCGCTCACGATTCGTACAGCGCGGCCAGCCGTACGGCGTCCCTCGCGAAACGCTCCCGCAGTTCCTGCGGCGCCAGTACCTCGACCTCCGGGCCGAGTGCGGCGAGCTGGGTGTGGGCCACCTCCTCGGACTCCACCGGGAGCGTCACGGTCACCCAGCCGTCGCCGTCCGGGGCGTCGGCCGTCCGGAGGGCCTCCCGTGCGGAGTGCGGGTCGACGGCGTGCGGGAGTCGGCGCGCTCCGTCCGGTGACACCCGCGCCTTGACCTCGGCGCGCAGCAGGGAGCGCGTGAACTGCTCGGCCCGTTCGTCCCAGAAACCCGGCAGATCGAAGGCCTCGTCCCGTTCGAAACGCTCGGACCGCTCGTCGTCGGGGTCCACTGCCGTGAAGCGGTCGATGCGGTACACCCGATACGAGCCGTGGCCGTGACCGCCGAGTCCGCCGTCTCCCGCGACGCGGGCGCAGAGATACCAGACCCCCGCCTTCAGTACGAGTCCGTACGGCTCCAGTTCCCGCTCGACCTCGGTCTCCCCGCGTCGGTAGCGGGCCACGATGCGGCGGTCGTCCCAGACCGCGTCCGCGACGGCCGGCAGCAGGGCCGGGGTCTTCGGTTCCCTGAACCAGTTCGGGGCGTCGAGGTGGAAACGTTGGGCGGCTGAGCGGGAGGCGTCGCGCAGGGAGGGCATGAGGGCCGCCGACACCTTGAGCCGGGCGGCGGAGGCGGCGTCCTCCAGACCCATCTCCCGTAGCGCGCCCGGTACCCCGGACAGGAACAACGCCTCGGCCTCGCTGCGGCCGAGGCCCGTCAGGCGGGTGCGGTATCCGCCGATGAGCCGGTACCCGCCGGCCCGGCCCCGGTCGGCGTAGACCGGAACTCCCGCCTCCGACAGTGCCTGCGCGTCCCGCGTGACCGTCCGCTCGGAGACCTCCAGCTCGCGGGCGAGTTCGGCGGCCGTCATCGAGGGCCGGGACTGGAGCAACAGCACCATCTTGATGAGCCGGGCAGCACGCATGTGCCCATGATGCCGGTCCACCCGACCGACGTTCCTCGCCCCCGCCGCCCCTACCCGTCCCATCCCTGGGGGCTCCGCCCCCAGACCCCCGCTGTCGGCCCTCCGGGCCTCGTCCTCAAACGCCGGACAGGCTGAATACGCTGGGCCGGCGTAGCCCCTGCGGGTGGGTGGGGGCTCGGGACGGTGGTGCCTCGTCCTCGAGCGCCGGGCGGGCTGAATGTGCCTGGGCGGGTGAAGCTGCCTGTGGGTGGGTGGGGGTTCGGGATGGTGGTGGCTCGTGCTCGAACGTCGGGCCGGGCTGGAGAGATCCAGCCCGGCCCGACAAATTCAGCCCCTCCGGCGTTTGAGGAGCGGGGTCTGGGGCGGAGCCCCAGAAGGGGCGCGGGGAACTGCGCGACCAGCCCCCACCCACCCGCACCCGAAGGAGGACCGGCCGGGGTCGAAGGGGCGTAGCCCCTGGGATGGGATGGGACGGGCGGCCTACAGGCCGTACTTCTCCCGTGCCTCCTTCACCGCCGTCGCCTTGACCTCGCCCCGCTTCGCAAGCTGGGCGAGAGCCGCGACGACGATCGACTCGGCGTCGACGCCGAAGTGCCGGCGGGCCGCCTCGCGGGTGTCGGAGAGACCGAAGCCGTCCGCGCCCAGCGAGGAGTAGTCCTGCTCGACCCACTGCGCGATCTGGTCGGGAACCTGCCGCATGTAGTCGGAGACCGCCAGCACCGGCCCGTCGGCACCCTGCAGCGCCTGACGGACGTACGGCACCCGCTCCTCACCACGCAGCAGCGCCGCGTCCGCCTCCAGGGCGTCCCGCCGCAGCTCCGTCCAGGACGTCGCGGACCAGACGTCGGCCGCCACACCCCACTCCTCGGCGAGCAGCTTCTGCGCGGCCAGCACCCAGTGGATCGCCGTGCCGGAGCCCAGCAGCTGGATGCGCGGGGCGTTGGCCGCCGGGGACAGCTCGGCCGACTCCGCCGTGTTGAAGCGGTACAGGCCCTTGACGATGCCCTCGTCGACGCCGAGGCCCGAGGGCTTCGCCGGCTGCGGGAGCGGCTCGTTGTAGACGGTCAGGTAGTAGAAGACGTTCGGGTCCTCACCCGGCGCCGCCTCGCCGTACATCCGCCGCAGACCGTCCTTGACGATCGTCGCCACCTCGTACGCGAACGCCGGGTCGTACGTCAGCGCCGCCGGGTTCGTCGCCGCGATCACCGGCGAGTGGCCGTCGGCATGCTGCAGGCCCTCGCCCGTCAGCGTCGTACGGCCTGCCGTCGCGCCCACCAGGAAGCCGCGGCCCAGCTGGTCGCCGAGCTGCCACATCTGGTCGGCGGTGCGCTGCCAGCCGAACATCGAGTAGAAGATGTAGAACGGGATCATCGCCTCACCGTGCGTGGAGTACGCGGTGGACGCGGCGATGAAGTCGGCCATCGAACCGGCCTCGGTGATCCCCTCGTTGAGGATCTGGCCGTTCTTGGCCTCCTTGTAGTACATCAGCTGGTCGCGGTCGACCGGCTCGTACGTCTGGCCCTTGGGGGAGTAGATCCCGAGGGACGGGAAGAGGCTCTCCATGCCGAAGGTGCGCGCCTCGTCGGGGACGATCGGCACCCAGCGCTTGCCCGTCTCCTTGTCGCGGACCAGGTCCTTGATCAGGCGGACGAAGGCCATGGTGGTGGCCACGTTCTGGGAGCCGGAGCCCTTGTCGAAGGAGGCGAACGCCTTCTCGGCGGGGGCCGGCAGCGGCGCCACGGGGTGCACGCGGCGGGCCGGGGCCGGGCCGCCGAGGGCCGCGCGGCGCTCCTGGAGGTAGCGGACCTCGGGGGAGTCGGCGCCGGGGTGGCCGTAGGGCACCACACCGTCGACGAAGTCGCTGTCCTTGATCGGCAGGTCGAGCAGGTCGCGCATCGCCTTGAACTCGTCCACCGAGAGCTTCTTCATCTGGTGGTTGGCGTTCTTCGACGCGAAGCCCTCGCCGAGCGTGAAGCCCTTGACCGTCTGGGCCAGGATGACCGTCGGCGCGCCCTTGAACTCGACGGCGGCCTTGTAGGCGGCGAAGACCTTGCGGGCCTCGTGACCACCGCGGGAGAGGTGGAAGCACTCGAGGATCTTGTCGTCGCTCAGCAGCTTCGCCAGCTCCACGAGCGCCGGGTCCTTGCCGAAGAAGTCCTGGCGGATGTAGGCGGCGTCGCGCGTCTGGTACGTCTGCACCTGCGCGTCGGGTACCTCGCGCAGCCGGCGTACCAGCGCGCCGGTGGTGTCGAGCTGGAACAGCTCGTCCCAGGCCGTGCCCCACAGCGACTTCACGACGTTCCAGCCGGCGCCGCGGAACTGGGCCTCCAGCTCCTGCACGATCTTGAAGTTGGCGCGGACCGGGCCGTCGAGGCGCTGGAGGTTGCAGTTGATGACGAAGGTCAGGTTGTCCAGACCCTCGCGGGAGGCCAGGGCGAGGGCCGCCGTGGACTCCGGCTCGTCCATCTCGCCGTCGCCGAGGAACGCCCAGACGTGCGAGTTGGAGACGTCCTTGATGCCGCGGGCCGTCAGATAGCGGTTGAAGCGCGCCTGGTAGATGGCGGAGAGCGGGCCGAGGCCCATGCTCACCGTCGGGAACTCCCACAGCCAGGGCAGTCGGCGGGGGTGCGGGTAGGACGGGAGTCCGTTGCCGCCGGCCTCCTGACGGAAGTTGTCGAGGTGCTGCTCGGTGAGGCGGCCGTCGAGGAAGGCGCGGGCGTAGATGCCGGGGGAGGCGTGGCCCTGGATGTACAGCTGGTCGCCGGAGCCGTCCCCCTCCTTGCCCTTGAAGAAGTGGTTGAAGCCGGTCTCGTAGAGCCAGGCCGCGGAGGCGAAGGTGGCGATGTGGCCGCCGACGCCGTGTTTGCTGCCCCGGGTCACCATGGCGGCCGCGTTCCAGCGGTTCCACGCGGTGATACGGGACTCCATCGCCTCGTCACCGGGCACGGCGGGCTCGGCGGAGGTCGGGATGGTGTTGACGTAGTCGGTCTCGAGGAGCTTGGGCAGCGCGATGCCGGTGCCCTCGGCCCTCTCCAGCGTGCGGCGCATCAGGTATGCGGCGCGGTGCGGACCGGCTGCCTTGGCGACCGCGTCCAGGGAGGCCTGCCATTCGGCGGTCTCCTCCGGGTCCCGGTCGGGGAGCTGGTCGAGCGCGCTCGGCTGGATGGCGTTGGGGTCGGTCATGTCGCCGCCTTCCTCAGTCGAAGGGGGTTCCCTCATCGGTAAGGGTTCGGGGGTGCCCTTTGTCTTTGGCAGGACAGGGCGAGGACCTCGGTGAAGGTCCGTCGGCGACAATAACTCTCTGATCGATGATCGATCAAAGGGTTGAGGGCGAAAACCTCTTGATCACGAGAAAGTCGGCACGGGGTGCCTCCGGCGGTGGCACGGGGTGACCGCTCCGTCGGTGATTTGCGCAGGTGAGGAGGGGTGAGCGCGGATGAGCTCGGGGCAGTCCGCCGTCAGCGGCCCGGTGCGGGCCGACGGTGGCTGAGGGCGCCTGTCAGGCCCGGGGTGCGCAGCCCAGGACGTGACTCTTGACCAGGTCGGCGATACGCGGGTCGCGGCGCTTGAACGCGGCCACCAGTTCCGCGTGCTCCTCGGCGTACGACTGCTGCACGGTCCCCAGCCACCGGATGGACAGGGCCGTGAACACCTCGATGCCGAGGCCCTCCCAGGTGTGCAGCAGCACGGAGTTGCCGGCGGCGCGGACCATCTCGCGGTGGAAGGCGACCGTGTGCCGGACCTGGGCCGTGCCGTCGGAGTTGCGGTCGGCGTCGTACAGCGCGGTGACATGCGGGTCCAGGGCGGAGCAGTCCTCGGCGAGGCGGTCCGCCGCGAGCTCGGCCGCGATGGCCTCCAGGCCGGCCCGGACCGGGTAGCTCTCCTCCAGGTCGGCTGCCGTCAGACTGCGGACGCGTACGCCCTTGTTCGGCGCGGACTCGATCAGGCGCAGGGACTCCAGCTCGCGCAGCGCCTCCCGGACGGGGGTCTGGCTGACCTCCAGCTCGGTGGCGATCCGCCGTTCCACGATTCGCTCGCCCGGCTGCCAGCGCCCGCTGATGATCCCCTCCAGGATGTGCTCGCGGATCTGTTCGCGCAGCGAGTGGATGACGGGGGCGGTCATGAGGGCTCCTTAGGGCGCGTTGACGTTTAGACAATACGGCCGTGGCGCTCCGCTGGGTGAGCCGACGGGGGTGCTTTGGTGCAGGTGAGACGAGACTTACACGGGTTTCCTGGGGCCGGGCGCCTGAGAGCTCGGTGCGGTTCGTCGGTGGGCGGGTGCGGGTGGATCGCGGTTGCTCGCGCAGTTCCCCGCGCCCCTTGAGGTTGGTGCGGCGGGCGCACCTCAAGGGGCGCGGGGAACTGCGCGACCAGCCAACGACTACCCGCACCCGCCCGACAACCCCGCGCACCGAGCTCTCCGGCGCCCCGACAAGTGACGCCCCGCCCGGGAGTTCCGGACGGGGCGTCGTACTGCTGGGTCGGCGATTACAGGCCGAGCTCGACCTCGAACTCGCCCGCCTCCAGGATCGCCTTGACCGCCGTCAGGTAACGGGCCGCGTCGGCGCCGTCGACCAGGCGGTGATCGTAGGAGAGGGTCAGGTAGGTCATGTCGCGGACGCCGATGACCGTGCCCTCCTCGGTCTCGATGACGGCCGGACGCTTGACCGTGGCACCGATGCCGAGGATCGCGACCTGGCCCGGCGGCACGATGATCGTGTCGAAGAGCGCACCGCGCGAACCGGTGTTGGAGATGGTGAAGGTCGCGCCGGACAGCTCGTCGGGCGTGATCTTGTTGGCGCGGACCTTGCCGGCCAGCTCCGCCGTGGCCTTCGCGATGCCGGCGATGTTCAGGTCGCCCGCGTGCTTGATGACCGGGGTCATCAGGCCCTTCTCGGAGTCCACCGCGATACCGATGTTCTCGGTGTCGAAGTAGGTGATCGTGCCTTCGCCCTCGTTGATCTTGGCGTTGATGGGCGCGTGCGCCTTCAGCGCCTGGGCCGCGGCCTTGACGAAGAACGGCATCGGGGAGAGCTTGACGCCCTCACGGGCGGCGAAGGCGTCCTTCGCCCGACCGCGCAGCTTCATCAGGCGCGTGACGTCGACCTCGACGACCGACGACAGCTGCGCCTGCTCGTGCAGTGCCTTGACCATGTTGTCGCCGATGACCTTGCGGATGCGCGGCATCTTGACGGTCTGGCCACGCAGGGGGGAGGCCTCCAGCGTCGGCGCCTTCTTCGCGGCGGCGGCCGGAGCGGCAGCGGCCGGAGCCGGAGCAGCGGCGGCGGCCTTCGCGGCCTCGGCGGCGGCGATGACGTCCTGCTTGCGGATACGACCGCCGACGCCGGTGCCCTTGACGGAGGCCAGGTCGACGCCGTTCTCGGCGGCGAGCTTGCGCACCAGCGGGGTGACGTAGGCGCCCTCGTCGGTCGGCTTGGCGGCGGCCGGAGTGGCCGGAGCCGGGGTGGCCGGGGCCGGGGCGGCCGGCGCGGGAGCCGGAGCAGCGGGCTGGGCCGGAGCCGGGGCGGCAGCGGCGGGCGCGGCAGGAGCGGCGGGGGCAGCCGGAGCGGCCGGAGCCGCGGGCTCGGCCGGGGCAGCGGCGGCGGGGGCCGGAGCCTCCTGGGCCGGGGCGGCCGCCGGAGCGGCACCCGCGGCACCGATGACGGCCAGCTTGGCGCCGACCTCGGCCGTCTCGTCCTCGCCGACCACGATCTCCAGCAGCGTGCCGGAGGCCGGGGCGGGGATCTCGGTGTCGACCTTGTCCGTCGACACCTCCAGCAGCGGCTCGTCGGCCTCGACGCTGTCGCCGACCGACTTCAGCCAGCGGGTGACGGTGCCCTCGGTGACGGACTCGCCGAGCGCGGGCAGGACGACGTCCGTGCCCTCGGCGCTGCCGCCGCCGGCGGCGGCCTCGGCGGTGGGCGCCGGGGCCGGGGCGGCCTGCTCGGTGGACGGGGCAGCGGCCTGCGGGGCCGGCTCCGGCTCGGCGGCCGGGGCGGGCTCGGCGGCGGGCGCCGGGGCGGCAGCGGGGGCGCCCGTGCCGTCGTCGATCACGGCCAGCTCGGCACCGACCTCGACCGTCTCGTCCTCGGCGACCTTGATGGAGGCCAGGACGCCGGCGGCGGGGGAGGGGATCTCGGTGTCGACCTTGTCGGTGGAGACCTCGAGCAGCGGCTCGTCGGCCTCGACGCGCTCACCCTCGGCCTTCAGCCAGCGGGTGACAGTGCCCTCGGTGACGCTCTCGCCGAGCGCCGGAAGGGTTACGGAAACCGCCATGGTTTCGGTTGCTCCTTACGAATTGCGGAAGTCTGAGTCGTCGCTTGTCGACCGAGGGATCAGTCGTGCGCGTGCAGCGGCTTGCCGGCCAGGGCCAGGTGGGCCTCGCCGAGCGCCTCGTTCTGCGTCGGGTGGGCGTGGATGAGCTGGGCGACCTCGGCCGGCAGCGCCTCCCAGTTGTAGATCAGCTGGGCTTCGCCGACCTGCTCGCCCATGCGGTCGCCGACCATGTGGACGCCGACGACGGCACCGTCCTTGACCTGGACGAGCTTGATCTCGCCCGCGGTGTTCAGGATCTTGCTCTTGCCGTTGCCCGCCAGGTTGTACTTCAGAGCGACGACCTTGTCCGCGCCGTAGATCTCCTTGGCCTTGGCCTCGGTGATACCGACGGAGGCGACCTCCGGGTGGCAGTACGTCACCCGCGGGACACCGTCGTAGTCGATCGGAACGGTCTTCAGACCGGCCAGACGCTCCGCCACCAGGATGCCCTCGGCGAAGCCGACGTGCGCGAGCTGGAGGGTCGGGACGAGGTCACCGACGGCGGAGATGGTCGGCACGTTGGTGCGCATGTACTCGTCGACGAGGACGTAGCCGCGGTCCATGGCGACGCCCTGCTCCTCGTAGCCGAGACCGGCGGAGACCGGGCCACGGCCCACGGCCACCAGCAGGACCTCGGCCTCGAACTCCTTGCCGTCGGCCAGGGTGACCTTGACGCCGTCGGCGGTGTACTCGGCCTTCGAGAAGAAGGTGCCCAGGTTGAACTTGATGCCGCGCTTGCGGAACGCGCGCTCAAGAAGCTTCGAGGAGTTCTCGTCCTCGACCGGGACGAGGTGCTTGAGGCCCTCGATGACGGTGACGTCCGCACCGAAGGACTTCCAGGCGGAGGCGAACTCGACGCCGATGACGCCGCCGCCCAGGATGATCGCGGACTTCGGTACGCGGTCCAGGACGAGGGCGTGGTCAGAGGAGATGATCCGGTTGCCGTCGATCTCCAGGCCCGGCAGCGACTTCGGCACGGAGCCGGTCGCCAGCAGGACGTGGCGGCCCTGGATGCGCTGGCCGTTCACGTCGACGGAGGTGGGGGAGGACAGCCGGCCCTCGCCCTCGATGTACGTCACCTTGCGGGAGGCGACAAGTCCCTGGAGGCCCTTGTACAGACCGGCGATCACGCCGTCCTTGTACTTGTGCACCCCGGCGATGTCGATGCCCTCGAAGGTGGCCTTGACGCCGAACTGCTCGCTCTCGCGGGCCTGGTCGGCGATCTCGCCCGCGTGCAGCAGGGCCTTGGTGGGGATGCATCCCCGGTGCAGGCAGGTGCCGCCGACCTTGTCCTTCTCGATCAGGGCGACGTCCAGGCCCAGCTGCGCCCCGCGCAGGGCCGCGGCGTAACCGCCACTACCACCGCCGAGGATCACTAGGTCGAAAACGGTGCTGGCGTCGTTCGCCACGTCACGTCCTCCATGCATGTGCGCCTACGCCGGTCAGCGGTGACCGGTCGGCGGCTGGTGTCCGGCCGCTCTTTCTTCGGCCCTGTGGTGGGGGCCCTGTCCTGCCGAGCCCCATCTTCGCACTTGTCCACACCGAACGAGACGCCGGGCCGGTGTGTGAGACGTCCCACGTTCAGTTGAGCGGATGCCCGAGGCGCATGAATGAGGGGGCCCCGCCCTACCCGCGCGCGGAGCCCCCTTTTGTTCAGAGCAACCTCACCCCAGGTCGCCGGCCGCGGTGAGTTCAGCGAGCCGGACCAGGGTCCGTACCGCGCTGCCGGTGCCACCCTTCGGCGTGTACCCGAAGGGGCCGCCCTCGTTGAACGCCGGCCCCGCGATGTCCAGGTGCGCCCAGGTGATCCCCTCGCCGACGAACTCCCGCAGGAACAGCCCGGCGACCAGCCCGCCACCCATCCGCTCACCCATGTTGGCGATATCGGCGGTGGGCGAGTCCATCCCCTTGCGCAGATGCTCCGGCAGCGGCATCGGCCACGACGCCTCCCCGACCTCCTCGGCCGCCTCCACGATCGCGGAGCGGAACGCGTCGTCGTTGGCCATGACACCGAACGTCCGGTTCCCCAGCGCCAGCACCATCGCACCGGTCAGCGTCGCCACGTCCACGATCGCGTCCGGCTTCTCCTGCGACGCCGCCCACAGCGCGTCCGCGAGCACCAGCCGGCCCTCCGCGTCTGTGTTGAGGACCTCGACGGTCTTGCCGCTGTACATGCGCAGCACGTCACCGGGGCGTACGGCGGAGCCCGAGGGCATGTTCTCGGCCAGGGCCAGCCAGCCGGTGATGTTGACCTGGAGGCCGAGGCGCGCGGCGGCCACGACGGCGGCGAACACGGCGGCGGCGCCGCTCATGTCGCACTTCATCGTCTCGTTGTGCCCGGCCGGCTTCAGCGAGATGCCGCCCGAGTCGTAGGTGATGCCCTTGCCGACGAGGGCGAGGTGCTTGTCCGCCTTGGAGTGCGTGTACGACAGCTTGACCAGCCGCGGAGTGGCCGCCGAGCCGGAGCCGACGCCCAGGATGCCGCCGTAGCCGCCCTTGGTCAGCGCCTTCTCGTCGAGCACCTGCACCTTGATGCCGTGCTCCTTGCCGGCCGCCGTGGCGATGGCGGCGAAGGACTCGGGGGTGAGGTCGTTGGGCGGGGTGTTGATCAGGTCGCGGGCGCGGTTGAGCTCCTCGACGACGGCGGTGGCACGCTCCAGCGCGGCCTTGTGCTCCTTGTCGCGGGGCTTGCCGCCGAGCAGCGCGGCCTCGGCGAGCGGGGACTTGCCGTTCTTCGCCGAGGCGTTCTTGCCGTTGTCCTTGTACGCGTCGAAGGAGTACGCCCCGAGCAGCACGCCCTCGGCGACGGCGCCGACGTCACCGGCGTCGCCCAGCGGCAGCGCGAACGCGGCCTTCTTGACACCGGCGAGGGCGCGGGCGGCGACACCGGCGGCCTTGCGCAGCGCCTCACCGTCGTACTCGGCGTCCTTCTCCGGCGCGGCACCCAGGCCCACCGCCACCACGAGCGGGGCCTTGAACCCGGCGGGCGCGGGGAGCTTCGTCACCTCGCCCTCGGCACCCGAGGCGCCGAGGGTCTCCAGGACGCCGGCGAGCCTGCCGTCGTACGCCTTGTCCACGGCCTCGGCGCCCGGTGCGACGACCGGGCCCGCCGCCTTGGAGCCGGCGCCCTTGGCGACACCGATCACGATCGCGTCGGCGCGCAGGCCGGGCGCCGCGGCGGTGCTGAGAGTGAGAGCAGTCACGGTGGTGAAATCTCGCTTCCGATGTGAAGTTTGCGATGGCCGAAAACGTGTGGGTCGACCGGGCCCGACGGCCGACCCTATTTCCGACCCACGGACGCGGTCTCGACGGGTGCGGTTTCAGCGGGGCCTTCCCCGGCACGGCGAACACTCGGCACGAGCCTACGCTCGTGTGAGCGTTCGCTCATTCCTGCGGTCGTTCACCCGTCGGTGGCGTCACGGTCATTTCTTGATCCTCCGCCTCGGTGAGCTGAGTCACACTCATCTGGTTCCGGTGAGTGGTCAGCTTGCCGGTTTGCATGATTTCCACGGATCCTCCGCCGTTTCACCGCAAGCGGCCACAAGGGGATCTTCTGGGGGGAAGGGGCGACCAATGGCGCAGAGTGCGCACAGATGGAGAAACTCGGCCGCTGTCGTGGCGGCCACCGGTCTGCTGGCGCTGGGCCTGGGAGTGCCCGGCGCCACGGCCGCCGCGCAGCCGCGGATCGATCTCAGGGTGCTGGTCGTGGACAACGGCGACAGTCCCGTCCGGGCGATCATCGCCCAACTGAAGAGCACCGGCATCCCGTACACCACCGTCGACCTGAACGACGCGAACCGCCCGGCCATCACGGCCACGTTCCTCAGCGACACGGTGAACGGCACGCCCCGCGCCAAGTACCAGGGCGTCGTCCTGCCCAACGAGGCGCCCTTCGGGGAGGGGTCCGCCGAGCAGACCGCACTGGAGAGCTACGAGCGGACCTACGGCATCCCGCAGGTCGACGCCTACACCTGGGCCCACCCCGGCGTCGGCCTCGACTACACCAGCGAGGGCGGCTGGACCGGCTCCCTCGACGGGCACGAGGCGGCCGTCACGGCCGAGGGCAGGGCGGGCTACTTCGGCTATCTCGACGGCGCCCTCACCTTCGAGGACAACGACCCGGCCGTACTGGAGAGCTACGGCTTCGTCGCCCGGCCCCGCGCCGGCTTCACCAGCTACGTCGACGCCCCCGTGCCCGCCGGCTCCGGACGCGGCAGCCTGATCGGCGAGTACAGCCACGACGGCCGCCGCGAGCTCGTGGTGACCTTCGCCTACAACGAGTACCAGCAGCAGTTCCGGGTCCTCGCCCGCGGCATCGTCGAGTGGCTGACGCAGGGCGTGCACCTGGGGCAGGCCCGCAACTACTTCGCGGTGCACGTCGACGACGTCTTCGCGTCCGACGCCCGCTGGGACACCGAACGCAACTGCACGCCCGGCGACATCGACTGCGTGGGCGGCCCCGGCGAGGAGGTCCCGCCGATCCGGATGACCGCCGAGGACGCCGTCCACGCCGCGCAGTGGCAGCGGCAGCGCGGCTTCAAGCTGGACATGGTCTACAACGCCGGCTCCGGCGAGGAGTGGAAGAGCGAGAACGGCGGCACCGACCCGCTCGCCGACCGGCTGCTCGCCGACAAGGCGCAGTACCGCTGGATCAACCACACCTACACGCACCCGTTCCTCGGCTGTGTCCAGGACACCTCGACCGTCCCGTGGAGCTGCGCCAAGAACGCCGACGGCTCGACGAAGTACATGAGCCGCGCCGACATCTCCGCGCAGATCCGCGACAACCACAACTGGGGCGTCGGCAAGGGGCTCCCCCTCGACCGCACGGAACTCGTGACCGGCGAGCACTCCGGCCTGAAGACCCTGCCGCAGCAGCCCGCCGACAACCCGAACCTGGCCGGCGCCCTCGCCGACAACGGCGTCAAGTGGATCGCCTCCGACAACTCCCGTGAGCCCGCCCAGCGTTCGGTAGGCGCAGCCCGGACCGTGCCCCGGTACCCGATGAACGTCTACTACAACGTGGGCACCGAGGAGGAGATGGTCGACGAGTACAACTGGATCTACACCTCCACGGCCGACGGCGGCAGCGGCATCTGCGCGACCAACCCCGCCTCCACCTGCCTGGACGCCCCCCTGGACCCCGCCACCGGGTACGGCGCGTACATCGTCCCGCTGGAGGCCCGTACCGCCCTCGGCCACGCGATCAGCAACGACCCGCGCCCGCACTACGCCCACCAGTCCAACCTGGCCGAGGACCGGACGCTCTACCCGGTCCTGGACAAGGTCCTCACCGACTACCAGTCCCTCTTCGCCGACAACACCCCGGTGGAGAACCTCGCCCAGAGCGCCATCGGCACCGAACTCCAACGCCGCGCCACCTGGCAGACCGCCGTTGCCAACGGCTCCGTCACGGCGTACCGCATCGGCAGGACGGTCACCGTCAAAGCGCCCAACGGGACACTGATCCCCGTGACCGCTCCGGAGGGCACGACCAAGCAACTCCTGCTCGGAACCTCCGCGTTCGGGACGCCGTACGCGGGCAGCCGCTCGGCCTGGACCAAGCCAGAGCTTCTGCAAAGCGCCATCACCTTGAAGTTGCCGTAGGGCATCGCCCCGCTTCTTGGGGGCGCGGGGCAGTTCTGGACTTGCGGCCACCGCCGCGTGGGCGCGACCAGCCACGACGCGGCGGTGGCCGGGGTCCGGGCAGCAGTTCCCCGCACATCATCCGCACAACAGGGGGAAGCGCAGCCATGCCTACCGGCCGCCACGTCACCATGCTCACCGAAGGCACCTACCCACACGTCCACGGCGGAGTCAGCACCTGGTGCGACCAGCTCGTCAAGGGCATGCCCGAGGTCGACTTCCACATCGTCTCGCTCACCGGAACCGGCCGCGAACCGGTCACCTGGGAGCTTCCACCCAACGTCCACCGGCACACCTCCGTACCGACCTGGGGCCCGCGTCCAGGGCACAAACGGCCTCCGTACGGCAGGTCCCGGCGCCGTTTCCTCAACGCCTACGAGCGTCTCCTGCTCTCCTTCCTGGACCCCGACGCGCACTGCGACTTCGGCGAGGCCCTGGACGAGCTGGCCGAACTCGCCCGCGACGGACGGCTGTCGGCGGCTCTGCGCACCGAGTCGGCGCTGCGGTCGCTGATGTGGATATGGACGATGCCGCATCTGCCGACCGCGGCCGCCGACCCGACCGTCCACGACGCGCTGACCGCTACCGACCTGCTGGAACACGCCCTGCGCCCGCTCGGGATCAGGATCCCGGAGGATTCGGTCGCCCACGCGGTGAGCAGCGGCCTCGCCACGCTCCCCGCGCTCGCCGCCCGCAGACTGGACGGCGTGCCGTTCCTCCTCACCGAGCACGGCATCTATCTGCGCGAGCGCTACCTCGGGTACCGCAGCGACGCCCAGCGCTGGCCCGTGAAGGCGTTCATGCTCGGCTTCTACCGTGAACTGAATGCACACGGCTACCGCACGGCCGACCTGATCACACCGTGCAACCAGTACAACCGCCGTTGGGAGGAGCGCGGCGGCGCCGACGCCGACAAGATCCGCACCGTCTACAACGGCGTCGACCCGCACGCCTTCCCGCATGCCGGCCCCGAACCCGACGTCCCCACCCTCACCTGGTGCGGCCGCGTCGACCCCATCAAGGACCTGGAGACCCTCCTGCGGGCCTACGCCATGGTCCGCGCCGAACTCCCCGAGACCCGACTGCGCCTGTTCGGCCCCGTCCCGCCCGGCGGCGAGGCCTACCGCACCACCCTGGAGAAGCTCGCCGCCGAACTCGGCGTGACGGACGGCCTGACCTTCGAGGGCCGCATCAGCGAGGTCTGGCGCGCCTACGCCGCCGGTCACGTCGTCATGCTGTCGTCCATCTCCGAAGGCTTCCCGTTCTCCCTCATCGAGGCCATGTCCTGCGGCCGTACGACCGTCTCGACGGACGTCGGGGGAGTGCGCGAGGCCGTCGGAGACACCGGCCTGGTCGTCCCGCCGCGCGAACCGGAGAAGATGGCGGCCGCCGCCCTGACCCTGCTCCGCGACGACGAACGACGCCTGGAACTGGGCGAGTCGGCCCGACAGCGCGTCATCGACCGCTTCACGCTGCGCCGCTCCGTGGACAACTTCCGGGCGATCTACCAGGAGCTCTCGGGCAGCTCCGAGGTCTACGAGCCCACGCTCGAGACGGTCGCCGACTGGACCCTCGAACTGCGCGACCCCTGGTACGAGAAGGTCGCCACGGACGGAATGGGCTGGTGAGCGCCGGCCTTGGGATGCCGCCCGGCACCCGCACCGACCCCCTGCCCGCCGTCCCAGGCCGGCGCACCACCCCCAGCTGGGCGCGGCCCGACCCCCTCGACGAACTCGCCGAACGCCTCGACGACTTCATAGCCGCCGCCGTTCACCCGGACGAGATCGCCGCGCTGCTGGAGTCCGACGGCCTGTCCGACGACCAGATACGCGAGCGCTACGGCCTGAAGGACTCGTTCGCCCTGGCGGAGGAGCTGTACGAACGCGTCGAACGCCGCCACCCCGAGCCGGCCGGCCCGGCCCACGCCCCCTGGCGCACCGGCCTGCTCGCCTGCCTCCTGCGCGGCGTGGTCTTCGCCCTCCCCGGCCTCGGATACGTCCTCGGCGCCCCCTTCCTCACCGGCCCACGCGACGACTTCGACCTCCCCGCGGGCACGGTCCCGCTGCTCGTCGGCGCCCTGGTCGGCTGGACGTGGAACCAGGGGCTCGCACACCGGGCGTACTCCTGGCTGGGGCTGGGGGACCGACGGTCCGCCCGCCGCGCGTTGCTGCTGGGCGCGCCGGCGGGCGCCCTCCTCGGCATTCTGCTGCCCCTGGCCGTGGCGGGCACCGCCCACCCCTCCGCCCTGGCTTTCACGGCCGGCCAGTCGATCTACCTGGCCGCGGCGACGGTACTGCTGGTACTTGGCCGCGAACGGGCGCTGCTGGCAGCCCTGTTGCCGATGGCGGCAGGAGCAGCCGTGACGCCGGTCCACCCGCTGCCCGACACCGCACGACTCACCCTTCTCTTGGGTTCGCTGGCAGTGGTAGCCCTTCTAGGCCTACGAGAAGTGGCACTCCCTAAGGGGCGCGGGGAACTGCGCGACCAGCCACGGCACATCCGCAGCCGCCAAACGACAACAGGCCCCCCTCTCCCAGGCTCCCTCCCCTACGCCGTCTTCGGCCTGGCCACAGGCACACTGGTCCTCCACGCAGCCCTCGAAGACGCCCTCGCCGCCGTAGCCCTCACCCTCAGCATGGGCCCCGCCGAATGGCTCCTGTACCGCTTCCGCAGCGCATCCCTCACCGGCCTGCGCTCCAGCGGCACCCCCAGGGCGTTCCGCCACACCACGGCACGAACGCTCACCGAATGCCTCGCCGCCTACCTGACCGCCCTCCTCGCCCTCACCCTCCCGACCGGCATCACCGGCATGCACCTGGCCGGTCTCCTCCTCCTCGGCGTCGTCCTGTGGACGGGCCTGCTGCTCCAGTCCTTCGGCGCGGTACTCGGCACGACGACGATCTGCTGCGTGGCCGCCCTCGCCCAGACGGTCGCCCTGGTGACGCACACAGGCAGCCCGCACTGGATCGCCCTGACCGTCCACGCGTCGGCCGCGGTGGCCCAGACCGTCCTGGTCTGCGCCCTGTTGGGGAGGGTGACGGCCCACCGATGAACGACCTGCTGGTCCCCTACTACGAGCACCCGTCCGCCCGCCCCGCCGAATGGGACGCCATCATCGCGGCCGCGCCCCGCCTCCACGGCGTCGTCCTGAACCCGGCCAGCGGCCCCGGCGAGACGCCCGACCCGGCGTTCGCCGAGGTCGCGGGCAGGCTGCGGCGGGCGGACGTCCGGGTGCTCGGCTACACCGACACCGACTACGGCCGCAGACCCCGGGCCGATGTCGTACGGGACCTCGTACGGCACCGGGACTGGTACGACGCCGACGGAGTCTTCCTCGACCAAGTCGCCTCCGGCCGCGAGGAGTTCCCGTACTACGAGCGCCTCGCGACGGCCGCCCGGGACGCCGGTCATGGCACGGTCGTCCTCAACCACGGCACCCCGCCGCACCCCTCGTACGCCGGGATCGCCGACGTCCTGGTCACCTTCGAGGGCACCTGGAAGACGTACACGGGGACGCGATCGCAGCAGTGGCGGGGCGGTGGTACGGGCGTACGGCTGTGTCATCTCGTCCACGGCGTCCCCGCCGGAGTCGACCTGGCCGGAGCGGCCCGGGAGCGCGGGGCCACCGTGTACTGCGGGGTGCCGGGGACCGGGGATCATCCTTGGGGTACGTTGCCGCACGCTCTGGAGCCCACCCTGTGAGACGCGTTCTGCCGCTGGTCGCCCTGTTGTCACTGCTCGCGGGCTGTACCGCGGGGCCCGCCGAGGACGACGAGCCGAGCGGCCACCGCTGGCAGCCGCGCCCCGGCACGGCCTGGCAGTGGCAGCTCAGCGGCCGCCTCGACACCTCCGTCGACGTGCCGGTCTACGACATCGACGGCTTCGACCACTCGAAGGCCACGGTCACCGGGCTGCACGGCCAGGGCCGCAAGGTCGTCTGCTATCTCTCCACCGGCGCCTGGGAGGACTGGCGCCCCGACGCCGGGAAGTTCCCCAGGTCGGTGCTCGGCAAGGGCAACGGCTGGGAGGGCGAGCGCTGGCTCGACATCCGGCGCACGGACGTCCTGGAGCCGTTGATGGCGGACCGGATCGACATGTGCCGCGACAAGGGCTTCGACGCGGTGGAGCCGGACAACATGGACGGCTACCGCAACCGCACCGGCTTCCCGCTGAAGGCCGCCGACCAGCTCCGCTACAACCGCCTCGTCGCGAGGCTGGCCCACGAGCGGGGCCTGGCGGTCGGCCTCAAGAACGACCTGGACCAGATCCCCGAACTGGTCGACGACTTCGACTTCGCGGTCAACGAGCAGTGCGCCCAGTACGAGGAGTGCACGACCCTCAGCCCCTTCGTGGAGGCGGGCAAGGCGGTCTTCCACGTCGAGTACGAGGTCCCGACGCGCGACTTCTGCGGTCAGTCGCGCCGTCTGAAGCTGAGTTCGATGCTGAAGAAGTACGAGCTGGGGGCGTGGCGCCGGGCGTGCTGAGGACCCGGGCGGACCGGCGTCAGCCCAGGGTCAGCACCACGAGCGCGGTGGTCGCCGCCGTCTCCGCGAGGCCGCCGAAGACGTCGCCGGTGACGCCGCCGAAACGGCGCGTGCAGCGCCGGAGCAGCAGCTCGGCGGCGGCCAGCGCGGCGAGGACCGCCAGGGCGGTGCGGGCGATGTCGTACGCCCCGAGGAGCGCCCCCGCCGCCGCGGCGAGCCCGGTCACCGCCAGGGCGACGGCCACCGCGGCCCGTACCGGGACGACGCCGGCGACCGCGGCCCCCAGCCCCTCCGGCCGGGCGGCGGGCACGCCGGTGCGGGCAGCGAGGGTGAGCGCGAGGCGGGCGGCGACGGCCGAGACGACGGTGGCGAGGGCGCCCCGGGCCCAGGAGTCGTCGTACAGCCGGGCCAGCGCGGCCACCTGCGCGAGCAGCACGAACACCAGCGTGATGACCCCGAAGGGGCCGATGTCCGACTGCTTCATGATCCGCAGCGCGTCCTCGGCGGGCTTGCCGCTGCCGAGCCCGTCGGCGGTGTCGGCGAGGCCATCGAGATGCAGCCCACGGGTGAGTACGGCGGGGACGGCGGCGCCGGCCACGGCGGCGAGGAGGGGGCCGGCGCCCAGGAACAGCAGCACGAGCGCGGCGAGGGCGGCACCGCAGCCGAGGACGACCCCCACCAGCGGGGCGCACAGCATTCCGCCGCGCGCCGCCTCCCGGTCCCAGCGGCTCACCTTGACGGGGAGGACGCTCAGGGTGCCGAAGGCGAAACGGAGGCCGTGAGGGGGCGGCGGGGTCATGGACACGTCGGCAGGGTAGCCCGGACGTCCGCTCCGCCAGGCGGCCCGTCCCCGACCCGGACACACTGAGACCATGGGTGACTGGTGGCAGCGCAACATCGTCGAACCGGGGAAGCTTCCGCTGCTCCTGGCCCTGACCGCCTTCGTGATCACCTTCCTCGTCACCCGCGTCATCACCCGCATGATCCGCGCGGGCAAAGGACCGTTCCGCAACATCGAGACCGGCTCCGTCCACATCCACCACGTCGTCCCCGGGATCCTCCTCACGGTCATCGGCGGCTTCTGCGCGGTGGCCAGCGGTCAACGGGGCTTCGGCTCGGCCGTGGCCGCGGTGGTCTTCGGGATCGGCGCGGGACTCGTCCTGGACGAGTTCGCGCTGATCCTGCACCTGGACGACGTGTACTGGACCGAGGCGGGCCGCAAGAGCGTCGAGGTCGTCGTGCTCACCGCCGCCCTGGCCGGCCTGTTCCTCCTCGGCTACGCGCCCTTCGGGGTCAACGACCTCAGTGACGACGAGCTCCAGAACCGCGGCACGGTGCTCAGCACGATCGCCGGGAACTTCTTCGTCGCCCTGATCGCCCTGTTCAAGGGCAAGGCCCGGATGGCGATCTTCGGAGTGGTCATCCCCTTCGTCGCCCTGTTCGGCGCCATCCGCCTGGCCCGGCCCGTCTCCCCGTGGGCGAAACGCTTCTACCGGCGCCGTCCGCGCGCCCGCGCCAAGGCCTGGCTGCGCGCCTACCACCACGACAAACGCTGGCTCGGGCCGAGCCGCAAACTTCAGGACTGGATCGGCGGCGCCCCCGACGTGGACCCGCCCCGGGCCCTGGAACGCCGCTGACGCACCGCCGACACGGCGCACAGCACCAGCACCGCCGCGACGGCCGCCAGGTGCTCCTTTCCGGCGAGGTTGTCCTTCAGCGCCACCTCGACCACCATCGCCACGATCACCACGGCGGCGGTGACGTACGCGCCGTAGCGCCACCCGAGGAAGACCGCCAGCCCCACCACGGCCGCCGACGGCCCCGTGTCCACGACCCGCGCGTCCGAGGCGGGCAGCCCGATCGGGTGGTCCGGGCCGAGCGCGATGCCCACGCGCGCGTACAGGGTGCCGGCGAGGGTCGCGACGTAGGCGATGACGAGCGTCCGCCACCAGCCCAGACAGAGCTCGGCGATCCCGAACACCACCAGGATCTGCGCGAGCGCGCCCCACACCGGCAGGTCCAGGGCGGGCACGAACAGGGACAGCGGCGTCCGCGCGAGCGCCGGCCACAGCGGGTCCTCGGCGCGGACGGCCCCGAGGTCCTGGACGGGCCGATACCCCCAGGACTGGTTCTGCACGATCTGCACGAGCCCCGTCAGACAGACGGCCCCCAGTGTCATCGGCACGGCCGCCCACCAACGCCGACCGGCCGACGCCCCCCGAACGGCGAGGTACAACGCCCCCCACTCGGCACGGATCCAGCGACCGAGGGTGTCAGCTCTCACGAGTGGGGATCATATGCCGACAATCAGGGCGAATCGCCCTCCGGCTCGGACATGGACTTCTCGTCCGCCGACGTCTCCGAGCCCGACGTCTGCGGGTGGTCCTCCGGCTTCTCCGAGATCGCCGGCTTCTCCGGGAGCTCCGCGGCCAGTGCCGCCGCGGCCTGGACCATCGGCAGGGCCAGCAGACCCCCGGCACCCTCGCCGACCTGCACGCCCGGGTCGAGCAGCGGCTCCAGGGCCATACGGTCCAGGGCCTTCGCCTGCCCCGGCTCCCCGCTGTTGTGGGCGGCCAGCCACCAGTCCGGCGCCCGGAACGCGATCCGCTGGCCCACCAGCGCACAGGCGGCGACCACGACCCCGTCCAGCACGACCGGCAGCTTCCGTACCGCGCTCTGCAGCAGGAAGCCGGTGATCGCGGCCAGGTCCGCCCCGCCCACCGTCGCGAGCAACTGCAACTGGTCCCCGAGCACGGGCCGCGCCCGGCGCAGCCCGTCCCGGATCGCCGCGCACTTGCGCATCCACGCCAGGTCGTCGATGGCCAGCCCGCCGCGCCCGGTGACCACCGACGCGTCGGTCCCGCACAGCGCGGCGACCAGCACCCCGGCCGCCGTGGTGCCGCCGACGCTCACATCGCCGAGCACCACCAGATCCGTACCGGAGTCGGCCTCCTCGTCGGCCACCGCCACCCCGGCCCGGAAGGCCGCCTCTGCCTCCTCGGGCGTCAGCGCGTCCTCGACGTCGATACGTCCGCTGCCGCGCCGCACCCGATGCCGTACGACCGCCACCGGCAGCGACTCCGGGTCGCAGTCCAGCGCCATGTCCACGACCCGCACCGAGACCCCGAGCCGCCGCGCGAGCACCGACACGGGCCGGCCACCCTCGAGGATCTCCCGCACCAACTCCCCGGCGCTGCCCGCCTCGCGCGCCGACACGCCCAGCTCGGCGACCCCGTGGTCGCCGGCGAACAGCACGACCCGCGGCTGTTCGATCGGCCGCACCGGCACGGCGGACTGCGCGGCGGCCAGCCACTCACCCAGGTCGTCGAGGCGCCCCAGCGCCCCCGGCGGCACGATCTGACGCTCACGGCGCGCCTCTGCGTCACGGCGTACCCCTCCGTCGGGGCGCTCGATCAGATCAGTGAAGTCGTCGAGATTAAGCGAGCTCATTCGCCGAACAGTACCGGCACCGGTCGAACAGAACAGCGCCACATGGCCCCCACGGGCCCCGCCACGTCACCACCGCATCCGTGTGACGTCGTTGCACCCCGGATCGGCATCCCATACGTTCCGTTTTGCCGTGGATTGTCGGGGCATGGTCCGGGCATGCTCGCACCGCCCGCCGTACCCCCCGGGCGTACGCCCCCGCCGTACGCCCCTCGCGCCCGGGAGCCGCTCATGACCACGACCGCACCCTCCGAACGACACCGCGCCGACTGCGCGTTCACCCTCGCCGCCTGCCGGGAGCTGCGCTTCGTCCCCCGGCACCTACGTCTCACCCGGCTGCCCCACCGCCGACTGAGAGCCGCGGCCCGCGCCGCCCTCCCCTTCCCCGAGCCGGAGAGCTGGCTGGACGTCGGCACGGGCTTCGCCCGCTTCCCGGAAGCGGCCAAGGAACTCTTCCCGTACACGGCGTTCGACGGCCTGGACCTCACCCACCGCGTCCTGGACGCCCGCGTCGCCGAACGGGTCGAGGAGGCCCACGTCGGCCACCTCACCGACCCCCGCATCACGGCCCGGCTACGCGCCCGCTACGACGTCGTCAGCATGTTCCGCCACCTGGAACACGCCCCCGACCCCCGCGCCGAACTCCGCGCCGCCCTCACGGTCCTCCGCCCCGGCGGCCACCTCCTCCTCGAACTCCCCAACCCCCGCAGCCTGTTCGCCCTCCTCCTGGGCCCCCTCTGGATCCCGCACAGCCGCCCGGGCCACCTCCACCTGATGCCCCTCGACACCCTCTGCGAGGAACTCGAACTCCAGGGCTGCACGATCATCTCCACCGACCACCGAGCCCCCCACATTCCCTACGACATCGCCGCCACGACGTCCCTGACCCTGACCCGCCTGCTGCCCTCCTTGCTGGCGAGAGCGGGCTCCCCCCTGGTGGCGGTGGCGTGGGCCCTCGACCACCTCCTTGCCCCCTTGCTGTGCCGCACCCGTTATGCGAACGCCTACCGGATCATCGCCCGCAAGGAGCAACCTGAGCTTTGAAACGCCGGTGCCAGCAGCGCCCTCAAGGGGCGCGGGGCTGTATCGATATGCGGCTCCGCCGCGTGGGCGCGACCAGCCACAACGAACCCGCACCCGCCCAAGGACGACTCGCGGCACCCCCGTAGGCGAACTCACCCCCGAAGCACAACAGCCTGCCCCGCCACCACCAGCACCACCTGCTCGCACTCCGCGGCAAACGCGGCATTCAACCGCCCCAACTCATCCCGATACCGCCGCCCGGAAGCCGTGGCCGGCACAATCCCCGACCCCACCTCATTGGACACGGCGACAACGGTCCGCCGAGTCGCCCGCACCGCCTCCGTCAACCCCCGCACCCGCTCCCGAAGCGCCTTCTCCCCACCCTCCGCCCACACCGCGTCATCCCAAGCCCCGGCGGAGTCCATCGCATCCGTCAGCCACAGCGACAGACAGTCGATCAACAACGGCGCCCCCTCCTCGGCCAGCAGCGGGAGCAGATCGCACGTCTCGGCCGTACGCCACGACCCCGGCCGCCGCTCCCGATGCACCGCGACCCGCGCCGCCCACTCGGTGTCCCCACCCCGCGTGCCCCCCGTCGCCACGTACAGCACGTCCGGGAACGCCTCCAGCCGCCGCTCCGCCTCGACCGACTTCCCCGACCGGGCCCCGCCCAGCACCAGGGTCCGGCGCGGCACGTCCGGCACGTCCTCGTACGCCCCCACCACCAGCGTCGTCCCGTCCGGCACCGCCCGCGCCCCCGCAGCGGCCAGCCGCCGCCGCAGCTCGGCGCCCGGCGGGGCGTCGTGGTCCAGGTGCACGGCGACGACATCCGTGGTCGGCCCGAGCGCCCCCACCGCCCGCAGCTTGGCGAGCGCGTCCGGCCGCCCCACGACGTCGGCGACCACCATGTCGTACATCCCGACGGACCCGTTCTCCAGCCCGGCCGGCGCGCCCCCCGGCGGCAGGTACAGCAGCCGCTGCCCGTCCGGCCCGGTCACCGCGTACCCGGTGCCCGGCGAGTCCATCGCCACCGCCCGCACCCGATGCCCGGTCAGCAGCGCCAACTCCCGCCCGTCCGGCACCCGCCCGGGCTGCGGCACCCCGGCCGGCACCTCGACGGCGGGCCCGTCGTGCGGATGCGACAGCAGCACCTGCCGTACGTTCCCCAGCGAACGCCCGGCCCGCGCCGCCGCGAACGCCGCACCGGGCGTCAGATCCAGCAGCAGCGCCCCGTCCACGAGCAACGCGGTCGCCGCCCGCGCGTCACCGCCGAGCGCGCTCGCGCACGCCGCGCACGGACAGTCGGGGCGGGGGAGTCCCGCGGGGGCACCGGTGCCGAGGAGAGTCAGTTCCACAGACTGATTTTCGCGTGTCCGCGCAGGTCTCGCGCATCCGACTAGGCTCTGGGCAGGAGCCGGACCTTGATCCGGCCTTTGCTCTGCACGTGCTGACACCTTGGAGGCGTACATGGCGGCATGGACGTGGCGGTTCGAGAAGGCCGACGGGGCGGAGGTCCAGCCCGCGGTGCAGCCCGAGGAGTTCACCACCCAGGGGGACGCCGAGTCATGGATCGGGGAGCACTGGAAGGCACTTCAGGAGGGCGGCGCGGACCAGGTCCGGCTGTTCGAGGACGCCAGCGAGATCTACGGCCCGATGAGCCTGCACGCCGAGGCATGAGCCGACGGGGCGAGGGTGGCCGTACGCCCTCGCCCCGCTCTCCCGCTCACCGTGCCCGTGCGCACCACGTCACTGCTCACCCAGCGTCACATCCACTGTCTTCTCACCGCCGTTGCGGCGGTACGTCACCGTCGTCCGCTCACCCGGCTGCTCGGCGGCCAGCGCCTCGGCCAGGGAGGTGATGGTGGTGATGTCCTCGTCCCCCAGCCGGGTGATGATGTCCCCGCGCTCCAGACCGGCCCGGTCGGCCGCCCCGCCCGCCAGTACCTCGACGACGGCCACGCCCGCCGCCTGGTAGTCGTCGTTCACGACCGTACGGCCGGTGATGCCGAGCGCCGCCCGGCCCGAGTCGGTGACCCGGCCGTCCTTGATGATCTGGTCGGCGATCGACTTCACCGTCGACGCCGGGATCGCGAACCCGATGCCGGGCGCCGCACCCTCCCCGAGACCGGGGTCGACGGCGGCCAGGGTCGGAATGCCGATGACCCGGCTGTCGAGGTTCACCAGGGCGCCACCGCTGTTGCCGGGGTTGATGGCGGCCGACGTCTGCACCATGTTGGCGATGGTCGCGCCCGTACCCCCGTTGCCGCTGCCCTCGGTGACGGTCCGTCCGGTCGCCGAGACGATGCCCTGCGTCACGCTGGAGGCCAGCCCGAGCGGCGAACCCATGGCCAGCACGATCTGCCCGACCACCACCTTCGACGAGTCCCCGAACTCCGCGGCCTTCAGCCCGCCCGGCGCCTTGTCCAGCTTGATCACGGCGAGGTCCTGCTCCGGGTACGAGGAGACGAGCCGCGCGGTGAGCTCGTCCTCGCTGTTGGCGGTCGTCACCCGGAACGTCCGCTCGTCCCCGACGACGTGCGCGTTGGTGACGATGTGCCCCTGGCCGTCGTAGACCACGCCCGACCCCAGGTCGTTCCTGGCCCGGATCTGCACGACCGACGGCAGGACGTCCTCGATCACCTGCAGATAGCCGTCCTGGAGGTCGTCGACCGCGCCGACCGCCTTCGGTACGGCCGCCTGTCGCGTCGAGTCCTCGTTCCCGCGGGTCGCCGAGGAACCGGAACAGGCGGCGAGCAGGCCGAGACAGCAGAGGAGGACGGCGACGACGGCCGGGCGCCGGGCACGGAAACGGCGAGCATCCATGCCCCGAGTCTCACCGCCGGGCCGGGACGAGGCCCGTCCTGCTCACCCGAACGGGATCGAACGGGGGCGGACGGGATCAGCCGCGCACCCCGCACAGATGCAGCAGGGCCGCCACCCCGCGATAGGGGTCCGTCTTCCCGGCCCGCTCCTCGACCGCCAGCAGCGCCTCCACGTCCGCCGGGATCTCCGTCCCGTCGGCCGCGGTGTCGGTGAACACCCGCACGCCGTACCAGGCGTGCAGCGGCGCCGCGATCCCGGCGAGCGTCGCCGTCAGGTCCGCCAGCCGGTCGGCCCGTACGTCCAGCCCCAGCCGGTTCCGGTAGGCGGTCGTGTCGAAGGCGGCCAGCGTCCCCGCCCAGTCCCCGGACAGCCCCGGCCGCATGGCGAGCGCGTCGCCGTTGCGTACCAGCAGCGACAGCAGGCCGCCCGGCGCGAGCATCCGGGCCAGCCCGGCCAGCAGCGGATCGGGCTCCTCGATGTACATCAGCACGCCGTGGCACAGCACGACGTCGAAACTGCCCGGCAGGAAGTGGACGCCGGTGTCGCGCCCGTCGCCCTGGACGATGCGCACCCGCTCCCGGATGCCCTCCGGCTCACCGGCGAGCTCCTCGCGGGCCGTCGCGATCATCTTCGGGTCCTGCTCGACGCCGGTCACCTGATGCCCGGCCCGGGCCAGCCGCAGCGCCTGCGTGCCCTGGCCCATCCCCACGTCGAGCACCCGCAGCCGCTGCCCGACCGGGAACCGCCCGGCTATCTGCTCGTCGAGCTGGCGGCCCACCAGCTCCTGCCGTACGACATCACGCAGCCCGCCCAATGTGCTGAGCCACGCGTCCGCCGCACCCCCGGAAAAAGCGGTAGCGCTCAGGGCCGCTCTCCGCGCTTGACCTGAGGCTTCGGCAGCCGGAGCCGGCGCATCTGCAGGGAGCGCATCAGCGCGTAGGCGACGGCGCCGCGCCGGTTGGTGTCCGGGAAGCGCTCGGCGAGCCGCTTCTTCAGCCGGAAGCCGGTGACCACCGAGTCGAGCACGATCAGCACGATCACGACCAGCCACAGCAGCAGCGCGATGTTCTGCAGCGCGGCCACCTGCACCATGCTCAGCACGAGGATGACCACGGCCATCGGGAGGAAGAACTCCGCGATGTTGAAGCGCGAGTCGATGAAGTCACGCGCGAACTTGCGGACCGGACCCTTGTCACGGGCCGGCAGATACCGCTCGTCGCCCCCGGCCAGCGCCTGGCGCTGCTTCTCCAGCGCGGCCCGGCGCTCGTCGCGCTGCCGCTTGGCGGCCTCCTTGCGCGACGTCGGCGTGTTGGCCACGCTGCGGCGCTGGGTCTGGGCCTCACTGCGCTTGGGCGTGGGGCGGCCCTTGGGGGCCTCGGGGTGGCGGGTCTGAGTGGAGTCGGTCACCGGCGCCTTGTCGGCGTCCTGGGCCTTCTCTTCCTTGGCACGGCTACGGAACACAAAACCCAAGGGTACGGGGTGCCGGGGGTTGGACCCCAGCCCGGCCGGGAACGATCCGGCAACACCAGTCGTCGTAGGGGGACAGAGGGGACGTTGCAGACGGTTCGTCCTCACGGCGCGGAGTCACCCGGCAGCCACCCGGGAGTCACCTACTCCTTACGCCGGAGCGGGACCGTCAGCAGTCGTCCTTGGGGATGAGCGCATCCGTCCCCGAACAGTGCGTCAATGGATGCAGGGCCCGTACTGTGGGTTCTGTCGCAGAGCTGGAGCTGGACGTCAGAAGGGGGCGCGCGAAGCCCATGAGCGGTGTCATGAAGCGTATGGGGATGATCTTCCGCGCGAAGGCGAACAAGGCCCTTGACCGGGCCGAGGACCCGCGCGAGACCCTCGATTACTCGTACCAGAAGCAGCTGGAGCTGCTCCAGAAGGTCCGCCGCGGCGTCGCCGACGTGGCCACCTCGCGCAAGCGCCTGGAACTCCAGCTCAACCAGCTGCAGTCGCAGTCCACCAAGCTGGAGGACCAGGGCCGCAAGGCGCTCGCGCTGGGCCGTGAGGACCTGGCCCGCGAGGCGCTCTCGCGCCGGGCCGCCCTCCAGCAGCAGGTGACGGACCTGGAGACCCAGCACGCGACCCTCCAGGGCGAGGAGGAGAAGCTCACCCTGGCGGCCCAGCGCCTCCAGGCCAAGGTCGACGCCTTCCGCACCAAGAAGGAGACGATCAAGGCCACGTACACCGCGGCCCAGGCCCAGACCCGGATCGGCGAGGCCTTCTCCGGCATCTCGGAGGAGATGGGCGACGTCGGCCTGGCGATCCAGCGGGCCGAGGACAAGACGGCCCAGCTCCAGGCCCGGGCCGGCGCCATCGACGAACTCCTCGCCTCGGGCGCCCTCGACGACCAGTCCGGCATGCACAAGGACGACATCCAGGCCGAGCTGGACCGGCTCTCCGGTGGTACGGATGTAGAGCTGGAACTGCAGCGCATGAAGGCCGAGCTGGCTGGGGGCACCTCCCAGGCTATTGGCACTGGGGGAGGCTCGGCCGGCGGCCAGCAGGCCATCGAGGGCGGCGACGGCCAGTCGCAGTCCCAGCAGCAGCCGCAGGACACCCCGCGCTTCGACAAGCAGTAGCCGACGGCCGGGGCCCACGCCGAGGAGGCGAGATGGGCGACATGATCGTCCGGATCATGGGCGAGGGACAGGTGAAGCTGTCCGACAGTCACCTGCCCGAGCTGAACAAGCTCGACGACGAGCTCCTGACGGAGATGGAGAACGGCGACGGCCCCGGCTTCCGCCGCACCCTCACCGCCCTCCTCACCAAGGTCCGGGAACTGGGCGACCCCCTGCCCGACGACTCCCTGGAGCCCTCGGAACTGATCCTGCCGTCGCCGGACGCGACGCTGGAGGAGGTCCGGGAGCTGCTGAGCGACGACGGCCTGATCCCCGGCTGACCGGAGGGGGCGGAAGCCCCAAAGGGGCGCGGGGCTGTATTCGATCTGCGGCTACCGCCGCGTGGGCGCGACCAGCCCCCACCGGCCGTCAGCCGCACAACGACCACCGGGGTCCGGGGGCGGCAGCCCCCGGTCGACGCGCACCCCAATGCCGGGCACACACCACAAGGAACCCCAGTTGGCCCCCGTTCCAAGCCCCGCAGGGAACCGCCTCCGGCGTCACCTCAAGGCGCACCCCCTGGCACTGGACGCGGCGCTCGCGGTCGCCGTGCTGGCCTGCATGGTCGCCGGCTCCTTCGTGGACCCGCACGGGAAGAACGAGGTCACCTGGGCCCTGCGCACTCCCGACGCGCTGAGCCTGCTGCTCATCACCCTCGGCGCCGCGGCCCTCGTCTTCCGCCGCCGCGCCCCCATGACGGTCCTCGCCCTCACCGGCACCGCCTCCGTCGTCGAGTCCGTCACCGGCGACCCCCGCGCCCCCGTCGCCATGTCCGCGGTCATCGCCCTCTACACCGTCGCCTCGACCACCGACCGCCCCACCACCTGGCGCGTCGGTCTGCTCACCATGACCGTCCTGACCGGCTCCGCGATGCTCGCCGGCCCCCTGCCCTGGTACGCCCAGGAGAACCTCGCCATCTTCGCCTGGACCGGCATCGGCGCCACCGCGGGCGACGCGGTCCGCAGCCGCCGCGCCTTCGTCGCCGCCATCCGTGAACGCGCCGAACGGGCCGAACGCACCCGTGAGGAGGAGGCCCGCCGCCGCGTCGCCGAGGAGCGCCTGCGGATCGCCCGGGACCTGCACGACGTCGTCGCCCACCACATCGCCCTCGTCAACGTCCAGGCCGGCGTGGCCTCCCACGTCATGGACAAGCGCCCCGACCAGGCCAAGGAGGCCCTGGCCCACGTACGCGAGGCCAGCCGCTCCGCGCTCAACGAACTCCGCGCGACCGTCGGCCTGCTCCGGCAGTCCGGCGACCCCGAGGCCCCCACCGAACCCGCCCCCGGCCTCGACCGCCTCGACGAACTCGCCGGCACGTTCCGCAGCGCGGGCCTCCAGGTGGAGATCGCCCGCGCCGACCAGGGCACCACGCTCCCCGCCGCCGTCGACCTGGCCGCCTACCGGGTCATCCAGGAAGCCCTCACCAATGTGCAGAAGCACGCCGGCGCGGAGGCGAAGGCCGAGGTCAGCGTCGTCCGGGTGGGCCCGAACGTCGAGATCACCGTCCTCGACGACGGAGCCGGCGACGACGAGAGCGTCGAGGGCGGCGGCCACGGACTGCTCGGCATGCGCGAGCGCGTCACCGCCCTGCGCGGCACCCTCACCACCGGCCCCCGCTACGGAGGCGGCTTCCGCGTCCATGCGATCCTGCCGGTCAAGAGCCGCACCCGCGCCGCGGACGACGCCGTCTGACACCCCGAGACGCGGTACACCGCCACTGACCTGCCCCCCCACAGACGAGGACCCCGCATGACCATCCGCGTCCTGCTCGCCGACGACCAGGCCCTGCTGCGCAGCGCGTTCCGGGTGCTGGTCGACTCCGAGCCCGACATGGAGGTCGTCGCCGAGGCCTCCGACGGCGCGGAGGCGGTGCGGCTGGCCAAGGAGAAGCGGGCGGACGTCGTCCTGATGGACATCCGGATGCCCGGCACCGACGGCCTCGCCGCCACCCGCATGATCAGCGCCGACCCGGCCCTCGCCCACGTCCGCGTCGTCATCCTGACCACCTTCGAGGTCGACGACTACGTCGTGCAGTCGCTGCGCGCCGGCGCTTCCGGCTTCCTCGGCAAGGGCTCCGAACCCGAGGAGCTGCTCGCCGCCATCCGCGTCGCGGCAGGCGGCGAGGCCCTGCTCTCCCCGGCCGCCACCAAGGGCCTGATCGCCCGTTTCCTCGCCCAGGGCGACGGCGCGGACGACCGTGACCCGGCCCGCGCCGAGCGACTCGACGCCCTCACCGTCCGGGAGCGCGAGGTCCTCGTCCTGGTCGCCGGCGGGCACTCCAACGACGAGATCGCCGAGCGGCTGGCAGTCAGCCCACTGACCGTGAAGACGCACGTCAACCGGGCCATGTCCAAGCTGGGCGCCCGCGACCGGGCCCAGCTCGTGGTGATCGCGTACGAGTCTGGGCTGGTACGTCCAAGGGTGGAGTGACCTCGAAGCGGCGTACTGCGCCCGGAGTAGGCGCCGGATAAGGAAATGGACCTGGGGCCTACGAAACCGGGCTCCCCGATGGCTCAGGGTGTAAGGGCGGGCGCTCACTTGTGCGCCAAGACGCCCCTGCCACGTCCGCTGCCCACTTCTGCCGCTCACAGAAGAGAGACCCTGACCCATGTCCTGGCTGTCGAGATTCAGCCTCGCCCAACGTGCCCTGATAGGCCTGATGTCGATCATCGCCATCGCCTTCGGAGCGATCGCGATACCCCAGCTCAAGCAGCAGCTGCTGCCCTCCATCGAACTGCCCATGGTGTCGGTGCTCGCGCCGTACCAGGGCGCCGCGCCGGACGTGGTCGAGAAGCAGGTCGTCGAGCCGATCGAGGACAGCCTCGAAGCCGTCGACGGCATCACCGGAGTCACCTCCACCGCGAGCGAGGGCAACGCCGTGATCATGGCGTCCTTCGACTACGGCCCCGACACCCAGAAGCTGGTCGCCGACGTCCAGCAGGCCGTCAACCGGGCCCGCGTGCAGCTCCCGGACGACGTCGACCCGCAGGTCATCGCCGGTTCCACGGACGACATCCCGACCGTCGTCCTCTCCGTCACCTCCGACCAGGACCAGCAGGCCCTCGCCGACCAGCTCGACCGGACGCTGGTGCCGGACCTGAAGGACATCGACGGCGTCGGGCAGGTCACCGTCGACGGCGTACGCGACCTCCAGGTCACCGTGACCCCGAACGACGCGAAGCTGGCGAAAGCCGGCCTGACCTCGGCGGACCTGTCCCAGGCCCTCCAGGCCGGCGGCGCCACCGTCCCGGCCGGCTCCTTCGACGAGGGCGGCGACAACCGCACCGTCCAGGTCGGCGGCGGCTTCACCTCGATCCAGCAGATCGAGGACCTCATGGTCACCGGCCAGGGCACCTCCGCCTCCGCCGACCGGAAGAAGCCGGTCCGCCTCGGTGACGTCGCCGCCGTCGAGCAGGAGCAGGCCCCGGCCGACTCCATCACACGCACCAACGGCAAGCCGTCCCTCGCCGTCGCCGTGACCATGGACCGCGACGGCAGCGCGGTCGCGATCTCCGACGCGGTGCGGGACAAG
Organism: Streptomyces sp. NPDC008086; assembly: GCF_042957325.1. Classification (NCBI taxonomy): domain Bacteria; kingdom Bacillati; phylum Actinomycetota; class Actinomycetes; order Kitasatosporales; family Streptomycetaceae; genus Streptomyces; species Streptomyces sp. NPDC008086. The sequence goes on from NZ_JBIBIA010000008.1 coordinate 43,346, forward strand.
CTGCCGGAGATGCGGGGGGACCTCGGTACGGGCGCCACGGTCACGGTCGTCAGCGACCAGGGCCCGGCGGTCAAGAAGTCCATCGACGGACTGACCACGGAGGGCGCCCTCGGTCTGCTCTTCGCGGTCCTGATCATCCTGGTCTTCCTGGCGTCGATCCGCTCGACGCTGGTGACCGCGGTCTCCATCCCGCTGTCGGTGGTCCTGGCCCTGATCGTGCTGTGGACCAGGGACCTCTCGCTGAACATGCTGACCCTCGGCGCACTGACCATCGCCATCGGCCGGGTCGTCGACGACTCGATCGTGGTCCTGGAGAACATCAAACGGCACCTCGGCTACGGCGAGGAGCGCGAGGAGGCCATCCTCAAGGCGGTCCGCGAGGTCGCCGGGGCGGTCACCTCCTCCACCCTCACCACGGTGGCCGTTTTCCTGCCGATCGGCCTGGTCGGCGGCATGGTGGGTGAGCTGTTCGGCTCCTTCAGCCTGACCGTGACGGCGGCCCTGCTGGCGTCGCTGCTGGTCTCGCTGACGGTCGTCCCGGTGCTGTCGTACTGGTTCCTGCGCGCCCCGAAGGGCACCCCGGCCGACGCCGACGAGGCCCGCCGCAAGGCCGAGGAGAAGGAGGCGAGGAGCAGGCTCCAGCGCCTCTACGTCCCCGCCCTGCGGTTCGCGACCCGGCGCCGGCTCACCAGCGTGCTGCTCGCGATCGTCGTCCTGATCGGCACGTTCGGCATGGCGCCGCTGCTGAAGACGAACTTCTTCGACCAGGGCGAGCAGGAAGTCCTCACCGTCAAGCAGGAGTTGAAGCCGGGCACCAGCCTCTCCGCCACCGACGAGCAGGCGACGAAGGTCGAGAAGCTGCTCGCCGGCACCGAGGGCGTCAAGGACTACCAGGTCACCATCGGCTCGTCCGGCTTCATGGCCGCCTTCGGCGGCGGCACCGACACCAACCAGGCGTCGTACCAGGTGATGCTGGAGGACTCGGCGTCGTACGAGGACGTCCAGGACCGTATCGAGGCGGGCCTGAAGAAGCTCGACGGCGTCGGTACGACCACCATCGCGGCCGGTGACGGCTTCGGCGCCCAGGACCTGAGCGTCGTCGTCAAGGCGGCCGACGGGGACGTGCTGCGCAAGGCGGCCGAGCAGGTCCGCGAGGCGGTGGCCGGCCTGGACGACGTCACGGACGTGACCAGCGACCTGGCGCAGAGCGTGCCGCGCATCTCGGTCAAGGCCAACGACAAGGCGGCCGCGGCCGGGTTCAACGACCAGACCCTCGGGATGGCGGTCGGCCAGGCGGTCCGGGGCAACACCGCGGCCCAGGCGACCCTCGACGACACCGAGCGGGACGTCGTCATCAGGTCCGCCAAGCCGGCGACGACGCTGAAGCAGCTGCGGGAGCTGTCGCTGGGCCCGGTGAAGCTGGGCGACATCGCCGAGGTGAAGCTGGTGGACGGGCCGGTCTCGATGACCCGCATCGACGGCCAGCGCGCCGCCACGATCACGGCGAAGCCGACCGGTGACAACACCGGTGCGGTCAGCACGGACCTCCAGGCCAAGATCAACGAGCTGACGCTCCCGGCGGGCGCGACGGCCTCGATCGGCGGAGTCTCCGAGGACCAGGACGAGGCGTTCGCCAACCTGGGCCTGGCGATGCTGGCGGCCATCGCCATCGTGTTCATGCTGCTGGTGGCGACCTTCCGCTCGCTGGTCCAGCCGCTGATCCTGCTCGTGTCGATCCCGTTCGCGGCGACCGGCGCGATCGGCCTCCTGGTGGCGACCGGCACCCCGATGGGCGTCCCCGCGATGATCGGCATGCTGATGCTGATCGGCATCGTGGTGACCAACGCGATCGTGCTGATCGACCTGATCAACCAGTACAGGCGGCAGGGCTACGGCGTCGTGGAGGCGGTGATCGAGGGTGGCCGGCACCGGCTGCGGCCCATCCTGATGACCGCGCTGGCGACGATCTTCGCTCTGCTGCCCATGGCCCTGGGCGTCACCGGCGAGGGCGGCTTCATCGCCCAGCCGCTGGCCGTGGTCGTCATCGGCGGCCTGATCACCTCGACCCTGCTGACCCTGCTCCTCGTCCCGACGCTGTACGCGATGGTGGAGCTGCGCAAGGAGCGCCGGGCGAAGAAGCGGGCGGCGAAGAGGGCGAGGAAGGCGGGCGCCCCGGACGAGCAGACGTCAGGTTCGGGTTCGGCCACGGGGCCGGGCTCGGGTTCGGCGTCGGACGAGCCGGAACCGGCCGGGGTCTGAGGCCCGGCCAGACGGCTCGGAAACCTGAGTTCCACGCCTCGTGAGACAAGCGGCTCGGCCCGTTCCAGGAGAAGTCCTGGGACGGGCCGAGCCGTTTTCCGGGGTGCGCGCGTCCCGCTGTTTCAGCCGCGCAGGCGGGCGTTGAGCCGGGCGGCCTGACGGGTCAGGTAGTCCCGTTCGGCGAGGTCGGACGCCTTCCGGGCCGCCTCGGCGTAGAGCCGTGCGGCCTTCGGCAGGTCGCCGTCGCGTTCGTGGAGGTACGCGGCCGCCGCACTGTACCGGGGCAGCGAGTCGTCCAGCGCCGCGAGCGCGGCCAGCCCGGCGCGCGGTCCGTCGGCCTCACCCACGGCCACCGCCTGGTTGAGCCGGACGACCGGGCTGTCGGTGAGGCGCGCGAGCTCGTCGTACCACTCGACGATCTGCACCCAGTCGGTCTCCTCGGCGGTGAGCGCGTCGGCGTGCAGGGCCGCGATGGCGGCCTGGGCCTGGAACTCGCCCAGCCGGTCCCGGGCGAGGGCCGCCTGGAGGATCCGGACGCCCTCGGCGATCGACGCGGTGTCCCACCGGCCGCGGTCCTGCTCGGCGAGCGGCACCAGGCTGCCGTCGGGCGCGGTCCGGGAGGCGCGCCGGGCGTGGTGCAGCAGCATCAGGGCGAGCAGCCCCGCCACCTCGGGGTGGTCGATCGCGGCCGCGAGCTGCCGGGTGAGCCGGATGGCCTCGGCGGCGAGGTCGACATCCCCGGAGTAGCCCTCGTTGAAGACCAGGTAGAGCACGCGCAGCACGGTGGCGACGTCGCCGGGCTGGTCGAACCGTATGCCGGACACGGTGCGCTTGGCCCGGCTGATGCGCTGCGCCATGGTCGCCTCGGGCACCAGGTAGGCCTGGGCGATCTGCCGGGTGGTGAGCCCGCCGACGGCACGCAGCGTGAGCGCGACCGCGGACGAAGGGGTCAGCGACGGGTGCGCGCACAGGAAGTAGAGCTGGAGCGTGTCGTCCACGTCGGGCGTGGGCCCGGGGGCCGGCTCCTCGTCGACCAGGTCCTCGCGCCGGCGGCGGGCGCTGTCCGCCCGGGCCTGGTCGAGGAACTTGCGCCAGGCCACGGTGACCAGCCAGCCCTTGGCGTCCCGCGGCGGATCGGCCGGCCACACCCGCACGGCCTCGACCAGCGCGTCCTGCACGGCGTCCTCGGCCGCCGCGAAGTCGGCTCCGCGGCGGACGAGGATCGTGAGCACGCCCGGGGTGAGGCTGCGCAGCAGTGCCTCATCCATGGAAGAGGCACTCCGGGTTCCTGGGCGGCGCGCCCAGGAACGGCCGCACCTCCAGCCACTCGTGGATCGGCTTCCCGCCCGCGCCCGGGGCGGCCGACAGCTCCCCGGCGAGCTCGACGGCCCGGTCGTAGCTGTCGACGTCGATCACCATCCAGCCGGCGATGAGGTCCTTGGTCTCGGCGAACGGCCCGTCGGTGACCGGCGGCCGCCCCTCACCGTCGTACCGGACCCACGCCCCCTCGGGCGCCAGCGCCTGGCCGTCGACGAACTCACCGGTCTTCTCCAGCCGGGCCGCGAAGTCGTTCATGTACTGCACGTGCGCCGAGATCTCCTCCGGCGTCCACTGGTCCATCGGCACGTCGTTCACGGCAGCCGGGGCGCCACGGTAGTGCTTGAGCAGCAGGTACTTCGCCATGGTCTCTCTCCTCGATGCTGTGCGACCCATTCTGGTCGCGTTCACCACGGGGACGGAGCCGATGACGGCTTCTCGACATCGTGCCGGAAGTTTTTTCGGCGCACCGCACATCGAGCCCGGCGAACAGTCCGACGGACCGGCCTGCGGATCTTTGTGTCTTCCGCCAGTACGGCCTTGTGCCTGCCCGCCGGAAGACTTCCCGTCACAGGCCGCGGCGGGTCCCGGGACGGGACGGTCGCGGCCCCTGGACGTGACGACGAAGCACAGGGGAGGACACCACGATGGGCGTGCAGCAGTACGACGAGATCGGTGAGGCGTTCGAGGGCTTCAAGTCCCTGCCGTTGACGCGGTACGGAGAGGTGCCCAGCTTTCTGGACCTGGTCGGGGACGTGCGCGGGAAGTCGGTTCTCGACCTGGCGTGCGGCACCGGGTTCTACAGCAGGGAGTTCAAGCGACGCGGCGCCACGGAGGTGCTCGGCGTCGACATCTCCGGCGAAATGGTCGCCGCCGCACAGCGGTTGGAGGAGGGCGACCCGCTGGGCGTGCGCTACGAGGTGGGCGACGTGGCCGAACTGCGCCCGCTCGACCGCCGCTTCGACATCGCCCTCGGGGTGCAGCTGCTCAACTACGCGCAGACCATCGCCGAGCTGGAGGCGATGTGCCGCAACGTGCACCGCGGTCTGGTGCCCGGCGGCGAGTTCTTCGTGCTCGCCCAGTCACCGGACTACCCCGGCGGCGGGCAGGACCTGGCCAAGTACGGCTTCCTCTGCGAGCCGACCGGCGAGAAGATCGAGACCGGGCCGCGCTTCCGGGTCACGGCGCTGCTCGACCCGCCGATCTCGATCATCGGCGCCGTGCCGAGCCGCGAACTCTACGAAGCGTCTCTGCGGGCGGCCGGCTTCAGCGAGCTGACCTGGGTGCCCCTGGAGGTGTCCGAGGCCGGTGTGCGCGAGTTCGGCGCGGACTTCTGGACCGACTTCCTCGCCGAGCCCCCGCTGGAGATGCTGCGCTGCCGCGCCTGAGGGGGAACGGACAAGGGCGGGACCCGACCAACGGACAAGGGCGGAGCCCGACCGCGATGGCCGGGCCCCGCCCTCATGCGTACGGCGCTCGGTCGTCCGCTTCCGGCCCGGCTACGGCAGCGCCAGCATCCGCTCCAGGGCCAGCTTCGCGAACGCCTCCGTCTCCTTGTCGACCTCGATCCGGTTGACCAGGTTGCCCTCGGCCAGCGACTCCAGGGTCCAGACCAGGTGGGGGAGGTCGATGCGGTTCATGGTCGAGCAGAAGCAGACCGTCTTGTCGAGGAAGACGATCTCCTTGCCCTCGGGCGCGAAACGGTTCGCCAGACGCCGTACGAGGTTCAGCTCGGTCCCGATGGCCCACTTGGAGCCGGCCGGGGCGGCCTCCAGGGCCTTGATGATGTACTCGGTCGAACCGACGTAGTCCGCCGCCGCCACGACCTCGTGCTTGCACTCGGGGTGCACCAGGACGTTCACGCCCGGGATGCGCTCGCGGACGTCGTTCACCGAGTCCAGGCTGAAGCGGCCGTGCACCGAGCAGTGGCCGCGCCACAGGATCATCTTCGCGGCGCGCAGCTCGTCCGCCGTCAGCCCGCCGTTCGGCTTGTGCGGGTTGTAGACGACGCAGTCCTCCAGGGACATGCCCATGTCCCGGACGGCGGTGTTGCGGCCGAGGTGCTGGTCGGGCAGGAAGAGCACCTTCTCGCCCTGCTCGAACGCCCAGTCAAGCGCGCGCTTGGCGTTGGAGGAGGTGCAGATCGTGCCGCCGTGCTTGCCCGTGAACGCCTTGATGTCCGCGGACGAGTTCATGTACGACACCGGCACGACCTGCTCGGCTATGCCGGCCTCGGTCAGCACGTCCCAGCATTCGGCGACCTGCTCGGCCGTCGCCATGTCGGCCATCGAGCAGCCGGCGGCGAGGTCGGGCAGGACGACCTTCTGGTCGTCGGACGTCAGGATGTCCGCCGACTCGGCCATGAAGTGCACGCCGCAGAACACGATGTACTCGGCCTCCGGGCGGGCGGCCGCGTCCCGGGCCAGCTTGAACGAGTCACCGGTCACATCCGCGAACTGGATGACCTCGTCGCGCTGGTAGTGGTGGCCGAGCACGAAGACCTTGTTCCCGAGCTTCTCCTTGGCCGCGCGGGCGCGCTCGACCAGGTCCGGGTCGGACGGCGAGGGAAGGTCGCCGGGACACTCGACGCCGCGCTCGCTCCTCGGGTCGGCCTCACGGCCGAGGAGCAGCAGGGCGAGGGGCGTCGGCTGTACGTCGAGCTCCTGGGTCTGGGCGGTGGTCACGACACGCACCCTTTCTGTTCTGCGGCTCGCCGGGACCGGAGGATCCGGGCCCGGCGGGTCAAGCGGGACACCTTCATCGACCTTCTCGTCGATTTGACGCTATCTATCATAACCGGTTCACGTCAGTTTGACGATGGCCATCATGTCGATGTGACGTGAATCCCGGTGACGGGTCCGCGTATTCCCCAAAGAGGCGTTTTCCGCTTCGTGCGCCGTGTGCGAGCATGAAGAAAGACGGAAAGACAAGCGCCCGGCCCTGGAATGAATCCGCGGCCCCGCCGGTTGCACACGTCGGCAAGCAGTCTCCGTACAACCCGGGAGAGATGTAGATGTCCGTATCGGACGAGACCAGCACCGCCACCGACGGCATCATCCTGAGTGACGCCGCCGCGGCCAAGGTCAAGGCCCTGCTCGACCAGGAAGGCCGCGACGACCTCGCGCTGCGTGTCGCCGTTCAGCCCGGTGGCTGCTCCGGCCTGCGCTACCAGCTCTTCTTCGACGAGCGCTCGCTCGACGGCGACGTCGTCAAGGACTTCGGCGGGGTCAAGGTCGTCACCGACCGCATGAGCGCCCCCTACCTGGGCGGCGCGTCCATCGACTTCGTGGACACGATCGAGAAGCAGGGCTTCACGATCGACAACCCGAACGCGACGGGCTCCTGCGCCTGCGGCGACTCCTTCAGCTAGGCGGCCCGGCCGAGCACTGTGCCGGCCCGCTGACACGCGGAAAGGCGGCGACCCCCTCCGACGGGGCCGCCGCCTTCCTGTGTCCGCGGACCCTTTACCGGGCCCCGGACGTCTGCGGTGTCGCCGGGAGCCGCGCCCCGGGCTTCTCCAACGGGACCGCCTGGCCGTCCGTGCCCACGACCTTCCGGTCCCCGAGCGGCTCGTCCAGCCGCACGGTCTTGTGGAACACCTTGGCGATCTGGATGCACACCTCACCCGACTGCGACGTCTCCGTCACCCGGACCGTCACCTCGTCGGCGCTCTCGCTCGCCGTCACCTTGTAGTCGGCGCACACCCCGCCCGTGAAGGCCACGGTCAGCTCCTTGCCGTCGGCCGTGTAGCCGTCCGCCCCCACGTTCCGGACGATCGGCGACGAACTCGGCTCGTCCTTCGGCCCGCTCGGCCGCGGGGAGACCGGTCCCGACGGCTCCTCGGACGGCGCCGACGACACCAGGAACTCCGGGTCGATCGCCGGATACGTCACCGTGAAACTGTCCTGAGCCCCCGGCGACCGCACCTCGAACAGCCACGACGGCACCAGCGCCTGCCGCGCCTCCACCTGGTGCGCGGCCAGCCCGAACACCGCCTTCTCGACCGTCAGGGTGTCCTTCGCCGGCGCCCCCGTCGACGCCTGCGCACCACAGGGCGCCTCGAGCCGGTCCTTCAGCGGCACGGGACTGGCACAGCCGCCGATGCCCATACGGTGGCCGGTCCCCGGCGCCGCGTTCAGCAGTCCGAGCGTCTTCTCGGCGTCCAGCACGGGGTACGTGTCCCCCTTCACCGGCGCCTTCAACTGGCCGCTGCCGCCGACCACCTCGCCCTGGGCGCTCACGGTCACCCCGGTGGTCCAGCCGTACGTGGGCAGTCCGCCCACCACGGGATTCGCGTTCACCACCCGCTGGGCGCCCATGAGCTGGCTCGCGTCGAGCTTCGCGTCGTCCTGGCCCACCGCCTTGAGCACCGGCGCGGCGGCCTTCCTCGCGGCGGCCTCGCTCACCGGGTCGTCGGTCGGACCGGCCGGGTCCTGCCGGCAGACGGTGGTGCTCTCGCAGTTGTCGGTGCCGGGGGAGTAGCGGGAGAACGTCCAGGTCCCCGGCGCCTGCCTGTTCACCTGAAGGCCGGGCCCCGCCCCGTCCGTGGCCCCGACCCGCCAGGTCTCCCCCTGCGCGACCGGCTTCCCGTCCACCCCGAGCGCCTCGGCCAGCCGGGCCACCTCGGCCGCGCCGACCTCACCGCCCGCCCGGTACACGGGCGCCGACCCGGGCCCGTCCGACAGCTCTCCGTCGGCCTTGTAGGTGACGCCGTACGGGTTGGGCTCCCCGGGCGCGATACCGCCCGTGCCGCCCGTACCGGGCTCGCTGTAGCCGTCGAGGCGCAGCGGCGGCGGAGACCCGCCGTCGGCCGCCCCGGACGCCGTACCACCGTCCGACCCACCGGACGTACTCGCGGCGAGATACGCACCACCGCCCCCGACTAGCAGTACGGCGGCGGCGACGGAGGCGATGACCGCGGGGGAGCGGCGCCGGGGCGCGTCGGAGACATCGGGGTGTTCGGCGCCGCCGACCTCAGGAGCACCGCCGTCCGGATGTGCCCCCTCGGCACGACCGACCTCGGCGCCGTGCCCGCCACCGGCCGTGGCCTGGGCGTCGTCCTGGGGCCCGACCTCGGCGTCGTCCTCGGCGTCGTCCTCGGCCGTGACCTCGGCGTCGGGTACGGCCGTGACGTCCTTGGCACCGCCGCCCGAAGCCTCGGTACCAGCGGCCTCGGCGGCCTCGGTGGCCTCCGCGCCCTTCTCCTGCCCGGCGACCTGCTCCTCGGCGGAGCCGTCGGCGCCCGTGTCGTCGTTCTCGGGTCGCTCGGTGTTCACCGCATCGCTCCTTCGGCTGCGCACATGTCCCAGGACCCTGACCCGACCCTGTCAAAAGAGTCGGTCCGTCGGGTCGTATCCCGCATCCCCTTTACGGGGGACGCCGATGGGACGCAGCGGGGGAGCGCGCGGTTCCCCGAACGGCGCAGTCGGCTCAGTCGCCGTAGTCCGACATCGCGTCCACCAGCCGCGCGGACCTGGGCGGCACGGTCACCCCGTGGATGCGTGAGGGGGAGACGGGACGGGAAAGGACACGATCGGGAGCGGCCCAGTGAGGAGCCATCCGCGCGCAGTCACCCAGCAGTGACGCCAGGTCGACCTCCGGGTCGGCCGGAGCGGGGGCGCGGACCTCGAATTTCGTCATAGCCGCACCGTAGACACGCCGGAGCCCGCGAAGAAAGATCTACTATCGGGTAGTTTTGGCCACTTCAGAGTGCCGGTCACGAACGGTAGCGTGGACTGTCAATTCCGCCTCCCCGCAGGAGACCTCCCGCCGTGCGCATCGCAGTCACCGGCTCCATCGCCACCGACCACCTCATGACCTTCCCCGGCCGCTTCGCCGACCAGCTCGTCGCGGACCAGCTGCACACGGTCTCGCTCTCCTTCCTGGTCGACAACCTGGACGTCCGCCGGGGCGGAGTCGGCGCGAACATCGCCTTCGGCATGGGCCAGCTGGGCACGAAGCCGATCCTGGTCGGCGCCGCGGGCTCCGACTTCGACGAGTACCGGGCCTGGCTGGACCGGCACGGCGTCGACACCGGCTCGGTCCGTATCTCCGAGACCCTGCACACCGCCCGTTTCGTCTGCACCACCGACGCCGACCACAACCAGATCGGCTCCTTCTACACCGGTGCGATGAGCGAGGCCCGCCTGATCGAGCTGAAGACCGTCGCGGACCGCGTCGGCGGCCTCGACCTGGTCCTGATCGGCGCCGACGACCCCGAGGGCATGCTCCGCCACACCGAGGAGTGCCGCGCCCGCCAGATCCCCTTCGCCGCCGACTTCTCCCAGCAGATCGCCCGCATGGACGGCGACGAGATCCGGATACTGCTGGACGGCGCGACGTACCTCTTCTCCAACGAGTACGAGAAGGGCCTCATCGAGTCCAAGACCGGCTGGACGGACGAGGAGATCCTCGCCAAGGTCGGCCACCGCGTCACGACCCTCGGCTCGCGCGGCGTCCGCATCGAGCGGGACGGGCACGACCCGATCGAGGTCGGCTGCCCCGAGGAGGAGCGCAAGGCCGACCCGACGGGCGTCGGCGACGCCTTCCGCGCCGGGTTCCTCTCGGGGCTGGCGTGGGGGGTTTCGCTGGAGCGGGCCGCGCAGGTCGGGTGCATGCTCGCGACGCTCGTCATCGAGACGGTGGGTACGCAGGAGTATCAGCTGCGGCGGGGGCACTTCATGGAGCGGTTCACGAAGGCGTACGGGGACGCTGCCGCCGAGGAGGTCCGTAAGCACCTCGGCTGAGGCCGGGTGCGAGTGCGACTACGCGTCCGCCTCGGCGGGCGCGTAGCCGGGTGCGGGTGCGGGTGCATGGGGGCTGGTCGTGCAGTCCCCCGCCCCCCTGGAAGGGGCGTTCAGCTCGCCCGGCGGATCACATACGCCGTTCCTCGTTCCGCCGGTTCCTCCCCTACGTACTCCTGCCCCCGCATCTCGCACCACGCCGGGATGTCGAGCCGGGCCGCCTCGTCATCGGCCAGTACCCGTACCAAGCCCCCCACCGGCACCTCCCCGATGACCTTGGCGAGTTCGATGACGGGGATCGGGCACAGCTTGCCGAGGGAGTCCACGACCAGGACGTCGTCGCGTACGACCGTCTCGGCGGCCGGCGCGCCCAGCTTCTCCCGGACCCCGGCCACCGCCCCCGGCAGCACCTCCAGGAACCGCTCCACGTCCTGCGCGGCCGTCCCGAACGGCAACGAGACCCGCACATTCCCCTCACTCAGCACCCCCATCGCCCGCAGCACATGGCTGGGCGTCAGCGTGCTGCTGGTGCAGGACGAACCGGAGGAGACGGAGAAACCGGCGCGGTCCAGCTCGTGCAGCAATGTCTCCCCGTCGACATAGAGACAGGAGAAGGTGACGATCCCGGGGAGCCGGTGCTCCGGATCGCCGACCACCTCCACGTCGGGCACCAGCCCCGGCACCTGGACCCGGATCCGCTCCGTCAGCTCCCGCAGCCGTACCGCCTCTTGGGCCGCCTCCGCCCGCACGGCCCGCAGCGAGGCCGCCGCCGCCACGATCGCCGGGATGTTCTCGAACCCGGGTGCTCGCCCCGACTCCCGCTCGTCCGCTGGCCCTTGCGCCGCGAACCGCACGCCCTTGCGTACGACCAGCAGGCCGACGCCAGACGGCCCACCCCATTTGTGTGCACTCCCGGTCAGCACCGACCAGTCACCCTCGACCCGCCCCCACCCCAGCGACTGCGCCGCGTCCACCAGCAACGGCACCCCGGCCTCCCGGCACACCCCGGCCACTTCGGCCACCGGCTGCTCGGTCCCCACCTCGTGGTTGGCCGACTGCAGACAGGCGAGCGCGGTGTCGGCCCGGAGGGCATCCGTGAAGCCCTGCACGCTCACGGCCCCCGCCCGGTCCACCGGAACCTGCGTGACCGCCCCGCCCCCGGCCTCGTGCGCGTCAGCCGCATGGAGCACAGAGGAATGTTCGACGGCAGACACCATCAGGTGACGCCCGACCCGCCGCCGCCCCGCCAATACCCCGGCGATGCCGGTGTGGACAGCCCGAGTGCCGGACGGCGTGAAGACCAGCTCGTCCGGCCGGCACCCCACGGCCTCCGCGGCAGCTTCCCGCGCCGCGTCCAGCAGCAACCGGGCCCTGCGGCCTTCTCGATACAGACGTGCTGGATCAGCCCACCCTTCATCGAGCGAGGCCTGTAGCGCCTGCCGAGCAACAGGATGGAGAGGAGCACTGGAAGCAGCGTCGAAGTAGCCCACAAGGCAACGCTAAACGCCCGGTCAATGCAACGCCGCAAAGGGGCGCGGGGCAGTGACATCAGGGGCTCCGCCGCGGGGCGCGACCAGCCACGAACAACCCGCAGCCGCCAATCCAGCGAACCCCCCACCCCACTAGGCCCCCCTCCCCGCGAACCCCCGGAGGGCGTCGGCTAGGGTTTGGTCCGCATAAACATCCAAACCCCTGCCCGACGCAGGGCCGCGACCGACCAGCGAGAAGGCCAGGCCGCAGCCGATCCGCGCGGGCGAGACTCTCGGGAAGGCGCTACGTGAGTCCCAACGGCTCCGACCGCTCGCCGCGGCGCCCGATGCGGCGGAAGCTGCTGCAAGGCATGACCGCGGGCCTGGTCCTGGCGACAGCCACCGGTTGCTCGTACAACTGGGAAGACTTCCCCCGCCTTGGTATGCCCACCCCGACCACGGAAGAGGCTCCGCGGATCCTCTCCCTGTGGCAGGGTTCCTGGGCGGCTGCGCTCGCCGTCGGCGTGCTCGTGTGGGGTCTGATCCTGTGGAGCGCCATGTTCCACCGGCGCAGCCGCACCAAGGTCGAGGTTCCCCCGCAGACCCGGTACAACATGCCCATCGAGGCGCTGTACACGGTGGTCCCGCTCATCATCGTCTCGGTCCTCTTCTACTTCACGGCCCGGGACGAGTCGAAGCTCCTCAGCCTCAAGGACAAGCCCGACGTCACCATCAACGTCGTCGGCTACCAGTGGAGCTGGGCCTTCAACTACGTCGAGCCCGTCGACGGTTCCAGCGGCGACGCGAAGACGGCCAAGGAACTGGCCGCGATCCCGGACCGCTTCAAGGAGGACTTCCCGGCGAACGCCGGCGGCGTCTACGACGCCGGCACCCCGGGCACGCGGAACCCGCAGACGGGCAACCCGGGCCCCACCCTGTGGCTGCCCAAGGGCAAGACGGTCCGCTTCGTCCTCACCTCGCGTGACGTCATCCACTCCTTCTGGGTGGTGCCGTTCCTGATGAAGCAGGACGTCATCCCGGGCCACACCAACGCCTTCGAGGTGACCCCCAACAAGGAGGGCACCTTCCTGGGCAAGTGCGCCGAGCTGTGCGGCGTCGACCACTCCCGGATGCTGTTCAACGTGAAGGTCGTCTCCCCCGAGCGCTACGAGCAGCACCTCAAGGACCTCGCGAAGAAGGGGCAGACCGGTTACGTTCCCGCCGGCATCGCGCAGACGAGCCACGAGAAGAACCGGGAGACGACAAACCTGTGAGCATCCTCAACGAACCCCAGGGTGCCGCGGCAGCTGAGGACTCGTACGAGAACGAGCTGCCGGTCCGGCGCCGGCAACCCGGCAACGTCGTGGTCAAGTGGCTCACCACCACCGACCACAAGACGATCGGAACGCTGTACCTCGTCACGTCGTTCGCGTTCTTCGTGATCGGCGGCGTGATGGCGCTGCTCATGCGCGCCGAGCTCGCCCGGCCCGGTCTGCAGATCATGTCGAACGAGCAGTTCAACCAGGCGTTCACGATGCACGGCACGATCATGCTGCTGATGTTCGCGACGCCGCTGTTCGCCGGCTTCGCGAACTGGATCATGCCGCTGCAGATCGGCGCGCCCGACGTGGCGTTCCCCCGGCTGAACATGTTCGCCTACTGGCTCTACCTGTTCGGCTCGCTCATTGCGGTCGGTGGCTTCCTCACCCCGAACGGCGCGGCCGACTTCGGCTGGTTCGCCTACAGCCCGCTGTCGGACGCCGTCCGCAGCCCGGGCATCGGCGCCGACATGTGGATCATGGGTCTGGCCTTCTCCGGCTTCGGCACCATCCTCGGCTCGGTCAACTTCATCACCACGATCATCTGCATGCGCGCGCCCGGCATGACCATGTTCCGCATGCCGATCTTCGTGTGGAACGTGCTGCTGACCGCGGTCCTGGTCCTGCTCGCCTTCCCCGTCCTCGCGGCGGCGCTCTTCGCGCTGGAGGCGGACCGCAAGTTCGGCGCCCATGTCTTCGACTCGGCCAACGGCGGAGCCTTGCTGTGGCAACACCTCTTCTGGTTCTTCGGCCATCCAGAGGTGTACATCATCGCGTTGCCGTTCTTCGGCATCATCAGTGAGGTCATCCCGGTCTTCTCCCGTAAGCCGATGTTCGGCTACATGGGTCTGATCGCGGCGACCATCGCGATCGCGGGCCTGTCCGTGACGGTGTGGGCGCACCACATGTACGTCACCGGAGGCGTCCTCCTACCGTTCTTCTCCTTCATGACGTTCCTCATCGCCGTACCGACCGGCGTGAAGTTCTTCAACTGGATCGGAACGATGTGGAAGGGCTCGTTGTCCTTCGAGACACCGATGCTCTGGGCGACCGGCTTCCTGATCACCTTCACCTTCGGTGGTCTGACCGGTGTCATCCTCGCCTCGCCGCCGATGGACTTCCACGTGTCCGACTCGTACTTCGTGGTGGCCCACTTCCACTACGTCGTCTTCGGAACCGTCGTCTTCGCGATGTTCTCCGGCTTCCACTTCTGGTGGCCGAAGATGACCGGCAAGATGCTCGACGAGCGCCTCGGCAAGATCACGTTCTGGACGCTGTTCATCGGCTTCCACGGCACCTTCCTGGTCCAGCACTGGCTGGGCGCGGAGGGCATGCCGCGGCGTTACGCGGACTACCTCGCGGCCGACGGCTTCACCGCCCTGAACACGATCTCGACGATCAGCTCGTTCGTGCTCGGCGCCTCGATCCTGCCGTTCTTCTACAACGTGTGGAAGACCGCCAAGTACGGCAAGAAGATCGAGGTCGACGACCCGTGGGGCTACGGCCGCTCGCTGGAGTGGGCCACGTCCTGCCCGCCGCCGCGGCACAACTTCCTCACCCTGCCGCGGATCCGTTCCGAATCCCCGGCGTTCGACCTGCACCACCCTGAGATCGCCGCCCTCGACCAGCTCGAGAACGCCCCTCACGGTGAGAAGGCCCTCGCTGGTGGCAAGGAGGCCGGCAAGTGAAGATCCAGGGCAAGATGTTCATCTGGCTGAGCGTCTTCATCCTCGCCATGGCGGTCGTCTATGGCGTGTGGTCGAAGGAGCCGGCCGGCACCACGGCGCTTTTCCTGGCCTTCGGTCTGTCCATCATGATCGGCTTCTACCTGGGCTTCACCGCCCGGCGGGTCGACACGGGCGCGCAGGACAACAAGGAAGCGGACGTCGCGGACGACGCCGGCGAGGTCGGGTTCTTCAGCCCGCACAGCTGGCAGCCGCTCTCCCTCGCGATCGGTGGCGCACTCGCCTTCCTGGCCATCGCGGTCGGCTGGTGGCTGCTGTACTTCTCGTTCCCGCTGCTGCTGGTCGGCCTCTGGGGCTGGGTCTTCGAGTACTACCGCGGTGAGAACCGCACCCAGTAACACGAGCTGAGCTCACAGGGGCCCGGACACTCCGCCAGGAGTGTCCGGGCTCCCTCTTTTGCAGCAACGGCCGTCACCCGTACGCCCTATCCGGCGCGCCGTGGGAGACGCGGCTTCCTAGCGTGAGGCCATGAGCGAAATACCGCGCAAGAGCGCCGTCATAGGCTGCTCGCTGCTGCTGATAGCGATAGGCGCCGGCGCAGCCGGATGCAGCAGCGACGGCAACCCGCTGTCCGCCGAGCCCTACGACGCGGCCGACCAGATCGCCTTCAACGGCCCCACGGGCGACGGCAGGAAGGCCGACCCCGACAAGCCCCTGGAGATCACCGCGGAGGACTCCGACGGCCGTATCACGGACGTCACCGCCAGGGACGCCGCAGGACGCTACGTCGCGGGCGAACTCTCCGCCGACGGCACCCGCTGGCACAGCACCTCCCCGCTCGCCGCCAACGCCCGCTACACGGTCCGCGTGAGCACCGAGGACGAGGACGGCGCCCCCGGCCGCAAGGTCCTCACCTTCGACACCAGCAAGC
Source organism: Streptomyces sp. NPDC008086 (assembly GCF_042957325.1). Classification (NCBI taxonomy): domain Bacteria; kingdom Bacillati; phylum Actinomycetota; class Actinomycetes; order Kitasatosporales; family Streptomycetaceae; genus Streptomyces; species Streptomyces sp. NPDC008086. Next base: position 59,069 of record NZ_JBIBIA010000008.1, read on the forward strand.
CGACCAGTAAGAAGCACCTGACGGTGACCTTCGGCCCCAAGGCGGGCACCTACGGCGTGGGCCAGCCCGTCACGGCCGAACTGAGCCAGCCCGTCAAGGACAGGAACCAGCGCGCGACGGTCGAGCGGGCCCTCAAGGTCGAGTCCACCCCCTCCGTCGAGGGCACCTGGCACTGGGTGAGCGACAAGGAACTCCACTACCGTCCCCAGGACTACTGGCCCGCCGGCGCCACCATCCAGGCCCGCAGCAACCTCGACGGCATCAAGATCAGCGACCGCCTCTGGGGCGGCAAGGCCAAGCCCCTGCGCATCACCATCGGCGACCAGGTCATCGCCGTCACCGACGCCGCGACCCACCAGCTGACCCTCTACCGCAACGGCGAGGAGGTCCGCTCGATCCCCGTCACGACCGGCAAGCCCGGCTTCGAGACCCGCAACGGCGTCAAGGTCGTACTGGGCAAGGAGTACTTCGTACGCATGCGCGGCACGAGCATCGGCATAGCCGAGGGCTCAGCGGACTCGTACGACCTACCCGTCTACTACGCCACCCGCGTGACCTGGAGCGGCGAATACGTCCACGCCGCCCCCTGGTCCGTCGGCTCCCAGGGCTACGCCAACGTCAGCCACGGCTGCACCGGCATGAGCACCGCCAACGCCGCCTGGTTCTTCGAGAACATCCGCGAGGGCGACATCGTCAAGGTCATCAACTCGTACGGCAACACGATGGAACCGTTCGGCAACGGCTTCGGCGACTGGAACCTCGAGTGGAAGAACTGGCGCAACGGCAGCGCCCTGGTGGGCGGCACGCCCGAAGGACCCGGTCCTGAAGAAGCCGCACGTCTCAGGCCGAGGGCGGCCTGACCCACCCAGGGGCGCGGGGAACTGCGCGACCAGCCACAGCGGCCCCGCAGTCGCCCACGAACCTCAACCAGCCGAGCTCTTAGGCGCTCGCGAGGTTCTTCGTCCGCAGCAAAGAGGCCAACGCCCCCGCGAACTCCACCGGCTCCACCGGCAAGGTCACGGCCGCCTCGGCCCGACTCCACGTCGCCAGCCACGCATCCTGCGGCCGCCCGATCAGCAGCAGCACCGGCGGGCAGTTGAACACCTCGTCCTTGATCTGCCGGCAGACCCCCATGCCCCCCATGGGCACCGCCTCGCCGTCCAGCACACAGACGTCGATGCCCCCCTTGTCCAGCTCCTTGATGACGGCGGTCGGCGTCGCGCACTCCACGAACCGCACCACAGGCACGTCCGGAGCGGGACGGCGCCCGGTGGCCAACCGCACCTGCTCGCGGGTGTTGGAGTCGTCGCTGTAGACCAGCACCGTGGCGGTCGGCTGCATTGTTCCTCCGTGACGTCAGCGTCGTAAGGACAGGCCCGTTGGGCCGGATGCTACTCCCTTGAACACCACGTCAACACCGGTATGAACGGGGAAGACACTCCGAACGGCACCCCCCGGAGTGAGGGCGGGATAAGCGACCGACATAATGTCGGTCGTGGCGACAGCAACGACAGTAGACAAGGGTCACGCGCACCCGTCGGTCAACCGACCGAACCTCACCAGCGTCGGAACCATCATCTGGTTGAGTTCCGAGCTGATGTTCTTCGCGGCCCTCTTCGCGATGTACTTCACCCTGCGATCGGTGACGGGGCCCGATTTCTGGCACGAGAAGGCCGAGGCCCTGAACTTCCCGTTCTCGGCGACGAACACCACGATCCTGGTGCTCTCCTCCCTCACCTGCCAGCTCGGCGTGTTCGCCGCCGAGCGCGGTGACGTGAAGAAGCTCCGGGGCTGGTTCATCGTCACCTTCATCATGGGCGCGATCTTCATCGGCGGTCAGGTGTACGAGTACACCGAGCTGGTCAAGCACGAGGGCCTCTCGCTCTCGTCCGACCCGTACGGCTCGGTCTTCTACCTGACCACCGGTTTCCACGGCCTGCACGTGACGGGCGGTCTCATCGCCTTCCTGCTGGTCCTCGGCCGCACCTACGCGGCGAAGAGGTTCACGCACGAGCAGGCGACCGCCGCGATCGTCGTGTCCTACTACTGGCACTTCGTCGATGTCGTCTGGATCGGCCTCTTCGCCACGATCTACATGATCAAGTAGCCGGGCCCGATCCCGCGCGCGTTCCACAAACGCACATACCGAAGCATCGACGCAGAAGATCCTGACACCGGGGTAATCCGTGAAAAAGCTCTCCGCACGACGACGCCATCCGCTGGCGGCGGTCGTCGTCCTACTCCTCGCGCTGGCGTGCACGGGGGGGCTGTACGCCGTGTTCGCTCCCGCGGACAAGGCGCAGGCCGAGGAAACCGCCCAGTCCCTCACCATCGAGGAGGGCAAGAAGCTCTACACCGTCGGCTGCGCCAGCTGCCACGGAACCGATGGTCAGGGCACCTCTGACGGTCCGAGCCTGGTGGGCGTCGGCGCCGCAGCCGTCGACTTCCAGGTCTCGACGGGCCGTATGCCGGCCGCCACCTCCCAGGGCGCCCAGGTCCCGAAGAAGAAGAACATCTACTCGCAGGCCGAGATCGACCAGCTCGCGGCGTTCATCGCCTCGCTGGGTGCCGGTCCGTCCGTCCCGACCGAGGAGCAGTACGGTCCCGAGGGCGCGGACATCGCCAAGGGCGGCGAGCTCTTCCGTAACAACTGCGCCCAGTGCCACAACTTCACCGGCAAGGGCGGCGCGCTGACGAAGGGCAAGTTCGCCCCGAGCCTCGAGGGTGTCGACCCGAAGCACATCTACGAGGCCATGCAGACCGGCCCGCAGAACATGCCGTCGTTCCCCGACACCACGCTGTCGGAGCAGAACAAGAAGGACATCATCGCGTACCTGCACGCGGTCAACAGCGACGAGACGGTCAACCCGGGTGGTCTGGAGCTGGGCGGCCTCGGGCCGGTCAGTGAGGGCCTCTTCGCCTGGATCTTCGGGCTCGGTGCACTGATCGCGGTCGCCGTCTGGGTCGCCGCTCGGACCGCAAAGGCCAAGAAGTCATGAGTAGCCAAGACATTCCAGAAGAGAACCTGCCCGCTGAGCAGGACGCCCACGTCGCGGTAGCGGACGAGAAGAACCCGTTCGCCGACCCCGGTCTGCCGCCCCACGAGCACCGGATCCAGGACATCGACGAGCGGGCCGCCAGGCGGTCCGAGCGCACGGTCGCCCTGCTGTTCACGGTGTCGATGCTGGCCACCGTCGGCTTCATCGCCTCGTACGTGGCGATCCCGCACGACAAGTCGGTCTTCGTCTTCCCGATCGGTCACCTCAACGCGCTGAACTTCGCGCTGGGTCTGACCCTCGGTACGGCGCTGTTCTGCATCGGCGCGGGCGCGGTCCACTGGGCCCGCACCCTGATGTCCGACGTGGAGGTCGCGGACGAGCGGCACCCGATCGCGGCGGAGCCCGAGGTCAAGGCCAAGGTCATGGCCGACTTCAAGCAGGGCGCCAAGGAGTCCGCGCTGGGTCGCCGCAAGCTGATCCGCAACACGATGTTCGGCGCGCTGGCCCTGTTCCCGCTCTCCGGCGTCGTCCTCCTGCGTGACCTCGGCCCGCTGCCCGGGACCAAGCTCCGCCACACCCTGTGGTCCAAGGGCAAGCTGCTCGTCAACATGAACACCGACGAGCCGCTGCGTCCCTCGGACGTCGCGGTCGGCTCCCTCACCTTCGCCAAGCCGGAGGGCCTGGAGGAGCACGACCACGACTTCCAGAACGAGATCGCCAAGGCCGCCCTGATGATCGTCCGGCTCCAGCCCGACGACATCAAGGACAAGCGCGAGCTCGAGTGGTCGCACGAGGGCATCGTCGCGTACTCGAAGATCTGCACCCACGTCGGTTGCCCGATCTCCCTGTACGAGCAGCAGACGCACCACGTGCTCTGCCCCTGTCACCAGTCCACCTTCGACCTCTCCGACGGTGCCCGAGTGATCTTCGGCCCCGCCGGCCACGCCCTGCCGCAGTTGCGCATCGGCGTGAACGACGAGGGCTACCTCGAGGCGCTCGGCGACTTCGAAGAGCCCGTCGGTCCTGCATTCTGGGAGCGCGGATGAGCACTACAGAGACCACCGACTCCCGCTCTCGCGGGAAGGCGCCGGCCGGCGAGCGCGTAGCCGACTGGGCCGACGGCCGGCTGGGGATCTACTCCCTGGCCAAGGCCAACATGCGCAAGATCTTCCCCGACCACTGGTCGTTCATGTTGGGTGAGGTCTGCCTCTACAGCTTCATCATCATCATCCTCACGGGTGTGTACCTGACGCTGTTCTTCCACCCGTCGATGAACGAGGTGGAGTACCACGGCAGTTACGTCCCGCTGCAGGGACAGCTCATGTCGGAGGCGTTCAGCTCGACGCTGCACATCTCCTTCGACGTCCGCGGCGGTCTGCTGATCCGGCAGATCCACCACTGGGCGGCGCTGATCTTCCTCGCGGGCATGTTCGTGCACATGATGCGCGTGTTCTTCACGGGCGCGTTCCGTAAGCCGCGTGAGATCAACTGGCTGTTCGGCTTCCTGCTGTTCGTCCTCGGCATGTTCACCGGTTTCACCGGCTACTCGCTCCCGGACGACCTGCTCTCCGGCACCGGTGTGCGCTTCACCGAGGGCGCGATCCTGTCCATGCCGATCGTCGGCACGTACATCTCGTTCTTCCTCTTCGGCGGCGAGTTCCCGGGCGTCGACTTCGTGGCCCGGTTCTACTCGATCCACATCCTGCTGCTGCCGGGCATCATGCTCGGTCTGGTGGTCGGCCACCTGATCCTGGTCTTCTACCACAAGCACACGCAGTTCGCGGGCCCCGGCAAGAACAACAAGAACGTCGTCGGCATGCCGCTGCTGCCGGTCTACATGGCCAAGGCCGGAGGCTTCTTCTTCCTGGTCTTCGGTGTCATCGCGGTCATCGCGGCCATCGCGCAGATCAACCCGATCTGGGCCATGGGCCCCTACCGGCCGGACCAGGTGTCCACGGGCGCCCAGCCCGACTGGTACATGGGCTTCGCCGAGGGCCTGGTCCGGTACATGCCGGGCTGGGAGGTCAACTTCTGGGGTCACACGCTCGTCCTGGGCGTGTTCATCCCGCTGGTGCTCTTCGGTCTGGTCCTGGGCGCGATCGCGGTCTACCCGTTCATCGAGTCCTGGGTCACCGGCGACAAGCGCGAGCACCACATCCTGGACCGCCCGCGCAACGCCCCGACGCGCACCGCGTTCGGCGTCGCCTGGGTCACGGTGTACATGATCGGTCTGGTCGGCGGTGGCAACGACCTGTGGGCCACCCACTTCCACCTGTCGATCAACGCGGTCACCTGGTTCGTCCGGATCGGCTTCTTCGTCGGACCGGTCCTCGCGTTCATCATCACCAAGCGGATCTGCCTCGGCCTGCAGCGCCGGGACAAGGACAAGGTGCTGCACGGCCGAGAGTCGGGCATCATCAAGCGCCTGCCGCACGGTGAGTACATCGAGGTGCACGAGCCGCTCAGCCAGGACGCGCTGCACACGCTCACCGCGCACGAGCAGTACAAGCCGCTCGAGATCGGCCCGACGGTCGACGAGAACGGCGTCGAGCGCAAGGTGAAGGGCTCCGAGAAGCTGCGCGCCAAGCTCAGCAAGTCCTACTTCGGTGAGGACGGCCAGATCCCCAAGCCGTCCGTCGAGGAGTACAAGGAGATCACGAGCGGCCACGGCCACCACTGACGCTCCGCTGGTGGCGCCGTGTTGGGCGCGTTGTCGTCCGCGGCTCCGTCGTGGCTGGTCGCGCAGTTCCCCGCGCCCCTGGAGGGGCGCGGGGGGACCGCGATCCTGCCAGTACTGCTAGCCACGCCACGGTTGAAGGGCCCCGTCCGTTGTACGGACGGGGCCCTTCGCCGTACCCCCGGCTGGATAGGGTGGACCCCGTTGAGACTCGCGTCCCGTAGTGCGGGACACCACAACTGATCCAGGAGCGGCTTATGAGCGCTGTGACCCCCGCTGGAGGCGACACCGCGGCGGGCCGTTCCTGGCCCGACGTGCTGAGTGCCCTGCTGGCCGGAGAGGACCTGAGCGCCGCGGACACGGCCTGGGCGATGGACCGCTTCATGAGCGGCGAGGCCTCCGACGCGCAGATCGCCGGCTTCATGGTGGCGCTGCGGGCCAAGGGCGAGACGGTCGAGGAGATCAACGGTCTCGTGGAGGCGATGTACGCCCACGCGCAGCCGCTGGACATCCCCGGCCCGGCCGTCGACATCGTCGGTACGGGCGGCGACCGGGCCAAGACGGTCAACATCTCCACCATGTCCGCCATCGTCATCGCGGGCGCCGGCGCGAAGGTCGTCAAGCACGGCAACCGCGCGTCGTCCTCCGCGAGCGGCTCCTCCGACGTGCTGGAGAAGCTCGGCATCAACCTGGACCTGTCGCCGCAGGGTGTGGCACGGGTGGTGGACGAGGCCGGCATCACCTTCTGCTTCGCCGCCAAGTTCCACCCCTCGATGCGCTTCGTCGGCGGCGTACGGCGGGACCTGGGCATCCCGACCTCGTTCAATCTCCTAGGCCCGCTGACCAACCCCGCCCGCGTCACCGCCTCCGCCGTCGGCTGCTTCGACACCCGGATGGCGGGGCTCATCGCCGGCGTACTGGCCGAGCGCGGCTCGTCCGCGCTGGTGTTCCGCGGCGACGACGGCCTCGACGAGCTGACGACGACGGCCACGTCGAAGGTGTGGGTGGTCCGCGACGGCAAGGTGACCGAGGAGGCCTTCGACCCGCGGGACGTCGGTATCGAGCTGGTGCCGGTGGAGGCGCTGCGCGGCGCCGACGCCTCCTACAACGCCGACGTGGCGCTGCGCCTGCTGAACGGGGAGACAGGGCCGGTACGGGACGCCGTACTGCTCAACTCGGCCGCCGCACTGGTGGCGCTGAACCCGACGGACGCCCCGCTCACCGAGCAGATCCGAGCCGGGATGGCGAAGGCGGCGGAGTCGATCGACTCGGGGACGGCGAAGCGGACGCTGGACCGGTGGGTGGCTGCCAGTAACGCGTGACGATACGCCTGTGGTCCCGCGATTCGGACATGAGTTGCGGGACCACGATCATTTCGCGTACGTTCTCGACAGGTCATGAGTGACAGTCATGAGGCCCCGGCCGACTGTCCGGCAACCCTCCGTCCGTGGCGGGGTGCCCCGGGTGAAGACCAGGCCGTAGGCAGCGAGGTCTACGGCAAGCGCGGGCCCCTCTCGAAACCAGGGGTCCTGGTCGTTCGAGGGAGTCTTCCGTGAGCAAGCGAATGCGATAGGGCTGCTGAGCCCCGCCTCCGCGCACCCTTTTTCTCTTTTCCGCATGCCCTCGACTCGCATGCCTCTCACGGGAGTTCCCCATGTCTGTCTCCAGCGCTGCCCTCGACCAGGCCATTTGCACCCCGCTGCCCGTTCTGGGCCGTGATGTCACCGTCCCGCTCGTCACCGGCGGCGAGGTCACCTACGCCGCGCTCGACTACGCCGCCAGCGCCCCGGCCCTCCAGCGCGTCTGGGACGACGTCGCCGCCTACGCGCCCTACTACGGCAGCGTCCACCGCGGGGCCGGTTACCTCTCGCAGCTCTCCACCGACCTGTTCGAGAACGCCCGCAGGACGGTCGCCGAGTTCCTCGACTGCCGGGACGGCGACCAGGTGGTCTTCACCCGGTCCACCACCGACTCCCTGAACCTGCTCGCCGCCGCCCTGCCGGCCGACTGCCAGGTCTTCGTCTTCGAGACCGAGCACCACGCCTCCCTGCTGCCGTGGACGAACGCGCAGGTCACCTACCTCAACGCTCCCCGCACCCCGCGCCAGGCCGTCGAGACCCTGGAGCGCGCCCTGGCCGACCGGGACCCCCACGGCCCGGCCCTGGTCTGCGTCACCGGCGCCTCGAACGTCACCGGTGAGCTGTGGCCCGTACGGGAACTGGCGGCGGCCGCGCACGCCCACGGCGCCCGGATCGTGCTCGACGCCGCCCAGCTGGCTCCGCACCACGCGGTGAGCGTCCAGGACCTCGACGTCGACTGGGTCGCCTTCTCCGGCCACAAGCTGTACGCCCCGTTCGGCTCCGGCGTCCTCGCCGGCCGCGCCGACTGGCTGCGCGAGGCCGAGCCGTACCTCGCGGGCGGCGGCGCCAGCCGCAAGGTCACCCGGCGCGAGGACGGGGGAGTGGACGTCGAGTGGCACGAGAGCGCCGCCCGCCACGAGGCCGGCTCCCCGAACGTCATCGGCGCCTACTCCATCGCCTCCGCCTGCAAGGCGCTGACGGAGGCGGGCTTCGACACCCTGGTCGCGCGCGAGCAGTACCTGATCGAGAAGGTGCGGGCGGGCCTCGCCGAGGTCCCCGAGGTCCGGATCCTCTCCCTCTTCGGCGACGACGCCCCGCGCGTCGGTGTCATCTCCTTCGTCGTCGACGGCTGGAACAGCTCCCACTTCGCCGCCGCGCTCTCCGCCGAGTACGGCATCGGGGTGCGCGACGGCCTGTTCTGCGCCCACCCGCTGGTCCGCACGCTGCTCGGCAGCGACCCGCAGACGCAGGGCGAGTGCGGTGCCCCGGAGGCGGCCCCCGGCGAGAAGTCCCTCAACGCGATCCGGGTGAGCTTCGGGGCCGGTACGCCGGACGAGCACGTCGAGCGGTTCGTGAACGCCGTGAAGGAGCTCGTGACGGACGGCGCCCGGTGGAACTACCGCACGGAGGACGGCCGTTGCGTGCCGGACACCTCCGCGTGAGCCTCCGGCGGCGAAGCCTGGGGCGGCAGCATGAGCGGTAGCCGGGTGCCCAGGACGATCATCCGCAGGGCGCGCTCGGTGGCGTCCGTGAGCAGCTCGCTCGCCCGGGTCATGGCCTCGGCCAGGATCATCGGCGCGGGCAGGATGCCATGGCAGGCGTCCACGCCCGGCACGTCCTGCGCACCCTCGCCGAGGGTGCCCGCCAGGGCCAGGACCGGGCGGTCGTAGAGCTTGGCACGCCGGGCCACCTCGGCCGGGACCTTGCCGCGCGGCGTCTGGTGGTCCAGGGCGCCCTCGGCGGTGATCACCAGGTCGGCCCGGGCCAGCCGGGCGTCCAGGGCGAGGTGGTCGAGGAGCACCTCGAAGCGGGGCAGGAGCCGGGCGCCCAGGGCGGCCAGGCCGGCCCCCAGACCGCCGGAGGCGCCGGTTCCCGGGCCGTACCGGAGATCGGTGTCCGAGGCGGCCACGTCACGGGTGAGGACGAAGGCCCAGTTCTCCAGGCCGGCCGACAGTTCCTCGACGTCTTCCGGGGTGGCGCCCTTCTGAGGGCCGAAGACCCGGGCCACGCCCCGCTCACCGCACAGGACGTTGTACGGGTTGCAGGCGACGAGGAGTTCCACCTGTGCCAGGCGGTGGTCCAGGCCGGACGGGTCGATGCGGTGCAGGCGGTTCAGTTCCCGGCCGCCGAGGGGCAGTTCCATGCCGTCCCCGTCCAGAAGGCGGGCACCCAGGGCCTGGAGCGCACCGGCGCCCCCGTCCGAGGTGCCCGAGTCGCCGCAGCCGACGAGGATCCGCTTCATGCCCATGTCGAGTGCGGCGTGGATCAGTTCGCCGACGCCGAACGTGGTGGTGGCGCCGGGGTCGCGCAGGTCGCGCGGGACGAGGGACAGGCCGGCGACCGCCGCCATCTCCACCACCGCCGTGTCCCCGGACCCGAGTACGGCGAAGTGGGAGACGACCGTCTCTCCGATCGGGCCGGTGGCGGGCATGGTGACGAGCCTGCCCCCGGTCGCGGTGGCCAGGGCGAGGGCCGTGCCCTCACCGCCGTCCACCAGCGGGATGAGGTCGACCTCGGCTTCCGGCAGGACCCGGCGCACACCCGCGGCGATGGCGTCGGCGGCGGCCTCCGCGGACAGGGACTCCTTGAAGCCGCTGGGGGCTACGACGACACGGTTCAGCATGGGGGCTCCTTAACGGGTGACGGAGACGCCGAGCAGCGGCCAGACCACCACGGCGAAGAGCAGGACGAGCGCGGCGGTGAGCGGGGCCAGGAAGGCGGACAGCCGCAGGAGGTCGCGCGGGGTGTAGGTCGGGGTGCCGGGGATCTGGGCGAAGAGCGTGACCGGCTTGGCCGAGGCGGGCAGGGTGTGGCAGAAGCCGGCGGCGGCGGTCGAGGCGAGCGCGGCGGCGACCGGGTTGACGCCGACGCCCGCGGCGGCAGCCACCACCAGCGGCACCAGGACCGACGAGCGGGCGGAGCGGGACTGCAGGACCAGGTGGGCCGCCGTGCTGACGACGACCACGATCACCAGGAACACGACCGGGGACTCGTTCGCCGGCAGCCCCGAGACCAGCCACTTCGCCGCTCCCGAGTCGGCGAGCGCGACGCCCATCGCCATCGTCGCCGCCATGAACAGCAGCAGCGACCAGGGGACGGTCTTCAGCGCGTCCTTCAGCTTGACGGTGCCGAGGGCGGGCGAGGAGGCGACGACCGCGCCGATCAGCGCCACGATCGCCGGCGACAGATGGTGCAGCGGCTCGCTGCACCACAGCAGCACGACCGTGGCCAGCAGCAGCGCGCAGCGCTTCTCGGTCTGCGCCCAGGGGCCGGTGACCGGCTGTTCGCTGTGCTCCTGGATCTGCTCGGCGGTGATGTGGACGGGGCCACGTCGGTCCTCGCGGCGGGTCGTCGTCCACAGCACCAGCTCGGCGGCGAGGTGGGACGACGTCAAGGCCAGCGGAAGGCCCAGCAACAGCCACTCGGTGAAGCCGATGTGCTCCCCGGTCGCCTCGAACAGCACCGACACGGTGATCAGATGCGCGCCGGCGCCGATCAGGGTGGCCACCGCCGACAGCAGGATCACGGTCGGGAACAGCAGCGCCAGCATCACGACCAGTCGCCTGCGGTCGGCCAGCACCTTGGCCAGGGCCAGGAACACCGGCAGCGCGAGCGCGGCCCGGCCGGAGGTGGCCGGCACCGCGAACGCCGTGACGACCAGGGCCGCCGTCGTCAGATGCACCAGTTGCCGCACGGTGCGGGCGCCGCTGACCAGGAACACCGCCGCACGCCCCGCCAGTCCCGTCCGGGTCACCGCCGCCGCCAGGACGAAGGCGCAGATCAGCAGCCACACCGTGGAGTCGCCGAGGGTGCCGAACAGGGTGTCGTTGCTGATCACGCCGGTCACCGTCAGGGCCAGCGCGGCGCCCAGCGCGATGTACGTGTCGTCGATCGACGTACCCATCCACGCACAGGTCGCCAGGACGAACACCGCGAGGGTGAAGCGGGCGTCGCCGCCCAGCCCGGCGAAGTTCCCGGGGACGGCCAGCAGCGCGCACAGCGTCAGCGCCACGGACAGGGCAGTGAGAGCGCGAGGGTTCAGTGTCACGTCATCGAGGGTTCACCCGGGCGGTGAGCCGTCGATGAGCCGAACATGAAGGGAACTTCACCCGGTGCGAAGGGCCTTCACCCGCCGGGCAGTCGGTACCCCATCCCGCGCACCGTCTCCACCCGCTCCGCGCCGAGCTTCTTGCGCAGCGTGCGGACATAGACGTCCACGATGTTGGAACCGGGGTCGAAGTCGTAGTCCCACACGTGGGAGAGGATCTGCTCGCGGGACAGCACCTGCCCCGGATGCCGTAGGAACAGCTCCAGCAGGACGAACTCACGGGCCGTCAGGTCGACGGTCCGCTCGTCGGCCCGGGCCCGGCGGGTGCGCAGGTCCAGGCTGAGCGAGCCCGCTCTGAGCACGGTCACCTCCGGCGCCCTGGCCGCCGTACGCAGCCTGAGGCGCACCCGGGCGAGCAGTTCCTCGAAGCGGAACGGCTTGGTCATCCAGTCGTCGGCGCCGCCCTCCAGACCGGCCACCGTGTCCCGTACGGAGTCCCGCGCGGTCAGCACGATCACCGGGGTCGTCACCCGGGCCTCGCGCAGCTCACGCAGGATCGTGAAGCCGTCCCGGCCGGGCAGGTTGATGTCGAGGACGAGCAGGTCGAAGCCGCCGGTCAGGGCGTACTCGTAGCCGGCGTCGCCGTCGGTGACGACGGTCGTGGTGAATCCGTTCGAGCGCAGTCCCTTCTCCACGAAGGAGGCGATGCGCTCCTCGTCCTCGACGATGAGGATGCGGTTCACGTGTCTTGCCCTTCCGGTGCGGGGGATGCGTGCAGAACGAGGGTGAAGGTGGCGCCGCCGCCGGGGGTTTCGGAGAGCCGCACCCGGCCGTGGTGCCCTTCGGCGATGGCCTTGACGATCGCCAGCCCGAGTCCGGCGCCGGAGGCACGTGCTCCACGCCGGGCGGTGCCCCGCCGGAAGCGTTCGAAGATGATCTCGGCGTCGGTCGGCTGGACCCCCGGGCCCCGGTCGGCGACGTACAGCTCGATGTACGGTCCGACGACCCGGGAGCCGATCCGGATGGTCTGGCCCGGCACGGTGTGCTGCACGGCGTTCTGCGCGAGCTGCACCATGGCCTGCGTGATGCGCTGGAAGTCCAGCTCGGACTCCACGTCGGCGACCCCGGCGAGCCGCCAGTCGCGGTCGCCCAGGGTGCGGGCCTTGACGAAGACGTCGGCGGTGAGTTCGGCGACCTGGGCCGGTTCGGGGACGACGAAGTCGGGCCGCTCGGCCTTGGCGAGCAGCAGCAGGTCCTCGACGATGCGGCTCATCCGGTCCAGCTCGTCGGTGACCAGCCGGATCGTCTCGTCACGTTCGGCCGGATCGTCGCCCATGACCTCCAGATGCCCGCGCACGATGGTGATCGGGGTGCGCAGCTCGTGGCCCGCGTCGTCGACGAACTCGCGCTGGGCGGCGAAGCCCCGCTCGAGGCGGTCGAGCATGCTGTTGAACGTCTCGGCGAGAGCGGCTATGTCGTCCTTGCCGTGCACCGGGATCCGTCGGGTGAGGTCCTGCTCGGTGATCTGCGCCGCAGCGGTACGCACCACGCGCACCGGTCGCAGGATGCGCCCGGCGGCCACCCAGGCGATGCCCGTGGTGAGCAGCAGGGCGACCCCGGAGATGATGAGCAGGGCGCGGAACACCTGGTTCACCCGCTCCCGCTCCCGCTCCGAGTGGAAGGCCACGACGAACGCGGCGTCCGGTTTCGCGCCCGCGTGCGCCACGGTGACCTTGGCCCACCGGATCTCCCCCTCCGGCCGGCTCAGGGTGCCGGTGGGGTCGGGCGAGTCGAAGATGCGGCGCTTGGCGTCGGAGTCCCGGTACAGGGGCAGTGCGACGGAGATGTCGCTGGGCTGCCGAAGCTGGCGCAGCACGCCGTCCGTGCCGCGCACCAGGCCCATCAGTTCCTCGTCGGTGTCGGGGTTCTGCTGCTCCAGGAAGACCGTCAGCAGCCGCCGGGCACTGGTGAACGGCTGTCCCGTCTGCGGGTCCCCGCCCCGCTTCTCGAAGCCGGCGAACTCACCGGTCTCCTGAGTGAGCAGCCGGCTGATCCGGTTGTCGACGTCCCGCATCAGGAACGAGCGGGTCGTCGTGGCGACCTCGATGAGCGCGACCGCCATGACGAGCAGCAGCCACAGCAGGATGCGCACCCGCGCGGTGATCCGCCGACGAGCCGGGTCAGTTGCTGTCGTCGGGTCCGTCGTCGTCGGATCCGCTGTTGCCCGCACTCTGGCCGTGGTCGTCGTCATCGTCATCATTCGTGGGGCTGTCGGTCACCGGAGGCCGTGACACGACCTCGTCGGTCGGGGTCGTGTCCGGCGTCGGTGTCGGCTTGGGAGTGACCACCGGGGTGGGGGAGGGGGAGTCACTCTCCAACACCACCTCGGAGGGGACCTTCGGTGACGCGGGACGGTCGGTGAGGGCGAAGCTGGTCGCGGCGATGCCCAGTGGGATCAGCACGACGGCGGACAGGGCCGCCATACGACGAGTGAAAGCCATGTGTCCGATCCTGTGGTCGGCACACGGTGAGAAGGATGAGGGCCGGATGAAGAACTCTTCATCCGCGGCCGTCGGCGGCCGTGGGCCTCAGCTGTCAAGACCGATGGCGAACGCGGCCTCGATGTCGTGCTGCGAGTACGTCCGGAACGCCACGTGCGTGTCCGTCGCCTCCACCCCGGGGATCTTGCTGATCCGGCCCGGGATGACCTCGGCGAGATCCTCGTGCCGCTTCACCCGCACCATGGCGATCAGGTCGTACGTGCCGGTGACGGAGAAGACCTCGGTGACGCTCTCCAGCGAAGCGATCCGCTCCGCGATCTCGGGGATCCGGTCCACGCTGGTCTTGATCAGGACGATCGCGGTGATCACGGCTGGTTCTCTCCCTCGGGGGCCGGAGCTGGGGCGGCCTTCACTCTAGTGGGCCGACCGAAGCGGGCCCACGCGTAGCCGAAGCCCAGGCCGAAGCCCACCAGGTGCGCCAGGTAGGCCACCCCGGGCCCCCGGTCGGCCCGCCCCGCCGCCACCCATTGCAGTGCCGCCCAGAAGGGCAGCACGACCCATGCCGGGAAGCGCAGCGGCAGGAAGAGCAGGAACGGCAGCAGGCTTGTCACGCGCGCCCCGGGGAAGAGGAACAGAAAGGCGCCGAGAACCGCGGAGATCGCCCCGGACGCGCCGACCAGGGACTGGGTGGAGTCGTCGTTGGCGGCCGCGTAGCCCAGCAGGGCCAGATAGCCGCAGCCCAGGTAGAAGAGCGTGAACTGGACGCGGCCCATCCGTTCCTCGGTCATCGCGCCGAAGACGTAGAGGAAGAGCATGTTGCCGAGCAGGTGCACCCAGCTGCCGTGCACGAAGAGGGCAGTGGCGGGGGTCAGGGCGGCCCGGGGCGAGCCCTCGAACAGTTCCGCGGGCACCACACCCCAGCGGTGGAAGTAGGCCCGCTGCGTGGCGAGCAGCTCGTCACCGGTGCCGTACGCCGGACCGAGTCCGGCCGCCGGGCCGATCAGGAAGACCAGGCAGCACACGGCGATCAGGGCACGGGTCACCGGCGCCGACGGCCCCCGGAGCACGTAGCCGAAACAGGCCGGGAAGCGCACCGCACGCCAGTTGCCGATCATGAATACAGAGCATGACGTAACGGGACGCACACGCACAGACCGCCTCGCCGCCGGGGAGGTCCTTGGGACGGACGGGCGACGAGTACCCGCCAGGCCGTAGGGTAACGAGCCACACGCACCGGGGAGCCCGGCGCGTCGCTGACAATAGAGACCTGTAGACACCAGCAGAGACCTAGAGGAAAGAGCACGGTCACGATGACGGTTCCCCTGCCGACCGACACCACGCGGTGGCGCTGCACCCTCTGCGGCAACCTCACGCGTTTCGACGTGACGCGCTCGTCCAAGGTCGTGGAGTACATGCATCTCGATCTGGCCGGCGAGCCCAAGGTCGAGGAGCGCGAGGTGCTCAGTGAGACCATCGAGTCGGTGCGCTGCCGCTGGTGCAACGCCGTGGACAAGGTGGAACTCGTGGACAGGCCGGGCGCCGGCTCCTGAGCGGAGCGGGCCCCGCACAGCATTGGGGTGTGACGGATGGTGGAGACACAAGGCGGGGGGCCGGGCGACGGCGCCGCCGAGGTGCTCGACCGTCCGCTGCCCGACGGCGTGCGGCGCAGAGTCGTGCAGATCGTGTCCGACGGGTTCGGCGGACTGACGGTCGGCGAACTGCCCGCGCAGCTCAGGCAGTACGCCCGGTTCGCCCCGAACCGCCGGGCGAAGTTCGCCGGCAACGCGATGGCGGCGGCGCTGGAGACCGATCCGCTGTTCCGCCAGCGCATCGGCGAGAAGTTCAGAGAGGCCCAGCCGGAACTGACCGGCGCCCTCGACTCCGGCTCGTTGCCCGCGGCCGCGGACCCGCTCGACGTGGCGGCCGCGGCCTATGTTCTGCGGCCCACCGGCTGGGTCAAGCTGGTCACCGCGGCCGGCGAGGAGGCCCAGCGGGCCGACGCCGAGCGCGCCGACGACGAGGCCCGCGCCGAGCTGGAGCGGCTGCGCGAGGAGCTCGCCCACGCCCGGGAGCACACCCGGCACGAGACCGAGCGGCTGCGCACCGAGCTGGACACGGCGAAGAAGGAAGCCGAATCGCTTCACCGCAAGCTGCGCTCGGCGCTCAGCGACGTCAAGCGCGGCGAGGCCGCCCTGCGCAAGGTCCAGGGCGAGATCGAGACCGTACGCGCCGAGAGCCACGCCCAGGTCTCCGCCGCCGAGAGTGAGTCCCGGCGGCTCAGAGCGCGGCTCGGGGAGGCCGAGGCGGCCCTGGAGGCCACCCGCAAGGCCGCGCGTGAGGGTCGCAGCGTCGAGGACATGCGCGTCCGCCTGCTCCTGGACACCCTGCTGGACTCCGCCCAAGGGCTGCGCCGGGAACTGGCGTTGCCACCGGTCTCCGTACGGCCCGCCGAGACCGTAGACGCGGTCGAACCGGGCCGTATGACCCCGAAGGACATCGCGGCCCGGGCGCTGTCCGAGAACGACCCCGCGATCCTCGACCAGCTCCTCGCGCTGCCCCAGGCGCATCTGGTGGTCGACGGCTACAACGTCACCAAGACGGGCTATCCCCAGATGCCGCTGGAGAAGCAGCGGCTCAGGCTGCTCGGCCAGCTCTCGCAGCTCGCCGCGCAGACCGGCGCCGAGGTGACCTGTGTCTTCGACGGGGCCGAACTGGCCGCGCCGGTACTGCTCGCGCCGCCGCGCGGAGTGCGGGTGCTGTTCTCCAAACCGGGCGTGACCGCCGACGAGCTGATCCGCCAACTGGTGCGCGCCGAGCCGCCCGGCCGGCCGGTCATCGTCGCCTCGACCGACCGCGAGGTGGCCGACGGGGTCGCCCGGGCCGGGGCGCGGCCGGTGGCTTCTGCGGTGCTTCTCAAGCGGCTGTCCTGAAACGCCAACGTACAGGCGCAATGCCCGAATTGGCGTCAACCTCGGACGACGTAGCGTCAACCGGCCCTGCACAGGCTGTGAGTTGTGTGTAAAGAATGACAGGTGTGACGAGAATTTTCGTGTGAGGATTTGATCTGATCACAACTGGGTCACTAGGGTCTGGCGTCGAACCTCCGAGCGGGTGATCACTCACAAGAAGGGTTTCACCTCCGTGGCGTCCCACCGTCGACCGAAGCAGCCGAGCCGAGCACGCGTGACCGTGCTGACCACCGCCGCCGCTGCTGCCGTGGCCATCTCTTCTCAGGCGGCCAACGCGGCCCCCAGCGAGAAGCCGAGCAAGGACGAGGTCAAGGCCAAGGTCGACAAGCTCTACGAAGAGGCCGAGCAGGCCACCGAGAAGTACAACGGGGCCAAGGAGAAGCAGGAGAAGCTCCAGAAGGAGATCTCCACCATCCAGGACAACGTCGCCCGCGGCCAGGAAGAGCTCAACGAGCTGCGCGACACGATGGGCCTCGCGGCCGCCGCCCAGTACCGCACGGGCAGCATCGACTCCTCCGTCCAGCTGTTCCTGTCGGCCGACCCGGACGACTACCTGGACAAGGCGTCCACGATGGACCAGCTGAGCGCCCAGCAGGTCGACTCGCTGAAGGAGATCCAGGCCAAGCAGCGCCAGCTCTCCCAGCAGCGCGCCGAGGCCTCCGACAAGCTCAAGGACCTCGCCTCCACCCGCACCGAGCTGGGCAAGAAGAAGAAGCAGGTCCAGGCCAAGCTCGCCGAGGCCCAGAAGCTGCTCAACACCCTGACGGCCGCCGAGAAGGCCGCGCTCGCCGCCGAGGAGCAGCGCGCCAGCCGCTCCGCCGCCGACCGCGTGGACCTCGGCAACGTCGGCTCCGCCTCCGGCCGGGCCCAGGCCGCCTTCCAGGCCGCCCAGACCCAGATCGGCAAGCCGTACGTCTACGGCGCCACCGGCACCGCCTCCTACGACTGCTCGGGCCTGACCTCCTGGGCCTACGCCCAGGCCGGCGTCTCCATCCCGCGCACCTCCCAGGCCCAGGCCAGCTATGGCAGGCACTTGTCGATGAGCGAGCTCAAGGTCGGCGACCTCGTCATCTTCTACGGCGACCTGCACCACGTCGGCCTCTACGCGGGCAACGGCCAGGTGCTGCACGCCCCGCGCAGCGGCACGGTCGTCCGCTACGAGTCGATCAACAACATGCCGTTCCAGTTCGGCGTCCGGATCTGATCCCGGCCGAACGCCCGCAAGATCAACACCACGTGCCGCCCGAACGGGCGAATCACGACAACCTTCGCTGACCCCGCGCCCCGCCCATGACCTGCGTCAGAGGCGGGGCGTCACTTTGTGTGCCCGGCGCGGTCGTTGGTCGGCACCCCGGCACGGAGCTACTGTCTGCCGCGTTTCCCCCTCGCCGGGGAAGGTCCTTGTCGTCAGCGGAAGGAGAGCGGCTTCCCGTGGGGTCCCATCGCCGCCTTGTATCGCCCGGGTTCGACCGGGGCGCCAACGCAGCCCTGTGCGTCATGTCGGCCGCCGCTGCGGCCATCGGGGTCGTACCGGCCACGGCCGCGCCGCACGACGACACCCGGGCCAAGGTGGACCGCCTCTACGAGGAGGCCGAGAAGGCCACCGAGGCCTACAACAAGGCCGACGAGCGCGCCGACAAGCTGCGGGAGCAGGTGAACGACGCGCAGGACCGGATCGCCCGTCAGCAGGAGGACATCAACTCCATGCGGGACGCCCTCGGTTCGCTGGCCGGCGCCCAGTACCGCTCCGGCGGCCTCGACCCCTCCCTCGCCCTGCTGCTCTCCGACGACCCGGAGGACTACCTCGACCGGGCCGCCCGGATCGCCCGGCTCAGCGCGCACCAGGCCGGGGAGCTCAAGGAGCTCCAGGACGCCATGCGCGAGATCTCCCAGGAGCGGGCCGAGGCGGCCGGGAAACTCGTCGAACTGGAGAAGAGCCGCAAGACCGTCGCCGCCCACAAGCGGACCGTCGAGCACAAACTCGCCCAGGCCCGCCGGCTCCTCAACTCCCTCACCGCGACCGACCGCGCCGCCTACGACCGCGCCTCCCGCTCCGGCCGCGACGTCATGCCCGACTTCGGCAGCCTCGCCGCGCCCTCGGGCCGCGCGGCCGCCGCCATCGCCGCCGCCCACTCCGCGCTCGGCAAGCCGTACGTGTGGGGCGCCAACGGCCCCTCCGGGTTCGACTGTTCGGGCCTGATCCAGTGGTCGTACGCCCAGGCCGGCGTCGCCCTGCCGCGCACCTCGCAGGGCCAGCGGTACGCCGGCCGGCAGGTCCCGCTCTCCGAGGCCCAGCCCGGCGACGTCGTCACCTACCGCTCCGACGCCAGCCATGTCGGGATGTACGCCGGCAACGGCCAGGTGATCCACGCGCCCTACCCGGGCGCCCCGGTGCGCTACGACCCGGTGGGCATGATGCCGGGCGCGACGGTCACGCGGGTCTGAGCCGGGTCGGACGCGGGTCTGACCTCCGCGCCCTGCCCGCCGTACGATCGGGAAATGGCTGGTCGAAGGCGGGCGTCGGGAACGCGAGTCGTCATCGCGCTCTGTCTGCTGCTCGCCTCGCTGGTCGGCTGCGGAGGGCGGCCCGCCACCGACAGCGCCAAGGCCGAGGTGCAGCGGCTCCTCGACCGGCGGGCCGCCGCGATCCTCGGCCACGACGAGACGGCGTATCTGCGCACGGGCGCCCGGGACCGGTACGGCAACCTGCGCGCCGTCCCCTTCGCCGCATGGTCCTACCGCCTGACCGGTCTGCGGCGCACCGGCGGCACCGCCCTCGCCGAGGCCGAGCTCCGCTACCGCGTCCAGGGCTACGACCGGGGTCCCGTCGGCGTCGGCCGCACCCTGAGTCTGAGCCTGGACGTCGAGGGCCGGTGGTACGTCGACGCCGAGCGGCCCGCGAAGGGCTCCGCCGCGCAGCTGTGGGACCAGGGTGAGGTGAGTGTCGTACGAGGTGACGACAGCCTCGTGCTGGGTGTCGGGCAGTCCGGTGCGGCGCTGCGTTCGTACGCCGAGCTGGCGGACCGGGCCGTGCCGGCCGTGTCCCAGGCGTGGGGCACCCAGTGGCCCCGACGGGTCGTCGTCCTCGTGCCCAGGTCGCTGGACGGGATGGCGGGGCTGCTGGGGGCGCCGGCCTCCTCGTACCGGGGGATCGCGGCGGTCACCACCGGGGAGACCGGGGCTCCGGCGAGCGCGCCCGCGGACCGGATCATCGTCAATCCCGACGCGTACGGGGTGCTCGGGGGTACCGGTCGGCAGGTCGTCCTCACCCACGAGACCACCCATGTCGCCACCCGTGCCCACACCACCGCCGCCACCCCGCTGTGGCTCTCCGAGGGCTACGCCGACTGGATCGGCTACCTCGGCAGCGGCCGCTCCCCGTCCCAGGCCGCGCCCGAGCTGTCTCGCGCGGTGGGCGAGGGACGGGTGCCGGAGGAGTTGCCGGGCGACGGGGACTTCGGATTCAGCGGGGACGGGGGGAGGTTGGCGCGGGCCTACGAGAGCGGGTGGATGGCGTGCCGGATGATCGCGGATCGGTGGGGGGAGGTCCGGCTCGCGGAGTTCTATCGGGCCGTGGGGGCGCATGACGGGCGGGGCGGGGCGGTGGAGGAGGCCCTGAAGACCGTGCTGGGGACGTCTCTGGAGGACTTCAGGGCGGAGTGGCGGGAGTACCTACGGGCCCAACTGGGCTGACCCCGCTTCCCTCCGCCCCCGCCTCCCGCAGGGAGCTACGCCGGGCCAGGCATTCTCAGCCCGTCCGGCGTTTGAGGACGAGGCCCGGAGGGCCGATCAGGGGGTCTGGGAGCGCAGCCCCCAGGGATGGGACGGGTAGGGGCGGCGGGGGCGAGGAAGGAGGTTAGGAGGGCAGGGACGTTTCCCTGGGGCGGGGGGACTCGGTGGGGACGGGGGGTGGGGTCGGGCGGGGGACCGTGGAGCGCCAGAGCGCGCGGGCCGCGAGGAGCGTGGCGAGGACCAGAAGGCCGTTGCGCAGGAACAGCAGCGTCACCCCGAGGCCGTCGCTGGCGACGACGTCGGAGAACCACACCGGGAACTCCAGCACCGTGACGAAGGACGCCACCAGCACCAGCCCCACAGGAAGCCTCATCCGGCTCTCCCGGGAGCAGAGACACACGGCCCCCACCCCCACCAGCCACACCATGTACTGCGGACTGATCACCCGACTCGTCGTCACGAACATCAGCACCGCCACGAAGGCCCCGTCCGCGAGCGTGTGGCCATGGAAGCTCCGCGCCCTCAACCGCCACACCCACAGCCAGCCGAACGCCAGCCCGCTCAGCAAGAGCGCCGCCCTGCTCACGACGTCGACATACGGACCGAGAAACTCCACCGACCCGTAGTTCAGCAGCACCTGCCCGTCCCAGCCGTACTGCCGGGCCACATGGAAGACCAGCGCCCCCAGCGACTCCACCTCCGTCCCCCGGTCCCGCTGGAAGGTCAGGAACGCGAAGGCACCCGGCATGGCGAGAGCGAACAGCGCCGCCAGCACCCCGGCGGTCAGCGCGGCCCACACCCACGAACCCCGCCTGCGGGCAGCCACCAGCAACAACACCGGCCACACCTTCAGCATCGCCCCGAACGCCGTCAGCGCTCCCATCACCCTCGGATAACGCGAGCCCGCGAGCAGCGCGGCCACGGCGACCCCGGTGACCATCACGTCGTACCGGGCGTACACGGTCGGCCCCAGCAGCGGCACCCCCACCGCCCACACCCACGCCCCGCGCAACGTCCGCCCGGACCGCAGACCGGCGTACAGCAGAAGCAGCAGCACGACCAGGTCCGCGGCGAAGCACAGCACGAAGAACGCCGACGTGTAGTCCAGCCAGAACACCAGCGCCGGGGACAGGATCGGCAGCGCCGCGGCGGGCGGGTACTGCCAGGTCACGTCGTCCAGCGGGAACGTTCCGGTGCGCAGCACCTCGTACCAGCCCTGGTAGATCACCGACACGTCGCTGGTGACGTCGGGGCCGGGGAAGACGTACACCTTGAACACGAAGAGCAGCAGAGCCACCCTGGTCAGCGCCCAGACGCCCACAAGCCACGCCAGGGATCGCCGCGTGCCTGTCGTCTCCACCAGAACCCCTGCCGTTCGCTGCCCGTCTCAGGCAACATGATGTCGTGTCCAGCTGTGTGCGGGCCACACACGTGGCCGAGCCCCACCTGTGAACGGCGGCTTCGATAAGGTCGGCGGCGATGCACAAGACGCTGATCGTGACCAACGACTTCCCGCCCCGCCCCGGCGGCATCCAGGCGTTCCTGCACAACATGGCGCTACGCCTCGACCCTGAGCGGCTAGTCGTCCACGCCTCCACCTGGAAGCGCGGCCGAGAGGGCGTCGAGGCCACCGCCGCCTTCGACGCCGAGCAGCCTTTCACGGTCGTACGGGACCGTACGACGATGCTGCTGCCGACGCCCGGCGCGACCCGGCGCGCGGTCGGACTGCTGCGTGAGCACGGCTGTACGTCGGTGTGGTTCGGGGCGGCGGCCCCGCTCGGTCTGATGGCCCCGGCGCTCAGGAAGGCGGGCGCCGAGCGGATCGTGGCCACGACCCACGGCCACGAGGCCGGGTGGGCCCAGCTGCCCGCGGCCCGCCAGCTGCTGGGGCGGATCGGGGAGTCGACGGACACGATCACCTACCTGGGCGAGTACACGCGCTCGCGGATCGCCACGGCCCTGACGCCGGCCGCGGCCGCACGGATGGTGCAGCTGCCGCCAGGGGTGGACGAGAAGACCTTCCATCCCGGTTCGGGCGGCGACGAGGTCCGCGCCCGGCTGGGCCTCACGGACCGCCCGGTGGTCGTCTGCGTCTCCCGTCTGGTCCGGCGCAAGGGCCAGGACACCCTGATCCAGGCCATGCCCCGCATCCTGGCCGCCGAGCCGGACACCGTACTGCTGATCGTCGGGGGCGGCCCGTACGAGAAGGATCTGAGGCGGCTGGCGCAGGAGACGGGCGTCGCCGACTCCGTCCACTTCACCGGCCCCGTCCCCTGGTCCGACCTCCCCGCTCACTACGGTGCCGGCGACGTCTTCGCGATGCCCTGCCGTACCAGGCGGCGAGGCCTCGATGTGGAGGGCCTCGGCATCGTCTACCTGGAGGCATCGGCGACCGGCCTGCCGGTCGTGGCCGGTGACTCGGGCGGCGCACCGGACGCCGTACTCGACGGGGAGACCGGCTGGGTGGTGCGGGGCGGCTCCCCGGAGGAGGCCGCCGACCGGATCGTCACGCTCCTGGGAGACCCCGAACTGCGCCGGAGGATGGGCGAGCGCGGCAGGGAGTGGGTCGAGGAGAGGTGGCGCTGGGACCTGCTGGCAGATCACTTGAAGCAGTTGCTGTAGTGCGACGCCCATCTTTCAGGGGCGCGATCAACCACAAACAACCCACACCCGCCCACCATGAATACGCGGCACCCCACTAGGCGGAACCCAATAATCCGCCCATGCTGCGCACATGACATCAAACCTGATGCAGCGTCAGCTGACAAGACGTCAAATCCTCGGCATGGCGGCCCTGCAAACCGCCGCCACCCTCGGCTTCACCCGCGTCTCCCTCGCCGCGGCCAAGGAAGCCGAGCCCGAGGCGGTCGAATCCACCCCGGCCATAGTCATCGGCTCCGGCTACGGCGGCGCGGTCGCCGCCCTCCGCCTCGGAGAGGCCGGCGTCCGCACCCTCGTCCTGGAGATGGGCCGCCTGTGGAACACCAACGGCCCCGACGGCAAGGTCTTCTGCTCCACCGCCGCCCCCGACCGCCGCTCCATGTGGTTCCGCACCCGCACCGAGGCCCCGCTCGCCACCTTCCTGTGGCTGGACGTGGTCAACAAGGACATCAGCCCCTACCCGGGAGTCCTGGACCGCGTGCACTACGACCACATGTCCGTGTACGTCGGCCGGGGCGTCGGCGGCGGCTCCCTGGTCAACGGCGGCATGGCCGTCACCCCCCTCCAGTCCTACTTCGCCGAGCAGTTCCCGACCGTGGACACCGCGGAGATGTACCGCACGTACTTCCCACGCGCCCGCTCCATGCTCGGCGTCAACACCGTCGACCCCGCGTGGTTCGAGTCCACGGAGTGGTACCGCTTCACCCGGATCTCCCGCAAGCACGCGAGCAACGCCGGTCTGCGGACCACCTTCGTGCCCAACGTCTACGACTTCGGGTACATGCAGCGCGAGGCGGCCGGCACGTCCACCAGATCGGCGCTCGCCGGCGAGGTGATCTACGGAAACAACCACGGCAAGCGCAGCCTCGACCAGACGTACCTCGCCTCCGCGCTCGGCACCGGGAACGTCACCATCCACACCCTGGAGCGGGTGAGGTCGATCAGCAGGGCCGCCGACGGGACGTACGTCCTGGCCGTCGACCGGATCGACGACACCGGGGCCGTCGTGGAGACCAAGGAGTACGGCTGTACGTACCTCTTCCTCGGCGGCGGCAGCGTCGGCACCACCGAACTCCTCGTCCGGGCCAGGGAGTCGGGCACCCTTCCCGCGCTGGACGCGAGCGTCGGCGCCGGGTGGGGGACCAACGGCAACGTCATGCTCGGGCGGGCCAACCACCTGTGGGACACCGTCGGGGCGAACCAGTCGACCATGCCGGTCATGGGCATCGACGACTGGGCCAACGCCGCCAACCCCGTCTTCGCCGAGATCGCGCCCCTGCCGACGGGCCTCGAGCACTGGGTCAGCCTCTATCTGGCGATCACCAAGAACCCGGAGCGCGCGTCGTTCTCGTACGACAGCGCCACGGGAGCCGTGAAGCTGGGCTGGAGTGCCGCGCAGAGTGCCGTGTCCGTGGGGATGGCGAAGAAGCTGTTCGACCGGATCAACCGGGCGAACACCACCATCTACCGGTACGACCTGTTCGGCTCGGGCAACAAGGTCTTCGCCGACGACTTCACGTACCACCCGCTGGGCGGCTGCGTGCTGGGGAAGGCGACCGACGACTACGGCCGGGTGAGGGGGTACTCGCGGCTCTACGTCACCGACGGCTCGCTCGTGCCCGGGTCGATCGGGGTGAACCCGTTCGTGACGATCACCGCGCTCGCCGAACGCACGATGGCGCGGGTCCTCCTGGAGGACACCGCGCCATGAGCCGTCGTACGAAAGGAGTGCGCTACTTCTGGTAGATCGCCTCGATCTCGTCCGCGAAGTCCTTCGCCACGACGTTGCGCTTCAGCTTCAGCGACGGCGTCAGATGGCCCGAGTCCTCCGTGAACTGGGAGGGAAGAATGCGGAACTTCCGCACCGATTCCGCCTTCGACACCGCGGCGTTGCCGTCGTCGACCGCCGACTGGATCGCGGCCAGCAGGTCGGGGTCCTCGTGCAGCGACGCCGCGGTGGAGCCCGCCGGTTTGCCGTGGTCGGCGCACCAGCGGCCCAGGAACTCCTCGTCGATGGTGACCAGCGCGCCCACGAACGGCCGCCCGTCGCCCACCACCATGCACTCCGCGACCAGCGCGTGCGCCCGGATGCGGTCCTCGATCACGGCCGGGGCGACGTTCTTGCCGCCCGCGGTGACGATGATCTCCTTCTTGCGGCCGGTGATCCTCAGGTAGCCGTCCTCGTCGAGGGTGCCGATGTCACCGGTGTGGAACCAGCCGTCGGCCAGCGCCTCCTCGGTCGCGCCCGGATTGTTCCAGTACTCCTTGAACAGGTGCTCGCCGTGCAGCAGCACCTCCCCGTCGTCCGCGATCCGCACGACCGAGCCGGGCAGCGGCTGGCCGACCGTGCCGATCTTCTGGCGGTCCCAGGGGTTGAACGCGGTCGCGGCGCAGGACTCGGTCAGGCCGTAGCCCTCCAGGACCGTGAAGCCGATGCCGCGGAAGAAGTGCCCGAGCCGCTCGCCCAGCGGGGCGCCGCCGGAGATGGCGTACTCGCCCTTGCCGCCGAGCACCGCGCGCAGCTTGCTGTAGACGAGTTTGTCGAAGACCTTGTGTTTGATCTTCAGGCCGACCGGCGGGCCGGACGGGGTGTCCAGCGCCTTGCTGTAGGCGATCGCGGTGTCCGCGGCCTTGTCGAAGATCTTGCCCTTGCCGTCGGCCTGGGCCTTGGCGCGCGCCGAGTTGTAGACCTTCTCGAAGACGCGCGGCACGCCGAGGATCAGCGTCGGGCGGAACGCGGCCAGCTCGTCCGTGAGGTTCTTGATGTCCGGGACGGTGCCCAGCTTGATCGGCGCCATCATCGGCGCGACCTGCACGAGGCGGCCGAAGACATGGGCCAGCGGGAGGAAGAGCAGCACCGAGCACTCGCCGGTGCGGAACAGCGGACGCAGCCGCTCGACGATGTTGCCGCACTCGGCGAAGAAGCTGCGGTGGGTCAGCACACAGCCCTTGGGGCGGCCGGTCGTGCCGGAGGTGTACACGATCGTCGCCGGGTCGTCGGCCTTCGCCAGCGAGCTGCGCTCCTCGACCGTCGCGTCGCTGATGTCCTGCCCGAGCCGGCCCAGCTCCTCGATACCGCCGGCCTCGATCTGCCAGACGTGCTTGAGCGCGGGCAGCGCGTCGCGCACCGACTCCACGGCGGCGGTGTGGGTGTCCAGCTCCGTGATCACGGCCGTCGCGCCCGAGTCGCCGAGGATCCACTGCACCTGCTCCGGCGAGCTGGTCTCGTACACCGGCACGGTGACCGCGCCCGCCGACCAGATCGCGAAGTCCAGCAGGGTCCACTCGTAGCGCGTACGGGACATCAGGCCGACCCGGTCGCCCGGTCCGACCCCGGCGGCGACGAGCCCCTTCGCGGCCGCGTGCACCTCGGCGAGGAAGGTGGTGGCCGAGACGTCCTGCCAGGCACCGCCCACCTTGCGGGCGATGACGGCGACGTCCGGGTGCTGCGCGGCGTTTCTGCGGACGATGTCGGTCAGATTGCCGTCCGCAGGGACCTCGTACAAAGCCGGAAGGCTGAACTCGCGCAAGACTGCTGCTCCTCATAGGGCGCCGGCGCCACGACGTTGTGCGATGCGACGGTGCGGTCCATGGCTCGGGCAAGTGCTCTGGGATTCACATGTTGAAACTCAGAGCACGACTGGACCGACCGGACGTTACCCGCCGGTATGGCTTCTTCGACAGGGGGGTCCGGCGAGATGTTCGCTGCGTCACACGGATTGGTACCTCTGCGCGCACAGTAGTCGAGCCGTCTGACGACTGGCCAGTAACCATCGGTTCGGCCGCCACTGTTCACGTTTGCCGCACACGCTTACCCTTGATCGCCATGGCACCGACACCGACGGGAAACAGCAGGACCCGCGTCCATGTGGTCAGCGACGTACACGGCAACGCCCGCGACCTGGCCAGGGCCGGCGAGGGCGCGGACGCCTTGATATGCCTGGGCGACCTGGTGTTGTTCCTCGACTACGCCGACCACTCGCGCGGCATCTTCCCCGACCTCTTCGGCGTGGAGAACGCCGACCGCATCGTGGAGCTGCGCACCGCCCGGCGCTTCGAGGAGGCGCGCGAGCTGGGGGCGCGGCTGTGGGCCGGAGTCGGCTCGGACCGGTGGGTGGTGATCGAGAAGGCGGTCCGCAAGCAGTACGCCGAGCTGTTCGCGGCGTTCCCGACACCGACGTACGCCACCTACGGCAATGTCGACATGCCGCCCCTGTGGCCGGAGTACGCCGGCCCCGGCACGACCGTGCTGGACGGGGAGCGGGTCGAGATCGGCGGGTGGGTCTTCGGCTTCGTGGGCGGCGGCCTGCGCACCCCGATGCGGACGCCGTACGAGATCAGCGACGAGGAGTACGCCGCGAAGATCGAGGCCCTGGGGGAGGTGGACGTGCTCTGCACGCACATTCCGCCCGAGGTGCCCGAGTTGGTGTACGACACGGTGGCGCGGCGTTTCGAGCGGGGCAGCAAGGCACTGCTGGAGGCGATTCGGCGGACCCGCCCGCGCTATTCGCTGTTCGGGCACGTCCATCAGCCGCTCGTCCGGCGGATGCGGATCGGGGCGACGGAGTGTGTGAACGTGGGGCACTTCGCCGCGTCGGGGAAGCCCTGGGCGCTGGAGTGGTGAGGTGGGGTGAAGTCGGCTGGTCGGGCGCGCGGTAGCCTTCACGCTGCGCACGCGTGCGCATCACGACTTCTTACCGGACCGCTTCTGGAGGAGCCACGGCGATGGCGGAACACACCAGCTCGAGCATCACGATCGAGGCGGCACCGGCCGATGTCATGGGGGTGATCGCCGACTTCGCGCGCTACCCGGACTGGACCGGTGAGGTGAAGGAGGCGGAAGTCCTCAAGACCGACGGCCAGGGCCGTGCCGAGCAGGTCCGGCTCGTCATGGACGCCGGGGCGATCAAGGACGACCAGGTGCTGGGGTACACCTGGACCGGGGACAACGAGGTGTCCTGGACGCTGGTGAAGTCCCAGATGCTGCGGTCGCTCGACGGCTCGTACCTCCTGAAGCCGGCCGGGGCGGGGGCGACCGAGGTCACCTACCAGCTGACCGTCGACGTCAAGATCCCGATGCTGGGGATGATCAAGCGCAAGGCGGAGAAGGTCATCATCGACCGGGCGTTGGCGGGGTTGAAGAAGCGGGTGGAGTCGGGCAAGTAGGGTTCCTCGCCCCCGTCGCCCCTACCCGTCCCATCCTGAAGGGGCGCTGCCCCTTCGACCCCGCCAGGGGGCTCCGCCCCCTGGCCCCCATCGGGCCTCCGGGCCGCGTCCTCAGACGCCGGACGGGCTGGAAGTGCCCCGTAGGGCCGGGCACCTGTCCACCGGGCTGAACCCCGGCGTCCGTTACGGTTCAGCCCCATGCGCACCATCCTGATCACCGGACCCGGCGGCAGCGGACGTACCACCGTCGCGGCCGCCACCGCGCTCGCCGCCGCCCGCGAGGGCACCCGGACCCTGGTCCTGAGTGCCGACCGTACCGACACCCTGGGCGCGGCACTCGGCGCGAGTACGGGGCCGGCCCCGAGCGAGGTCACGACGAACCTCACCGCGTGGCGGCCCGACGCGGCCACCGGGTTCCGGGACGACCTCGCCGCCTTCCAGGAGCGCGCCTCCTCCGCGCTCGACCTGCTCGGTGCCTCCCGGCTCGACCCGGAGGAGGTCACTCCGCTGCCCGGCGCCGAGGAACTCGCGCTGCTGCGGGCACTGCGGGACGCCGCGCTCGCCGAGGCGCACGACCTCCTCGTCGTCGACCTCCCGGCCACCCCGCACGCCCTCGCCCTGCTCTCCCTCCCCGAAGAGCTGCGCCGCTACCTGCGCCGGCTGCTCCCGCCCGAGCGGCAGGCGGCCCGCGCGCTGCGGCCCGTGCTGGGGCGGCTGGCCGGCGTTCCGATGCCCGCGGAGTGGCTGTACGAGACCGCGGCCCGCTGGGACCTCGACCTCGCCGCCGTCGAGGCCGTCGTCGCCGACCGGGACACCGTCGTACGGCTGGTCGCCGAGCCCGGCCCGGGCGGCGCTGACGCCGTACGGGCCGCCCGCCTCGCGCTCGCCCTGCGGGGCCTGCGCCCCGACCTGCTGGTCGCCAACCGGGTCCTGCCCGAGACGGAGGCGGTACCGGGCAGCTGGCTCGACGGGCCCGTCGCCCAGCAGCGCAAGGCCCTG
This sequence comes from Streptomyces sp. NPDC008086, assembly GCF_042957325.1. Classification (NCBI taxonomy): domain Bacteria; kingdom Bacillati; phylum Actinomycetota; class Actinomycetes; order Kitasatosporales; family Streptomycetaceae; genus Streptomyces; species Streptomyces sp. NPDC008086. The sequence continues at coordinate 88,401 of NZ_JBIBIA010000008.1, forward strand.
GAGGAGTGGCGGGAGGGCGGGCACGACATCCACACCGTCGCCCACCTCGGACGCGACCCGCGCGGCCCCCACGACCTCGCCGATCTCGCCGTGTCCACCGTCAACGACACGGCGTCCACGGTCGAGTGGCCCGTCACCGACCGGCTCGCCGAGGACGGCGTCCTCGTCTGGCACATCCCGCTGCCCGGCGCCGTACGCGACGAACTCGACCTCATCCGGCGCGGCGACGAACTCGTCGTCACGGCGGGCCAGTTCCGGCGTATCGTGCCGCTGCCGTCCGCGCTGCGCAGGTGCCGGGTGGACGGGGCCGGACTGCGCGACGGCGAGCTACGGATCCGGTTCGCGCCGGACCCGGATCTCTGGCCGGGCGCACGGTGAAGCAGGTACGCCCGTTCGGGTAACGTCGTAGAGACGAACCGTAGTCAGGAGTCCGTCATGAGCGAAGAGCTCCCCCCGTCCGACGCCGCGGAGCAAGAGGCGATCGACGAGGTACGGGCGACCGACGCCGACGCCTGGGCGACGGCGTGCGCCGAGGACCTCGCGCAGGAGAAGGAGCGCCGCCGCGCCCAGTACGGTCCGCAGCCGGGCGCCGCCGCCGAGGAGCTGCGCAAGCTCGTCGACGCCGTCGCGGACAAGCTGTCCACCCTCCAGTCCCCGCTGCTCGGCGCGGTCGCCGGACCCGCCGCCCAGCAGGTGGTCAAGCAGGTCGTGGAGCAGGCCAAGGCGGCCGTCGAGCCCGTCATAGAGCGCAACCCGGACGTCTTCGACCACCTCGCGGCGGCCGGCAGCGAACTCCTCGCCGCCTACCGCTCCGCGGTCCAGGCCCAGGAACGACGCTGGACCACCCGCGAGACCGGCGGGCACGACCTGGACGAGCGCCCGGACCGCCCCGACCGGGGCGACGACGCCGGGCCCGGAGAACGCATCGACCTGGACTGATTCCCCCGGATCCGCAGGCCGTCGGCAGGCCCCGTCCGCCGGGCGGACGACGGGGCCCCGACGGCAGGGCCTCGGGTACGGTTGGCCGTAGCGGGGCTCGACCGAAACTGAGGGATTCATGGGACTCACCATCGGCGTCGACATCGGCGGCACGAAGATCGCGGCCGGCGTGGTCGACGAGGAAGGCAACATCCTCTCGACCCACAAGGTGCCGACCCCGGGCACGCCCGAGGGCATCGTGGACGCCATCGCCTCCGCGGTGGAGGGTGCGCGCGCCGGGCACGAGATCGTCGGCGTGGGTATCGGTGCGGCCGGATACGTCAACCGCCAGCGCTCGGAGGTGTACTTCGCCCCCAACATCGACTGGCGCAACGAGCCGCTGAAGGAGAAGGTCGAGGCCCGCGTCGGCCTCCCGGTCGTCGTGGAGAACGACGCCAACGCGGCCGCGTGGGGCGAGTACAAGTTCGGCGCCGGCAAGGGCCACCGCAACGTCATCTGCATCACCCTGGGCACCGGTCTCGGCGGCGGCATCATCATCGGCAACAAGCTGCGCCGCGGGCACTACGGCGTGGCCGCCGAGTTCGGCCACATCCGCATGGTCCCGGACGGCCTCCTGTGCGGCTGCGGGTCGCAGGGCTGCTGGGAGCAGTACGCCTCCGGTCGCGCCCTGGTCAGATACGCCAAGCAGCGCGCCAACGCCACCCCCGAGAACGCCGAGATCCTGCTCGGCCTGGGCGACGGCAGCCCCGAGGGCATCGAGGGCAAGCACATCTCCATGGCCGCCCGCCAGGGCGACCCGGTCGCCGTCGACTCCTACCGCGAACTCGCCCGCTGGGCCGGCGCCGGCCTCGCCGACCTGGCCTCCCTGTTCGACCCGTCCGCCTTCATCGTCGGCGGCGGCCTCTCCGACGAGGGCGAACTGGTCCTCGACCCCATCCGCAAGTCCTACAAGCGCTGGCTGGTCGGCGGCAACTGGCGCCCGGTCGCCGACGTCATCGCGGCCCAGCTGGGCAACAAGGCGGGCCTGGTGGGCGCGGCGGACCTGGCCCGGGAGCCCGACCCCATCATGTAAGGCTCGCCTTTTCGGCACCGGGGACTGTGCCGAGCTTCTTGGGGGGCGCGGGGCTGTATCACCATGCGGCTCCGCCGTGTGGGCGCGACAAGCCACGACGAACCGGCAGTCGCGCACAAACCCCGCGCCCCGAGCCATTAGGCGTAAATTGATCGCCATGGAGTCGCTCCCCAATTCCCGCACGGAGCCCGACGGTTCAGCCGTCATCCGAGTCCTCAGCTACAACATCCGCTCGATGCGCGACGACACGGACGCCCTCGCCCGCGTCATCACCGCCTGCACCCCCGACCTGGTCCTCATCCAGGAAGCCCCCCGCTTCTTCCGCTGGCGCAAGAAGCTCTCCCGCCTGGCCCGCGCGGCGAACCTCGTCATCCTCACCGGCGGCGCCACCGCCGCGGGCCCGGCGATCCTCTGCAACCTGAGGGCCACCGTGGAGCGCACGGAAGACGTCCTTCTCCCCCTCACCCCGGGACTGCACCGGCGTGGCTTCGCCACCGCGGTGGTCCGGTTCGGCGGTGCCCGCCTGGGCGTCCTGAGCTGCCACCTCTCCCTGCAGAAGGACGAACGCCACGAGCAGGGCGGCATGCTGCTCGACCGGCTGGCCGGCATGGGGGTGGAGCACGCCGTCGCGGGCGGCGACCTGAACGAACGCCCCGCCGGCCGCACCTTCCGCCGCATGGCCGAGGATCTCCAGGACTGCTGGGCCACCGCCCCCTGGGGCGCCGAGTACACCTCGACCCCGGCCGACCCGCACCAACGTATCGACGCGATCTTCGCCACCAAGGGCATCGAGGTGCTCGGCTGCGGGGTGCCCATGGGCCGGCCCGGTGTGACGGAGACAGACCTGAGGGCGGCCACGGACCACCTTCCGGTCCTGGCCGCCCTCAAAGTACCGGCGTCCTAGCGCGTCCTGGAGCGTTCTAGACGACCGCGCCCCGCCCGGGATCGTCGTCGTCCTCGTCGTCCGTCTTCATCCGCATCACCAGCGTGGCGAAGCCGCCCAGGAACCCGCCGACGCTCAGCGTGGCCAGCCACCACGTCATGTCCCAGCCGAGCAGGACGGCGAGCAGCAGCAGGATCGGCCCGCCGATCACGCCGAGCCAGGCGAACTTCGCGGTCGCGTCGGCGGCGGGCAGCGGCGGCGGCTCCGGCGGGACGAAGTGGCCCTCGTCGTCCGCGTCGAAGTCCTCCTCGGACGGCTCGGGCACGCTGTAGTCGCGCGGGCCGACGCCGGGGGCGAAGGAGACGGAGCTGCCCAGCGGCTTCACCGGCTTGTCGTCCCGGTCGGCCGTGGGCTCGTCGGCCTGCTCGGACTTCGCGCCGTTGCCGCTCTTCTCGCCCTTCTCGGGTTCGCGGCCCCCGTCCGTCCCGTCGCCCGTCGCGCCGTTCGTGCCGTCGTTGGTGTCGGACTCCAGCAGCGCCAGGTCCTCCACCGACTTGAACGGTTTCGAGCCCGGCGGGTCCGGCGGCTCCTCGCCGTATCCGGCGACGATCGCTGCCCAGGCGGCGTCCTCGTCGAACGGGACGTGCTGCTCTTCCGGCTCGCGATCGTCGCGGTCCTCACGCCTCTCGCGGTCGGAGTCGTGCTCAGCCACGTGCAGTCGTCCCTTCTCTGCCGACGCCGGTCGCGAGCCGGTCGATGAAGCCGATGCTCTGCTCGAAGATCCGGTCCGCGTCATGGTCCAACGTCGCCACGTGATAGCTCTGTTCCAGCACGATCTCCGTTACGTCCGTGGAGGACACCCGACTCAGGATCCGGGCCGAGTCCGCCGCCGGCACCGTGTGGTCCTGGGCGCTGCGCAGAAGCAGCAGCGGCTGCGTGACCTGCGGCAACTCGCCGTCGACCAGCCGGAAGAAGTTCCGCAGAGAGTGGGCCGCGTGCAGCGGCACCCGGTCGTACCCGATCTCCACGCCGCCCTCCTTGGCGATGTCGCTCACGATCCCCGGCGCCGTCCGGACGAAGTGACGGGACACCGGCAGGGTGTACGTGGACAGTCCGTGCATCTTGTTCGCCGGGTTGACGACCAGCACGCCCGCGACGCCCTCGCCGTGCTTGGCGGCGAGCCGCAGGGCCAGGGTGCCGCCCATGGAGAGGCCGGCCACGAAGACCCGGGCGCAGCGGTCGCGCAGACCGCGCAGCTCGCGGTCCACCTCGGCGTACCAGTCCTGCCAGCCGGTGAGCCGCATGTCCTCCCAGCGTGTGCCGTGGCCCGGCAGCAGCGGCAGCGAGACGGTGTGCCCGCGCTCGGCGAGATACGCCGCCCAGGGGCGCAGCGACTGGGGGGAACCGGTGAAGCCGTGGCAGAGGAGGACCCCGGTCTCCCCGCCCTCGCGGCGGTACGGCTCGGCTCCAGGAAGGACCGGCACCTTACGGTCTCCTGTTCGTGAGAAGGACGGACGTGGACGAGAACGATCGGTACAGCCAGGTGTGGTTCACCGTACGCGACCGCACTGACACCGACCAGGGCCGTCGGACTCATTGACAGTGCTCCGGGTTAAGGTCTGATCGACAGACACAGGAGGCACTCGGTTGTTGTACGGCGCGATGAAGGTGGCCATCGGGGGACCGTTGAAGGTCGCCTTCCGGCCCTGGGTGGAGGGCCTGGAGAACATTCCGGCCGAGGGCGCCGCGATCCTGGCGAGCAACCACCTCTCGTTTTCCGACTCGTTCTTCCTGCCCGCGGTCCTCGACCGCAAGGTGACCTTCATCGCGAAGGCCGAGTACTTCACGACGCCCGGCGTCAAGGGCCGGATGACGGCCGCCTTCTTCAAGGGCGTCGGCCAGTTGCCCGTGGACCGCTCCGGGGCACGCGGGGCGGGCGAGGCGGCCATCAAGAGCGGCATAGAGGTGCTGGAGCGCGGTGAGCTGTTCGGTATCTACCCGGAGGGCACGCGCTCGCCCGACGGGCGGCTCTACCGGGGCAAGCCAGGCGGCCTCGCGCGCGTGGCGCTCGCCACCGGGGCGCCGGTCGTCCCGGTCGCCATGATCGACACGGAGAAGATCCAGCCGCCAGGCCAGGTCATGCCCAAGCTGATGCGGCCGGGCATCCGGATCGGCAAGCCGCTGGACTTCAGCCGGTACCAGGGCATGGAGCACGACCGCTTCGTGCTCCGCGCGCTGACCGACGAGGTCATGTACGAGATCATGAAGCTCTCCGGTCAGGAATACGTCGACATGTACGCGACGGCCGCGAAGCGGCAGATCGCGGATGCCGCGAAGGCCGAGAAGGAACAGGCGAAGAAGGAACAGGCGAAGAAGCCGAAGTAGGCGGACGAGGAGCGCTCGGCGGCCCCGGGAGGGCAGTCCGGGCGGGCGACTCGAGAACACGGGGTGGGGGGAATGGCCAAGCGCGAGCGGGTCATGAGGATGTCGGTCGAGCAGCCGCTGTGGCGTGCGCTGGCCGGCTACCGGGTGCTGACCATGGTGTACGCGATCGGGCTGTTCATCAGCGCCTACGACGAGATCGCCCGCCCCTGGGTGGCCGTCGCCTACTACGCCGTACTGGCCGTGTGGACCCTGGCCACCCTGCCCCGCGTCGCGAACGCCGCGAGTTGCACCAAGCGCTTCCTCGCCGTCGACCTCACCATCGCCCTGGCCGGCATCCTGCTCACCCGGCTCGCCGAGACACCCGCGCGGATCGAGGCCGGAGCCCCGACACTGCCGTCGATATGGACCGCGGGCGCCGTGCTCGCCTTCGCCATCAAGGGCGGCTGGCGCTGGGCCGCCTTCGCCTCCACCCTGGTCGCCGCCGCCAACCTGATCCACCGCTCCGGCGTACCGACCCGCGACACCGTCCACATGGTGCTGCTCGTCTGGATCGCCTCCATCGCCATCGGCTACGTCGTCGAGGTCGCCCGCGCCTCCGAGCGCACCCTCGCCCGGGCCCTGGAGATCGAGGCGGCGACCCGGGAGCGGGAGCGGCTCGCGCGGGACATCCACGACAGCGTGCTGCAGGTGCTGGCGATGGTGCAGCGGCGCGGCGCCGTGATCGGCGGCGAGGCGGCCGAGCTGGGCCGGATGGCCGGCGAGCAGGAGGTCGCGCTGCGCACGCTGGTCTCGGGCGGCCTGGTGCCGGTGTCGCGTGTGTCGGACGACGCCGCCGAGGGGGCCGTCGTGGTCGCCGTGGAGGAGCCGGACGAATCCACCGGTCCGGTCGACCTGCGCGCGCTGCTCGCCCCGTACGCCGGCGCGAAGGTCAGTCTCGCCGAGCCCGGCGCGCCCGTGACACTGGCCCCGGCCGCCGCCCGGGAGCTGGCCGCGGCCGTGGGGGCGGCCCTGGACAACGTCCGCAGGCACGCGGGGGAGCACGCGCGTGCGTGGATCCTCGTCGAGGACGAGCCCGACGAGGTGATCGTCACCGTACGGGACGACGGCCCCGGCATCCCCGAGGGCCGGCTCGCCCAGGCCGAGGGCGAGGGGCGGCTCGGTGTCGCTCTGTCGATCCGGGGGCGGCTGCGGGACCTCGGCGGCAGCGCCGAATTGATCTCGGTGCCGGGCCAGGGCACCGAAGTGGAACTGAAAGTACCGAAGGCCGACAGCGCTTCACGGGGGAAGGCGGAGCAGCGATGACGGACACCGCGCACGGGCAGGACGGGCAGGGCGGACAGCGAGGACCGATCAAGGTCATGGTGGTCGACGACCACCCCATGTGGCGGGACGCGGTCGCCCGCGACCTGGCGGAGTCCGGCCTCGACGTGGTCGCCACGGCGGGCGACGGCGACCAGGCCGTCCGCCGTGCCAAGGCCGCCGCCCCCGACGTCCTCGTGCTGGACCTCAACCTGCCGGCCAAGCCCGGCGTCCAGGTCTGCAAGGAACTCGTCGCCCACAACCCGGCGCTGCGCGTCCTGGTCCTGTCCGCGAGCGGCGAGCACGCCGACGTCCTGGAGGCCGTGAAGTCGGGCGCCACCGGCTATCTGCTGAAGTCGGCCTCGACGGAGGAACTGCTCGAGGCGGTGCGCCGTACGGCCGTCGGCGACCCCGTGTTCACGCCGGGCCTCGCCGGTCTGGTCCTCGGCGAGTACCGCCGCCTCGCCTCCGACCCGGGGCCCGCCGCCCCCGACGCCGACCAGCCGAAGGCCCCGCAGCTCACCGAGCGCGAGACCGAGGTGCTGCGGCTCGTCGCCAAGGGCCTGAGCTACAAGCAGATCGCCGAACGCCTGGTCATCTCCCACCGCACGGTCCAGAACCACGTCCAGAACACCCTCGGCAAGCTCCAGCTGCACAACCGGGTGGAGCTGGTGCGGTACGCGATAGAGCGCGGCCTCGACGACGAGTGATCCACCGATCGTCCGATTGACGACACGGATTGACGACGCGGATTGACGGCGCGTAAACCAAACACCCGGCGGTTCACCGGAATTGCCGTTCCGACCCATCCCGTTGTGACCTGGCTCACCATTAGCGTGGCCTCACCAGGCAACCGCGGCGAAGGGACATTTCCATGCGGGTCGGAGTACTGACCGGAGGCGGCGACTGCCCCGGTCTCAACGCCGTCATCCGGGCCGTCGTCCGCAAGGGCGTGCAGGAGTACGGCTACGACTTCGTCGGCTTCCGGGACGGCTGGCGAGGTCCGCTCGAGAACGACACCATCCGTCTCGACATCCCCGCCGTGCGCGGCATCCTGCCCCGCGGCGGCACCATCCTCGGCTCCTCGCGCACCAACCCTCTCAAGCAGGAGGACGGCATCCGGCGCATCAAGGAGAACCTCGCCAAGCAGGAGGTCGAGGCGCTCATCGCGATCGGCGGCGAGGACACCCTCGGCGTCGCCGCCCGCCTCTCCGACGAGTACGGAGTGCCGTGCGTCGGCGTACCCAAGACGATCGACAACGACCTGTCCGCGACCGACTACACCTTCGGCTTCGACACCGCCGTCGGCATCGCGACCGAGGCGATCGACCGGCTGCACACCACCGCCGAGTCCCATATGCGCGTCCTGGTATGCGAGGTGATGGGCCGTCACGCCGGCTGGATCGCCATCCACTCCGGGCTGGCCGGCGGCGCCAACGTCATCCTCATCCCCGAGCAGCGCTTCGACGTCGACAAGGTCTGCGCCTGGATCACCTCCCGTTTCAAGGCGTCGTACGCCCCCATCGTGGTCGTCGCCGAGGGCGCCATGCCCAAGGACGGCGACATGGTCCTCAAGGACGAGTCGCTGGACTCCTTCGGACACGTCCGGCTCTCCGGCGTCGGCGAATGGCTGGCCAAGGAGATCGAGAAGCGCACCGGCAAGGAGGCCCGCACCACGGTCCTCGGCCACATCCAGCGCGGCGGCACCCCGAGCGCCTTCGACCGCTGGCTCGCCACCCGCTTCGGCCTGCACGCCATCGAGGCCGTGCGCGACCGCGACTTCGGCAAGATGGTCGCCCTGCGTGGCACCGACATCGTCCGTGTCCCGATCGGAGAGGCGACGGCCAAGCTGAAGACGGTGGATCCGAAGCTGTACGACGAGGTAGGCGTGTTCTTCGGCTGACGACAGGCCGCGGCGGAGGTCCGGGGGCGCCGACCCCCGGACGACCGCCAGGATGGCTAGACGGTCGTGTTCCGCAGCTGACCGACCAACTCCCGTACGACGGCCGTTCCGTTCAGCGTCAGGATCGACTCCGGGTGGAACTGCACCCCGGCGAACCCGGGCCCCCGTACGGCGTGCACCTCCCCGTTCCCGGCCCTGCTGACCTCGATGCCGTGCGCGCCCAGCTCCTCGGCCACCTCGTCGTCGCAGCGCGCCACGAAGCTGTTGTAGAAGCCGACGGTCTCCGGCCGCCCGAACAGGTCGATCGTCGTCTGCGCCCCCTGGTAGGGCACTTCCTTGCGTACGATCTCCAGCCCCAGCTCGGCCGCGATCAGCTCGTGCCCGAGGCAGACGCCGAGGACGCCGTGCCGGTGGTCGCGGACGACCTGGGCGGTGAGGTCGCGCAGGAAGCGCATCTTGGGGTCGGTGAGGTCGGAGGGATCACCGGGGCCGGGACCCAGCACGACCGGCCCCCCATGCGCGAGGACCGCCTCCCGCAGTCCGGCCTCGTCGTAGCGCCGGACGCTCACCTCCAGCCCGCTCGACCGCAGCACATGCGCGAGCATCGCCGTGAAGGTGTCCTCGCCGTCGACGACCAGGGCGTGTCCGGTCAGCTCCTCGGAGGGCTCCTGCATCCGCAGCCAGAACGGGGCCAGCGAGGCGCGGCGCCCGTCGAGGGCGGCACGCACGCGCGGGTCGTCGGCGAGACGCACGCGCGCGTGCTCCGCACGGGGCCGGGACGGCCGTACGCCGAGCGCCGCCAGGACGCCCGCCGCCTTGGCGTGGGTCTCCGCTACCTCGCTCGCCGGGTCCGAGCCGCGCACCAGTGTCGCGCCGACCGGCACCCGCAGCCCGCCGTCGGCGTCGATGTCGGCGGTGCGGATGAGGATGGGGGAGTCAAGGGTCTGCGCGCCACCGGAGTCGCGGCCGATCAGGGCCAGCGCCCCGGCGTAGTAGCCGCGCCCGCCGATTTCGTGCCGCTCGATCACCCGGCAGGCGTTCTGCACGGGCGAGCCGGTGACCGTCGCGGCGAACATGGTCTCCTTCAGGACCTCCCGCACATCCAGCGAGGACTTCCCGCGCAGCTCGTACTCGGTGTGCGCGAGGTGCGCCATCTCCTTCAGCCGGGGACCGACCACCACCCCGCCCATGTCGCCGACGGTGCACATCATCTTGAGTTCCTCGTCGACGACCATCGACAGTTCCTCGATCTCCTTGCCGTCGGCGAGGAAGCCGAGCAGATGCTCGGGGGTGGGGCCGTCCGCCGGGTAGCGGTACGTCCCGCTGATCGGGTTCATGACGACGGTCCCGCCGGACATCCGCACGTGCACCTCGGGGCTCGCCCCGACCAGCGTGCGCTCCCCGGTGTGCACGACGAAGGTCCAGTACGCCCCCCGCTCGCCCTCCAGCAGCCGCCGGAACAGGGCCAGCGCGTCGGCCCGTGAGAACCCCGGGATCGCCCCCTCGTACGTCCGCCGGATCACGAAGTTCGCGCCCTCGCCGCGCCCGATCTCGTCCCGCAGCACCCGCCCGACGATCTCGCGGTACTCCTCGTCGGCGACGTCGAAGCCACCGCCCTCGACCCGCACGCCGTGCGCCGGGAGCTGCTCCAGGGCTTCGGCGAGCGGGACGCCGTACGTCTCCTCGGGCGTCAGCACGGTCAGCGGGGTGCCGTCGTCGCGGACGTCGAAGCCGCGCTCGCGGATCTGCCGGAAGGGGACGAGGGCCAGGCCCTCGTCGGGAAGGTCGGCCAGGCGGTCGTACGTGGCGACCGGGCCGACGAGGACCTCGACCGTGTCGTGGTACTGGCCCGGGGTGCGGCGGCGCAGCAGGGCGAACGGTCGGGGATCGTCCGGCAAGCCGAGCAGGTTCATGGGTCCGTGCTCCTTCTCAGTGAGACTCGGTGGTACTCAGTCGGAGAGGAACGGACCCCGGGAAACGCCGAAGGCCGCCCCTCGGGCGGCCTTCGCGAAGTCTGTCGTACGCGCGATCAGTGGGCCGCCGGATGAGCGGTCCACCACCAGTTCTGGGTCGAGTGCGCGAACATGCGAGGCACCCTACCCCATGTCCGAGGGGTGTACCCCGTGTCTCAATTGCTGGGCATGGGGCAGGACGCCCGACACGACCCCGTAATGTTGAGTGCGTGACCGTGAACGCTAAGACCAGCGCGAGTGCTGGCAACACCTGGCGAGACCTGCCCGCGGCGCAGCAGCCCGAGTACCCCGACACCGAGGCTCTGCGCGCAGTCGTTGCGGAGCTGGAGTCGTATCCGCCGCTCGTCTTCGCGGGCGAGTGCGACCAGCTGCGCGCCCGGATGGCGGCCGTCGCCAAGGGAGAGGCGTTCCTCCTCCAGGGCGGCGACTGCGCCGAGGCCTTCGACGCGGTGTCCGCCGACCACATCCGCAACAAGCTCAAGACCCTGCTCCAGATGGGCGCCGTGCTGACGTACGCCGCCTCGGTGCCGGTCGTGAAGGTCGGCCGCATCGCCGGCCAGTACTCCAAGCCGCGCTCCAAGGGCACCGAGACCCGTGACGGCGTGACCCTGCCGACGTACCGCGGCGACTCGGTCAACGGCTTCGACTTCAACGAGGCCGCCCGCGTCCCGGACCCCGAGCGCCTGAAGCGGATGTACAACGCGTCCGCGTCCACGCTCAACCTGGTGCGCGCCTTCACCACCGGCGGCTACGCCGACCTGCGTCAGGTGCACGCCTGGAACCAGGACTTCGTGAAGTCGTCCCCGTCCGGCCAGCGCTACGAGCAGCTCGCCCGCGAGATCGACCAGGCGCTGAACTTCATGCACGCCTGCGGGGCGGACCCGGAGGAGTTCAAGACCGTCGAGTTCTACTCCTCGCACGAGGCGCTGCTGCTCGACTACGAGTCCGCCCTGACCAGGGTCGACTCCCGCACCGGGCAGTTGTACGACGTCTCGGCGCACATGGTGTGGATCGGCGAGCGCACCCGGCAGCTGGACCACGCGCACATCGAGTTCGCCTCGAAGATCCGCAACCCGATCGGCATCAAGCTCGGCCCGACGACCACGGCCGAGGAGGCGCTGCAGTACATCGAGCGCCTGGACCCCGACCGTGAGCCGGGTCGGCTGACCTTCATCGTCCGCATGGGCGCCGACAAGGTCCGCGACAAGCTCCCCGAGCTGGTCGAGAAGGTCACCGCCTCGGGCGCGACCGTGGCCTGGGTGACCGACCCGATGCACGGCAACACCTTCGAGGCGGCCTCCGGTCACAAGACCCGCCGCTTCGACGACGTGCTCGACGAGGTCAAGGGCTTCTTCGAGGTCCACAAGGCGCTCGGCACCCACCCGGGCGGCATCCACGTGGAGCTCACCGGCGACGACGTCACCGAGTGTGTGGGCGGCGGCGACGAGATCTTCGTCGACGATCTGCACCAGCGCTACGAGACGGCCTGCGACCCGCGGCTCAACCGCAGCCAGTCGCTTGACCTGGCCTTCCTCGTCGCGGAGATGTACCGGGACCAGTGACGGCATCGCCTGTCACAGGGACGTGAGTGGGGCGCGGATCACATTCGATCCGCGCCCCACAGCACTTTTACCGTTCCTGCGAGCCGGGTAAGGTTAGGTTAGCCTCACCGATTAAGGGGATGGCACGACTTCGATCCCGGCGGGAGGTGGTCCGCGTGTACGTCTGCAGTTGCTTCGGTGTCACCGAGCAGCAGGTCAAGAAGCACGCGGAGGACGGCGCCTGTACGCCCCGCCAGATAGCGTCCGCCTGCAAGGCCGGCACCGACTGCGGATCGTGCGTACGCCGGATCCAGGCGATCCTGGGCCGGGGCGCGTGCCCCCGCCGTGACCTGGCCGACCAGGGCAAGCCGGTGCTCACCGACCTGGCGGACGCGGCCTAGCTTCCCGCCGCCCGTCGGCTCCCTAGCTGGGCTGCTCGATCTGCTGCGCGATGTACAGCGCCTCACCCAGCTTGTCGATGAGCTCCAGCTGGGTGTCCAGGTAGTCGATGTGGTGCTCCTCGTCCTCGAGGATCGACTCGAAGAGATTCGCGGACGTGATGTCGCCCTTGGTGCGCATCACCTCGATACCCCGCTTGAGACGGTCGATCGCCTCGACCTCGACCTGCCGGTCGGCCTGGAACATCTCGGTGACCGTCTGGCCGACCCGCACATGGAACAGGCGCTGGTAGTTGGGCAGGCCGTCCAGCATGAGGATGCGCTCGGTGATCTTGTCCGCGTGCTTCATCTCATCGATGGACTCTTCACGCGTGTACTTGGCGAGCTTCGTCCAGCCTTTGTTGTCCTGGATCCGGTAGTGCAGCCAGTACTGGTTGATCGCCGTCAGCTCGCCGGTCAGCTGCTCGTTCAGGAATTCGAGGACCTCGGGGTCGCCCTGCATCGCAGAGGCTCCTTCCACGCGGGGGAACTGGCAGGTTGCGCCGCATGATTGCACCGGCAGCGAAGATCGTCCAGTAAGTCTTCACTTAGTAAGTTAGGGCATGCTTAGTCCGTTATGAGGTGGATTGAGCAGGGGTGTGGTCAGGTGCACTGCCCCAGGTCTGTCAGGATGGAGTCATGGGTCAGCCGGTGGAGCGTGAAGGTGGAGCAGCAGCGCACTCCGAGCTCCCGCCGGGACAGCGGGTGCAGCGCGGCTGGCCCGTCACCCACTACGGACCGGTCCCCAAGTTCCGGCCCGAGCGCTGGGAGTTCAGGGTGTTCGGGGCGACCGTCGACGGTGAGAAGCACTGCTGGACCCACGAGGAGTTCACGGCCCTGCCGTACAAGACCGTCCTCGCCGATCTGCACTGCGTCACCAAGTTCAGCATGCTCGGTGCGGAGTGGGGCGGCATTCCGGCCCGGACGATCCTGGAGATCGCCCCGCCGGCGCCGGCCGTCACCCATGTGATGGTGTGGGCCGAGTACGGCTTCAGCTCCAACCTGCGCCTCGCCGACTTCGCCTCCGAGCGCGCGATCTTCGCCACCCACAAGGACGGCGAACTGCTCACGGCCGAGCACGGATTCCCGCTCCGCCTGGTCGTCCCCCATCTCTACGCCTGGAAGGGGCCCAAGTGGGTCCGGGGCGTCGAGTACATGACCGCCGACCGCCGCGGCTTCTGGGAGGAGCGCGGCTACCACAACATCGGCGACCCCTGGAAGGAACAGCGGTACTCCTACCAGGAGGAGCCCGGGGACGGGCCCGAGCTCTGACTCCCGTCGTCGGTCAGCCGTGGTACTGGTGCACCACCGCGTGGCCCTTGCCGCGCCCGATCATCCACTTGTTGACCGGCGTCGTCAGGACGAAGGCGACGGCCAGCGCGATGGCCAGGACCCACCAGAACAGCGGGTCGGTGAGCTCGGCGTCCATGGCGCCCGGCCACAGCACGATCACGCCGTTGTCGACCAGCTCCATCACGGCGATCGAGAGGGTGTCAGCGGCCAGCGCCACCTTCAGTGCGGCGCGCAGTTCGACGCCGGCCTTCAGTACGCCGCGCAGGGTCAGCGCGTAGCCGAAGAAGAAGGCCAGGACGATCGCCAGGATCAGTGTCGACACCGTGCCCCAGCCGAGGGCGGTGCCGATCACCATGCCCAGCACCTCCCCGATGGCGCAGCCGGTGAGGCAGTGCAGGGTGGCCCGGACGGCCATCGCCCAGCTGCTGGTCGCCGCCGTCTCGTGGTGGTGAGCGTGTGACGCGTGTGCTTCGTGCTGCATGACGGCCCCCATGTCAGGTCACGGTTCCTGCATCGAGCAGGAACCGTATACCCCCCTGGGGTATTCCCTAAGGCTTACGCGCCCCGGAGTTTCTTCAGCCGCTCCACGTCCGCCGCGTGGCCTTCCTTTCCGCCGGGCGTCTCGATGATCAGCGGTACGCCCTCCGTGGCCGGGTGCGTCATCAGTGCGCGGAACGGGTCCTCGCCGATATGGCCCGCGCCGATGTTCTCGTGCCGGTCCTTGTGCGCGCCGACGACGTCCTTGGAGTCGTTGGCGTGGATCAGCTTCAGCCGCCCCTCGCCGACGGTGTCCACCAGCAGGTCGAGCGTCTGGTGCATGCCGGACGGGCCGGTCAGGTCATGGCCGGCGGCGAAGATGTGGCAGGTGTCCAGGCAGACCCCGAGCTTCGGATGGGCGTCCAGCGCCTCGAAGTACGGCCCGAAGTCCCAGGTGCGGGAGCAGAGCGAGGCGCCCTGCCCGGCGGTGGACTCCAGCAGCAGATACGGGTCGTCGTCGTGGGTCAGCTCGTCGAGCAGCGGCAGCAGGTGCTCCCGTACCTGCTTCAGCGCCACCGATCGCTCCCGGCCACCGGTCGCGCTGCCCGTGTGTACGACCACGCCCAGCGCGCCGATCTCCCGGCCGCGGCGCAGCGAGTGCCGTAGCGACTCCACCGACTTCTCGACCGTCGCCTCGGTGTGCGAACCGAAGTTGATCAGATACGGCGCGTGCACATACGCCGGGATCGACTCGGCCGCACAGATCGCGCGGAACTCCTCGTCCTGCCGCGGGTTCCCGGCCGGCGTCGCCCAGCCGCGCGGGTTGGCGACGAAGACCTGGACCGTCTCTGCCTTGAGGTCATGGGCGTAGGTGAGCCCGACGGAGCTGAGGCCGCCGGCCACGGGGACGTGGCCGCCGACGGGATTGCGGGAGGGGCCGGGAGGGGTTCCCGGGGTGGCGGACTGCTGACTCTTCACCCGTTCAGGGTGTCATGGCCGCCACCGGCCCCGGTCATCGGATGGTGATCGTGATCGTCGACCCCTTGGGCGCGGTCTTCCCGCCCTTCACGGACTGCTTCTTGACCGTGTCGCCGAACAGGCCGAGCAAGCCACGGTCCTCGTCGACCTCGAAGCCGGCGGCCTTCAGCTCCGCGGTGGCGTCGTCGACGTTGTCACCGACCACGTCCGGGACCTCGATCATCTCGGGGCCCTTGGACAGCATCAGGGTGACGGTGTCGCCCTCGGCGGCCGGCTTGCCGCCCGACGTCGGAGACTGCTGGGCGACCTGGCCCGCGTCGAACTCGGAGTTGACCCGCGTGGGGGCGATCTTCACCTTCAGGCCGGCCTCCTCCAGCTCGGCCCGCGCGTCGGCCGGGCTCGCGCCGGTGACGTCCGGGACGTCCACCGGGCTGCCCCTGCTGACGGTGAGCTCGATCGCGGAGCCGGAGCGGACCTTGGTGCCGGTCCCGGGGACCGAGGAGATCACGGAACCCCTGGTGACCTCGTCGTCGAACTCCCGGTTAACGACGCCCGGCTCCAGGCCGAGCTCCTTCAGCTCGCTCCGCGCCTTGTCCAGCGGGTAGCCCTGGAGGTCGGGCACTTTCACGGTCTTCGGGCCCAGCGAGAGGACCAGGCTCACGGAGTCGTTGTGCCGGATACGGGCGCCCGACTTCGGGTCCGAGCTGATGACGGTGCCGCGGTCGAAGGTGTCGCTGTACGCGCGATCGACCTTGCCGACCTCCAGCCCGGCGTCCTCCAGCCGGTCCTTGGCCTGTGCCTCGGTCTTGGAGAGCAGCGGCGGGACCTCGGTGAACTGGCCGGAGTTGATGTACCAGATGCCGACGCCGAGGCCGAGGGCCAGCAGGACGGCGGCGACGACGAACAGCGGGCCGCGCGGAGCACGCGCGGTGCGCCCCCGCCGGGGCGGCGGGGGCGGGGGAGTCTCCAGCCGGCTGGTCCGGTTGAAGACGGCCTCGGGCTCGTCCTCGTTCACCGGCAGCGGCCGCTGGATCGTCAGCGCGCGCGGGATCACGCTCGTACGGTCGTCGGCGTTGCCGTGCTCCGTGGTGAGCGCCTGCGGCGGCATCGCGTCCAGCTGGTCCTCGCTGAGCGCGGCCCGCGTCTGTCGGGCCTGGGCGAGCAGCGCCACGGCGTCGTACGGGCGGAGATCCGGGGTGCGCGCGGTGGCCGAGGCGACCAGCTCGTCGAGCTCGTACGCCAGTCCCGGCGCGATCGCCGACGGCGGCGGGACGTCTTCGTGCAGGTGCTTGTAGAGCACCACGGCGGGGGAGTCCCCGTCGTGCGGCTTGTCGCCGGTGAGCATCTCGTAGAGCATGACCCCGCACGCGTACACGTCGACGCGGGCGTCGGCGGCGCCGGGCTGCTCGATCTGCTCGGGCGCGAGATAGGAGACGGTGCCGAGCACGGCACCGGTGGTGCTGGTCACGGTGTCCACGGAGCGCACGAGCCCGAAGTCGGCGACCTTGACCCGGCCGTCGTCCCCTATCAGCACGTTCTCCGGCTTCATGTCCCGGTGCACGAAACCGGCCCGGTGGGCGGCGCCGAGCGCGGCGAGCACCGGCTCCAGGATGTCCAGGGCGGCCCGGGGCTGCAGCGCCCCGCGCTCGCGCAGGACGTCACGCAGGGTGCAGCCCGCGACGTACTCCATGGCGAGATAGACGTACGACCCGTCGGTGCCCTGGTCGAAGACCTGCACCACATTGGGGTGCGCCAGCCGGGCGACGGACTTCGCCTCCCGGATGAACCGCTCGACGAAGACCCCATCCACCGCCAGCGCCGGATGCATCACCTTGAGCGCGAGCACGCGGTCCAGGCGGGTGTCCACGGCCCGATAGACCGTGGCCATCCCGCCGACGGCGATCCGCGCGTCCACGCGATACCGGCCGTCGAGCACCTGCCCGACCAGAGGGTCCTGAAGGGTCGTATCCACGCAGGTGAGTGTACGAGCCGACACTGACACGACTGCCGGTTCGGCCAGGATCGGGCTGGTACTGCAGCCGACCTGTGACGCAAACCACGCTGTGGTGGCTGCCGATGGCGCTCAGTCCCCACGGGAGAGTTCGACCGCTTGACCGACTGGAAACGGGTGGTGCGCGAGTGGCCGAGCAGTGGGGACCGCGACGCGGCTCAGAACGCAGGACGCTCCGGATCCAACACGGCCAGGCCCTCCGCAGGAGACGACGCCTGCGCGAAGTGCCGCTTCGGAATCCGTCCTGCCCGGTACGCGAGCCGCCCCGCCTCCACCGCGTGCCGCATCGCGTCGGCCATCAGCACCGGCTCCTGCGCCCGCGTCACCGCCGAGGCGAGCATCACGCCCGCGCACCCCAGCTCCATCGCCAGCGCCGCGTCCGACGCCGTACCGGCGCCCGCGTCCAGGATCACCGGCACGCGCGCGTGCTCCATGATCAACTGGAAGTTGTGCGGGTTGCGGATGCCGAGCCCCGACCCGATCGGGGAGCCGAGCGGCATGATCGCCGCACAGCCCACGTCCTCCAGCTTCCGCGCCAGCACCGGGTCGTCGTTCGTGTACGGCAACACCGTGAACCCGTCGTCCACCAGGGTCTCCGCGGCGTCCAGCAACTCGATCGGGTCCGGCAGCAGCGTCCGCTCGTCGGCGATGACCTCCAGCTTCACCAGATCCGTACCGAGCGCCTCGCGCGCGAGGCGGGCCGTCAGCACGGCCTCTCCGGCTGTGAAGCACCCCGCCGTGTTCGGCAGCACCCGGATCCCGAGCTTCTCCAGGACCGAGAGCACGGAGCCGTGCACCGAAGGGTCCACCCGCCGCATCGCGACCGTGGTCAGCTCCGTGCCGGACGCCACCAGCGCCCGCTCCAGGACCTCCAGGCTGGGCGCCCCGCCCGTGCCCATGATCAGCCGGGACGTGAAGGACGTGTCGCCGATGACAAAGGGATCGTCGGCCATGGTTCAGCCTCCTTGGACGGCGGTGAGGACCTCGACGCGGTCCCCCTCGCAGAGGGACGTCGACGGCCACTGCGCGCGCGGGACGACGGTTTCGTTGAGGGCGGCGGCCACTCCGGAGGGCGCCGCGGTGAGCATCCGTACCGCGACGTCGAGGGCCGTACCGGGAGCGACCTCTCGCCGCTCCCCGTTGAGGGAGATGTTCATGCGGGCTGCTCCGTGAGTGCGGTGTGCCGCGTGAGAGCGGCGTGCTCCGTCAGCGAGGCGGGAGAGAAACGCTTCGGCGTGAACGGACGGGCCTCGTCCGGGAGTTCACCGGTGGTCAGGACATGGGCCATGGCGTCGCCGGTGACCGGCGTGAGCAGCACGCCGTTGCGGTAGTGCCCGGTGGCCAGCGAGAACCCCGCCAGCTCGGTCGGGCCGAGCAGCGGCGCGTTGTCGGGGGAGCCGGGGCGCAGGCCCGCGCGGGTCTCGGTGAGCGGCAGTTCCGTGATGCCGGGCACCAGCTCGTGGGCGTCGCGCAGCAGCTCGTACACCCCGCCCGCGGTCACCGTCGTGTCCCAGCCCAGCTCCTCGCTAGTCGCCCCGACGACCAGCTCCCCGCTCTCGCGCGGCACCAGGTACACCTGGCTGCCCCGCACCACGGCCCGCACGGTCCGGCTCAGGAACGGCGCGTACCGCTTCGGCACGGTCAGCCGCAGCACCTGCCCCTTCACGGGGCGCACCGGCGGCAGTACGTCGTCCGGGACGCCCGCGAGGCGCCCGCTGAGGCTGCCGGCCGCGAGGACCACCTGGCCGGCCCCGAGCTGGGCACCGCCCGTCGTGGTGACTCCGGCCGCCCGGTCCCGCACGACGTCCAGGCGCTCGGCCCGGGTGCGGTGGACGACGACCCCGGCCCGCTCGCACGCGGCCACCAGCGCCCCGGCCAGCCGCCGCGGGTCGATCTGGTGGTCGCCGTCCACCCGGAGCCCGCCGCGCACGCCCGGCGCGAGCATCGGCTCGAGGCGCCGGCACTCACGCCCCGACAGCCACTCGGAGTCCAGCCCCGACCGGCGTTGCAGGGCGTGCAGTTCGCGCAGGTGGGCGCGGTCGTCGGCGTCCAGGGCCACGGCGAGCGTGCCGCACCGGCGGTAGCCGAGGTCGTGGCCGGTGACGTCGGTGAGCTCGGCCGCGAAGTCCGGGTAGCGGCGGGCCGAGGCCAGGTTCAGGCCGAGCAGGGTCTGCTCGCCGTAGTGCAGTTCCGTGACCGCGGCCAGCATCCCCGCGGCCACCTGGGCGGCTCCGCCGCCCGGCTCCGGATCCACGACGGCCGTCGTGAACCCGCGTTGCGCGGCCCGCCACGCCGTGACCAGGCCGATGATCCCGCCCCCGATGACGAGGACGTCTGACGTTCGCGTACGCGACATGGGCGTCCAGCCCCTCCCTTCGCCGGCATGACCCGGATCAGGTTCGTACGGTCGGAGGCCGCCAGCCTCCCTCTCAGCCCGGTGCGTCCGGGCTCCCGCGAGTGCTCTACGTTGGCCACCCTAGCCCGCCGCCGTAAGTCTCAGTAAGGGAGCCTCCGCCCGTGCCCCGCTCGCTCGACGGTCTCGTCCTCGCCCCCGTGGCCGACCAAGCCCCAGGTCAGGTGGGTACCCGCACCCGGTTCAGGTACCACGAGAAGGACGGCGAGATCTGGGCCGAGTACGCCGGCGGGGACGTCGTGCGCGGGCACCTGGTGGGCACCCGGGACGGCGACCGGCTGGACTTCCGGTACGTGCAGCTGAAGCGGGACGGGACGACGTCGTCGGGGCACTGTGTGTCGACGGTGGTCGAGCTGCCGGACGGGCGGGTGCGACTGGACGAGACGTGGGAGTGGGAGTCGCAGGACGGCTCGGGAACCAGCGTTGTGGAGCAGGTCACCGAGCACGCCCCATGACTGACGCACCGTCACTTGTCTATGGTGATCAGGTGAGCGAGCAGACGCAGGAACGGGGCACGTCACCGACGCCCCACGTGGTCATCGCCGGCGCGGGCATGGCCGGGGTGCAGACGGCGGTCGCCCTGCGGGAGCGGGGCTTCGCCGGGACCGTCACCCTGATCGGCGCCGAACCCCACCAGCCGTACGACCGGCCGCCCCTGTCCAAGGCCGTCCTGCTCGGCAAGGCCGAGGGCTCCGCCTTCGACGTCGACTTCGAGGCGCTCGGCATCGAACTGCGGCTGGGGCGCGAGGTGCTGGGCGTGCGCCCCGCCGACCACGAACTGGACACCGAGGCCGGGCCCGTCCCGTACGGCGTCCTCGTCCTCGCCACCGGCGCCGAACCGATCCGGCTCCCGGGCGCCGAGGGCGTGCCCGGTGTGCATCTGCTGCGCACCCTGGACGACGCCGAGCGGCTGCGGCCGGTCCTCGCGCGGCAGCACGACATCGTGGTCGTCGGCGCGGGCTGGATCGGCGCGGAGTTCGCCACGGCCGCGCGCGAGGCGGGCTGTGCGGTGACCGTCGTGGAGGCCGCCGACCGGCCGCTCGCGGGGGCGCTGCCCGCGGAGGTGGCCGCGCCGATGACCACCTGGTACGAGGACAGCGGGGCGGTGCTGCGTACGCACGCGCGCGTGGAGCGCGTCGAGCCCGGCGCGGTGATCCTCGACGACGGCTCGCGGCTGCCCGCGGGCGCCGTCGTGGTCGGCATCGGGGCCCGCCCCGCCACGGCCTGGCTGACCGGCTCGGGCATCGAACTCGGAGCGCACGGCGAGGTCCTGGCCGACGACCGGCTGCGCAGCTCCGTGCCGGACGTCTACGCGGTCGGCGACTGCGCCTCCTTCCCTTCGGGAAGGTATGGCGAGCGCCTGCTGGTCCACCACTGGGACAACGCGCTCCAGGGCCCTCGTACGGTCGCCGCGAACATCCTCGGCGAGACCTCCGCCGTCTACGACCCCGTGCCGTACTTCTGGTCCGAGCAGTTCGGCCGTTTCGTCCAGTACGCCGGCCATCACGGCGCCGCCGACACGTTGCTGTGGCGCGGCGACCCGTCGGGGCCCGCCTGGACGGTCTGCTGGCTGCGGGGCGAACGGCTCGTCGCCCTGCTGGCGGTGGGCCGGCCGAGGGACCTGGCGCAGGGGCGGCGGCTGATCGAGGCGGGCACGCAGATGAACGCGGAGCTGCTGGTGGACCCGGCCAGGCCGATGAAGGCGGCGACGGTGTAGCGCGTCGGCCTCGCCCGGGTGGACCGGGCTGGCTTCCGACTGTCAGTGGCAGATGGCAGGCTTGTTCCCGTGACCGAGATTGACGCAAAGATCGATGCTCTCGTCCCCGCCTGGCTCACCCTGCCCGACATCGCAGAGATGCTCGATGTCGAGGTGACGCGGGTGCGGCAGCTGGTC
Organism: Streptomyces sp. NPDC008086; assembly: GCF_042957325.1. Taxonomy (NCBI): domain Bacteria; kingdom Bacillati; phylum Actinomycetota; class Actinomycetes; order Kitasatosporales; family Streptomycetaceae; genus Streptomyces; species Streptomyces sp. NPDC008086. The sequence goes on from NZ_JBIBIA010000008.1 coordinate 109,899, forward strand.
AAGGAGGGCCAGCTCATCGCCGTACGCCGTGGTGAGAACCGCGCGCTGCACGTCCCTGCCGCCTTCATCGACGGGGACAAGGTCGTCAAGGGCCTGTCCGGGACCCTGACACTGCTGCGGGACGACGGCTTCACCGACGAAGAGATGCTGGAGTGGCTCTTCACCCCCGACGAGAGCCTGCCGGGCACCCCCGCACAGGCCCTCAGCGAGAATCGCGGCACGGAGGTGAAGCGCCGCGCCCAGGCGCTCGCCGTCTGACCCCATCAACTGATCCGAACACCGTCCGGCGTACGGGCCGGGCCTTGCGGGCCACGGCTGCGGGTGACCGCGGCCGTGGGCGGCAAGGCCGCGACGTTGCCTCGGGCGCGCCCCAGCGAGGCGCGTGAGGCAGAGCGCCTGCCGGCCCGGCCTGTGCGTCGGTGAGCTGCCCTGCCCCGAGGCAGGGTCCCGCAGCCGCAGCCGCAGCCGCAGCCGCAGCCGCAGCCGCAGCCGCAGCCGCAGCCGCAGCCGCAGCCGCAGCCGCAGGCCAGCCCCCGCTCGCCAGCCGCGGCCCCGCCCGCGGCCACATCCCCCGCGCCGTCCCCCAGGTACCGTGCCGCTCCGGATACCGTGCCACCGTCCGGCACCGGCCCGACGTCATCCGCCCGGCAACCCGATCACAGGGGGCTCCCGCATGTCCGACACCGCCGCAGGCACCGCCCGCGCCCAGCTCGCCGACGCCCGGCTCTATCTCTGCACCGACGCCCGTAGGCGGCAGGGCGACCTCGCGGAGTTCCTCGACGCCGTGCTGGCCGGTGGGGTCGACATCGTGCAGCTGCGGGACAAGGGCATGGAGGCGGCCGAGGAACTGGAGCACCTGAAGGTGTTCGCCGACGCCTGCGCCCGGCACGGCAAGCTGCTCGCGGTCAACGACCGTGCCGACGTGGCCCACACCTCGGGCGCCGACGTACTCCACCTCGGCCAGGGCGACCTCCCCGTCCCCGCCGCCCGCGCGATCCTCGGCGACGACGTCCTCGTCGGCCGCTCGACGCACGCCGATTCGGAGGCCTCCGCGGCCGCGGTCCAGGAGGGCGTGGACTACTTCTGCACCGGCCCCTGCTGGCCGACCCCCACCAAGCCCGGCCGCCACGCCCCCGGCCTCGACCTGGTCCGCCACACCGCCGCGCTCGGCACGGACCGCCCCTGGTTCGCCATCGGCGGCATCGACCTGACCAACCTCGACGAGGTGCTGGAGGCGGGCGCCCGCCGTGTCGTCGTCGTACGGGCGATCACCGAGGCGGCCGACCCGGCGGAGGCGGCGGCGGAGTTCGCTAAGCGGCTGCGGCAGGCGTAGACGCGGCGTCGCGGCGCCGCAGCGGATTCATCAGGGAACCGCGTCTCACCTTTTGCTCTGGCCCGTCTCAGCCAGTGGTCAGTGTCGTGGCGGTTCACGGTCCCGGGGCTCCGTCCGGCCCCGGTGATGTTGCTCTGTGGCCCGTTGTTGTCCAAGGCGTGGACAACAACCCGACAATTCCGGCAAATGTCCGGCGCCCGGTTGGGGGACCGAGGACCCCTGGCTAACCTGCGAGTATGGCCCTCGGCACCGCATCCATCAGGTCGGACCACGCTCGTACCGTGCGCGAGATGCTCGCGACCGGCAAGACGACGTATTCCTTCGAGTTCTACGCGCCCAAGACCCCGAAGGGCGAGCGGAACCTGTGGAACGCGCTGCGCCGGGTCGAGGCGGTCGGACCCGACTTCGTCTCCGTGACGTACGGCGCGGGCGGCTCCACCCGCGCGGGCACGGTCAAGGCGACCGAGGCCATCGCCTCGGACACCACGCTCACCCCGATCGCGCACCTCACCGCCGTCGACCACTCGGTCGCCGACCTGCGCAACATCATCGGCCAGTACGCCGACGCCGGGATCCGCAACATGCTGGCGCTGCGCGGTGACCCACCCGGCGACCCGCTCGGCGACTGGGTGCGCCACCCGCGGGGCCTGACCTACGCCGCCGAACTCGTCGAACTGATCAAGGCGTCCGGAGATTTCTGCGTGGGCGTCGCGGCCTTCCCGGCGATGCACCCGCGCTCCGCCGACTGGGAGACGGACGTCGGTCACTTCGTCGACAAGTGCCGGGCCGGCGCGGACTACGCGATCACGCAAATGTTCTTCGAACCCGAGGACTACCTGCGGTTGCGCGACCGTGTCTCGGCCGCCGGCTGCGACACCCCGATCATTCCGGAGATCATGCCGATCGCCAGCGTAAGGACGCTGGAGCGGATCCCGTCCCTCACCAACGCCTCCTTCCCGGCCGCCCTGAAAGAGCGGATCCTCACAGCAAAGGACGATCCGGCGGCTGTACGCTCCATTGGCATCGAGTTCGCCACGGAGTTCTGCGCACGGCTGCTGGCCGAGGGAGTGCCCGGACTGCACTTCATCACGCTCAACAACTCCACGGCGACGCTGGAAATCTACGAGAACCTGGGCCTGCACCACCCACCGCAGGCCTAGACCGGCCGTCCTGATATACGTCACACTGCGTAGGCGGCCACTGGGAGAGGGGCGTACATGGGCTGGACGGTCCTCTACATCGCGTTCGGCGTGGTCGCGCTGTGGCTGTTGGGCGAAGTGCTGTTGCAGTACAAGGCGCGGCTGCGCTGGCGGCTGCTCGCCTTCGTCGGCTTCCTCGGCGTCGTGGTCGGGGTGCTGATCCCGTCCGTCATCGTCATCGGTCTGGGCGCGGCGGCGTTCGCGGTCGGCCAGACCTACGTCACGCTGTCGTTCCGCCGCGGCTTCTCGGCCGGCTGGGCCGTCTCCGCCCCGGCCCTCGGCCCGCTGACCGCCGCCAAGCGCCGCCGCGGCGAACCGGACCGCCAGGAGCCGACCCTGGAGGTCTCCGACCTCGAGGCGACCGGCGGTTTCGCGGGCGACGACGCCAACTACGGTCGGGACGACGCCAACTACGGCAGGGGCGACGCCGGTTACGGCGGCCAGGACGACTACGACCGCGACGACGTCTTCACCCCCTCCCGCCCGGACCGGACCACGGCCGCGGAGACGACCTCCGTCTACGAGCCGCAGCCCCTCCCGGAGGACACCGGCTCGTACGGCATATACAACGACGCGGCCTACGCCGCCGCCGACCAGAACTACGCGGCCGGCCAGCCCCAGGACCAGTACGCCACGGCCGACCAGGGCTACGGATACGACACCGGCTACTCCGGCTACGACCAGCAGCAGTACGGCTACGACGCCACCGGCCAGCAGCAGTACGCCGCCTACTCCGACCCGTACATCGGCGCCCAGACCTACGGCGACGCCTCGTACGACGCCTACGGCCAGCAGCAGTACGGACAGCAGGGCTACGCCCAGGACCAGTACGCCACCGGCACCGGCACCTACGGCGAGACCCCGCCCGGCGGCGTCTGGGTCCCGCAGCAGCGCACCGACGAGGCGTACGGCGGCGAACTCCCGCCGGAGCAGCAGTACCCGTACCAGGGCGACGGCCGCCAGCAGGGTCAGGGGAACGGGTACGACGAGCAGTACCGCTTCTGACTCACTGCGATCCCCGGAACTCCGGCCCCTCCACGATCAGCCCGGCCACCAGCGCGCCCGACATACCGGCGTGCGGAAGGCCGCCACCGGGGTGGGACCAGCCGCCGACAGCGAACAGGCCGGGTATGGCTGTGCTGTTCGACGGATGCAGCAGACGTCCCTCGCCCGCGGCCAGCGTCGGCGCCGGCACCGCTCCGCCCTCCGCCCCGGTCGCTTCCGCGATGTCGGCCGGAGTGGACACCTCGTGCCACAGAAGGCGGTCGCGCAGGCCCGGCACGGCACGCTCTGCGACCGCGATCAACTGCTCGGCGTGCAGATCGAAGACCTCCCGCTGCGCCCAGTCCCCTTCGGCCTGAGCGGGCACCACCGCGCTGAGTGTGATCGCCTCATGACCGGGGTCCGGAACCAGGTCGGGGTCGTCGGGTCGCAGCACCGTGACCGTGGGGTGCGCGGCCATGCCCGGAGCGGCGCCGAACAGGGTGTCCAACTCGGTCTCGCGATCCGCCGCATGCACCACCGTGCGGTGCGCCGTGCCCTCCGGGCGGGCGCCGCGCAGCGCCAGCAGCACCGTCAGACGGCTCGCCGCCCGGCGCTGGGGCGCGACCTCGTCCGCGCCCCTGACCGACGTCTCCCGGACGAGGCGGTCCAGCACCCCGGGAGCGACCCCGGCGACCACGAAGTCCGCCTCCGCCGTCGACCCGTCGCCCAGCTCCAGCCCGGCCGCACGGCCGTCCTTCTCCAGCACCCCGACGACCTCGGCACCGAAACGGAACTCGACCTTGCGGGCCACGCACCGCTCGTACACGGCACGCGCCAACTCCCGTAGGCCGCCCCGCACATACCAGGTCCCGAACGCGTGCTCCAGGTACGGCAGCACCGCCGCGCTCGCGGGGGCCACGCGCGGGTCCAGGCCGTGGGCGAGGGCGTAGCTCTCCAGCAGGGCGACGAGCCGGGGGTCGCGCAGCTCCCAGGCGCCGACCTCGGCGAGGGTGCCGGCCCGGCGAGTGCGCAAAAGTCGCTTGTGGGGGACCGCCGGATAGGGCTCGCGGTCGGCCAGCACCTGCCAGTTCGGCCACAGGGGCTCCTCCAGCAGGGGCCTGCGCGTGCGGTCCCAGGCCTCGCGGGCGCGGACCAGGAAGTCGCCCCAGCGGCCGCCGGTTCCGGCGCCCAGCGCCTCGTCGAGGGCGGCCACGACACCCGCGCGCGAGGCGTTCGGCAGAAAGAGCCCGGTGCCGTCCGCGAAGACGTGCCGCGCGGACGGGTCGACCTGGACCAGCTCGACGCAGTCCTCCAGCGGCTCCTTGCCCGTCTTGAGGAACAGGTCGCGGTACACGGCCGGGAGCGGGAGCAGCCCGGGGCCCGTGTCGAACCCGAAGCCGTCGCGCTCGAAGCGGCGCACCGCTCCGCCGTACGTCTCCGTACGCTCGTACACCGCCACCCGGTGGCCCGCGACGGCCAGCCGGGCAGCGGCCGCCATCGCGCCCATCCCGGCGCCGATCACCGCAATCCGTGCCATGCGTGGGACTTTATCGGCCGGCACTGACAACAGCCCAATGACCTCGAAGGACGGCTCAGCCGGACCGTTGGGTCACCGTCTGCCCGAGCCGTTTCTCGGCCCGCCGCTCGGCCCTGCGGCGCAGGAAGCGACGGATCCGCGAGACCAGGAAGAGAAGCAGGAGCAGCCCGGCGAGCAGCAGGGTGCCCGCGATGACCGCGGCGGCGACGGGGTAGAAGATCGCGAGGGTGATGAGGGCGCCGACCCCGAGATCCTCGGCGATGCTCACCACGATGTTGCTGAACGGCTCCGGCGAGGTGTTGACCGCCATCCGTGTCCCGGCCTTGACCAGGTGGCTGACCAGCGCCGTCGAACCGCCGACCGCGCCCGCCGCCAGCTCCGGCAGCGACCCGTTCTGCCCGGCGAGCAGCGCCGCGACGACCGCGCCCGCCACCGGCCGGACCACGGTGTGCACCGAGTCCCACGCCGAGTCCACGTACGGGATCTTGTCGGCGACGGCCTCGCACAGGAACAGCACGCCGGCCGCGATCAGCACGTCGGGCCGCTGCAGCGCCTCGGGCACCTCGTCGCTCAGCCCGGTCGCGCCGAACACGCCCAGCAGCAGGACCACGGCGTAGGAGTTGATGCCGCTGGCCCAGGCGCTGGTGAAGATCAAGGGAAGTATGGACACGGACGCGATCGTAGCCAGTCGGCGACACAGGGGCCTGGGGATGAGCACGCAGGCCTGAGTACGCGTACCTAGCCGATGAGATGAGTACGCGCGCGGATGGGGGCCGACCTGCGTGAACGAGAGAGTGGAGGCACGGAGAAGGGGTTCGGCTCCGGCACCGGCGACACGGGGCGCCGGAACGGAGCTGCCCCGGATCCGCTCCTTCCGCCGGCCAGGCGTCGGCGGGAGCGAGACCGGGGGACCCGGGGGAACGACCGAACGGGGGTCCGGCGGGGGGACACGGGGGAGTACGGGGGAAACGGGGAACGGGGGAGCACGAGAAGGCGCCGGTTCGAGAGTGGCCCGCGGGGGACGCGGCCACTTCCGGACCGGCGCTTTCGTCTGCGCGGCGCCCTGAAGGGGCGCGAGGACGGAGCGCTCAGCGGCGCCCGCTCACCCGGCCCTGCAACAGCCGCGACAGCGCCGCGTGCACGTCGTCCAAGGAGCGCTCCGGCTGGAACGACTTCCAGTCGAGCGCGGCCACCAGGACCATGCCGACCAGCGCGGAGGCGGTGAGCGCGACGTCGATCTCCTCGCTGAACTCGCCGTTCTCCACGCCCTCGCGCAGGACACCCTCGACGACCGCCACGGCCTGCTGCCGGACCACCATCAGCGTGGACTGCCAGGTCCGGTTCGTCCGCCACAGCTCGGCGACGTAGAGCTGGGTGAAGGACGGGTAGCGGTCGATGAAGACGAGGCCCGCGCGGACCATCGCGTCCAGGGCGTCCACCTTGGTGCCGCTGTCCCGGGCGGTCTGCTCGGCCGCCTCCCTGAGGGAGGCGGTGAGGAGTTCCACTCCGTGGCGCAGCAGCTCCTCGAAGAGGACCGACTTGCTCGCGAAGTTGTAGTAGACCGTGCCCTTCGCCACCCCGGCCCGCTCGGCGATCTCGTCGACGGTGGTGGCGGAGAAGCCCTGTTCGGCGATGAGCGTGACGGCCGCCTCGTAGAGCTTCTGCCGGGTGGCCTCACGGCGCGTGCTGCCGCCCGACGCGGCGTTGCTGCTTTCCATGGCCCTGATTGTCCCGCGCGCGCTCACAGGGTCAGCTCCGGGTGCAGCCGGTCGAGCGTCCAGACCTGCCGGCGCCGGGCCGACAGCGCGGTCAGCGCGACGGCGCCCGCGGTGAAGGCGACGAGCACCACGCACGCGTGCCACACCGGTCCGAGACCGCCGCCCGTGATGAGCCTTCGGAGCGCCTCCACGACGTAGCTCATCGGCAGGAAGGGGTGCAGCGCGTTGAAGAAGCCCGGGCTGGTCTGTACGGGGTACGTGCCGCCCGCTGACGTCAACTGGAGCATCAGCAGGGCCAGGACGAGGATCCGGCCCGCCGCGCCGAAGCGCGCGTTCAGCCACTGCACGATCGCCGAGAAGCACGCCGTCACCAGGAACAGGAAGCCCACCGTGCCGGCCGCCCGCGCCATCTGAAGGCCGATCGCCCAGTGCAGCACCGACATCAGCGCCACGGTCTGGAGCACCCCGATCGCCACCACGGGCAGCCAGCCGGCCAGTGCGATCCGCCAGGCGGAGGCTCCCGCGGCGAGCGCGCGCCGGTTCATCGGCGAGATGAGCATGTACGCCACCATCGCGCCCACCCACAGGGACAGCGGGATGAAGTACGGGGCGAACCCGGTGCCGTAGTTGGCCGCCTTGTGCATGTCCCGGGAGACGAGCTGGACCGGGTCGGACATGACCTCGGTGCGCTGGTCGCGGGCTTTCTCGTCGTAGTCGGGGATCTGCTCGGCGCCGTCGTGCAGCCCGTCCGAGAGCTTCCCGGAGCCGTCGACGAGCTTGTACATGCCGCCGTTCAGGTCCACCGCGCCGGTCTTGAGCTCGCCCACGCCGGTGTCCAGGTCGGCCGCGCCGGACTTGGCGCCGCCGAGGCCGGAATGCAGCTTCTCGGCACCCGCGGCGACCTTGGCGGCGCCCTGGTTCAGCTTGTTGATCCGGGTGACGGCGTCGTCGAGGTCCTCGGAGAGGCGCGGCGCGCGGTCGGCGAGCGCCTGCGACTGCTTCTGGAGGGTGGCGAGGTTCCGGTCGAGCTTCTTCAGGTCGCCGTCGTGGTCGGCGATCAGCGTGTTGAGGTCGTCGGCGATCGTCGCCACGTCGGCGGCCGAGCTCTTGGCCTTCTTGAGGTCGGCGCAGGCCGGGTCGGGCAGGACCGCGTTCTCGCAACGCGCCTCGTAGACGCCGTCCAGCACGTCGGAGGCCGCGTGGGCGCCCTTGGCGGCGCCCGGGGCGTGCTCCACCAGGTCGTCGAGGTTGTTGCGGATCGCCCCGGAGGTGTCGGCGACCAGCTTGGCGGTGTCCCCGATGGTCTTCTCGTTGTCCTGGAAGAACGGGCCGATCTTCTTGTCGACCCCGTTGACCCGGTCGGCGAGCGTCCGGGTGCCCTCCGCGACCTGCCGGGAGCCGGTCTCCAGGTCGCCCGCGCCCTTGTTGAGCTTCTTCAGGCCCGTGGACAGCTTGCCGCTGCCCTTCTTGGCCTCCTTCAGCCCGTCGGCGAGGTCCTTGGAGCCCTTCTCCGCCTTCCCGATGCCGCCTTCGAGCCGGTCGGCGCCGGACGCGGCCTTGACCGTCGCGCCGTGGATGTCGGAGAACGAGACGAAGATCCGGTCCAGGAAGGACCGCGACGCCTTCGTGGACGCGGCCTCGCGCACCTCGCTGAAGACCGTCCGCGAGATCTGCCCGACGATGTAGTTGTTCGCGTCGTTCGTACGCACCTGAAGGGCGCCGGTCTCCGGCGAGTCGCCCGCGCTGGACGCGATCCGCTCGCTGAAGTCGGCCGGCATGGTCAGCGACAGGTAGTAGGTGCCGTCCTCGACGCCCTTCTCGGCCTCGGCGGCACTCACCTCCCGCCAGTCGAAGACGTCGCTCTCGTGCAGCCCCTTGGCGATGTCGTCGCCGGCGGCGAGCTCCTTGTCGCCGACCTTCGCCCCCTTGTCGTCGTTCACGAGGGCCACGGGGATGCGGTCGAGACGGCCGTACGGGTCCCAGAACGACCACAGGTACAGGGCGCCGTACAGCAGGGGCAGCACCAGCAGCGCGACCAGGGCGGCGCGCGGCAGCTTCCCCCGGCCGAAGCGCCTCAGCTCAAGCGCGGCCAGCCTCGGCGAGCGCATCGGCGGCCTCCTTTCCGTCGGATTGCGGGTCACCGGTCTTCGGGGCGGCGGCCTCAGGGGCGGTGGACACCCTGACGGTGCCGTCGGGGGCCTCGCTGCACACCGCCAGGACCGTCGTCCCGGCCTCGGCGATCGACTTCAACAGCGCCCAGGCCTCGGCCCGTTCGGCCTCCGAGAGCTTGAGGTCGGTGTCGTCGACGCCCAGCACGCGCGGGTCGGCGATCAGGGCCAGCGCGATCGACAGCCGCAGCGCCTCCAGCCGCTCCAGATCCCGTACGGCCGTACGGGAGCCCTTGGGCAGGGACTCCAGGTCCAGGCCCGCCGCGGTCAGCGCCGCGTCGATCCGCCGCCGCTCCTCGCCCCCGCGCTCGCCCCGCCGGCGCAGCAGCCCGCGCACCGAGTCGCCGAACCGCCGCTGAAGCAGCGCCCGTTCGCGCAGGTGCTCGGCGACGGTCAGGGCCGGGTCCAGGTCGGTCACACCCGGAACGTGGGCCAGGGCGCTGACCCGCCGCACCGCCGCCATGCGCCTGGGCAGCCCGGCGTCGCCGACGGCGGCGGAGCCCTCCGTCGGCTTCATCCGCCCCGTGAGCGCGAGCAGCAGACATGTACGGCCCGTACCGGACGGCCCCTCGATCGTGATCAGCGAACCTGCCTCCGCCTCGAAGGAGACCCCGCGGAACGCCCATCCGCGGGGCCCTTCGAGCCCGAGGCCGCGGGCCGTGACACCGGTCGCGGCCACGGTTTCCCCCATCCCTGCCCCCTTATTTAAACTGACTGGTCAGTGCAAAAACTAGCCCGAACGCTCGATCGATGCAAAGGCCCAGGTCAGAACGGATTGTCAGTGCCATACCCCACGATGGGCACATACGGCATCCCGTAGCGGGCATGCCGTCACACAGACGACAGGAGGTTCGTCATGGCCAGCTATCACGCAGCAGCCGCCCGTCGGCGCGGCGCCACCGGCCCTGCCCCCTCACTGACCGGCCCGGCGAGCGACGTGCACCCCGTGCTCCGCCGGGCCACGGCCCCGCCCGCCGCCCTCGACCTGCTCGCCCAGGCCCGTGCCGGACTGGACGAGGCCGCCGTCCTGGAGACACCGAACGAGCGCTATGCCACGGCCCACCTCTCCGCCCTGCGCACAGCCGCCGCCGTACTCGCCGCACGCGGGCGCCCCGAACCCACGCCCAGGCGCCGGGCCCGGATCCGGAGCGCGTGGGAAGTGCTCCCCGAGATCGCGCCCGAACTCGCCGAGTGGAGCGCGCTGTTCGCCTCCGGGGCCCGGCGCCGCGCCCGGGCCGAGGCGGGTATCCAGGGCGCGGCCAGCCGCCGGGACGCCGACGACCTGATACGCGACGCTGCGATGTTCCTGCGCCTCGTCGAGCGGATGCTGGTGCTCCAGCCGGTCCTGCCACAGCCGCGAACCGACGCGGACGGGGAGGAGGGCGGCGACTCGCGTCACGCGCGCGACGACATGCCGGACGCCGGCTGACGGCGAAGCGGGCGGATCGAGGCCCGTCCGTCGGAGGGTGCGGGCGGCGTCGCGCGGCACCGCGATGGCCGGTCGGGCCACCGCAGGCAATAGGGTGGAGGGCGCCTGAAGCCTTCCCACCTCCGTGACCCGGGCCGGGGAGGCAGCCCGTTCGCTCCGCCGTGCAAGTGGCGGTGCCGCGCCGAGGAGTCAACTGCCGTGTCGGACCCTATGCGGCCCCGCGCCGCCCTCCGTACCGCCGTGGTCTGGGAGGTCCTCCAGGACGCCCTGGACCGCCGTGTGAAGGCCACGGGTCGCCAGGCGCTCGACGTCCTCGACACCGGGGGCGGCAGCGGCAACTTCGCGGTGCCCCTCGCCCGCCTCGGTCACCGCGTCACCGTGGTCGACCCCAGCCCGAACGCGCTGTTCGCCCTGGAGCGGCGCGCCGCCGAGGCCGAGGTCGCCGACCGGGTGAAGGGCGTCCAGGGCGACGCCCACGGCCTCTTCGACGTGGTCGAGCGCGCCGGGTACGACGTCGTGCTCTGCCACGGCGTCCTGGAATACGTCGACGACCCCGCCGAGGGCGTACGCAACGCGGTGGCCGCACTGCGCGCAGAGGGCGTCCTCAGCCTGCTCGCCGCCGGACTCGGGGGAGCGGTGCTGGCGCGGGCCCTCGCCGGTCACTTCAAGGAGGCCAAGCAGGCCCTTCAGGACCCGGACGGCCGCTGGGGCCAGGGCGACCCGGTGCCGCGCCGTTTCACCGCCGAGCAGCTCACCGCGCTGGTAGAGGGCGCCGGCCTCGCCGTCGGCGCCGTGCACGGCGTCCGCGTCTTCGCCGACCTCGTCCCCGGGGTCCTCGTCGACACCGAGCCCGGCGCTCTGGAGGCGCTGCTGAAGCTGGAAGAGGCCGCCGCAGAGCTGCCCGCCTTCCACTCGGTCGCCACCCAGCTGCACGTGCTCGGCGAGACGGGGGAGACCACCGGGGCCTGAGCCGCCCGCCGTGCCTTCCATGGGCCGACCTCGGGAGCGCGCCGTTGATCAGGGGCTTGGCTGCACATGGAGTACGCCACAGGCCCCCCGATCGGACGCTCAGCGCCGTATGATCGAGGGAGACCGTTCCGGCATGACGGGTCGGCCGCTGGGGAATGCAGATCTCAGCGAGCCGGGACGTCCATGGCGGAGCCCGGTTGGCCAATTGGCGTAGAGGGGCGGGTTTCACGGGGGCGATTCCCTGCCTATCCTGAAGGGACCCCCCGGGTCGCCCCGGCGACTGCACGATGAGGAGGACTCCGTGCCGCTCTCGGAGCACGAGCAGCGCATGCTCGAGCAGATGGAGCGAGCGCTGTACGCCGAAGATCCCAAGTTCGCGACAGCGCTTGAGGGAAGCGGGCTGCGTACGTACACCCGGCGACGGGTCTACCAGGCGGTCGCGGGCTTCCTCGTAGGTATCGCGCTCCTCATGGCTGGAATGGTCGCCAAGCAGGTCTGGCTCAGCGTGGTGGGCTTCCTCGTCATGCTGGGCTGTGCGGTACTCGCCGTGACCGGCTGGCGCAAGGCCCCCAAGCCGGGCGAGCAGCCCGCCGGCGGTCAGCAGGCCCGCCGCCAGCCACGCCAGAAGCGCTCCATGATGGACCGCATCGAAGAGCGCTGGCAGCGCCGCCGCGATGAACAGGGCGGCCATTAGCTCGACGAGCAGCTCCCATACAGACGCAGGGGGTGACCACCGGTGGGTGGTCACCCCCTGACGTATGCCTGGACGTATGCCTGCTGCCCTGTTCGTGGGCTGACGCAGGATCGTGCCTGAGCAGTGCAGTGCAGGGCTACGGGGGAGGGCTACGGGGGCGGGAGGGGCCGAGCCCCGTCCACGCCCCCTCGGCCCGCTGTCACCCCCGCTGACCCGGAGTGGACGGCCTGCGCAGCGTCGGTCGGGCCGCGGCGGCCCGCCGCTTGACGGTGATCCACCAGTCCGACAGCGCCCACACCACCCGCACGCTGGAACGGGGGGCCAGCACAGCACGCAGCCTGGTCGTCCGGTCGGCCCTGGAGCCGAGCTCGGACACGACGCCGCGGACATCCTCCGCGAGGCCGGCCACCGGACGTGGACTGGGCGCGTACAGAACCTGTTCCACCGCGTCCGCCACCCGGTGCACCGAGGCCGCGGCCGCCGGGTCGAGGTGGCCCAGCCGCACGATACGGGCGGCCGTCTTGCGGGGTGTCTGGGAGTCGTCCGGGGGAATCCCGAAGTCCCAGGCCGTGTCCGTCAGTTCCTGCCAGACCGCCAACGCGTGCAGCGACACGTCGGCCTGGGTGCGGCCATGCGCTCCCAGCCGTCTCGCTCTGGTCCGCTGCCGCCACAGCATCGGCGCCAACGGCACCAGCAGCGCCGCTGCTCCACCGAGCGCCCACGCCAGGACGAGGTACCACTTGGGCCCGTCGTCATCCGTGACCGGGGCGGCAGCCGGGGACTCGCTCGCGCACAGCTGCGGGTTCCGTCCCGCGCAGCTCTCGCTCGCGGAGGGCGAGGCGGAGGGGCCCGTGCTGGCCGACTGGGTGGGCCGTGCCACGTCCGGCAGTGTGGAGCCGGGCGTGTCCGACTGGGTGTACGCCGGTACCGAGCCACGGGTCGGCGTCGGCTCGAAGCGGGTCCAGCCCACGCCCTCGAAGTACAGCTCCGGCCACGCGTGGGCGTCCCTCAGCCCCACCGAGACCGAGCTGGCGCTCTGCGGGGTGCCAGGTGCGAAGCCCACCGCGACCCGGGCCGGTATGCCCAGCGAGCGGGCCATCGCCGCCATCGCGAAGGAGAAGTGAACGCAGAAGCCCTGCTTGTCCTTCAGGAAGCGCGCTATCGCCTGCCGCCCACTGCCGACCTTGACGTTGGTGTCGTACTGGAAGCCGCCCGTGATCGCGAAGTACTCCTGCAGCTTGACGGCCTGCTCGTAGTGGCTGGTCGACCCCTCGGTGACCTCGCGCGCGGTCCGGGCGACCACCGCGGGCAGCGAGTCGGGGAGCTTCGTGAACTCGCGCTTCAGGGCCGTGGGCGGCTCCGGCGCGTTCGCCAGCTGCTCCGCCGTCGGCTGTACGTCGAGGCTGCGCACGGTGTACGTCGCCCCGCGCGTGGTCTGCCGGCGGTCGCCGACGACCGTCATGCCCAGCGGTTCGTACCGCCAGTTGCCCGTGATGTCCACGCCGCTCGGGGGGTACGGCATCGGCAGCCAGTTCTGGGCGTACCAGTCCGCGGCCGAGATCGTCGTCTCGATCTGGGTGCGCCGGACGTCCGGGCCGAGGCCGAAGGGCGTCGGGAACTCGTCGGGCACGGCCTGGATGTTGCGCTTGGCCGGCTGCCAGGTGGTGCCGTCGAAGTCGTCCAGGGACACGATCCGCAGATACAGGTCCGACAGGTCGGCCGTGTCGGTCCTCAGGGTCAGGACCTCGCGGTCCTCCTCCACGTTCAGACTGTCCCGCAGCGACACCAGCGGGTTCACCGCGGAGATCGTGCCGCCGCTCCCGCTGCCGGAGCCCACCCCGGCACCCGCGGCGTCCAGCAGACCGCCGTTCATCGCGGGCAGCCCGGCCGGCACCACCAGGGCGAGGCCCAGCGCGACCGCGCCGATGCGCCGTCCCGTGCGGACCGGGGCCACCGCGCCGGCCGGCTCACCGCCCGCTCCGCGCGGGGCCCCGCCGAAGACCCGGCCCCACTGCGAGAGCCGGTCGCGGCCCTCGGCCAGGAGCAGCATGAGGTAGCCGGCGGCCGCCACCAGGAACCACAGCCAGTCCCCGGCGCCGTCGGCCAGCCCCGCCGCCACCGAGTACAGCGCCAGCAGCGGCAGCCCGGCCGGCGCCGCGCTGCGGAACGTCACCGCGAGGGTGTCCACCGCCAGGCCGATGACCAGGACCCCGCCGATGAGCATGAGCCGGATGCCGTCCGAAAGGGGCGCCGGGATCGAGTACCGGCTGACGTCGTCCGTGCCCGCCTGCAACAGGTCGCCGAAGTGACGGAAGGCCTCCGGGCCGGGGATCACCCCGATGATCGCCTGCTCGTCGGCGAAGACCAGGGTCAGCAGCATCAGGGCGACGAGGGCCTGCACCGCCACCGTCAGGGGGCGGGCCAGCGGTACGCGCCGGGCCGCCATGCCCACGCCCGTCTGGATCGCCAGCAGGAAGACCGCCTGGATCAGCCAGGTGACCGGGGAGACCAGCGGCAGGAGGGCGCAGGACGCCATCAGTGTGGCCGCCGCGGCGCACAGCGCCATCCGCGTCCGCCCGCTCATGACCGTCCCCCCTCGCCCCGCGCGCCACCGGCCGTGACCGCGTCCGTACGCGCTCGGTCCGCCTGACGCCACAGTCCGTCCAGCGAGGCGCCCCGCGGCACGCTCAGGGCCGTCCAGCCCGCCTCCCGCAGCATCCGCAGCCGCTCCCCGCTCCGGTCCAACGCGCCGGACACATCGGTCGGTTCCCGCACCCACGCCGCGCTGTCCAGCACGAAGGCCACCGCGCCGCCGCTGCGCTGGCGCATCTTGGCGGCCACCGCCGCCTGCTCCTCGTCGAGATCGCCGAAGAACGCGACCAGCAGCCCCTCGTTGCCGCCGCGCAGCACGTCGTACGCCCGCGACAGACCCGTGCCGTCCGAGTGGTCGATCACCGCGAGGGTGTCCATCATCAGCCCGGCCGCGTCCGCCGACTCCTGACTCGCGCCCGCGAACCCGTCGGCGCCCTCGCCGGGCACCGAGCTGCCGGTGTCCGTCAACAGACGGACGGAGAAGCCCCGTTCGAGCATGTGGACCAGCACGGACGCCGTGCCCGACACGGCCCACTCGAAGGCGGAGTCCGGGCCCGCGCCCTGGAAGGCCGGGCCCCGGGTGTCCAGCAGCACCGTGCAGCGGGCGCGCTGCGGCTGCTCCTCGCGGCGCACCATCAGCTCGCCGTAGCGCGCGGTGGAGCGCCAGTGCACGCGGCGCAGGTCGTCGCCGTAGCGGTACCCGCGCGGGATCACGTCGTCCTCGCCGGCCAGCGCCAGCGAGCGCTGCCGCCCGTCGCCGTACCCCTTCGCCTCGCCGCTGAAGCGCACCGGCGCGAGCGGCTCCACGCGCGGGATGACCGTCAGGGTGTCGTGCGTGGAGAAGGAGCGGGTCAGCTCGCACATGCCGAACGGGTCGCTCAGGCGCAGCTGCAACGGGCCCAGCGGATAGCGGCCGCGCAGGTCGGAGCGGACCCGGTAGGACACCTCGCGGCGGCCGCCCGCCTCCACCCGGTCCAGGACGAAGCGCGGCCGCGGCCCGAGGACGTACGGCACCCGGTCCTGGAGCATCAGCAGGCCCGTGGGCAGCCGGGAGACGTTGTCCATCCGCAGGTGCACGCGGGCCTCGCTGCCGGCGGGCACGCGCGCGGGGGAGAGCCTTCGGCTGCCCGCGACCCGGTAGCGGGTGCGGTACAGCACCGTGGCGCACACCAGCGGGAGCACCGCCAGCAGCAGGCCGACGCGCAGCAGGTCGCTCTGGCCGAGGACGTAGGCGCAGACCGCGGCCGCGATGCCGGCGGCCAGGAAGGAACGGCCACGCGTGGTCAGACCGGCCAGTGCGGTGCGGATCCCGCTCTTCTCGCCGCGGTCCGCCTCCGCCTCCCCGGTCCCACCGGAGGTCATCCGAGCCTCCGTGGCGGCTGCTGGCCGTACACCGGAGTACCGCGGCCCAGGCCGCCGAAGCCGCTCTGCTGCTGGGGCGCGGCCGGCACCGGGGTGCGCTGGAGGATCTCCTGGACGACCTGCTCGGAGGTCCGGCGGTTCAGCTGGGCCTGGGCGGTCGGCAGCAGGCGGTGGGCCAGGACGGCCACGGCGAGGGCCTGCACGTCGTCCGGCAGCGCGTACTCCCGGCCGCTCAGGGCCGCGGACGCCTTCGCCGCGCGCAGCAGATGCAGCGTCGCGCGCGGGGAGGCGCCGAGTCTGAGGTCCGGGTGGGTGCGCGTGGCGGCGACCAGCTCCACCGCGTACCGCCGCACCGGCTCGGCCACGTGGACGCCGCGGACGGCGTCGATCAGCTTCACGATGTCGTGCGCGTGCGCCACCGGCTGGAGGTCCTCCAGCGGCGAGACGCCGCCGTGCACGTCCAGCATCTGCAGTTCGGCCTCCACGCTGGGGTAGCCGACGGAGACACGGGCCATGAAGCGGTCGCGCTGGGCCTCGGGCAGCGGGTAGGTGCCCTCCATCTCGACCGGGTTCTGCGTGGCCACCACCATGAAGGGGCTCGGCAGCTCGTAGGTCTGGCCGTCGATCGTGACCTGGCGCTCCTCCATGGACTCCAGCAGCGCGGACTGCGTCTTCGGCGAGGCGCGGTTGATCTCGTCGCCGATCACGATCTGGGCGAAGATCGCGCCGGGCTTGAACTCGAAGTCCTTGCGCTGCTGGTCCCAGATGGACACGCCGGTGATGTCGGACGGCAGCAGGTCCGGCGTGAACTGGATACGCCGGACGGAACAGTCGATGGACCGCGCCAGCGTCTTGGCCAGCATCGTCTTGCCCACGCCGGGGACATCCTCGATCAGAAGATGTCCCTCGGCGAGCAGTACGGTCAGCGAAAGCCGTACGACCTCGGGCTTGCCCTCGATCACACCCTCCACCGAACTGCGGACACGCTCCACAGTGGCGGTCAGATCAGTGAGGCTCGCTCGATCGTCATAGGTCGTCACCCGGCCCTCCTCGGCCCGTTCTTTCCGGGCCGACGCGATGCGGACCGGCCCACCCCTTGAACACGGACACCACGCGGGGAATGTTCCGCGTGCTGCCACACTCGCATTCTTGCTGCCGTTACCGATTCGTGTCACTCGACTGTGGACAACTGTCCGCGTTATGTCAGGGCTTAGGGCCTTTTGTGCCCCCCGAAGCTGGAATTGACAGCGAAACGACAGGTGAGGCGGGGGGTTACGCGGGGTCGATCTCGCGCAGCAGGCCCGTCGTCACGTCGAAGACGAAGCCGCGGACGTCGTCGGTGTGCTCCAGGAACGGCGAGGTGCGCACGCGCTGCATCGACTGCCGTACGTCCTGGTCGACGTCCCGGAAGGACTCCACCGCCCAGGCGGGCCGCTGGCCGACCTCCAGCTCCAGCTCGGTGCGGAAGTCCTCGGTGAGGGACTCCAGGCCGCAGCCGGTGTGGTGGATCAGCACGATGCTGCGGGTGCCGAGCTTGCGCTGGCTGATAGTGAGCGAGCGAATCACGTCGTCGGTGACGACCCCGCCCGCGTTGCGGATGGTGTGACAGTCGCCGAGTTCCAGGCCGAGCGCGGCGTGCAGGTCGAGCCGGGCGTCCATGCAGGCGACGACGGCGACCTGGAGCACGGGGCGGGCGTCCATGCCCGGGTCGGTGAACGCGGAGGCGTAGCGCTCGTTGGCCTCGACCAGGCGGTCGGTGACCGTGCCGCGGACTATCGCACTCTCGGGACCAGTGGGAACCGATGCAGAAGTCGTCATACCCATGACGTTACTGGTCACGTCTGAAATGGTCCTGCTGTGAGAGGGGACAAAGAACGCCATTGAGCCTTGTTGTGAGCTAACCCACAGAGGTGGCGTGAGTGCCCCCATACGAGCGATTTCACGCATGGGGCGGCTGGGGCGGAACCCGAAGCGGCGACGCGCAGGCCGGTTGATTGACCGCGAGACAGCGTGGACTAAAGTGACGCGAAGCGGGAGGCGAGACTCCCTGCTGGACTGAATTCCCCGGAGACCCCGGCGATTTTCCGGAGATCTCCCCGCGTGCGCGGCGCGTACGCACGGCTCGGCCTCCTCCCGCTCCCGGTCGGCTGACGCTTCCGGCGCCGGCAGGCCTCCCCGTCACTGGGGTTCCCCAGTCTGCCGGGGCGGGCGGGGACCCGGCGGTGTGTGCGGGCCCGCCGGATCTGAGAGGGCCCCTTGAGCCAGAGTCGACATGTCCCGGTGATGCTCCAGCGGTGCCTGGACCTGTTGGCCCCCGCCCTCCAGCGGCCCGGAGCGGTGGTCGTCGACTGCACTCTCGGGCTCGGCGGCCACAGCGAGGCCCTGCTCCGGCAGTTCCCCGAGGCCCGGCTCGTCGCCCTGGACCGCGACAAGGAGGCCCTGCGTCTGTCCGGCGAGCGCCTCGCCCCGTACGGCGACCGCGCGACCCTGGTGCACGCCGTCTACGACGAGCTCCCGGACGTCCTGGAAAGGCTCGGCATCGCGCGCGTGCAGGGCGTCCTGTTCGACCTCGGCGTCTCCTCCATGCAGCTCGACGAGGCCGACCGCGGCTTCGCCTACGCCCAGGACGCCCCCCTCGACATGCGCATGGACCAGACGACCGGCGTCAGCGCCGCCGAGGTCCTCAACACCTACCCGGCCGGTGAACTCGTCCGGATCCTGCGGGCGTACGGCGAGGAGAAGCAGGCCAAGCGGATCGTGTCCGCGATCGTGCGGGAGCGCGACAAAGAGCCGTTCAGCAACAGCGCGCGGCTCGTGGAGCTCATCCGGGACGCGCTGCCGCAGGCCGCCAAGCGCACCGGCGGGAACCCGGCCAAGCGCACCTTCCAGGCGCTGCGCATCGAGGTCAACGGCGAGCTCTCGGTCCTGGAGCGGGCGATCCCGGCCGCGGTGGAGGCCCTCGCCGTGGGCGGCCGGATCGCGGTGCTGTCGTACCACTCGCTGGAGGACCGGCTGGTCAAGCAGGTGTTCGCGGCCGGCGCCGCCAACACCGCGCCGCCCGGGCTGCCGGTCGTCCCCGAGCAGTACCAGCCGCGGCTCAAGCTGCTGACGCGCGGTGCCGAACTTCCCACCGAGGAAGAGGTCGCCGAGAACCGCCGCGCCGCCCCGGCGCGTCTGCGGGGCGCCGAACGCATCAGGGAGTCCATCGAATGACGGCCGGGAGGCAGGGGCGGGTGTCCGGGTCCAGTACTCAAACCCACGAGTTGGAAAACCGGACCCGGGGGAGGGCAAGTGAGTAGGAAACCCGAACTGAGGGGGCGGGCCGCCCGGCTCGCGCGGCTCTTCCCCTCCGGGGCCCGGCAGGCCGCCCGTGCCCCCTTCGTCCTCCTCGTCGTCCTCCTCCTCGGCGGTGGCCTCATCGGGCTTCTCGTGCTGAACTCCGCCCTCAGTGAAGGCGCGTTCAGGCTCGACGACCTCCAGAAGGAGACGAAGTCCCTCACGGACGAGGAGCAATCCCTCCAGCGGGACATCGACGCCTACTCCGCCCCCGACGCCCTCCAGCGCCGCGCCCTCGAACTCGGCATGGTCCCCGGCGGCGACCCCGCCTTCCTCAACCCCGACGGCTCGGTCAGGGGCGCCCCGAGCCCCGCACCCGGGGGCCAGGGCGCCGCGTACAACCCGCTCGCCCTCGCCCCCGAGGCCCTGTTCACCGAGCCAGGACCGCCCCCGGCGACCGAGGCGACAACCACCGCGCCGGCCCCGGAGGCGACGCCCACCACGCCGACCTCCGTGGCCACCCCCACCGAGCCGCAGCCCGCGGCCACCTACGAGGTGCCCCAGTACGCGCCCTCCGTCCAGCAGTCCTCCGCTGACCCGACCCCCGGCAGGTGACGGAAGTGTCCGACAGGGAACCGCCCCGCCGCCGCGTGCCCGGCCCCGCGAAGCCCGCCCGCTCCGCCGGCGCCCAGCGACGCCCGGGCCCCGGCGCCCGCCCGGCCCGCCGGCCCAGCCGGCCCCGCCCCATGCCCACCGGCAGGATCCGGCTCGGCAGCCCCCGCCCCCGGCTGCGCATGGTCGGCCTGGCCCTGACCCTCGTCCTGGCCGTCTTCGTCGTACGACTGCTCCAGGTGCAGGGCGTCGACGCGAGCACGTACGCCGCCAAGGCCGAGAAGAACCGGTACGTGGGCTACACCCTCGCCGCCGAGCGCGGCGGCATCACCGACCGCAACGGCGTGGCGCTCGCGGCCAGCGTGGACGCGTACGACATCACCGCCGACCCCACCCTGTTCTCCCGGGAGCAGCTGAAGATCGACGACGGCCCCGAGCAGGCGGCCGCCCTTCTCGCGCCGATCCTCGGCCAGGAGCCGGAGAAGATCGTCAGGAAGCTCCGGCCGGCGAACAGGAACCTGCGCTACACCCTGCTGGCCAGCCGCCAGACCCCGCAGGTCTGGAAGCAGATCAAGGACCTCAAGAGCGCGCTCGCCACCAAGGCCGAGAGCGACAAGAGCACCGTCAACGTCCTCGCGGGCGTCCTGTCGGTCGCCAGCAGCAAGCGCGTGTACCCGAACGGCGACCTCGCCGCCGGGATACTGGGCTGGGTCAACGCCGACGGCAAGGGCGGCGGCGGTATCGAGCAGCAGCTGAACAAGCAGCTGTCCGGCAAGGACGGCGAGATCCGCTACGCCCAGTCGGGCGGGCGCCAGGTGCCCACCGTGGGCTCCACCGAGACGCCCGCCGTGCCCGGCAGCGACGTCGAGCTCACCATCGACCGCGACATCCAGTGGGCCGCGCAGAACGCCATCACCGAGCAGGTCCAGGAGTCCAGGGCGGACCGCGGCTATGTGATCGTCCAGGACACCCGCACCGGCGAGATCCTCGCCATGGCCAACTCACCCGGCTTCGACCCGAACGACCTCTCCGCGGCCAGCAGCGCCAACATGGGCAACGCGGCCGTCCAGGACGCCTTCGAGCCCGGCTCCACCGCCAAGGTCATGTCGATGGCGGCCGTACTGGAGGAGGGCGTGGCCACGCCCGGCACGCATGTCATCGTGCCCAACCGGCTGCACCGCGGCGACCGGCTGTTCAAGGACGACATCGACCACGACACCTGGTTCCTCACGCTCAACGGCGTGCTCGCCAAGTCCAGCAACATCGGCACCATCCTGGCCACCGGCCAGCTCGGCAAGACCCAGCGGGAGGCCAACAAGGTCCTCTACCGATACCTGCGCAAGTTCGGCCTCGGCAGCTACACCGGCCTCGGCTTCCCCGGCGAGACCCCGGGCATCCTCGCGACACCGGACAAGTGGTCGACGTCGCAGCAGTACACGATTCCTTTCGGCCAGGGTCTGTCCCTCAACGCGATGCAGGCGGCCTCGATCTACTCGACGATCGCCAACGGCGGCGTCCGCGTCGCACCCACGCTCGTCCGTGGCACCGAGGGACCCGACGGAAAGTTCACCGAGGCCCCGAAGCCGAAGAAGACCCGGGTCATCAGCGCCAAGACGGCGAAGTCCCTCGCCCAGATGCTGGAGTCGGTCGTGGACGACAGGGAGGGCACCGGCACCAAGGCGCGTATCCCCGGCTACCGCGTCGCGGGCAAGACGGGTACGGCGAACCGAGTGGATCCGGCCACCGGCAAGTACCGCGGCTACACGTCGTCGTTCGCCGGCTTCGCACCCGCGGACAAGCCCCGTGTCACGGTCTACTGCGCCATCCAGAACGCCACCCAGGGCAACTACTTCGGCGGCCAGATCTGCGGACCCATCTACAAGAAGGTGATGGAGTTCGCCCTGAAGACCCTCCAGGTCCCGCCGACCGGGGCCAAGGCCGCCAAGCTCCCGGTCGCCTTCAACTGACCACCGACCACTGACCGCCCTGATCAGCACCGAGCAGCCAGGAACCACCTCGTGACAACGATCACTCCCGACTCCGGGAACCAGGACGCCCCCCGCCCCTCACTTCGCTCCCGGGCGGGTGCGCCCGGTACGCTCACCGCCGTGCCACACGCTGATCAGTCCCAAACCACCCAGAAGGGGCATCCCGTGACGTATCCCGGGCCGCCCAGGCCGGTGCAGGTCTCCGCCACACCCCTCGCGGAACTCGCCGATCAGCTGGGTGCCGCCGCGCCGGACCGCGCGGACGCCGCCGTAGCTGTCACGGGCATCACCCATGACTCGCGCGCCGTCCGCCCCGGCGATCTGTACGCCGCTCTCCCGGGCGCCCGCCTGCACGGCGCCGACTTCGTCACGCAGGCCGCGGGCCTCGGCGCGGTCGCCGTGCTGACCGACCCGACCGGCGCCGACCGCGCCGCAGCGACCGGCCTGCCGGTCCTGGTCGTCGAGGACCCGCGCGGGCAGATGGGTGAACTGGCGGCCACGATCTACGGCCACCCCGGACGCGATCTCCTCCAGATCGGCATCACCGGCACCTCCGGCAAGACCACCACCGCGTATCTCGTCGAGGGTGCTCTCAAGACGGCCCGCTCGACCGGGCTGATCGGCACGGTCGAGATGCGCATCGGCGACGAGCGCATCAAGTCCGAGCGCACCACGCCCGAAGCCACCGACCTCCAGGCCCTGTTCGCCGTCATGCGCGAACGCGGAGTGGAGGCCGTCGCCATGGAGGTCTCCAGCCACGCGCTGGTCCTCGGCCGGGTCGACGCCTGCGTCTTCGACATCGCCGTGTTCACCAACCTCAGCCCGGAACACATGGAGTTCCACTCCGACATGGAGGACTACTTCCGGGCCAAGGCACAGCTGTTCACCCCGAAACGCAGCAAACTCGGCGTCGTCAACCTCGACGACGAGTACGGCCGCAGGCTGGTCAAGGAGGCCGGCGTCCCGGTCGTCACCTACTCCGCCGAGGGCCACCCCGACGCGGACTGGCGCGCCGAGGACGTGACCATCGGCCCGATGGACTCGACGTTCACCGTGATCGGACCCAAGGGCGAGCGGATCGCCGCCAGGTCGCCGATCGCCGGCCCCTTCAACGTGGCGAACACCCTCGCCGCCATCACCGCCCTGGCCGCCGCCGGCCTCGACGTACAGGCCGCCGCCGACGGCATCGCCGCCGTGCCGGGCGTGCCGGGCCGCCTTGAACGGGTGGACGCCGGGCAGCCGTATCTCGCGGTCGTGGACTACGCCCACAAGACCGACGCCGTCGAATCGGTGCTCAAGGCGCTCCGCAAGGTCACCGAGGGCAGCCTGCACGTCGTCCTCGGCTGCGGCGGCGACCGGGACGTGACCAAGCGCGAGCCGATGGGCGCGGCGGCGGCCCGGCTCGCCGACACCGCCGTACTGACCTCCGACAACCCCCGCTCCGAGGACCCCCTCGCGATCCTCGCGACCATGCTCCAGGGCGCGGCGTCCGTACCGGCACACGAGCGTGGCGAGGTCCAGGTCTTCGAGGACCGGGCCGCCGCCATCGCCGCGGCCGTCGCCCGCGCCCGGCCCGGTGACACCGTGCTGGTCGCCGGCAAGGGCCATGAGCAGGGCCAGGACATCGCCGGAGTGGTCCGTCCCTTCGACGACCGCCAGGTCCTGCGCGAAGCTATCCAGAAGACCCAGGGATGAACTTGTGATCGCCCTCTCTCTCGCCGAGATCGCAGAAGTCGTCGGCGGGCAGACGCACGACATACCGGATCCGTCCGTCCAGGTCACCGGTCCGGTCGTCCGGGACTCCCGCGAGGTGGAGCCCGGCACCCTCTTCGCCGCCTTCGTCGGCGAGCGCGTGGACGGCCACGACTTCGCCGGGAAGGTCGTCGAAGCGGGCGCCGTCGCCGTACTGGCGTCGCGTCCCGTCGGCGTTCCCGCGATCGTCGTGGCCGACGTCCAGACGGCCCTCGGCGCCCTCGCCCGGCACGTCGTACGCCGGCTCGGCGCGACCCTCGTGGCCCTGACCGGCTCGGCGGGCAAGACCAGCACCAAGGACCTGATCGCCCAGGTGCTCCGGAACAAGGCGCCGACCGTGTTCACGCCGGGCTCGCTCAACAACGAGATCGGGCTGCCGCTCACCGCCCTCAGCGCCACCGAGGAGACGAAGTTCCTCGTGCTGGAGATGGGGGCCCGCGGCATCGGCCACATCCGCTACCTCGCCGGTCTGACGCCGCCGAAGGTGGGCCTGGTGCTCAACGTCGGCACCGCCCACATCGGCGAGTTCGGCGGCCGCGAGCAGATCGCGCAGGCCAAGGGCGAACTGGTGGAGAGCCTTCCGGAGGACGGCGCGGCGATCCTGAACGCCGACGATCCCCTCGTACGGGCCATGGCGTCCCGTACGAAGGCGAAGGTGATCCTTTTCGGAGAGTCCGACGAAGCGGACGTACGCGCCGAGAACGTGCGACTCACGGACAGCGGACAGCCTTCCTTCATGCTTCACACACCCTCCGGGTGCAGCGATGTGACCATGCGCCTGTACGGTGAGCACCACGTGTCGAACGCGCTCGCCGCGGCCGCCGTCGCCCATGAGCTGGGCATGTCCGCGGAAGAGATCGCCACCGCGCTCTCCGAGGCGGGCTCCCTCTCCCGCTGGCGGATGGAGGTCACTGAGCGCCCGGACGGCGTGACGGTCGTCAACGACGCCTACAACGCGAACCCCGAGTCCATGCGAGCCGCTCTGCGTGCGCTCGTGGCGATGGGCAAGGGGCGCCGTACGTGGGCGGTGCTCGGCAAGATGGCCGAGCTCGGGGACGAGGCGCTCGCCGAGCACGACGCGGTCGGACGGCTCGCCGTCCGGCTCAACGTCAGCAAGCTCGTCGCGGTCGGGGGCAGGGAAGCGTCCTGGCTGCAACTGGGCGCATATAACGAGGGTTCGTGGGGTGAGGAGTCGGTGCACGTGTCCGACGCACAGGCGGCGGTCGACCTGTTGCGCAGCGAGTTGCGCCCGGGGGACGTCGTGCTCGTGAAGGCGTCCCGTTCGGTCGGTCTGGAGAGCGTCGCCGAGGCGCTGCTCGCGGGCGGCACCGAGGGTGAGGTCGCCGCCCGATGATGAATCAGATCCTGTTCTCAGGAGTCATTGGCCTCTTCCTGACGCTGGTCGGCACCCCGCTGCTGATCAAGCTGCTGGCCCGCAAGGGCTACGGCCAGTACATCCGGGACGACGGCCCGCGCGAGCACCACAGCAAGCGCGGTACGCCGACGATGGGTGGTATCGCCTTCATCCTGGCGACGATCGCCGCGTACTTCCTGTCCAAGCTGATCACCGGCAAGCCGCCGACGTTCTCCGGCATCCTGGTGATCGGTCTGATGGCCGGCATGGGTCTGGTCGGCTTCCTGGACGACTACATCAAGATCGTCAAGCGCCGCTCGCTGGGTCTGCGGGCCAAGGCGAAGATGGCAGGACAGCTGCTCGGCGGTATCGCCTTCGCGGTGCTCTCGCTCCAGTTCGCGGACAACCGCGGCAACACCCCGGCCTCCACCAAGCTCTCCTTCGTGCAGGACTTCGGCTGGTCCATCGGCCCGGTGCTGTTCGTCGTCTGGGCGCTGTTCATGATCCTCGCCATGTCGAACGGCGTGAACCTGACGGACGGTCTGGACGGCCTCGCCACCGGCGCCTCCGTGCTCGTCTTCGGCGCCTACACCTTCATCGGTGTCTGGCAGTTCCAGGAGTCCTGCGCCAACGCGCAGACCCTCACCAACCCGGGCGCCTGTTACGAGGTTCGCGATCCACTCGACCTCGCCGTCGTCTCCTCGGCGCTGATGGGCGCCTGCCTCGGCTTCCTGTGGTGGAACACGTCACCGGCCAAGATCTTCATGGGTGACACCGGTTCGCTGGCCCTCGGCGGCGCGCTCGCCGGTCTCGCCATCTGCTCGCGCACCGAACTGCTGCTCGCCATCCTCGGCGGTCTGTTCGTGCTGATCACCATGTCGGTGGTCATCCAGGTCGGCTCCTTCCGCCTGACCGGCAAGCGTGTCTTCCGGATGGCGCCACTCCAGCACCACTTCGAACTCAAGGGCTGGTCCGAAGTCCTTGTGGTGGTCCGCTTCTGGATCATCCAGGGCATCTGTGTGATTGTCGGACTCGGCCTCTTCTACGCGGGATGGGCAGCGGACAAGTGACCGACTGGCAGGGGAAGAACGTCACCGTCGCGGGACTCGGCGTCTCCGGGATCCCGGCGGCCAAGGTGCTGCACGCGCGCGGGGCGCACGTCACGGTCGTCAACGACGGCGACGACGCACGCGCGCGTACCCAGGCCGCCGAACTGGAGGCGCTGGGCATCACCGTCCGCCTCGGCGACGGGGCGACCCTGCCCGAAGGCACCGAACTCATCGTCACCGCACCCGGCTGGAAGCCCGACAAGCCGCTGTTCACGGCGGCCCGGGAGGCGGGCGTCCCGGTCTGGGGCGACGTGGAGCTCGCCTGGCGGCTGCGCGGCCCGGACGCCGCGCCCTGGCTCGCCGTCACCGGCACCAACGGCAAGACCACGACCGTCCAGATGCTCGCCTCCATCCTCAAGGCGGCGGGCCTGCGTACGGCCGCCGTCGGCAACATCGGCGTCTCCCTCCTCGACGCGGTGCTCGGCGACGAGCAGTACGACGTCCTCGCGGTGGAGTTGTCCAGCTACCAGCTGCACTGGGCGCCCTCGCTGCGGGCGCACTCCGCGGCCGTGCTGAACCTCGCCCCGGACCACCTCGACTGGCACGGCTCCATGGAGGCGTACGCCGCCGACAAGGGCCGTATCTACGAGGGCAATCGCGTCGCCTGCGTCTACAACGTCGCCGACAAGGCCACGGAGGACCTGGTGCGGGCCGCCGACGTCGAGGAGGGCTGCCGGGCCATCGGCTTCACCCTCGGCACCCCGGGCCCGTCCCAACTCGGCGTCGTCGAGGGCATCCTGGTCGACCGCGCCTTCGTCGAGAACCGGCAGCAGAACGCCCAGGAGCTCGCCGAGGTCGCCGACGTCAACCCGCCGGCCCCGCACAACATCGCCAACGCCCTTGCGGCGGCGGCCCTCGCCCGGGCCTACGGGGTACCCGCCAAGGCCGTACGGGACGGCTTGCGGGCCTTCACCCCGGACGCCCACCGCATCGCGCATGTGGCGGACCTGGACGGCGTCGCGTACGTCGACGACTCCAAGGCCACCAACACCCACGCGGCGGAGGCGTCGTTGGCGGCGTACGAGTCCATCGTGTGGATCGCCGGCGGGCTCGCCAAGGGCGCCGTCTTCGAGGAACTGGTCGCCAAGTCGGCCGGACGGCTGCGCGCGGCCGTGCTGATCGGCGCCGATCGCGGCCTGATCCGTGAAGCCCTCGCGCGACACGCGCCGGAAGTACCCGTCGTCGACCTCGACCGGACCGACACTGGGGCGATGCTCGCGGCGGTCCAGGAAGCGAAGCGGCTCGCCCAGCCCGGTGACACGGTGCTGCTCGCCCCGGCCTGCGCCTCGATGGACATGTTCGTCAACTACAACCAGCGCGGTGACGTGTTCGCGGAGGCGGTTCGCGAACTCGGCGCGGGCGCCTGACGCCGGGTCTCGGCCACTGCGGGTGCTTCGGGACCCTTGGAGGGACGCGTGACTCGGATGTGGCCGGACGGTACGTACTCCCACGGCGGGGCGGTGGACGCCGATGCCCGGTAGCCGTACGGGACGACCCCCCGTCCAGCGCGCCGTTCGGCGCCCCGTCGCCCCCCGGCCGTCGTCGCACGACAACGCCGTACGGCGGCTCTACCTCCGGCTGAACCGGGCGTGGGACCGGCCGCTGACCGCGTACTACCTGATCCTCGGCGGCAGCCTGCTGATCACCGTGCTGGGTCTGGTGATGGTCTACTCGGCCTCCCAGATCACCGCCCTGCAGATGTCGCTGCCGGGCTCGTACTTCTTCCGCAAGCAGCTGCTGGCCGCGGTGATCGGCGCCGGTCTGCTGTTCGCGGCCTCGCGGATGCCGGTGAAGCTGCACCGCGCGCTGGCCTACCCGATCCTGGCGGGCGCCGTCTTCCTGATGGCGCTGGTGCAGGTCCCCGGGATAGGAGTCGCGGTCAACGGCAACCAGAACTGGATCGCCCTCGGCGGCTCCTTCCAGATCCAGCCCAGCGAGTTCGGCAAGCTCGCGCTGGTGCTGTGGGGCGCGGACCTGATCGCCCGCAAAGAGGACAAGAAGCTGCTGACCCAGTGGAAGCACATGCTGGTGCCGCTCGTGCCGGTCGCCTTCATGCTGCTCGGACTGATCATGCTCGGCGGCGACATGGGTACGGCGATCATCCTGTCGGCGATCCTGTTCGGCCTGCTGTGGCTGGCCGGGGCCCCGACCCGGCTGTTCGTGGGGGTCCTGTCGATCGCGGGTCTGATCGGCCTGCTCCTGATCAAGACCAGCCAGAACCGCATGGCCCGCCTGCAGTGCCTGGGCGCCACCGAACCGCGCAGCGGCGCGGTCGACTGCTGGCAGGCCGTGCACGGCATCTACGCGCTCGCCTCGGGCGGAATCTTCGGCTCCGGGCTCGGAGCGAGCGTGGAGAAATGGGGCCAACTACCCGAAGCCCACACCGACTTCATCTTCGCCGTCACCGGTGAGGAACTGGGCCTGGCGGGGACGCTGTCGGTGCTCGCCCTGTTCGCGGCTCTAGGCTATGCGGGTATCCGCGTGGCCGGACGCACGGAGGACCGCTTCGTCAGGTATGCCGCGGGAGGTGTGACCACCTGGATCACCGCGCAAGCCGTGATCAACATCGGTGCGGTGCTCGGCCTGCTGCCGATCGCCGGAGTCCCCCTCCCGCTGTTCTCCTACGGAGGATCCGCCCTGCTGCCGACCATGTTCGCCATCGGGCTGCTGATCGCGTTCGCGCGCGACGAGCCCGCTGCGCGGGCAGCGCTTTCCGTGCGGCAACCCCGCTTTGGTAGAAAGCGTGCGGGAGGCGCCGGCTCCGGCCGGGCGCCTCGGAGATGGAACACGATGCGACGGCGTGCCTCGGCGGCGCGCTCGTCCGGAGAGCGGTGAATTTCGGTGCATGTCGTACTCGCCGGTGGGGGGACCGCCGGCCACATCGAGCCCGCGCTCGCCCTCGCGGACGCCCTGCGCAGGCAGGACCCGACCGTGGGTATCACGGCCCTGGGCACGGAGCGCGGCCTGGAGACCAAGCTCGTCCCGCAGCGGGGCTATGAGCTCGCGCTGATCCCCGCCGTGCCGCTGCCCCGCAAGCCCACGCCCGAACTGATCACCGTCCCGGGCCGGCTGCGCGGCACGATCAAGGCGACCGAGCAGATCCTGGAGCGCACCAAGGCGGACGCCGTCGTCGGCTTCGGCGGCTATGTCGCCCTGCCCGGCTACCTCGCCGCCAAGCGCCTCGGGGTGCCGATCATCATCCACGAGGCCAACGCCCGCCCCGGCCTCGCCAACAAGATCGGTTCGCGCTACGCCGCCCAGGTCGCCGTCTCCACCCCGGACAGCAAGCTCCGCAACTCGCGCTACATCGGCATCCCGCTGCGCCGGACCATCGCCACCCTCGACCGGGCCGCCGTCCGCCCCGAGGCCCGCGCCGCGTTCGGCCTCGACCCGAACCTGCCCACACTGCTGGTGTCCGGCGGCTCGCAGGGCGCCCGCCGCCTCAACGAGGTCGTCCAGCAGGTCGCGCCCTGGCTCCAGCAGGCCGGAATCCAGATCCTGCACGCGGTCGGTCCGAAGAACGAACTGCCGCAGGTGCACCAGATGCCGGGAATGCCCCCGTACATCCCGGTACCGTACGTGGACCGGATGGACCTCGCGTACGCCGCGGCCGACATGATGCTCTGCCGCGCGGGCGCGATGACCGTCGCCGAACTCTCCGCCGTCGGACTCCCGGCCGCCTACGTCCCGCTGCCCATCGGCAACGGCGAACAGCGGCTCAACGCCCAGCCGGTGGTCAAGGCCGGCGGCGGACTGCTGGTCGACGACGCGGAGCTCACGCCCGAGTGGGTGCAGCAGAACGTCCTGCCCGTGCTCGCCGACCCGCACCGGCTGTACGAGATGTCCCGCGCCGCAAGCGAGTTCGGCCGCCGGGACGCCGACGACCTGCTCGTCGGCATGGTGTACGAGGCGATCGCCTCGCACCGACGCCAGTAACGCATCGGCGAGTGAGCCGAAGGGGCGCGTCGGTGTCGAGAGGTCGAGCGCGCGGAGGCCCGAAGGGCTGAGCACGGTCGGGCTCTCGACACCGACACGTGGCGCCCCGGAGGTGAACGAGCCACGAAAGGAGTGCGCGTGGCCGGACCGACGACCGCGGAGCGCGGTGAACGCCAGCAGGAGTCGTCCGACCCGCCCCTCGCCCGGCGATTGAGGCCGACTCCGAGACTTCGTACGATCATCATTCTTCTTGTGGTGCTCGTCCTCCTCGGTGCGGGCTCCGTGTGGCTGCTGTACGGCTCCAAATGGCTGCGCGTCGAGCGCGTATCGGTCTCCGGGACCCGGGTTCTGACGCCCGAACAGGTCCAGGAGGTGGCCGACGTCCCCGTGGGCGCGCCGCTGATTTCCGTCGACACCGACGCGATTGGGGCGCGACTGCGCCAGGAATTGCCCCGAATTGACGTGGTTGACGTGGTTCGCTCCTGGCCGCATGGAATCAGCCTTAAAGTGGCGGAGCGTACTCCGGTTCTGATTGTCCAAAAGGACGGAAAGTTCGTCGAAGTGGACAAGGAAGGCGTCCGTTTCGCCACGGTTTCTCAGCCTCCGAAAGGCGTTCCCGCGCTCGAATTGACGGTGTCCCGGTCGAGCTCCGCCGCCGCGAGCCTGCGCCGCTTCGGGGAGAGCCGTCTGGTGCGGGAGGCGGTGCGCGTCGCCCGGGCCCTTCCCGACGCCGTCGCACGCGACACTCAGGTCGTCAAGGTCCGTTCCTACGACGACATCTCACTGGTCCTGACCGGCGGGACGACCGTCGCCTGGGGGAGTGGCGAGAAGGGGGCCGCGAAGGCCCGCACACTCACCGCTCTCATGAAAGCCTCGCCGGATGCGCGGTACTTCGACGTCAGCGTTCCCACCGCGCCTGCGTCAGCCGGGAGTTGACGCACATCCGCGCAGGCCAGCACCCTGGTTGGGCAGCGACACGGCTGATCACATAGGGTGAAAAGAAAAACGGGAGGTTCGGCGTGTTCGTTGAACGTGCGCCACTTGTCGACTTAGTGTCCTGTTCAGAAGACTTCAAGGAACAGACACACTGGTAACCCTAAACTTCAGGGTTAGGGTTCGGGTCGGCGCTACGGACCGTCCCATTCGGCATCAGTCGCGGTTCACGAAGCACAGCCTCTCGTGATCCGACGACCCGTAACTCGAGGCGAGAGGCCTTCGACGTGGCAGCACCGCAGAACTACCTCGCAGTCATCAAAGTCATCGGTGTCGGCGGCGGTGGTGTCAATGCCATCAACCGGATGATCGAGGTCGGTCTCAAGGGCGTCGAGTTCATCGCCATCAACACCGACGCGCAAGCTCTGTTGATGAGCGACGCCGACGTCAAGCTCGACGTCGGCCGTGAACTCACCCGCGGACTCGGCGCCGGAGCCAACCCGGCCGTCGGCCGCAAGGCCGCCGAGGACCACCGCGAGGAGATCGAGGAGGTCCTCAAGGGGGCCGACATGGTCTTCGTGACGGCCGGTGAAGGCGGCGGCACCGGCACCGGCGGCGCGCCCGTCGTGGCCAACATCGCCCGCTCCCTGGGTGCCCTCACCATCGGTGTGGTCACCCGCCCGTTCACCTTCGAGGGACGGCGCCGCGCCAACCAGGCCGAGGACGGCATCGCCGAACTCCGCGAAGAGGTCGACACCCTCATCGTCATCCCGAACGACCGGCTGCTGTCCATCTCGGACCGCCAGGTCTCGGTCCTCGACGCCTTCAAGTCGGCCGACCAGGTCCTGCTCTCCGGTGTCCAGGGCATCACCGACCTCATCACCACCCCCGGCCTCATCAACCTCGACTTCGCGGACGTCAAGTCGGTCATGTCCGAGGCCGGTTCGGCCCTCATGGGCATCGGCTCGGCCCGCGGCGACGACCGCGCGGTGGCCGCGGCCGAGATGGCGATCTCCTCGCCGCTGCTGGAAGCCTCCATCGACGGCGCCCGCGGCGTGTTGCTCTCCATCTCCGGTGGCTCCGACCTCGGTCTGTTCGAGATCAACGAGGCCGCCCAGCTGGTCAGCGAGGCCGCCCACCCCGAGGCCAACATCATCTTCGGCGCGGTCATCGACGACGCCCTCGGCGACGAGGTCCGGGTCACCGTGATCGCGGCCGGCTTCGACGGGGGCCAGCCGCCGGCCCGCCGGGACAACGTCCTCGGGTCGACCTCGTCGTCGTCCTCCTCCTCTTCTTCCTCGGCCCCGGCCCGCCGTGAGGAGCCCGCTCCGGCACGGCCGGCCGAGAGCCGCCCGTCCTTCGGCTCGCTCGGCAGCGTCACGCCGAAGGAGGAGCCCGAGACCGCGCCCGAGCCGGTGAACGACATCCCGGTCGCCCCGCCGGTCCCGCCGTCGCGGACCTACGCCGACAGTGCGGCGGAGGAGCTGGACGTTCCGGACTTCCTTAAGTGATCCTGCAGACGTGATAGGACAGCGCGACACCGTGAGCGGCGCGCACTTCGCCTTCACCGACCGGTGGGGCGGGGTGAGCGCCGCTCCGTATGAGGAGCTCAACCTCGGCGGAGCGGTCGGCGACGACCCCGAAGCCGTACGGACCAACCGCGAACTCGCCGCCAAGTCCCTGGGGCTCGGCCCGGACGAGGTCGTCTGGATGAACCAGGTGCACGGGGCGGACGTCGTCGTGGTCGACGGACCATGGTGTGATCGCCCGGTGCCGGAGGTCGACGCGATCGTCACGGTGCGGCGGGGGCTGGTCCTCGCCGTGCTCACCGCCGACTGTGTGCCGGTCCTGCTGGCGGACCCCGTCGCCGGGGTCGTCGGCGCGGCCCACGCGGGGCGGCCCGGCATGATCGCCGGGGTCGTCCCGGCCACGCTACGCGCGATGACGGAACTGGGCGCCGACCCCGCCCGGATCGTCGCCCGCACCGGCCCCGCCGTCTGCGGACGGTGTTACGAGGTGCCCGAGGCGATGCGCGCCGAAGTGACCGCCGTGGAGCCGGCGGCGTACGCCGAGACGAGTTGGCACACGCCCGCGGTCGACGTGGCCGCCGGAGTGCACGCCCAGCTCGGGCGCCTCGGGGTGCGCGACCGGGAGCAGTCGCCGGTCTGCACGCTGGAGTCGCGCGACCACTTCTCGTACCGCCGCGACCGCACCACCGGTCGGCTCGCGGGTTATGTATGGCTGGACTGAATGGACATGACGGACCGTAAGGACGAACTCGCCGCGAACCTGGCGAAGGTGGAGGACCGCATCGCCGCGGCGTGTGCGGCGGCCGGGCGCGCCCGCGAGGAGGTGACCCTGATCGTGGTCACCAAGACCTATCCCGCGAGCGATGTACGGATGCTGTCGGAACTCGGTGTGCGCCATGTCGCCGAGAACCGCGACCAGGACGCGGCACCGAAGGCCGCCGAATGCTCGGATCTGCCCCTTGCGTGGCATTTTGTCGGCCAGCTGCAGACCAACAAAGTGCGATCTGTGGTCGGTTACGCGGATCTCGTGCAGTCCGTCGATCGTTCCAAGCTGGTGACGGCCCTGTCGAAGGAAGCCGTACGGCAGGAGCGCGAGGTCGGCTGTCTGGTCCAGGTGGCGCTGGACGCGGGCGACAGCGAGAGGGGTGAGAGGGGTGGTGTGGCGCCCGGCGGGATCGAGGAGTTGGCCGACCTGGTCGCGCATGCCCCCGGGCTCCGGCTCGACGGACTCATGACCGTCGCCCCGCTCGGCGGGGAGTACGCGGGGCGCCAACGGGCGGCTTTCGAGCGGTTGATGGATTTGTCGACGGACCTGCGCCGAGCTCATCCGGCTGCGAACATGGTCTCGGCAGGGATGAGTGCAGACCTCGAAGAGGCCGTGGCGGCCGGTGCGACACATGTGCGCGTCGGCACTGCGGTACTCGGAGTCCGCCCCAGGCTCGGGTAACGTCGCCAGGAAGTCGGACCACAGTAGAAAATATGGTCAATATCGCCGAAAGGCGGGCGTAACGACCGCGTGGATCGCGGGCACTTGGCAGTCGATCCACCACAGAGCGGAGGACTCAGAGCATGGCCGGCGCGATGCGCAAGATGGCGGTCTACCTCGGCCTCGTGGAGGACGATGGGTACGACGGCCGGGGGTTCGACCCCGATGACGACTTCGAGCCCGAGCTGGACCCGGAGCCCGAGCGGGACCATCGACGGCATGAGCCGTCCCACCAGTCGCACAGTGCACACCAGTCCCAAAGGGACGAAGAGGTGCGAATCGTACAGCCGCCCGCGCCGCGTGAACCCGTGGCCCGATCGACTTCGCTACCCGCGGAATCCGGCCGCCCGGCGCGCATCGCGCCCGTGGCGTCCATCACACAAGAACGCGCAAGCCTGGAGAAGAACGCACCGGTGATCATGCCCAAGGTCGTGTCGGAACGAGAGCCGTACCGGATCACCACACTTCACCCGCGGACCTACAACGAGGCCCGTACCATCGGGGAACACTTCCGTGAAGGCACCCCGGTGATCATGAATCTGACTGAGATGGATGACACAGACGCGAAGCGACTTGTCGACTTTGCGGCTGGTTTGGTGTTTGGTCTTCACGGCAGCATCGAGCGGGTGACGCAGAAGGTGTTCCTGTTGTCGCCTGCTAACGTCGATGTCACGGCGGAGGACAAGGCCCGTATCGCAGAGGGCGGGTTCTTCAACCAGAGCTGAGACGCACCACCGGAAACAAACGCACGAATCAGGGAACAGGGGAGAGGGAAGCACCAGTCATGAGCGTGGTCTTGCAGGTTCTCTACATCGCGCTGATGGTCTTCCTCATCGTGCTCATCTTCCGGTTGGTCATGGACTACGTCTTCCAGTTCGCCCGCTCGTGGCAACCCGGCAAGGCGATGGTGGTCGTTCTGGAGGCCACCTACACTGTCACTGATCCACCGCTCAAGCTTCTGCGGCGGGTCATCCCGCCGCTGCGTCTCGGGGGCGTGGCGCTCGACCTGTCCTTCTTCGTACTGATGATCATCGTCTACATCCTGATCACGCTCGTGCGGAGCGCGATGTGAGCGATGTGACAGATACGGTCTTGCCGACTGCCGACGACAACGTTGAGGTGAAGAGATGCCGTTGACCCCCGAGGACGTGCGGAACAAGCAGTTCACGACCGTCCGCCTCCGAGAAGGCTATGACGAGGACGAGGTCGATGCCTTCCTCGATGAGGTCGAAGCCGAACTGACGCGACTGCTCCGCGAGAACGAGGACCTGCGCGCCAAACTGGCCGCGGCCACGCGTGCCGCCGCGCAGAACCAGCAGAACATGCGCAAGCCTCCGGAGGGTCCCGGCGGTCCGCAGGACCAGCAGCAGGGCGGCATGCCTCAGCAGGGCATGCGCGGTCCCGGCGCTCCTGTACCCGCCGGCATATCGGGCCCGCCGCAGCAGCAGATGGGCGGCCCCATGGGAGGCCCGCCCCAGCTGCCCAGCGGTGCTCCGCAGCTGCCCGCCGGTCCCGGCGGTCAGGGTGGCCCGCAGGGTCCCGGTCCAATGGGCCAGGGTCCGGGGCCGATGGGCCAGCCCCCGATGCAGCAGCAGATGGGTGGCCCGATGGGCGGTCCGATGGGTGGCCCCGGCCCCATGGGCGGCCCGGGTCAGGGTGGTCCCGGTGGCGACAGTGCCGCCCGTGTCCTCTCGCTGGCCCAGCAGACCGCCGACCAGGCGATCGCCGAGGCTCGTTCCGAGGCCAACAAGATCGTCGGCGAGGCGCGTTCGCGTGCCGAGGGTCTTGAGCGTGACGCTCGTGCCAAGGCTGACGCCCTGGAGCGGGACGCGCAGGAGAAGCACCGTGTCGCGATGGGCTCCCTGGAGTCCGCCCGCGCCACGCTGGAGCGCAAGGTCGAGGACCTGCGCGGCTTCGAGCGCGAGTACCGCACGCGGCTGAAGTCCTACCTCGAGTCGCAGCTGCGCCAGCTGGAGACCCAGGCGGACGACTCGCTCGCCCCGCCGCGGACCCCGGCCACGGCGTCCCTCCCGCCGTCCCCGGCGCCCTCCATGGCACCGGCCGGCGCGAGCGCCCCGTCGTACGGAGGCAACCAGACGATGGGCGGCGCCCCGTCTCCGGCTGCTCCGTCCTACGGCGGTCAGCAGCAGATGTCCCCGGCAATGACCCAGCCCATGGCGCCGGTCCGGCCGCAGGGCCCGGGCCCGATGGGCCAGGCCCCGTCGCCGATGCGCGGGTTCCTCATCGACGAGGACGACAACTGACGGTTGGTAGTACGCCGTAGGCGTCGGCAGCGTTCAGGGCGGGGCCCCGGATTTCGATCCGGGGCCCCGCCCTTGTGCTACGCGTGTTTCACGGAGTTTGCGGTGTTTGTTCGGGCATCGGATGCGGTGTCCGACGTACACAACGCCGAAGGCCCGGGCCGGCCAAGATTTTTGGCGGCCCGGGCCTTCGACGCGCGCGGGGAGTGTGACTACGCCTTGCGCAGGCGGAACGTCAGGGTCAGGCCCTCGTCCTCGAACGGGGAGCCGTAGCTGTCGTCCGCCTCGCCCTGGGCGAAGTCCGTGGCGAGGACCTCGTCGGCGATGAGCTCGGCGTGCTCAACCAGCGCCGCGACGGTCGCCGGGTCGGTCGCCGTCCAGCGCAGGGCGATCCGGTCGGCCACGTCGAGGCCGCTGTTCTTGCGGGCCTCCTGGATCAGACGGATCGCGTCACGGGCCAGGCCCGCGCGGCGCAGCTCCTCCGTGATCTCCAGGTCCAGGGCGACCGTCGCGCCCGAGTCGGACGCCACCGACCAGCCCTCGCGGGGGGTCTCCGTGATGATCACCTCGTCCGGAGCGAGGGTGATCGTCTCACCGCCGACCTCCACCGACGCCGTGCCCTCGCGCAGGGCCAGGGACAGCGCCGCGGCGTCCGCGTCGGCCACGGCCTTGGCCACGTCCTGGACGCGCTTGCCGAATCGCTTGCCCAGGGCGCGGAAGTTGGCCTTGGCGGTGGTGTCCACCAGGCTGCCGCCGACCTCGGACAGCGACGCCAGAGAGGAGACGTTCAGCTCTTCCGTGATCTGCGCGTGCAGTTCGCGGTCGAGAGAATCGAAGCCCGTCGCCGCCACCAGCGCACGGGACAGCGGCTGACGCGTCTTCACGCCCGACTCCGCGCGCGTGGCACGGCCCAGCTCGACCAGTCGGCGGACCAGGACCATCTGCCTGGACAGCTCCGGGTCGATCGCGGACAGGTCCGCCTCCGGCCAGGACGCCAGGTGCACCGACTCCGGCGCGTCCGGGGACACCGGGACGATCAGGTCCTGCCAGACCCGCTCGGTGATGAACGGGGTCAGCGGGGCCATCAGCTTGGTGACCGTCTCGACGACCTCGTGCAGGGTGCGCAGCGCCGCCTTGTCGCCCTGCCAGAAGCGGCGCCGCGAGCGGCGGACGTACCAGTTCGACAGGTCGTCGACGAACGCCGAGAGCAGCTTGCCGGCGCGCTGGGTGTCGTACGCCTCCAGGGACTGGGTCACCTGGTCGGTCAGCGCGTGCAGCTCGGACAGC
This sequence comes from Streptomyces sp. NPDC008086, assembly GCF_042957325.1. Classification (NCBI taxonomy): domain Bacteria; kingdom Bacillati; phylum Actinomycetota; class Actinomycetes; order Kitasatosporales; family Streptomycetaceae; genus Streptomyces; species Streptomyces sp. NPDC008086. Next base: position 147,407 of record NZ_JBIBIA010000008.1, read on the forward strand.
AGCCAGCGGTCCAGGACCGGGCGGTCGGCCGGGGCCGGGTCGGCGGCGGACGGCGCCCAGTTCGACGTACGGGCGTACAGGGCCTGGAAGGCGACCGTGTTCCAGTACGTGAGGAGGGTCTTGCGGACGACCTCCTGGATCGTGCCGTGGCCCACGCGGCGTGCCGCCCATGGGGAGCCGCCGGCCGCCATGAACCAGCGCACCGCGTCTGCGCCGTGCCGGTCCATCAGCGGGATCGGGTCCAGGGTGTTGCCCAGGTGCTTGGACATCTTGCGGCCGTCCTCGGCCAGGATGTGGCCGAGGCAGACGACGTTCTCGTACGACGACTGGTCGAAGACGAGCGTGCCGACCGCCATCAGCGTGTAGAACCAGCCGCGCGTCTGGTCGATGGCCTCGCTGATGAACTGCGCCGGGTAGCGGCTCTCGAAGAGCTCCTTGTTCTTGTGCGGGTAGCCCCACTGCGCGAACGGCATCGAGCCCGAGTCGTACCAGGCGTCGATGACCTCGGGCACGCGCGTGGCCGTCTTGCCGCAGCCGTCCTTCGGGCAGGCGAAGGTGACGTCGTCGATGTACGGGCGGTGCGGGTCCAGCCCGGACTGGTCGGTGCCCGTCAGCTCGGACAGCTCCGCGCGGGAGCCGACGCAGGTGAGGTGGTCGTCCTCGCAGCGCCAGATCGGCAGCGGGGTGCCCCAGTAGCGGTTGCGGGACAGCGCCCAGTCGATGTTGTTCTGCAGCCAGTCGCCGAAGCGGCCGTGCTTCACCGTCTCCGGGAACCAGTTGGTCTTCTCGTTCTCCTGGAGGAGGCGGTCCTTGACGGCGGTGGTGCGGATGTACCAGGACGGCTGCGCGTAGTAGAGCAGCGCGGTGTGGCAGCGCCAGCAGTGCGGGTAGCTGTGCTCGTACGCGATGTGCTTGAAGAGGCGGCCGCGCTGCTGGAGGTCCTCGGTGAGCTTTTCGTCGGCCTTCTTGAAGAAGACGCCGCCGACCAGCGGGACGTCCTCCTCGAAGGTGCCGTCCGGGCGGACCGGGTTCACGACGGGCAGGTCGTAGGCGCGGCAGACCTTGAGGTCGTCCTCACCGAAGGCGGGGGACTGGTGGACCAGACCCGTGCCGTCCTCGGTGGTGACGTACTCGGCGTTGACCACGTAGTGGGCGGGCGCCGGGAACTCGACCAGCTCGAACGGGCGCTCGTACGTCCAGCGCTCCATCTCGGCGCCGGTGAAGGACTGGCCGGTGGTCTCCCAGCCCTCGCCGAGGGCCTTGGCGATGAGCGGCTCGGCGACGACGAGCTTCTCTTCGCCGTTGGTCGCGACGACGTAGGTGACGTCGGGGTGGGCGGCCACGGCCGTGTTGGACACGAGGGTCCAGGGAGTGGTCGTCCACACCAGGAGCGCGGCCTCGCCGGCGAGCGGGCCGGACGTGAGCGGGAAGCGGACGTACACGGACGGGTCCACGACCGTCTCGTAGCCCTGGGCCAGCTCGTGGTCGGACAGACCGGTGCCGCAGCGGGGACACCAGGGGGCGACGCGGTGGTCCTGGACCAGCAGGCCCTTGTTGAAGATCTCCTTGAGCGACCACCAGACGGACTCGATGTACTCGGGCTCCATCGTGACGTAGGCGTCGTTCAGGTCGACCCAGTAGCCCATACGGTTCGTGAGGGCCTCGAAGGCGTCGGTGTGGCGCAGCACGGACTCGCGGCACTTGGCGTTGAAGTCGGCGATGCCGAACGCCTCGATGTCCTTCTTGCCGCTGAAGCCGAGCTCCTTCTCGACGGTCAGCTCGACCGGGAGGCCGTGACAGTCCCAGCCGGCCTTGCGGGCCACGTGGTAGCCGCGCATGGTGCGAAAGCGGGGGAAGACGTCCTTGAAGACGCGGGCCTCGATGTGGTGGGCGCCGGGCATGCCGTTGGCGGTGGGCGGGCCCTCGTAGAAGACCCACTCGGGGCGGCCCTCGGACTGCTCCAGGCTCTTGGCGAAGATCTTCTGCTCGCGCCAGAAGTCGAGCACGGCGTGCTCGAGGGCGGGCAGGTCGACCTGGGCGGGTACCTGGCGGTACATCGGCGTTGTCATCAGCGGGCTTCCTCCGGCGGACTTGCTGCCTTCCGTCCGGAGGGACGAGAGCCGTGTGTTTCCGTACGCCGGTTTCGGCGCGCTCCCGCGGTACCACCCTCCTTGGCCCTCCGACGCGGGGTGTGCGTCGACGAGCCCCCTCATTGGGGTCGCGAGCCGGTTCTACTGGCCGCTGCCGTTCGGCTGCGGCTTTCTTCCGGCGGCTCCGGGGTGATCTTCACGTCGCGCTCACCCCCGGGCTTCCACCGTCCCCGGGTCGCTCTGGGCTGCGTACGCCGCTACTCGTCCCCATCCACGCTTTTCGCTCCGCCCAGTGTACGGCGCCCCGGGGACAGCGGCCGACCGGTTTTCGGTGGCCGAGGGTCGCGGTGTCGGCTCGGCCGGGGTGACCCGAATGGCGCGGTACGCCTGTTCGGATTCTGGGACGTCCGGCTCGATTGCATACACGGCGGGGAGCTGGGCACAACGGTTGCAGGTCTCCCGCGTGGCATGCGCGAGGCGGGCGAATCGGGCGGTGTGCCCCGTTGCCGCGGGACTCAAGTCGATTTATCGTCCCAGCACGATTCGCGAGCAAGATCACAATATGTGAAGGGGCCGCGGCATGGTGGCGAAGAAGACCGCCGTACAGCAGTCGGCGTCGGGTAGATCCATCCATGCGAGGGCCTCCGGCGGAGTGGGGGCGGACGCCTCCGGAGGGGTGGGTGTGGGGGCCTCTGGTGGTGCGCGTGGTTTCCGGGGTGGGGGTGTGTCGGCGGGGGCCAGGGTTTCAGGTGGGGCCGGTGTGTCGGTGGGCCCAGGGGGCTCTGGTGGTGGGGGTGTCGGCGTCTCCGGTGGTGCGGCTGCGGCGGGTGGTGCGGGGGCTTCCGGTGGTGCGGCCAAGGACGCGGGTGGGAAGAAGAAGAGTGCGCAGGGGAGTGCGGCGGGGGCGCGGGATGGGAAGCCGGTGAAGGCGGTGCGAAGGGCTGACAAGGCGGCGGGCGGCAAGACCGGGGCTTCTGCGGCGGGCGGGAAGGCTGCCGCTCACAAGGCGGGCGTGGGGAGCGCGGCCGTATCGAAGACCGCGGCCAAGAAGGGCGACGACCGGAATTCCCCGGCGAGGAAGGCGGCGGCCAAGGGGAGCGCGGCGAAGGCTGCCGCTAGGAAGGGCGCCGACGGGAAGGGCGTGGAGGCCGCGGCCAAGAAGGGCACGGCAAAGGAAGCGGCGGCGGCAAGGACGGCGGTGGCTGAGGAAGGTGCCGCCAAGGAGGGCACAGCCAAGGAGGGTGCTGCCAAGAAGGTGGCTGCGAAGGTGGCCGTAGGGAAGGAAGCTGCTGGTCGGAAGGCCTCTGGGAAGAAGGCGGCCGGTGGTCAGGGGGCGGCGGCCGAGGTGAGGGCAGTCGAGGAGGGGGCGGTTCAGAAGGGGGCGGCAGGCAAGGGCACCGCCAGGGTGAGCGCCCCGGGGAAGAGCGGGGCCGCACTGAGCGGTACGGGGAAGGGTTCGGCGAAGAAGAGCGCGGCCAAAGTGAGCGCTGCGGGGAAAGGCTCGGCGGCCAGGAGCGTGACCGAGGTGTGCGGTGTGGAGAAGGGCTCGGCTGGGAAGAGCGGGGCCGGACTGAGTGGTGCGGGGAAGGGCTCGGCTGGGAAGAGTGGGGCCGGACTGAGTGGTGCGGGGAGGGGCTCGGCGACGAAGGGGGAAGTGGGGAAGGAGGCGGCTGCGGAGGGATCCGTCGCGAAAGGGGCGGCTAAGAAGGGCTCCGCTGCCGGAGAGGTAGTCAAGGGCAGGGCGGGGCGTGGGGGGCGGGCGGCTGGGGTCGCCGAGGGTAGGGCCAAGAAGGCGGGCGCGGCGCGGGCCGCGGAGCAGACGGGAGCCACGACGGTGGTTGCGAAGAAGACTCCTGGCACGGCCACGGCGGCCAAGACCGCCGTTCCCAAGGCACGCCTCGCCGCGGTGGAGCCCGGCGAACTCCCGGTGCGCCCCGGTGAGGACCCCTGGACCCCGGAGGAGGTCGAGGAGGCGCGGGCCGAGCTGCAGGCCGAGGAGACGCGGCTGCGCGAGGAGATCACCTCCTCCGAGCAGTCCCTCGTCGGCCTGATGCGGGACTCCGGGGACGGCGCCGGCGACGACCAGGCCGACACCGGCGCCAAGAACATCACGCGCGAGCACGAGCTGGCGCTCGCCGCCAACGCGCGCGAGATGCTCACCCAGACCGAACGCGCCCTGGAGCGGCTCGACGCGGGCACCTACGGCCTCTGCGAGAACTGCGGCAACCCGATCGGCAAGGCACGGATGCAGGCCTTCCCCCGCGCGACCCTGTGCGTCGAGTGCAAACAGAAGCAAGAACGCCGGTACTGACCGGTAGGCGGGTGCCCCCGGACGTGTCGTACTCTCGTCCTCAGTCAGGTACCTAGGTTGAGGGACTCACGTGGCAGAGGCGGAGCGCATCATCGGTACGCCGGATACCCCAGAGGCGGCGGGAGCCGAGCCGGAGCAGGCCGCCGGGCACGCGAACGACCCCGCGGCCGAGCGGCCCCGGGGCAGGCGCAGGATCGCTGTGCTGTTCGGCGTCGCCGTGTTCGCGTACGCCCTCGACCTGATCAGCAAGATGCTCGTGGTCGCCAAGCTGGAGCACCACCCGCCGATCGAGATCATCGGTGACTGGCTGAAGTTCGAGGCGATCCGCAACGCGGGCGCGGCCTTCGGCTTCGGCGAGGCCTTCACCGTGATCTTCACGGTGATCGCGGCGGCCGTGATCGTGGTGATCGCCCGGCTCGCCCGCAAGCTCTACAGCCTGCCGTGGGCCATCGCGCTCGGCCTGCTGCTCGGCGGCGCCCTCGGCAACCTCACCGACCGGATCTTCCGTTCGCCGGGCGTCTTCGAGGGTGCGGTCGTGGACTTCATCGCGCCCAAGCACTTCGCCGTGTTCAACCTGGCCGACTCGGCGATCGTGTGCGGCGGCATCCTGATCGTGCTGCTGTCGTTCAAGGGGCTGGACCCCGACGGGACCGTCCACAAGGACTGAGCCCGCGAGGGGCCGGGAGGAGTTGTCCACAGGCTCCGTACGGGGGTGTCCCGCCCGTCCGGCATACTCGACGGGTGAGCACGATTCCCGAGATCCGTACCCTGCCCGTGCCCGACGGCCTGGAGGGCGAGCGCGTCGACGCCGCCATCTCCCGCATGTTCGGCTTCTCCAGGACCAAGGCGGCCGAGCTGGCCGGGGCGGGCAAGGTCCAGGTCGACGGCACCGTGGTCGGCAAGTCCGAGCGGGTCCATGGCGGGGCCTGGCTGGAGGTCGAGATGCCGGGCGCGCCAGCGCCGGTGCAGATCGTCGCCGAGCCGGTCGAGGGCATGGAGATCGTGCACGACGACGATGACGTGGTCGTGATCGTCAAGCCCGTCGGGGTCGCCGCCCATCCGTCGCCGGGCTGGTCCGGGCCGACCGTCATCGGCGGGCTGGCCGCCGCCGGGTACCGGATCTCGACGTCCGGTGCGGCCGAGCGCCAGGGCATCGTGCACCGGCTCGACGTCGGCACCTCCGGGCTGATGGTCGTCGCCAAGTCCGAGTACGCGTACACGTCGCTCAAGCGCCAGTTCAAGGAGCGCACGGTCGACAAGCGGTACCACACCCTCGTCCAGGGCCACCCCGACCCGACCAGCGGCACCATCGACGCCCCCATCGGCCGCCACCCGAACCACGACTACAAGTGGGCGGTCACCGCCGAGGGCAAGCCGTCGATCACGCACTACGACCTGATCGAGGCGTTCCGCGCGGCCTCGCTGCTCGATGTGAAGCTGGAGACCGGCCGCACCCACCAGATCCGCGTCCACATGGCCGCCCACCGCCACCCCTGCGTCGGCGACCTGACCTACGGCGCCGACCCGACGCTCGCCAAGCGGCTCCGCCTCACCCGCCAGTGGCTGCACGCCGTGCGGCTCGGCTTCGAGCACCCGGGGGACGGGCAGTGGGTCGAGTTCGAGAGCGACTATCCGGCCGACCTCCAGAAGGCCCTGGACCAGGTCCGCGAGGAGACGTACGCGTGACGTCGCCGTCGCCGTCCACGTCGTACGCGCTGCGCGTCGCCGAGGACCCCGCCGACCGCGAGGCCTGCTTCGCGGTGCGCAAGGAGGTCTTCGTCGTCGAGCAGGGCGTCCCGCAGGAGATCGAGTACGACGCCTACGACGCCGGGGCCGTGCATGTGCTGGCCGTCCGGGAGGACGGACTGCCGCTCGGGACCGGGCGGCTGCTGTACGGCGAGGCGGCCGCGGCGAAGGTCGACGGCGAGGCGCCGGTGGGCTCGCTGGGGCGGCTCGCGGTGACGCGGGCGGCGCGCGGCCTCGGGGTCGGCGCGGCCCTGGTGCGGGCCATAGAGGACGCGGCACGCGCGCGTGGGCTCGAGGCCGTGGACCTGCACGCGCAGACCCACGCCCTCGGGTTCTACGAGCGGCTGGGATACGTGGCGTACGGTCCGGAGTTCCCCGACGCGGGGATACCGCACCGGGCGATGCGGCGCGCTCTGTAGCCGAGGGCCCGTAAGCGCTGGTGGGAAAGCCGGCGTGACAGGCTGGAGACCTGTTGTGTGGACGTCGACCCTCCCGGAGCGCTGACCGTGGATCAGTTGGCCCTGTTGTTCGTGTTGTTGCTCGGGGCCGTGGTGAGCGTCCCGGTGGGGGACCGGCTGGGGCTGCCGGCGCCGGTGCTGATGACGCTGCTCGGGATCGTGCTCGCACTGCTCGAGTTCGTGCCGAACGTCGAGGTGCCGCCGGACCTGATCCTGCCGCTGCTGCTGCCGCCCCTGCTCTACGCCGCCGTACGACGGACCTCCTGGCGGCAGTTCGCGGCGAATGTGCGCCCCATCTTCCTGCTGGCCGTGGCGCTGGTGTTCGTCACGACGCTCTGCGTGGCCGCGACCGCCCACGCGATCGTGCCGGGGCTGCCGATCGCGGCCGCCGTGGCCCTCGGCGCGCTCGTCGCGCCGCCCGATCCGGTCGCGGCGACCGCCGTGGCCGGCCAACTCGGGCTGCCGCGGCGGCTGGTGTCCATCCTGGAGGGCGAGGGGCTCTTCAACGACGTGACGGCCATCGTGCTCTACCACGTGGCCATCGCCGCCGCCGTGAGCGGCACCTTCTCGCCCTGGCAGGCCGGACTCGACCTGGTGCTCTCCGCCGTCGTGGCGCTGGCAGCAGGGCTCGCGCTCGGCTGGGGCGCCAACAAGCTCATGGATCTGCTCGGGGACCCGACCCTGCAGATCGGGCTCTCGCTGCTGGTGCCGTACGCCTCGTACGTGCTGGCCGAGGAGCTCCACGGCTCCGGCGTGCTCGCCGTGCTCATCACCGCCCTGTTCCTCGCCGAGTACGCCACCGACGCCGACGACGTGATGACGCGGCTCGCCGGGCACACCTTCTGGGACATCGTCGACACGCTGGTCACCGGTGTCGCCTTCGGCCTGATCGGGCTCGAACTGCACAACGCGGTGCGCACGGCGTCCGGGCGGTGGGGCGAGATGCTCACCTGGGCGGCCGCGGTGGTCGGTGTCGTCGTACTCGTGCGACTGCTGTATCTGCTCCCGGCGACCTGGCTCACCAAACGGATGCACGCCAAGCGGGATGTCGACGAGGAGATCCCGATGAGCTGGCGCGAGACGGTCGTGATGTGGTGGTCCGGGATGCGCGGCGTGGCGTCCGTGGCACTGGCGCTCGCCGTTCCGCTGGAGACCGACTCGGGCGCGCCCTTCCCCGACCGGGACGAGATCGTCTTCATCGCGTTCGGCGTGATCATGGCGACGCTCGTGCTGCAAGGACTGACCCTGCCGTGGCTGGTGAAGCGGCTCGGTGTGGAGGCCGACAGCGAGCGGGAGAAGGAGTTCGAGAAGCAGCTGGCGGTGCGGGCGGCGCGGGCGGCGAAGCGGAGGCTGAAGGAGATCGAGGCCGTCGAGGAGCTGCCCGAGGAGCTGTCCGAGCAGATGCTGCGGCGGGCGTTCGAGATCGGGGTGCGGATCAGCCCGGAGATGGGCGAGGAGGAGCGCAGGGAGGCGCATCAGCAGCGGGTGCGTCGGCTGAAGCGGGTGCGGCGGATCCAGGGCGAGCTGCTGAGTGCGGCGCGGCACGAGGTGCTGGCGGCCCGCAGCGAGCCGGGGGCCAATCCTGAGGTGGTGGACCGGGTGCTGCGGCATTTGGACGTGCGCAGTCTCAGGTGATTTGACCGTCGACGGTGGCCCCTTCGTATGATCTGATCATGGCTCGCAACGTTGTCATCAGTGGAGGCGGTACGGGAATCGGGCTCGCGGCGGCACAGCTGTTCGCGGCGGACGGGGACCGGGTGCTGCTGCTCGGCAGACGCCCCGAGGTGCTGGAGCAGGCGGGTGTGCCCGGCGCCCTCACCTACGCGGCCGACCTGAGCAGGCCGAGCGGCGTGCGCGGCGTGGAGCAGTTCGTGGCACGGGAGTTCGGCACCGTGGACGTGCTGATCCACGGTGCCGGCGGCTCCGGGTACCTGGAGCCCAAGGTGGAGAGCGACGAGCCGCTCGACGTGGTTCTGCACAACTGGACCCTCAACTTCGGCCTCAACACCCTGACCGCGGCCCTGCTCACCGAGGCCCTGAAGGACCGGCTCGCCGACCCCGGCGGGCGGGTGCTGTTCATCGGCTCCATCGCCGGTTTCCGGGGCTCGGGCAGCGGGGCGTATGCCGCCTCCAAGGCTGCGCTGCATCCGTACGCCCATGATCTGGCCCGGCAGTTGGGGCCGCGCGGGATCACTGTGAACGTGGTCGCGCCCGGGTACATCGAGGACACCGAGTTCTTCGGCGACGGGATGGACGAGGAGCGGCGCGCCCGGCTGGTGGCGGAGACCTCGACCGGCCGGGCCGGTACGCCCGGGGACGTGGCCGCCACCCTGCACTGGCTGGCGTCCCACGCCGCCGGGCACATCACCTCGCAGATCATCCAGGTCAACGGCGGGGCGGAGCGCGGCCACTGAGCGCTCCGCGGTTGTGCCGGGGGGTTGTGCCGCGGGTTGTTGTCGTTCGTCTGCTGCGCCGTTGTGGCTGGGCGCGCAGTTCCCCGCGCCCCTAGGGGTGCTGCCGCGGCCCTGGTCAGAGGCGGTCGGGGCGCTGTGGTGGTAGGTGGTCGTGCTGGTGGGCGCGTCGGGCCGGGACGCGGCCGGGCAAGCCACCGGGCACGGGGTAGCCGGGTGGCAGGGCCGCGTCCGCGGCGTTGACGCGCGGGAGTGCGTACGGGTGCTCCTCGGCCAGCCAGCCGATGAGCTGCTCGCGTACCGCGACCCGGACCGTCCACAGGTCGTCCGCGTCCTTCGCCGTCACCAGGGCCCGCACCTCCATGGTGCTCGGCGTCGAGTCCGTGACGACCAGGCCGTAGTCGCGGCCGTCCCACGCCGGGCACGCGCGCAGGACGTCACGCAGCTTCTCGCGCATCTTCTCCATCGGCGCCGAGTGGTCGACGTGGAGGAAGACGGTGCCGGTCATCTGGGCGCCGCCGCGCGACCAGTTCTCGAAGGCCTTCGAGGTGAAGTACGACACCGGCATCGTGATCCGCCGCTCGTCCCAGGTCCGCACCGTCAGGAACGTCAGCGTGATCTCCTCGACGGTGCCCCACTCGCCGTCCACGACCACCGTGTCCCCGAGGCGCACCATGTCGCCGAAGGCGATCTGGAACCCGGCGAACATATTGCTCAGCGTGGACTGGGCGGCCACACCGGCGACGATGCCGAGGATGCCGGCCGAGGCCAGCAGCGAGGCGCCGGCCGCGCGGAACGCCGGGAACGTCAGCAGCATCGCGGCGACGGCCACCACGCCGACGACCGCCGACACCACGCGCATGATCAGCGTCACCTGGGTGCGCACCCGTCGGACCCGGGCCGCGTCTCGGTGGACGCGGGCGTAGCGGCTGTACGAGGTCTCCACGATCGCCGCCGCGATCCGGATCGCCAGCCAGGCCGTCGCCCCGATCAGCACCAGCGTCAGCACCCGGCCGACAGCGCCCCGGTGCTCGGGCAGCAGATCGGCCTCGTGGTACGACGCTCTGAGCAGGGCCGTGCACAGGACGAGCTGATAGGGGATGCGGCTGCGGCGCAGCAGCCCCCACAGCGGGGTCTCACTGTGCCGGTCGTCGGCCTTGCGCATCAGACGGTCGGTGGCCCACCCGATGATCAGGGTGAGCAGCACCGAGCCGCCGATCACGATCAGCGGTCGGAGTATGTTCTCCATCCCCCGAACGTAACCAGCCGAGGGGGGTCATGAACATGTGCGTGGGTGAGGCGGTGGTCACGGCGTTGTCGTACCCGGCTGGCACCATGGCCTCATGAACATCGTGCTCTTTCACTCGACCTATGGCCTCAGGCCCGCGGTGCGCCGGGCCGCGGACCGGCTGCGCGCCGCCGGACACGAGGTGTGGACGCCGGACCTCTTCGAGGGACGTACGTTCGAGACGGTCGAGGAGGGCATGGAGTTCAACGACTCGATCGGCAAGGACGAGCTGCTGAAGCGGGCCGTGCTCGCCGCCGCGCCCTACTCGGAGCGAGGCCTCGTGTACGCCGGGTTCTCGCTCGGCGCCTCCGTCGCCCAGACTCTCGCGCTCGGCGACGAGAAGGCCCGCGGCCTGCTGCTTCTGCACGGCACCTCGGACATCGCGGCGACCGCCTCGGTGGACGAGCTGCCGGTGCAGCTGCATGTCGCCGAGCCGGACCCGTTCGAGACGGACGACTGGCTGAGCGCCTGGTATCTCCAGATGGGCAGAGCGGGCGCCGACGTGGAGGTGTACAGATACGCCGGAGCTGGCCACCTCTACACCGACCCCGACCTCCCGGACTACGACGAGGAGGCCGCCGAGGCCACCTGGCGGGTGGCGCTCGGCTTCCTCGAGACCCTCTAGGAGCCGTCAGACCGGGTCGTACGTCCGCTCGACCTTCTGCGTGCCACTGCGGGTGCGGTACGAACGGGCCCAGGAGGCGGTCGCGTTCTGCCTCGCCTTGTCGGACAGGACGTAGTAGTCCATCTGCGCGCGCTCGGCCGTGATGTCGAGGACGCCGTAGCCATGGCGGTCGGTGTCGACCCAGTGGACGTGGCGGTTGGCGGCCTTGATGATCGGCGCGGCGATGGCGGAGACCGTGCCCTCGGGGACCTTCACGATGTCGTCGAGGTTGTCGGAGGTCACCGAGGTGACGACGAACTCCGTGGCGGCGGAGGCCGACAGCGGGTAGGTGCCGGCGTCCACGGGCACGTCGTTGGCCCACGCCATGTGGATGTCGCCGGTCAGGAACACCGTGTTGCGGATCGCGTTCGAACGCAGGTGGGCGAGGAGTTCGCGGCGGTCGTCCGTGTAGCCGTCCCACTGGTCGGGGTTGAGGGCGAGGCCCTCCTGCGGCAGGCCCATCAGCTTGGCGAGGGGCTTCAGCAGGTCCGCGGTGAGGGAACCGATCGCGAACGGGGAGATCATCACCGAGTTGCCGACCAGCCGCCAGGTGGTGTCGGAGGACTTCAGCCCCGCCTTCAGCCAGTCCAGTTGGGCCCGCCCGGTGAGCGTACGGTCCGGGTCGTCGACCTCGCCGTTGCCGACCTTGACCTGCTGCGAGCGGAAGGAGCGCAGGTCCAGCAGCGAGAGGTCGGCGAGCTTGCCGAAGCGCAGCCGGCGGTAGGTGGTGCCGGCGACGGCCGGGCGCACCGGCATCCACTCGAAGTAGGCCTGCTTGGCGGCGTCCCGGCGTGCGGCCCAGCTGCCCTCGGCGCCCTCGGCGTGGTTCTCGGCGCCGCCCGACCAGGCGTCGTTGGCGATCTCGTGGTCGTCCCAGATCGCGATGACGGGAGCCTTGGTGTGCAGGGCCTGAAGGTCCGGGTCCGTCTTGTACTTGCCGTGCCGGATTCGGTAGTCGGCGAGGGTGAGGATCTCGTGGGTGGGCGCGGTCTGCCGTACGACGGTGCCGCGGGTGCCGTACTCGCCGGTGCCGTACTCGTAGATGTAGTCACCGAGATGCAGCCAGGCGTCCAGGTCGCCGCGGGCCGCGAGATGGCGGTACGCGGAGAAGTAGCCGCCCTCCCAGTTGGCGCACGAGACGACACCGAAGCGCAGGCCCGTGACGGACGCGGTCGCCGCCGGCGCGGTGCGGGTACGCGCCGCCGGGGAGTCCACGGCGCCGGCCGAGAAGCGGAACCAGTAGTCGGTGGCCGGCTCCAGGCCGCGTATGTCCGCCTTGACGGTGTGGTCGGAGGCGGCGGTCGCGGTGGTCGAGCCTTTGGCGACGATGTTCGTCAGCGCCTTGTCCTTGGCGACGATCCAGCTGACCTCGGTGTCCGGACCGAGTCCGGAGCCGGGAGTCGCCTCGGGCGTCGGCGTCACCCGGGTCCACAGCAGGATGCCGTCGGGCAGCGGGTCGCCGGAGGCGACGCCGTGCAGGAAGGCGGGGGCCGCGTCGGCGGCGCCGGCGGGCAGCGCGGCCGCGAGCGGGCCGGCCAGGACAGCCGTCGCCGCCGCGGCCTTGACGACCGTACGGCGGCGCGGGGCAAGGGAGTTGAGTCGCTCGTCGAGTCGCTCGGAAGATCTGTGTCGATTGGTCACGAGCGATCAGGTTACTGATCGGTATGAACGAGAGCGGGCGAACCGGTGAAAGTTCGCCCGCTCTTTGTGCGAAGGCCGCCTTCGGGACCCTCTGGTCGCCTTACGGCCGACGTCAGCCCTTGAGGGCCGCGTCCACCGCCTTGGTGAACTCCTCCGCCGTCCACCCCGTGTTGGGGTTGGAGGTCTTGAGCTGCTTGCCGTCCATGACGAAGCTCGGGGTGCCCGTCACGCCGTCCTTGTTGGTGTCGAAGGTCTTCGACATGGCCAGCGCCCAGGCGTCGTACGTGCCCTTCTTCACCGCGTTCTGGAACTTGGTGTTGTTCTTCAGGGCGGGGACGGAGTCGGCGATCTCGATCAGGTAGTCGTCGTCCTTGAACTTGTCGTCGGACTCCTCCGGGTGGTACTTCGCCGAGTACAGCGCGGTCTTGTACTCGAGGAACGCCTCCGGGCTCACGTTCAGCGCGGCGCCCATGGCGCTCATCGCGTTCTTGGAGCCCTCGCCGCGGGCTCCGATCTCGTTGTCCTTCATCTGGTCGCCGTCGAGGAAGGTACCGCCGACGAACTGGATCTTGTACTTGCCGGCCTCGACGTCCTTGTCGACGACAGAGCCGGCGGCCTGCTCGAACGAGGCGCAGATGGGACAGCGCGGGTCCTCGTAGATCTTGAGGGTCTTCTTGGCGCTGTCCTTGCCGATGACGACGGTTGTGCCGTTGGTGCCGGAGGTGTTGGCCGGCGCGACGACCTTGGCGTCCGTCATCGACTCCCAGTGGCTGGGCTTGTTGGCCTGGACGATCGCGTAGCCGATGCCGCCGGCCGCCGCCAGGACGCCGACGACCGAGCAGGCGACGATGATCTGCCGCCTGACCTTGGCCCGCTTGGCCTCGCGCTCACGCTCGGCGCGCAGCCGCTCCCGGGCCGCCGACTTCGCCGCCTGGCTGTTCCGCTTGCTCATCTTGGTGATCTCCATGGGGACACGCACACCTGTGTGTGCGGGATACGTATCGGGAGGTGGTGGTGCTCGAAATGCCGGGCGCGTGTGATCGGTGACGGCGCCGTCGGTTCAACGGTGCGGTCGGTTCACACGAGGGCGGGTGAGCACGGGGGGCCACGCCGTCCCAGGGAGTGCGCGAGGAGCAGGTTGCGGGCGCCGGCCGTACGGCGGGCGGGGCGCGGCAGCCGACGGACCGGTGCGGTCCGGCGGACCGTCACCGCGGCGACCGCCAGCAGCAGCGGGCGGAACGTCGTCGCGGCCACGGCCCGCACCAGCTGCTCCAGCGCCCGCTCGCCGCGCCGCAGCCAGGCGGCGGCGACGAGGCCGACGCCGATGTGCGCGCCGAGCAGCAGCCAGGCGGTGGCCGGGTCGGCGTGCGCGAGAAGACCGCCGAGCTTGTCGGGGTCGGTGCCGGTGACCTGGGCCAGCGGGGCGCCGACCCGGGTGCCGTCGCCGCACAGCACGTCCCAGCCGACCGAGGCCAGCGGGCCGGCGACCGGTCCGCCCGCCCTGCCGTAACAGACGTGCTGGCCGGTGGTCAGGATCGTGTCGGCGGCCAGTTCCAGCGGGATCAGCAGGGCGGCGATCCGCCCGAAGCTCCGTTCGCGGCCGGCCAGGGCGTACGCCAGGACGAACACGGCGGCCGCGAGCAGCGCCACCGTGTTCAACGGCAGGGGTGCCCGCGACAGCAGCACGTGCGACGCGGTGCTGAGCGTCACGACGAGTGACGTGAACAGCGCCGCGCGTACGGCTCGTAGCTGGGTCCCGGATATGTCCATAGCGGAGGAGAGTGTGTCACGTGGTCCTGTAAGAGACCCCTAAAGGGTGCCTGTGAGCGGCCGGGGAACGCCGGTGAGCGACCTTTCCGTCACAGACCCGGAATCCGGCCGTTGCGGAACAGGTCCACGAAGATCTGGTGGTCCATACGCGCGCGTGCGCCGTAGTCGTGGGCGAAGGACACCAGGAGCTCCGCGAAGCCGTCCTCGTCGGCCGCGATGGCCGCGTCGATGGCCCGCTCCGTGGAGAACGGCACCAGGGACTCGCCGGAGGTGTCGTCCGCCGCCGCGTGCATGGTGGCCGTGGCCCGGCCGAGGTCGGCGACGACCGCCGCGATCTCCTCCGGGTCGTCGATGTCGCCCCAGTCCAGATCCACCGCGTACGGCGAGACCTCGGCGACCAGCTGGCCCGAGCCGTCGAGCTCGGTCCAGCCCAGCCACGGGTCGGCGTTGGCCTGCAGGGCGCGCTGGGAGATCACCGTGCGGTGGCCCTCGTGCTGGAAGTAGTCGTGCAGCGCCTGGTCCGTGATGTGCCGGGAGACGGCCGGGGTCTGGGCCTGCTTGATGTAGATCACCACGTCGTTCTCGAGGGCGTCGGTGTGACCCTCCAGCAGGATGTTGTACGACGGCAGCCCGGCCGAGCCGATGCCGATGCCGCGGCGGCCGACCACGTCCTTCACCCGGTACGAGTCCGGGCGGGCCAGCGAGGCGTCCGGCAGGGTCTCCAGGTAGCCGTCGAAGGCGGCGAGCACCTTGTAGCGCGTGGCCGCGTCCAGCTCGATGGAGCCGCCGCCCCCGGCGAAGCGGCGCTCGAAGTCGCGGATCTCGGTCATCGACTCCAGCAGCCCGAAGCGGGTCAGCGCGCGGGCGTCGCGCAGCGCGTCCAGCAGCGGGCCCTGCGCGGTGTCCAGGGTGAACGGCGGCACCTCGTCGCTCTTGGCGCCGGTCGCCAGGGCGTGCACGCGCTCGCGGTAGGCGGCCGCGTAGATCCGCACCAGCTCGGTGATCTGCTCGTCGCCGAGGGCCTTCGCGTACCCGATGAGGGCGATCGAGGCGGCGAAGCGCTTGAGGTCCCAGGTGAAGGGGCCGACGTAGGCCTCGTCGAAGTCGTTGACGTTGAAGATCAGCCGGCCGTTGGCGTCCATGTACGTGCCGAAGTTCTCCGCGTGCAGGTCGCCGTGGATCCACACGCGCGAGGTGCGCTCGTCGAGGAACGGGCCGCCCCGCTTCTCGGCGTCGAGGTCGTGGTAGAAGAGGCACGCCGTGCCGCGGTAGAACGCGAAGGCCGAGGCCGCCATCTTCCGGAACTTCACGCGGAACGCGGCCGGGTCGGCGGCCAGGAGCTCGCCGAAGGCGGTCTCGAAGACGGCGAGGATCTCGTCGCCGCGCTGCTCGTCGTTGAGCTGGGGGACCGACATCGCTGGGTGCCTCCTGGTGCATGTGTACGACAGCGTTTCTGTCGTCTCCAACGGATGGGCCGCCGGGAAAGTGCCCGCGGTCCCTCGCTGTGAAGGTACGCGGGGGAGACCCGCGAGTGTCAGTCCCGAGGCATAGACTTCGACGCTGTCCCCGGAAGTGTCCGCCCGCCTGTCACCGAGTGTTTTCCATGGAGGCCAAGCCGTGTCAAAGCCGCCGTTCACGCACCTGCACGTCCACACCCAGTACTCGCTGCTGGACGGTGCCGCGCGGCTGAAGGACATGTTCAACGCCTGCAACGAGATGGGCATGACGCACATCGCCATGTCCGACCACGGCAACCTCCACGGGGCGTACGACTTCTTCCACTCCGCGAAGAAGGCCGGAGTCACTCCGATCATCGGGATCGAGGCGTACGTCGCCCCCGAGTCCCGACGTAACAAGCGCAAGATCCAGTGGGGCCAGCCGCACCAGAAGCGGGATGACGTCTCCGGTTCGGGTGGTTACACCCACAAGACGATGTGGGCCGTGAACAAGACGGGCCTGCACAACCTCTTCCGGCTCTCCTCCGACGCCTACGCCGAGGGCTGGCTCCAGAAGTGGCCCCGGATGGACAAGGAGACGATCTCCCAGTGGTCCGAGGGGATCGTGGCCTCCACCGGCTGCCCCTCCGGCGAGGTCCAGACCCGGCTGCGCCTGGGCCAGGAGGAGGAGGCCCTGAAGGCCGCCGCCGACTACCAGGACATCTTCGGCAAGGACCGCTACTTCCTGGAGCTGATGGACCACGGCATCGACATCGAGCACCGGGTCCGCGACGGCCTCCTGGAGATCGGCAAGAAGCTCGGCATCCCGCCCCTGGTCACCAACGACTCGCACTACACGTACGCGCACGAGGCGACCGCCCACGACGCCCTGCTCTGCATCCAGACCGGCAAGAACCTCTCCGACCCCGACCGCTTCAAGTTCGACGGCACCGGCTACTACCTGAAGTCCACGGACGAGATGTACGCCATCGACTCCTCGGACGCCTGGCAGCAGGGTTGCGCCAACACGCTCCTGGTCGCCGAGATGGTCGACACCACCGGCATGTTCGAGGCCAAGAACCTCATGCCGAAGTTCGACATCCCCGACGGCTACACCGAGGTCACCTGGTTCAAGGAGGAGGTCCGCCGCGGCATGGAGCGCCGCTTCCCGGGCGGCATCCCCGAGGACCGCCAGAAGCAGGCCGAGTACGAGATGGACGTCATCATCTCGATGGGCTTCCCCGGCTACTTCCTCGTCGTCGCCGACTTCATCATGTGGGCCAAGAACAACGGCATCGCGGTCGGCCCCGGCCGAGGCTCCGCGGCCGGCTCGATCGTCGCCTACGCGATGGGCATCACCGACCTCGACCCGATCCCGCACGGCCTGATCTTCGAGCGGTTCCTCAACCCCGAGCGCATCTCCATGCCCGATGTCGACATCGACTTCGACGAGCGCCGGCGCGTCGAGGTGATCAGGTACGTGACCGAGAAGTACGGCGCCGACAAGGTCGCCATGATCGGCACCTACGGCAAGATCAAGGCGAAGAACGCCATCAAGGACTCCGCGCGCGTGCTGGGCTACCCGTACGCCATGGGCGACCGCCTCACCAAGGCCATGCCCGCCGACGTCCTCGGCAAGGGCATCGACCTCAACGGCATCACCGACCCCTCGCACCCCCGCTACAGCGAGGCGGGCGAGATCCGGGCGATGTACGAGAACGAACCCGACGTGAAGAAGGTCATCGACACCGCGAAGGGCGTCGAGGGCCTGGTCCGGCAGATGGGCGTGCACGCCGCCGGCGTGATCATGTCCAGCGAGACCATCACCGAGCACGTGCCGGTCTGGGTCAGGCACACCGACGGCGTGACCATCACACAGTGGGACTACCCGAGCTGTGAGTCGCTCGGCCTGCTGAAGATGGACTTCCTCGGCCTGCGCAACCTGACGATCATGGACGACGCCGTCAAGATGGTGAAGTCCAACAAGGGCATCGACATCGATCTGCTGAGCCTCCCGCTCGACGATCCGACGACCTTCGAACTGCTCCAGCGCGGCGACACCCTCGGCGTCTTCCAGTTCGACGGCGGCCCCATGCGCTCGCTCCTGCGCCTGATGAAGCCCGACAACTTCGAAGACATCTCCGCCGTGTCGGCCCTGTACCGTCCGGGGCCGATGGGCATGGACTCGCACACCAACTACGCGCTGCGCAAGAACAAGCTCCAGGAGATCACCCCGATCCACAAGGAGCTGGAGGAGCCCCTCGAAGAGGTCCTGGCCGTCACCTACGGCCTGATCGTCTACCAGGAGCAGGTGCAGAAGGCCGCCCAGATCATCGCCGGCTACTCGCTCGGCGAGGCCGACATCCTCCGCCGCGTGATGGGCAAGAAGAAGCCCGAGGAACTGGCGAAGAACTTCGTCCTCTTCCAGGACGGTGCCCGCAAGAAGGGCTACAGCGACGAGGCCATCCAGGCCCTGTGGGACGTGCTGGTCCCGTTCGCCGGCTACGCGTTCAACAAGGCGCACTCCGCGGCGTACGGCCTGGTCTCGTACTGGACCGCCTACCTCAAGGCGAACCACCCCGCCGAGTACATGGCGGCGCTGCTGACCTCCGTCAAGGACGACAAGGACAAGTCCGCGGTCTACCTCAACGAGTGCCGCCGCATGGGCATCAAGGTGCTCCCGCCGAACGTCAACGAGTCGGTGCACAACTTCGCCGCCCAGGGCGACGACGTGATCCTCTTCGGCCTCGAGGCCGTGCGCAACGTCGGCACCAACGTGGTCGAGTCGATCATCAAGAGCCGCAAGGCCAAGGGCAAGTACGCCTCCTTCCCCGACTACCTCGACAAGGTCGACGCGACCGCGTGTAACAAGCGCACCACGGAGTCGCTGATCAAGGCGGGCGCGTTCGACACCCTGGGGCACACCCGCAAGGGCCTCACCGCGCACTTCGAGCCGATGATCGACAACGTGGTCGCGGTCAAGCGCAAGGAGGCCGAGGGCCAGTTCGACCTCTTCGGCGGCATGGGCGAGGAGCAGAGCGACGAGCCCGGCTTCGGACTCGACGTCGTCTTCACCGACGAGGAGTGGGACAAGACCTATCTGCTCGCCCAGGAGCGGGAGATGCTCGGTCTGTACGTCTCCGACCACCCGCTCTTCGGCCTGGAGCACGTGCTGTCCGACAAGGCCGACGCGGGCATCGCCCAGCTGACGGGCGGCGAGCACGCCGACGGGGCCGTGGTGACCATCGGCGGCATCATCTCGGGCCTCCAGCGCAAGATGACCAAGCAGGGCAACGCCTGGGCGATCGCCACCGTCGAGGACCTCGCCGGTTCCATCGAGTGCATGTTCTTCCCGGCGACGTACCAGCTCGTCTCGACCCAACTCGTCGAGGACGCGGTCGTGTTCGTCAAGGGCCGGCTCGACAAGCGCGAGGACGTGCCGCGGCTGGTCGCGATGGAACTCCAGGTCCCCGACCTGTCCAACGCGGGCACCAACGCGCCCGTGATCCTCACCATCCCGGCCACCAGGGTCACCCCGCCGATGATCAACCGCCTCGGTGAGATCCTCACCCACCACAAGGGCGACAGCGAGGTCCGCATCAAGCTCCAGGGGCCGACCAAGACGACGGTCCTCCGGCTGGACCGGCACCGGGTGAAGCCCGACCCGGCGCTGTTCGGCGACCTGAAGGTGCTGCTCGGGCCGTCCTGCCTCGCGGGCTGACCGCGCCTTACGCGTGAGAGGGGCGCACCCCGTGGGGGGTGCGCCCCTCTTCGTGTGCCTGGGTCTCAACAACCCGTTACGCAGACGTCAGTTGTGACCGAAGCGCTTCTGCCGCCCCTTGCGGGCCATGTCGCCGGGCGTCACCTGCGCGATGCGCTGCTCGGTCTGCGTCTCCATCGACGGCTGCTGAGCCTGCTGCTGAGCGCGCTCGGACTGCGGCTGCTTACGGTCCTGCTTCTTGTTCTTGGCCATGGTGATGCCTCCTGTGGGGATCTAGGGGCCAGGGCCGGGACCAGATTCACATAGGCTTATAAAGAACGCATTTCGGATAATTACCGTGTGTGACAGCGGTTGTCGGGGCGTGAGGCATGGCGCATCGAGCAGACGATGCCCCGAAACGCCACGCCGAAGATCGAGTTCGCCCCGTTAACCCCCGCGTGGTCGGGCAGACTCGAAGGAAGCCCGAAGCAAACCTCCCGGGAAGAGGGTGAGACGCGTGGACCGCTGCATCGTCCTGGTGGACGCCGGGTATCTGCTGGGGGCCGCCGCGAGCCTCCTCGCCGGGGAACCCTCCCGGTCCCGGATCACCGTCGACCACGCCGCCCTCATCCAGGGGTTGCGCGAACGCGCGGAGTCCGACACCCAACAGCCCCTGCTGCGCATCTACTGGTTCGACGGCGCCCCCGACCGCGTCCCCCAACCCGAGCACCGCAGGCTGCGCGTGATGCCCCGGGTCACCGTCCGGCTCGGTGCCCTGACCCGCAGCGACGGCCGCTGGGCGCAGAAGGGCGTCGACGCCGCGATGCACGCCGAACTGACCGAGCTGGCCCGCAATCGCGCCTGCTCCGACGTCGTGCTGGTGACCGGCGACGGCGATCTGCTGCCGGGCATGATGGCCGCCAAGGAGCACGGGGTCGCCGTACACCTCTGGGCCGTCCAGGCCGCCGACGGCGACTACAACCAGTCCGAGGACCTGGTCGCCGAGGCCGACGAGCGGCGCGTCCTCGACCGTACGTGGATCACCAAGGCGGTACGCGCCAAGGAGCTCAGCGGGGTGTGCGCGCCGCCGCCCGCGCCCCGGCCCGAGATCGCCGCGATCCTGTCCGCGCCGCTGCCCGACTCCGCACTCGGCGCGCGGGCCGAGCGGACCGTCGAGGAGAGCGAGCACGCCCCGGCCGCCGCCTCGGAGAACGGCACGCAGGAGCGGGTGCCGGCCCCCAAGGGTGTGCCCACCCCGAAGGACCTCGCCGCCCTGCGCGCCCCCGGCGTGCCGCCCGCCCAGCCCCCGGCGAACGCGACCCTGCGCTGGTCCTCCGACAAGGGCTGGGTCGACCGGCCCGGCGTCGCGGCCGAGTCGCCCGACGTCGCCTCGATGCCGACCCTCGCGCAGCTGACCACGGCGGAGCAGCGCTGGGCCGACCGCGAGGAGGACATCACCACGGTCGGCGGCGACCCGTACGAGGTGGGGCAGGTCTTCGCCCGGCGCTGGATGGCCCGGCTCGGGGAGCAGGGGCATCTGCAGAAGCTGTCCGGGATGTATCCGCGGATCCCGCACCGCATCGACGGGGAGCTGCTCAGGTACGCGGCCCGCTTCGGGCTGCTCGCCCACAAGGACGACCAGATCGACGAGCACGACCGGTACGCGATCCGGGCCGGGTTCTGGCGCGAGATCGACGTACGGACGGCGGCGGAGCACGCGCCCGCCGGGGAGTGAGCCGGACGGGTGACGGCGGGGCCCGCGCCACCGGGTCCCGCACCCGCCGTGGGCGTCGGGCGTCGTTGCGGCTGATTTGTGGGGCCCGGTGGATTTCAGGCGACGAGCTGGCGGTTTGTGACGACTGGCCGACCCGAGGGCGGACCAGGGGCGCGGACCCCTTAGGCTCGTCCCTTGTGAGTACGCGCGCGGCACAGGGACTTCGGCACGGCGGCGATGTCGTGTGCGCGGTGCGCGGGCTGACCAAGACCTACCCGGCCGTCCGCGGCCGGCGCGGCACGCCCGGCACCCCCGAGGTGCGGGCCACCGACGACGTACGGCTGGACATCCGGCGCGGCGAGATCTTCGGGCTGCTCGGTCCGAACGGCGCCGGCAAGACCACCCTCGTACGACAGCTCACCGGGCTGATGCGGCCCGACCGCGGCAGCGTGGAGATCCTCGGGCACGACATCGTCCGCCACCCCGAACGGGCCGCGCGGATCCTCGCCTATCTCGGCCAGGAATCCACCGCCCTCGACGAACTGACCGTCTCGCTGGCCGCCGAGACCACCGGGCGGCTGCGCGGCCTGGACGTACGGCGGGCCCGGGCCGAACGGGACGCCGTACTCGACGAGCTGGGCCTCGGGCCGCTCGCCGGGCGGCCGATCAAGAAGCTGTCCGGCGGTCAGCGCCGGCTGGCCTGCTTCGCCGCCGCGCTGGTCGGCGAGCGGCCGCTGCTCGTGCTCGACGAGCCGACCACCGCGATGGACCCGGTGGCCCGGCGCGCCGTGTGGTCGGCCGTGGACCGCCGACGGGCCGAGCGCGCGACGACCGTGCTGCTCGTCACCCACAACGTGATCGAGGCCGAGACCGTGCTCGACCGGGTCGCGGTGCTCGACCGGGGCCGCGTCATCGCCTGCGACACCCCGTCCGGGCTCAAGGAACGGGTCGCGGGCGAGGTCCGCGTCGAACTGCTGTGGCGGGACCGGGCGCCCCTGGAGGTGCCCGAGGTCGCCGCGCTGCAGGACCGGGTCGTGGAGTCCGGGCGGCGCTGGACGCTGCGGCTCGCGCCCGAGGAGGCCCGCGCGGTCGTCGCCACCGTCACCGGCGGGGCCGCCTTCGCCGCGCTGGACGACTTCACGCTGGCCACGCCGAGCCTGGAGGACGTCTATCTGGCGCTGGGCGGGGACGCGCAGCAGGGGCTGGTGAAGGCTTGAGCACGCAGACCGTCGTTTCCGTATCCGTCGTCGTACCCGTGCGGAACAGGGCCACCGGACGGAACAGGGGCACCTCCCCGGTGGACCCCCGTGTGAAAGGGAGCAGCGCCACGTGAGTGTCGTACCCGCCGAGGTTCTGCCGGGCAACGCCCTGGCCGTGGACGAGACGGCCCGACCGGCCGCGGCCGAGCTCGGGCCGCGGGCGCGGCTGTGGCCGTCGCTGTGCGCCGTGTACCGGGCGCAGCTCTCCCGTGCCCGGGTCGCGCGCATCCCGCTGCTGTTCGTGGCGACCTTCCAGTCGATCGGGATCATGATCCTGATGCGCGGGGTCGTGGACGGCGGCGCCGAGGCGCAGGCCGTGGTCGCCGGGTCGGCCGTGCTCGTCGTGGCCTTCGTCGCGCTGAACCTGCTCGCCCAGTACTTCGGGCAGCTGCGGGCCAGCGGCGGGCTCGACCACTACGCCACGCTGCCGGTGCCGCCCGCCGCGGTGGTGCTGGGGGCGGCCGGGGCGTACGCCTCCTTCACCGTGCCGGGGACCGTGGTCACGGCCGTCTTCGGGTGTGTGCTGTTCGGGCTGCCGGTGGCGCATCTGTGGGTGCTCGTCGCCGTGATCCCGCTGGCCGGCGCCGCGCTCGCCGGGCTCGGGGCCGCGCTGGGGTTGCTCGCGCCGCGGCCCGAACTGGCGACGCTGCTCGGGCAGTTGGGGATGTCGGCGGCTCTGCTGCTGGGCGTGCTGCCGGCCGACCGGATGCCCGAGGTGGTGCGGCTCGCCCGGGATCTGCTGCCCTCGACGTACGGCGTGGAGGCCTTCGCGCGGACCTTCGGGCCGCACCCCGACTGGGCGTTCGTGCTCGGGGACCTGGCCGTGTGCGGGGCGGTCGGCGTCATCTCGCTGGCCGTCGCCACCTGGGCGTACCGCCGGGCGGCCGTCCGGTGACGCGCCGCACAGGGCGGCCTGGCACGATGGCAGGGTGACCGCTCCGCTGACTCCTCCGCCGCATCCGCGTGACCAGTCCCCGCAGCAGGGGTGGCAGCCGCCCGCTGCCGCCGCCGGGCAGGCTCACGGACCTCATGGGCCGCATGGGCCTCATGGCTCTCCTGGGTCTCATGGCTCCTACGGGGATCATGACGCGTACGGCATATCCGGCTCGTACGGACAGGACGGTCCTGGGATGAAGACCGAGGTGCGAGAGGCCGCCGTGGTCACGGTGGTCGTGGGGGTCTTCGGGGCGTTGCTCGGGGTGCTGTGGTGGTGGCTGGCGCCGAGTGTGCCGCTGGTCGGGGATGTCGTCGACGACAGCTGGGTCGTCTACTTCAAGGACTCCGAGGGGGAGCAGGCTGTCGGGGTGGACGGAACGTTCACTCTGCTCGCGCTCGCGTTTGGGCTGGTGAGTGCGGTTGCCGTCTTTGTCTGGCGGCGGCGTGGGGGTGTGCCGTTGGTGGTGGGGCTCGCTGTCGGGGGGTTCCTCGGCGCGTTGCTGGCGTGGCGGGTCGGGGTGTGGCTCGGGCCTTCGGGGGATGTGATCGGCCATGCCAAGGAGGTGGGCAAGGGGGTCGCGTTCTCGGCGCCGTTGAAGTTGGGGGCCAAGGGGGCGTTGTTGGCTTGGCCGCTGGGGGCGTTGCTGGTGCACCT
Organism: Streptomyces sp. NPDC008086; assembly: GCF_042957325.1. Taxonomy (NCBI): domain Bacteria; kingdom Bacillati; phylum Actinomycetota; class Actinomycetes; order Kitasatosporales; family Streptomycetaceae; genus Streptomyces; species Streptomyces sp. NPDC008086. The sequence continues at coordinate 171,486 of NZ_JBIBIA010000008.1, forward strand.
CGGGCTGACGGCGTTGTTCGGGCCCCGGGACGTCGATCCGTATCAGCTTCAGCCTCCGGCGGGGGAGCAGGGGCCGTACGGGGCGTAGTCGACCAGGGGTTTTCTCGCCCCCGCCGCCCCTACGCCGGGCGGCGACCGTGGTTCGAGCGGGCCTTCTTGATGCGCCACCTTCGTTTTCGGGTTTTCTTCGACATGTCCCTCGTACTTAACCGAGGATGCCGGGGGCGTCGAGGGGTCAGGGGTGTTTCGAAAGTCCCGCACAGCACCCACGGCGCCCGGCACGCACCCTCGCCGCACCGGCTGCGACACCAGCCGCTGCCGCGGCGGGCGCGGGCACCGCACGGAACGTTCGAAACACGCCCTAGGCGCGGCCGATGGGGGCGAGGGTCGCGTCGGTGAGCTTGGTGAGGTCGGTGGGGGAGAGTTCGACCTCCAGGCCTCGGCGGCCGGCCGAGACGCAGATCGTGGAGTGGGCCGTGGCCGAGGTGTCCAGGACCGTGGGGAGTTTCTTGCGCTGGCCCAGAGGGGAGATGCCGCCGCGGACGTAGCCCGTGGTGCGTTCCGCCAGGGTGGGGTCGGCCATCGTGGCGCGTTTGCCGTGGACCGCGGAGGCGAGGGCCTTGAGGTCCAGTTGGCCGGCGACGGGGACCACGGCCACGGTCAGGGTGCCGTCGACGTCCGCCACGAGGGTCTTGAAGACGCGCTCGGGGGAGACACCCATGGCCTCGGCGGCCTCCTCGCCGTAGGACGGATGGGAGGGGTCGTGGTCGTAGGCGTGGACCGTGTACTCGACGCCGGCGGCCGTGAGGGCGACCGTCGCGGGGGTGCCGCCGGCCGACTGCTGCTGGTTCTTCTTCGACTTCTTCGCCATGTCGTTCCGTGTCGTTCCGTTCCGCTCAGTTGAGGCTCGTGGGGCCGCGCGTCAGGTCCGACGCCGGGAGCGACGGCAGCGTACGGATGATCGAGGTCTCGGCGCGCAGGAGTTTCAGCTCGTCGCGCAGGCGGGAGGCGGTGTCGGGGGACTGCAGGAGGCGCTGCTTGGTGGGGGTGTCCAGCATCATCGCGGCCGCCACCAGGTAGGAGACGACCGAGGGCTGGTCCGGGAGGTCGGCGGTGGGGGACAGGGAGCGTTCGCGGGCGCCCGCGAGGCGCTTCTGGTACTGGCGGAAGGCCCGCAGCACCCCCTCCGCCAGCGCTCCGGCCTCGTCGCCCGGCTCCTCCGGGAGCTCCTCCAGCTCCGCCGTCAGGAACGGGCCCGAGGCGTCCACCGAGAGCAGGCGTACGCGCGTCGTACCCGTCGCCAGCACCTCGAAGGTGCCGTCGGCCCGCTCCCGGATCGTCGCCGCGTCCGCCACACAGCCCACCCCGTGGAAGGCCTTGACCGGGTCGGGGCCGAAGCCCGCCGCGGGGCCCCGCTCGGGGACGGAGGTGGGGTCCGGCATGCCGGGGGCGCTCTGGGCGACCTCGTGGCCGTCGCGGATCGCCACGACGGCGAAACGGCGCGGTTCCTCCTCGGCGGTCTTCAGGAGGTCGCGCATCATGGCGCGATAGCGCTCCTCGAAGACGTTCAGCGGCAGCACGAGTCCCGGGAAGAGCACCGAGTTCAGGGGGAAGAGCGGAAGGCGGACGGTCACGGCGCCAAAGCCTAGTGGTCGCCGAAGTGAACGCGTCCGGCGTGCCCACCCTGTGGATGACCGGTGCGCCCGCTCGGCGCGTGCACACCGGCCGTCCGCAGCCGCACCTCGTCGCGCACCTCCAGGAAACGGCCCAGCGGATCCTCCGAGAACCTGCTCCAGGGGTAGGAGGTGGCGTACGGGCCGATCAGCCGCAGCTGCTCCAGGGCGTCGTCCCAGCGGCCGAGGCGTACCAGGACGTACGTCAGCTTGTTGCGGATCGCGGCCGGCCAGAGGTCGGCGGCCGGGAAGCGGGCGGAGAGCGCGATGGCCCGGTCGGCCGCCGCGGCCAGCCGCTCGGGCGGCACCCCCGGACCGCAGCCGTCGTTCAGGTAGGCCAGGACGGCCCGGGCCGGCAGTGCCTGGACGAGGGAGTCGGCCGGGGCGTCCTGCGCGGCCCGGTCGGCGAAGTCGAGGCACTCCCGGTGGGAGCCGTGCCAGGACGAGGCGAGGTAGCGCAGGGCCGCGACATGGCAGCCGTAGTGGAGCGGGGCGCGGCGTAGGGCCGCCTCCCAGAGCTCACCGAAGTAGGTGTGGCCGGCGCGGGCGCCGCGAGCGTGGTCCAGCGCGATCCGCCACGGCACCGGGTCGCGGTCGTCGGCGCGCGCGGCGGCGGTGATCAGCGGGCTCACCCCGCGCAGCAGCTCGGCCCGGGCCGGTGACCGCCAGGCGTGGTCCACCGCGAGCTGGGCGCGGACCAGGAGCAGGTCCGGGTCCTGCGGGTCGGCCGCGTGCCAGGTCTCCAGCCACTCCGGCCGGGAGCGGGCGAAGGCCGCGAGGCGCAGCGCGTATCCGTCGCGGCTCTCCCACAGCGCTCTGTGGCGGGTGGTGGCGAGCAGTTCGGCGGCGGCCTCGTACGCGCCCCGCCCGGCCGCGACCAGCGCCGGTCCGAGGAGGTCGTCGGGCGCGTCGAGGAGCACCTCGTCGTCGGTGGGGAGACCGACGGCGCGGTGTTCTACGGTCCTTGTCGTCCGGGACGCACGGCCGAACGGGGGCAGCAGAGCCATGGTGTCGACCATTGAAAGTCGGCTGGTCACGCCCGCGCCATAGGGAACGGGTAACACGTGGAAAGTTGTACGCCGGCAGGTCAAGAACCGGTAAAGGTTAACTGTTCAACAAACGTCCGACATGCATCCGTTCGGTTCAGCAGCCCCGCAGGGCTCGTCCGCCTCACCGGCCTCACCAAGCCGCATTGGCCTCGTCGACCTCACCGGCCTCACCCGTGTCAGTTGCGGCGCAACATGCGCGTCGCCCCCGTCGCCACCGTCGTCGCCAGGATCCAGCCCAGCAGGATCATCGCCGCGGCCAGCCACTGCCAGGCGCCTCGTAGCTGCCAGAACCCGACCTGGCCCAGGTCGATGACCGGCAGCAGCAGGTCGAGGGCGAAGAGCGGAGGGTTCCACGCCGGGTGCTCGCCGCCCTTGATCGGCGGATGGTCGGCGTAGGTGAAGGCCACCGAACTCGCCGCCCACAGCACCGCCATCCACACGGCCGCGCGGCCCGGCCGATAGCCGTACGCGACCATCCAGTCCTGCGCGTACCCCCACAGCTTGGCCGCGGGCGGCAGCGTCTCGCGGCGGCGGCGCTGCTTGGCGAGCAGCACCTCGCGCGCGTCCTCGTCCTCACCGCCGGCCCGCAGCACGGCGGCCAGCCGCTCGTACGGCTCCGGGTTGTACTCGGCGGTCGCCGCGGTCACCCACTCCAGCCGGCGCTCCAGCGGGAACGGGCCGCGCGGCACGAGGTTCTCGTACGTGAAGCCACCCATGTGCAGCAGACCGGGGCCGGGCCAGGCGTCCGCCCGGTCCATCAGGTTGACGACTCGTGCCCCCGACAGCACCACCCCGCCGCGCTCCGGCCGCTCGCCCAGGAAGCGCAGCTCGGGCGTCTGGATGCGGCGCAGCGACAGCTCCTGCTCGTCGGTGAAGGTGAACCGGGCCCGCTCCAGGTCCACCGCGTCCCCGAACCGCCCGTCGTCGAGGCGCACCCCGCCCTGGCACGCGAACCGCTGGATACGCGTCCCGCGCGCGGGCGTACGGCCGCTCAGCAGCGGGCTGCCGACGCCGGCCGGGGTCAGGTAGAGCGTGCGTCCGACGGTCAGCTGGGGGGCGTTCAGCGCGAGCCTGGTGTACGGGTTGACCAGCCGGGCGCCCCGCAGGCTCAGCGACACGCCGATGCTGGCGCCGCGCAGGCTCAGCTCGCCGTGCGACTCCAGCATCTCCGCCTGGAGGTCCTGGCCGACGCTGATGCCGTCCGCGGCGATCGAGCGGCCGCTGCGGTCCCGGTAGACGATCGCCTGGTTGAGCAGCAGGTCCGTGCCGATCTGGGCGTCGGTGAGCCGGATGCCGTTGTGGAAGCGGCAGCGCGGCAGATGCAGGTCGCCCTCGGTGTGCACCCGGGCGGCCTCCAGGCGCGGCACCGCGCAGTTCACCAGCCGTACGGTCGTGAAGTGGGCCTCCGGCAGCCGGATCTCCCGGTCGAAGCGGCAGCCGCGCATCTCGAGGTACGGCACCACCGTGCCGCCCGCCAGGTCCATCGTGTCGCTGATCCGCACGCCCACGAGCTTCAGCGAGGACACCCGGCCCGCGAGGGCGGGCGGCCCGTCCAGCAGCAGCCAGCAGACGATCCGCGCCCGTACCGTGCGCTCGTCTCCCCAGGGATGGCCGCCGTGCGGATCGTCGACGATCGTGTCGCCGCTGCTCAGGTCGTACACACTGCCGTTGCGGAAGGCCTGCCACATGCCGAGTTCGGCGGCGGTCAGGTCGTTCGGCAGGTCGTCCGGCAGGTCTCCGTCACGGAGGCCGGCACCTTCGGTCACGTTTCGCCCATCCCCCTCATCTACTCATGGGTTCGTACAACTGTTCATGCCCGCTGGGTGACGCTCCGAACGCAAGACGTGAAGGCGATCTTCCGGGTTCCGAGTGGAATCTTCGGAGGGATCTGTATCAGCCATTGATACGCGCGAACGACGCCCGAGCAGGGTCTGAGAGAATTGAGCCCGTGATCTCCCGAATCGATCTGCGCGGCGACGCCCTCCCCGAGGGCCCCGCCCTGCGCGACCTGCTGCCCCGAGCCGACTTCGACGTCTCGGCCGCCCTGGAGAAGGTGCGTCCGATCTGCGAGGCCGTGCATCATCGGGGCGACGCGGCGCTGATCGACTTCGCCGAGAAGTTCGACGGGGTGAAGCTCGACCAGGTGCGGGTGCCCGCACAGGCGCTCACGCGCGCGTTGGAGGAGCTCGACCCGGCCGTGCGCGCGGCCCTGGAGGAGTCCATCCGCCGCGCCCGCCTCGTCCACCGTGAGCAGCGCCGTACGACGCACACCACACAGGTCGTCCCGGGTGGCTCGGTCACCGAGAAGTGGGTGCCGGTTGACCGGGTCGGGCTGTACGCGCCCGGCGGCCGGTCGGTCTACCCGTCCTCCGTGATCATGAACGTCGTCCCGGCCCAGGAGGCCGGCGTCGAGTCGATCGCGCTCGCCTCGCCCGCCCAGGCCGAGTTCGGCGGCCTCCCGCACCCGACGATCCTCGCCGCGTGCGCGCTGCTCGGCGTCGACGAGGTCTACGCCGCCGGTGGCGCGACCGCCGTCGCGATGTTCGCGTACGGCACCGAGTCCTGCCCGCCCGCCAACATGGTCACCGGCCCCGGCAACATCTGGGTCGCCGCCGCCAAGCGCTACTTCACCGGCAAGATCGGCATCGACGCCGAGGCCGGCCCGACCGAGATCGCGGTCCTCGCCGACTCCACCGCCGACCCGGTGCACGTCGCCTCCGACCTGATCAGCCAGGCCGAGCACGACCCGCTGGCCGCCGCCGTCCTGGTCACCGACTCCGTGGAACTCGCGGACGCGGTGGAGAGGGAGCTGGAGCCGCAGGTCGCCGCCACCAAGCACATCGACGACCGGATCGTCCCGGCCCTCAAGGGCAGGCAGTCCGCGATCGTCCTGGTCGACGGTGTCGACGAGGGCCTCAAGGTCGTCGACGCGTACGGCGCCGAGCACCTGGAGATCCAGACCGCCGACGCGGCCGCCGTGGCCGACCGGGTACGCAACGCCGGAGCGATCTTCATCGGCCCCTGGGCGCCGGTCTCGCTCGGCGACTACGCCGCCGGGTCCAACCACGTGCTGCCCACCGGCGGCTGCGCCTGCCATTCCTCGGGCCTGTCCGTCCAGTCCTTCCTGCGCGGCATCCACATCGTCGACTACACGCGGGACGCGCTGGCCGAGGTCGCGCATCACGTGGTCACGCTGGCGGAGGCGGAGGATCTGCCGGCGCACGGCGCGGCGATCAAGGCGAGGTTCGGCTGGAAGGTACCGACGAGCAAGTGAACGACGTACGTATCGACGATCTCCCCGTACGGGACGAGCTGCGCGGCAAGTCCCCATACGGCGCGCCCCAGTTGGACGTCCCCGTACGGCTGAACACCAACGAGAACCCCTACCCGCTGCCCGAGCCGCTGGTCGAGCGGATCACCGAGCGGGTGCGGGAGGCGGCCCGGAACCTCAACCGCTACCCGGACCGCGACGCCGTCGAGCTGCGCACCCAGCTCGCCAAGTACCTGACCGACACCTCCGGCCACAAGGTCGGCCTGGCCAACGTCTGGGCCGCCAACGGCTCCAACGAGGTCATCCAGCAGCTGCTGCAGACCTTCGGCGGACCCGGCCGCACCGCCATCGGCTTCGAGCCGTCGTACTCGATGCACGGGCTCATCTCGCGCGGCACCGGCACCGGCTGGATCTCCGGCCCCCGCAACGAGGACTTCACGATCGACCTCGAGGCCGCCGAGAAGGCGATCGCCGAGCACCGGCCGGACGTCGTCTTCATCACCACCCCCAACAACCCCACGGGCACCGCGGTCCCGCCCGATACGGTCCTCGCGCTGTACGAGGCCGCGCAGGCGGCGAAGCCGTCGATGGTCGTGGTCGACGAGGCGTACATCGAGTTCAGCCACGGCGACTCGCTGCTGCCGCTGCTCGAGGGTCGCCCGAATCTCGTCGTCTCCCGGACGATGTCCAAGGCCTTCGGCGCCGCCGGCCTGCGCCTCGGCTATCTCGCCGCGCACGCGGCGGTCGTCGACGCCGTCCAGCTCGTCCGGCTGCCGTACCACCTGTCGGCCGTCACCCAGGCGACCGCGCTGGCCGCCCTGGAGCACACCGACGTCCTGCTGAAGTACGTCGAGCAACTGAAGGCGGAGCGGGACCGGCTGGTCACCGAACTGCTGGCGATCGGCTACGAGGTCACCGCGTCGGACGCCAACTTCGTGCAGTTCGGGCGGTTCGACGACGCCCACGCCGTCTGGCAGCGGATCCTCGACCGGGGCGTCCTGGTCCGGGACAACGGCGTGCCGGGCTGGCTGCGCGTCACCGCCGGAACCCCCGAAGAGAACGACGCGTTCCTCGACGCGGTCCGTGAGTTGAAGAAGGAGCAGAGCACATGAACCGCGTAGGCCGCATAGAGCGGGTGACGAAGGAGACCTCCGTCCTCGTCGAGATCGACCTCGACGGGTCCGGCAAGGTCGATGTGTCGACCGGTGTCGGCTTCTACGACCACATGCTCGACCAGCTCGGCCGCCACGGCCTGTTCGACCTCACGGTCAAGACCGAGGGCGACCTGCACATCGACTCGCACCACACCATCGAGGACACCGCCCTCGCGCTCGGCGCCGCCTTCAAGCAGGCCCTCGGCGACAAGGTGGGCATCTACCGCTTCGGCAACTGCACCGTCCCGCTGGACGAGTCCCTCGCCCAGGTCACCGTCGACCTCTCCGGCCGCCCCTACCTCGTGCACACCGAGCCCGAGAACATGGCGCCGATGATCGGCGAGTACGACACCACGATGACCCGGCACATCCTGGAGTCCTTCGTCGCCCAGGCACAGATCGCCCTGCACGTGCACGTGCCGTACGGGCGCAACGCCCACCACATCGTGGAGTGCCAGTTCAAGGCGCTCGCCCGGGCCCTGCGGTACGCCTCCGAGCGCGACCCGCGCGCGGCGGGCATCCTTCCCTCCACGAAGGGTGCGCTGTAACCCATGAACGGGCTGTCCACCGTCCTGATCGTCGTCGGTCTCTTCCTGATCGGCGGGATCATCTCCTTCGTCAAGCAGCAGATGCCGAAGAACCTCATCGTGCTGCTCTCCATAGGCGCCGCGATGTGTCTCGTGGCCGGCGTCCTGAGGCTGGAGGTGTGGAATTGAGCAACGGAGTGAAGAAGGTCGTCGTCTTCGACTACGGCTTCGGCAACGTCCGCTCCGCCGAACGCGCCCTCGCGCGCGCGGGCGCCGACGTCGAGATCACCCGTGACTTCGACAGGGCCATGAACGCCGACGGCCTGCTGGTGCCGGGCGTCGGTGCCTTCGCCGCCTGCATGCAGGGCCTGAAGGAGGCGCGCGGCGACTGGATCGTCGAGCGGCGACTGGCCGGCGGGCGCCCCGTGATGGGCATCTGCGTCGGCATGCAGATCCTCTTCGCCCGCGGCATCGAGCACGGCGTCGAGACCGAGGGCATGGGCGAGTGGCCCGGCTCGGTCGAGCCGCTCCAGGCCGACATCGTCCCCCACATGGGCTGGAACACCGTCGACGTCGCGGCCGGCTCCGAGCTGTTCGCCGGCCTGGACGCGGACGCGCGCTTCTACTTCGTGCACTCCTACGCCGTCCACGACTGGACCCTGGAGACCGGGAACCCGCTGATGACCGCACCGCTGGTCACCTGGTCGACCCACGGCAAGCCCTTCGTGGCCGCCGTGGAGAACGGCGCCCTGTGGGCCACCCAGTTCCACCCCGAGAAGTCCGGCGACGCCGGAGCGCAGCTGCTCACCAACTGGATCGGAACCCTGTAGAGACATGGCCAAGCTCGAACTCCTCCCCGCCGTCGACGTCCGCGACGGCCAGGCCGTCCGCCTCGTGCACGGCGAGTCCGGCACCGAGACCTCCTACGGCTCCCCGCTGGAGGCCGCCCTCGCCTGGCAGCGCTCCGGCGCCGAGTGGCTGCACCTGGTCGACCTGGACGCCGCGTTCGGCACCGGCGACAACCGGGAGCTGATCGCCGAGGTCGCGAAGGCCATGGACATCAAGGTCGAGCTGTCCGGCGGCATCCGCGACGACGCCTCGCTGGCCGCCGCGCTCGCCACCGGCTGCACCCGCGTGAACCTCGGCACGGCCGCCCTGGAGACCCCCGAGTGGGTCGCCAAGGTCATCGCCGAGCACGGCGACAAGATCGCCGTGGGCCTGGACGTACGGGGCACCACGCTGCGCGGACGCGGCTGGACCCGCGACGGCGGCGACCTCTACGAGACGCTGGAGCGCCTCAACAACGAGGGCTGCGCGCGCTACGTCGTCACGGACATCGCCAAGGACGGCACGCTCCAGGGCCCCAACCTGGAGCTGCTGAAGAACGTCTGCGCCGCGACGGACCGCCCGGTCGTCGCCTCCGGCGGCGTCTCCTCCCTGGACGACCTGCGGGCCATTGCCGAGCTCGTCCCGCTCGGTGTCGAGGGCTCCATCGTCGGGAAGGCCCTGTACGCGAAGGCGTTCACCCTGGAAGAGGCCCTGGAGGTTGTCTCGTCATGACGTCCGATGCCGTGCGGCGCGTGCAGAGCGGAAGTCCCTGGGAAGAGTCCTTCGGTTTCGCACGCGCCGTCGCGGCGGGTGACCGCGTCCTGGTCGGGGGCACGACCTCCTTCAAGGGCGACGTGCTGTACGGCGAGGGCGACCCGTACGAGCAGGCCAAGGTCGCCTTCACCAGCGCGGTCGAGGCGCTCGGCGAGTTCGGGCTCGGCGTCGAGTCCGTGATCCGGACCCGGATGTACCTCACCCACGCGCGCGACGTGGACGCCGTGGGCCGCGCCCACAAGGAGTTCTTCGACACGGTGCGCCCGGTCACGACGCTGCTCGTCGTGGAGGGTTTCGTGGACTCGCGCATCCTGGTCGAAGTCGAAATAGAAGCATTCAGAAGCACGTTGGAGGAGCCGGTCTCATGACCCTGGCGGTCCGAGTCATCCCCTGCCTGGACGTGGACAACGGCCGGGTCGTCAAGGGCGTCAACTTCCAGAACCTGCGCGACGCGGGCGACCCCGTCGAGATGGCCAAGGTGTACGACGCCGAGGGCGCCGACGAGCTGACGTTCCTGGACATCACCGCGTCGTCCGGCAACCGCGAGACGACCTACGACGTCGTGCGCCGCACGGCCGAGCAGGTCTTCATCCCGCTCACCGTCGGCGGCGGCGTCCGCACGGCCGAGGACGTGGACAAGCTGCTGCGCGCAGGAGCCGACAAGGTCGGCGTCAACACGGCGGCCATCGCGCGCCCGGACCTCATCCGCGAGATCGCCGAGCGCTTCGGCCGGCAGGTCCTGGTCCTCTCCGTGGACGCGCGGCGCACCCCCGAGGGCACCTTCGAGGTCACCACCCACGGCGGTCGCAAGGGAACCGGCATCGACGCCGTCGAGTGGGCGCACCGCGCCGCCGAACTGGGCGCCGGGGAGATCCTGCTCAACTCCATGGACGCGGACGGCACCAAGGACGGCTACGACCTGGAGATGATCCAGGCCGTACGCAAGCACGTCACGGTCCCGGTGATCGCCTCCGGCGGCGCCGGCAAGCTCGCCGACTTCGCCCCGGCCATCGAGTCCGGCGCGGACGCGGTACTCGCCGCCTCGGTGTTCCACTTCGGCGACCTGCGAATCGGCGAGGTCAAGGACGCGCTGCGGGGCGCGGGGCACCCCGTCCGCTGAAAGCCGGGGCCCGACAGCCGCCTAGATCCCCAACTGCTTGCCCTCGTGCAGCTTCGCGATGGCGTCCTTGTCGCCGTCCAGTTCGACCTTGGCGGCGTTCTGCCGGCCGTAGGCGAACAGGAGCAGCTCCGAGGGCTCGCCGGTCACCGTGACGACGGGCGTGCCCTTGTGGGCGACCGCCGTCTGGCCGTCGGGGCGGCGCAGCACCAGGCCGGTGGGAGCGGTGCGGCCCACCAGACGGGCCGAGCGCTCCAGACGGGACCAGAGGGCGTCCTGGAAGACCGGGTCGAGTTCGCGGGGCGTCCAGTCCGGCTGGGCGCGGCGGACGTCCTCCGTGTGGACGTAGAACTCGATCGTGTTCGACGCCTCGTCGATCTGCTTGAGCTGGAAGGGCGAGAAGCGCGGCGGGCCGGTGCGGATGAGCTGGATCAGCTCCTCGTACGGCTTCGCCGCGAACTCCTCCATCGCCCGGTCCAGCCGCGGCCCGAGCTGCTTGATCAGAATGCCGGCGGCAGCGTCCGGGCGGCGCTCGCGCACCACCACGTGCGCGGCCAGGTCACGGGTCGTCCAGCCCTCGCAGAGAGTGGGGGCGTCCGGGCCCTCGGCCTCCAGGAGGTCGGCCATGAGAAGTCGTTCACGCTTGGCGAAGGTCGACATGCCGTCAGCCTACGACCACGTATCAGGTCCGCCCACCCGTCGCCCGCATCCACGAAGTGGACATCGGACCGTCACTGTCAGTGGCAGGCGGCACAATGGCTTGCATGACCACCAGCACGCCCCGCCGCCCCAGTGGGCTGGACCCCGAGATCGCCGCACGCCTCAAGCGCACCGCGGACGGGCTCCTGCCCGCCATCGCCCAGCAGTACGACACCGGAGAGGTGCTGATGCTGGGCTGGATGGACGACGAGGCGCTGCATCGCACGCTCACCACCGGCCGCTGCACCTACTGGTCGCGCAGCCGCCAGGAGTACTGGGTCAAGGGCGACACCTCAGGCCACTTCCAGTGGGTGAAGTCCGTCGCCCTCGACTGCGACGCCGACACCGTGCTCGTCCGGGTCGACCAGGTCGGCGCCGCCTGCCACACGGGCGCGCGGACCTGCTTCGACGAGGACGTGCTGCTCAAGGACGGCGCCGATGCCGGCGCACCGGCCTCGGATCAGTAGGGTCAGCCGCCATGGACCTCGAGACCTTCCGCAAGCTCGCCACCGACCGGCGTGTCATCCCGGTCACCCGCAAGCTCCTCGCCGACGGCGACACCCCGGTCGCCCTCTACCGCAAGCTGGCCGCCGAGCGCCCGGGCACGTTCCTGCTGGAGTCCGCGGAGAACGGCCGCTCCTGGTCCCGTTACTCGTTCGTCGGCGTCCGGTCCGCGGCGACCCTCACCGAGCGCGCCGGACAGGCCCACTGGCTCGGCACGCCGCCCGTCGGCGTCCCCGCCGAGGGCGACCCGCTCGCCGCCCTGCGCGCCACCATCGAGGCCCTGCACACCCCCCGGGACCTCGCCCACGACCTGGGCCTGCCGCCCTTCACCGGCGGCATGGTCGGCTACCTCGGCTACGACATCGTGCGCCGCCTGGAGAAGATCGGCCCCGGCGAGCGGGACGACCTGAAGCTGCCCGAGCTGACCATGCTGCTCACCAGCGACCTCGCCGTCATGGACCACTGGGAGGGCTCGGTCCTGCTGATCGCCAACGCGATCAACCACAACGACCTCGACACGGGCGTCGACGAGGCCTACGCCGACGCCGTCGCCCGCCTGGACGCCATGGAGGCCGACCTCTCCCGTCCGGTCGCCCAGCCGCCCGCCGTCCTCCCGCCCTCCGAGCTCCCCGAGTACACCGCGCTGTGGGGCGGCGAGGACTTCCAGGAGGCCGTCGAGGACATCAAGGAGCGCATCCGGGCCGGCGAGGCTTTCCAGGTCGTCCCCTCCCAGCGCTTCGAAACACCGTGCACGGCAAGCGCGTTGGACGTCTACCGGGTGCTCCGGGCGACCAACCCCTCCCCGTACATGTACCTGTTCCGCTTCGACGGCTTCGACGTCGTCGGCTCCTCGCCCGAAGCCCTCGTGAAGGTCGAGGACGGACAGGCCATGGTCCACCCCATCGCCGGCACCCGGTGGCGCGGCGCCACCCCGCAGGAGGACCAGGCCCTCGCCGACGAACTCATCGCCGACCCCAAGGAGCGCGCCGAGCACCTGATGCTGGTCGACCTGGGCCGCAACGACCTGGGTCGGGTCTGCGAGCCCGGTTCCGTCGAGGTCGTCGACTTCATGTCCATCGAGCGGTACTCGCACGTGATGCACATCGTCTCCACGGTCACCGGACGCGTGGCACCCGGCCGCACGGCCTTCGACGTCCTGACGGCCTGCTTCCCGGCCGGCACCCTCTCCGGCGCGCCGAAGCCCCGGGCGATGCAGATCATCGACGAACTCGAACCGTCCCGCCGGGGGCTGTACGGCGGCTGCGTCGGCTACCTCGACTTCGCGGGCGACTCCGACACCGCCATCGCCATCCGTACGGCCCTGCTGCGCGGCGGCATGGCCTACGTCCAGGCGGGCGCGGGCATCGTCGCCGACTCGGACCCGGTCGCCGAGGACACCGAATGCCGGAACAAGGCGGCGGCGGTCCTGCGGGCCGTGCACACCGCGAACCGCCTCAAGTGAGCCCAAGGACACGACCTGGCGGCCGCCTCGGGTGAACCCCGTGGCCGCTTCAGCCGAACCCCGGGTGACCGATCGCTCGGGGTTCGGGTGATAGTGGAGTACGTGACTGCTGTTCCGCACCCCCGTTCCGAAGCCCCCGGCTCCGCCCGGGCCGGCCGTATGAGCCTCGCCGTCGCCCTGCTGTGCGGCGCGCTCGGCGCGGCCGTCGCGTTGCTCTCGACCCGGCAGCGCTGGTCGGAGGGCACCGTGACGGTGGCCGGCGGCCCGTTCCCCCTGATCGCCAAGGGCAGCGACGTCACCGGCGTCCCGGCGGCCCTGGCCATAGTGGGGCTCGCCGCGCTCGTCGCCGTCTTCGCCGTCCGCCGCGCGGGCCGCTTCATGGTCGCCGCCCTGCTCGCGCTCTCCGGCGCCGGCACCATCGCCGCCGCCCTGCTCGGCGCCTCCGACAGTTCCGCACTGGACGAGAAGGCCGCGCAGGCCTCCGGCGACACCTCGGCCACCGTGCAGGCCCTCACCCACACCGCCTGGCCGTACGTCGCGGCCGTCGGCGGTGCCCTGATCCTGCTCGCCGGACTGCTTGCCCTGCGCTACGGCCGACTGTGGCCCGGCATGTCCGGCCGCTACGAGCGCGGCGGCGCTCCCCGGCCCCGCCGCAGGTCCCCGGCCGCCGACCCCGACCGCCCCGAGGAACTCTGGAAGGCCCTGGACCGGGGCGAGGACCCGACCCGAAGCTGACCGGTACCCGACCGGGGCGGGCAGGCCGCGACCCCCGATCACCGCGCGCGGGCGCGTGCGGGACAATGACAGCGAGCGACCGGCTCACCCACGTACAACACGTACACAGCAAGAGGAGCAAGCAATGGCGGGCAGCAGCCACGGTCACACCCCGGCCGCCTGGACCGGTGTCACGATCGCCTTCATCGGTTTCTGCGTCTCGGGCGCCTTCATGGTGATGGCCCAGCCCGCGGGCTTCTGGGCCGGCCTGGGCGTCGTGATCCTCGGCGGCGTCGTCGGCTGGGTCATGCGCGGGATGGGCCTCGGCCAGCCCAAGGACTCGCACGTGCTCCTCGCGGAGAAGCGTGAGACGGCGGACGTCCAGGGCTGATTCCACAGGGCGGTCTCGTACGACCTCGCGGAGGGCGGCTACCGGTGCACGGCGTACCGGTAGCCGCCCTCACGCGCGCGTGGACGCCCGCACCGGGCACAATGCGAGGTGTGAACACCCAAGGCCAGAGCGTGACGCGGCCCGGCCCGGAGGGCGGGGTCCGGCGGCTGGCCGTCCCCGCCGGGATCCTCGCGGCCGTCGCCGGGGCCTTCGCCTACGTCGGCGCCGTGGACCCGAACGAGCCCGGCCACTACCCCGCCTGTCCGCTCCTGCGGTACACCGGTCTCTACTGTCCCGGCTGCGGCGGACTGCGCAGCGCGCACGCCGTGGTCCACGGGGACCTGCTCGCGGCGCTCCAGGACAACGCGCTCGCCGTCGCCGGCTACGCGCTCTTCGCCGTGCTGTGGACCGTGTGGGTGGTCCGGACGGTGCGCGGACGGCCGTTCAGGATCGATCCCGGGCCCGGGCAGCTGTGGGCCGCGGGGGTGTTGCTACTGGTCTTCACGGTTGTCCGGAACCTGCCGTTCGGTGGCTGGCTACATCCTTGATCAACTGGAGAAGGTCCAGGTAGTGGGATCGGAGTCAACCGGATGCGAAGCCTTGGCCTTCCTCCGGATACCATCGAGTGACCGTAGGTTTCGTACCGCTTTCATAGTCCAACCGTCTGGAAGGGGGCCGCTCGCGTGAGTGTGCTCGACGAGATCATCGACGGAGTCCGTGCCGACCTCGCGGAGCGGCAGGCGCGCGTCAGCCTCGACGAGCTCAAGGAGCGCGCGGCGAAGGCTCCCGCGGCCAAGGACGGGGTCGCCGCGCTCAAGGGCGACGGCGTCAAGGTCATCTGCGAGGTCAAGCGCTCCAGCCCCTCCAAGGGCGCGCTGGCCGCCATCGCCGACCCGGCCGGCCTCGCCGCGGACTACGAGGCGGGCGGCGCGGCCGTCATCTCCGTCCTCACCGAACAGCGCCGCTTCGGTGGCTCGCTCGCCGACCTGGAGGCCGTCCGCGCCCGCGTGGACATCCCGGTCCTGCGCAAGGACTTCATCGTCACCTCGTACCAGCTGTGGGAGGCCCGCGCGTACGGCGCCGACCTCGCCCTGCTGATCGTCGCCGCCCTCGACCAGTCGGCCCTGGAGTCCCTCATCGAGCGGGCGGTCTCCATCGGCCTGACCCCGCTGGTCGAGGTGCACGACGAGGACGAGGTCGAGCGTGCCGTGGACGCGGGCGCCAAGATCATCGGTGTCAACGCGCGCAACCTGAAGACGCTCGAGGTCGACCGCGGCACCTTCGAGCGCGTCGCCCCCGAGATCCCCGCCGGCCTCGTCAAGGTCGCCGAATCCGGTGTCCGCGGCCCCCACGACCTCATCGCCTACGCCAACGCCGGCGCCGACGCGGTCCTGGTCGGCGAGTCCCTCGTCACGGGCAAGGACCCGAAGTCGGCGGTCTCCGACCTGGTGGCGGCCGGCGAGCACCCCGCGCTCCGCCACGGCAGAGGCTGATCACCCGCTAGGCTGACCGCGATGACTCTCACCGTGACCACCGTGGACCGGCACGCCCGCCTCGCGCGCGGCTGCCGCCCGAGGGGCTGCCGAGCCCCCGCCAGGCGTGTCCACGGTCGTCGGGTGCGGTACGTCATCGGTGACGAACCCGGGCAGGTCAACGGCCGTCGATGGCAGCGCCCCTCAAGGGGCGCGGAAAACTGCGCGACCAGCCCCGACGGGCCCGCAGCCAACTGACAATCCCCGCCCCCACGGCGATCAGTGCACTCAACACACACTCACCGTGAGGTACACGCATGCCCAGCGACTTCTTCATCCCCGACCCGGAGGGTCAGGTCCCCAGCCCCGAAGGCTACTTCGGCGCGTTCGGCGGCAAGTTCATCCCGGAGGCCCTCGTCGCCGCCGTCGACGAGGTGGCCGTCGAGTACGACAAGGCCAAGCACGATCCCGAGTTCGCCCGCGAACTCGACGACCTCCTGGTCAACTACACCGGCCGCCCCAGCTCCCTCACCGAGGTCCCCCGCTTCGCCGCGGAAGCGGGCGGCGCCCGGATCTTCCTGAAGCGGGAAGACCTCAACCACACCGGCTCCCACAAGATCAACAACGTCCTCGGCCAGGCCCTGCTCACCAAGCGCATGGGCAAGACCCGGGTGATCGCGGAGACCGGCGCGGGCCAGCACGGCGTCGCCACGGCGACGGCCTGCGCCCTGTTCGGTCTCGACTGCACCATCTACATGGGCGAGATCGACACCCAGCGTCAGGCCCTCAACGTGGCCCGCATGCGCATGCTCGGCGCCGAGGTCATCGCCGTGAAGTCCGGCAGCCGTACCCTGAAGGACGCCATCAACGAGGCGTTCCGCGACTGGGTCGCCAACGTCGACCGCACCCACTACCTCTTCGGTACGGTCGCCGGCCCGCACCCCTTCCCGGCCATGGTCCGCGACTTCCACCGCGTCATCGGCGTCGAGGCCCGCCGCCAGCTCCTGGAGCGCGCCGGACGCCTCCCCGACGCTGCCATCGCCTGCGTCGGCGGCGGCTCCAACGCCATCGGCCTCTTCCACGCCTTCATCCCCGACACGGACGTACGCCTCATCGGCTGCGAGCCCGCCGGGCACGGCGTCGAGACCGGTGAGCACGCGGCCACGCTGACCGCCGGCGAGCCCGGCATCCTGCACGGCTCCCGCTCCTACGTCCTCCAGGACGAGGAGGGCCAGATCACCGAGCCGTACTCGATCTCGGCCGGTCTGGACTACCCCGGCATCGGCCCGGAGCACTCCTACCTCAAGGACTCCGGCCGCGGCGAGTACCGCGCGGTCACCGACGACGCGGCGATGCAGGCCCTGCGCCTGCTGTCCCGTACCGAGGGCATCATCCCGGCGATCGAGAGCGCCCACGCGCTCGCCGGAGCCCTGGAGGTCGGCCGGGAACTGGGCAAGGACGGCCTCATCGTCGTCAACCTGTCCGGCCGCGGGGACAAGGACATGGACACGGCCGCACGGTACTTCGGCCTGTACGACACGGACGCGGCCGTCGCCGCGGACGAGGCCGGCACCGGCGCGGAGATCGAGGGGGACGCCAAGTGAGCGGGAACATCCAACTGCTGTCCGACACCCTCGCCGCCGCCAGGACCGAGGGGCGGTCCGCGCTGATCGCCTACCTCCCGGCCGGGTTCCCGACCGTGGACGGCGGCATCGAGGCGATCAAGGCCGCCCTCGACGGCGGCGCGGACGTCGTGGAGGTCGGGCTGCCGCACAGCGACCCCGTCCTCGACGGCCCCGTAATCCAGACCGCCGACGACATCGCCCTGCGCGGCGGCGTCAAGATCGCCGACGTCATGCGGACGGTCAAGGAGGCCCACCAGGCCACCGGGAAGCCGATCCTCGTCATGACGTACTGGAACCCCATCGACCGCTACGGCGTCGAGCGCTTCACCGCCGAGCTGGCCGAGGCGGGCGGCGCGGGCTGCATCCTGCCCGACCTGCCCGTCCAGGAGTCGGCGCTGTGGAGGGAGCACGCCGAGAAGCACGGGCTCGCGACGGTCTTCGTCGTGGCGCCCAGCAGCAAGGACGAGCGGCTCGCGCAGATCACCGCGGCAGGCAGCGGCTTCGTCTACGCCGCCTCGCTGATGGGCGTCACCGGCACCCGCGAATCCGTCGGCGCGCAGGCCCAGGACCTGGTCGAACGCACCCGGGCCACCGGCACCGACCTGCCCGTCTGCGTCGGGCTCGGCGTCTCCAACGCCGAGCAGGCCACCGAGGTCGCCGGCTTCGCGGACGGCGTGATCGTCGGGTCGGCCTTCGTCAAGCGGATGCTGGACGCGCCGGACGACGCGGCCGGCGTCGAGGCCGTCCGCGCGCTCGCCGGTGACCTCGCGAAGGGCGTGCGCGGCCAGGCGTAACACCTTCAGGGGTGAAAGATCTTCAGAAGAAGAGCCTTCCGTACGACTCGCTCGAACGGGTGGACCTCAGGCCGGGGAGGCGCGCTGCGCCTCCCCGGTTCGTTCTGCGGGTGTGAGCGAACAGAATCGTGAGGGAAAGCGGACCGCCCGGGAGCGGCTGGCGGCCGAGCGTGACAAGCAGAAGGCCGCCGACAAGCGGCGCCGCGCGCTGATCGTCGGCGCGAGCGTCGTCTGCGTGCTGGGACTCGCGGCGGTGATCGGAGTCGTCGCGGCGAACGCCGGCAAGGACGACAGCGGTGACTCGGCCGGGCCGGTCGTGGGGCCCTCCGGGGCGCAGGGTAAGGACGGCCTCGCGATCCCGGTCGGCGAGGAGAGCGCCAAGTCGACGCTCACTGTCTGGGAGGACTTCCGCTGCCCGGCCTGCAAGTCCTTCGAGGAGGCGTACCGGACGACGATCCACGAGCTGACGGACGCCGGCAAGCTCAGAGTCGACTACCACCTGGCGACGATCATCGACGGCGGCATGGGCGGCACCGGCTCGCGCAACGCCGCGAACGCCGCGGCCTGCGCCCAGGACGTCGGGAAGTTCACGCCGTACCACGACGTGCTCTACCGGAACCAGCCGCCCGAGCAGGACGACGCCTTCGCCGAGAACAGCAAGCTGCTGGAACTCGCGGCCAAGGTCGACGGCCTGGACACGCCCGCCTTCCGCAAGTGCGTCGAGGACGGCACCCACAACAGCTGGGTCGACAAGTCCAACGAGGCGTTCAAGAAGGGCGGCTTCAGCGGCACGCCGACGGTCCTGCTGAACGGCAAGAACATCTACCAGGACCAGACGATGACGCCGGCCAAGCTGAAGCAGATGGTGGAGGAGGCCGCCAAGGGATGAGCCCCGCCGGGGGCCGACCTGGGGCGCCGCCTGTTATGGACCCGTAGCCGGGCTGCCTGCCATCGCTGCCGCCCGGCAGGGTAGCGTCGACCTTGCCATGGAACTTGCCTACATTCCCAGCCCGTCGCGCGGGGTGATCCACCTCGGTCCCATTCCGCTGCGCGGCTACGCCTTCTGCATCATCATCGGTGTCTTCGTAGCCGTCTGGCTCGGCAACAAACGCTGGATCGCCCGGGGCGGGCGGGCCGGCACGGTGGCCGACATCGCGGTCTGGGCCGTCCCGTTCGGCCTGGTCGGCGGGCGCCTCTACCACGTGATCACGGACTACGAGCTGTACTTCAGCGAGGGCCGTGACTGGGTCGACGCCTTCAAGATCTGGGAGGGCGGCCTCGGCATCTGGGGCGCGATCGCGCTCGGCGCCGTGGGTGCGTGGATCGGATGCCGCCGTCGTGGCATCCCGCTGCCCGCGTACGCCGACGCCATCGCACCCGGCATCGCCCTCGCGCAGGCGATCGGGCGCTGGGGCAACTGGTTCAACCAGGAGCTGTACGGCCGCCGGACCGACCTTCCGTGGGCGCTGGAGATCACCTCCTCCACGGACGGCCGGGTTCCGGGCACCTACCACCCGACGTTCCTGTACGAGTCGCTGTGGTGCATCGGCGTCGCGTTGCTGGTGATCTGGGCGGACCGCCGGTTCAAGCTGGGCCACGGACGGGCGTTCGCGTTGTACGTCGCCGCGTACTGCTCGGGCCGTGCGTGGATCGAGTACATGCGTGTCGACGACGCCCACCACATCCTGGGCCTGCGGCTGAACGTGTGGACCGCGCTGATCGTGTTCCTGCTGGCGGTGACGTACCTCGTGGTGTCGGCGAAGAAGCGGCCGGGCCGGGAAGAGGTCGTCGAGCCGGGTGCGTCCGCCTCGGGCGACGAAGCCGACGGTGAGGCCGAGGCTTCCGGCGAGGACCAGGCCGCCGAGGGCGACGACCAGGCTGCGGCCGACGCGAAGGACGAGGTCAAGGACGAAGCCGGGTCGTCGAAGAAGACGTGAGGCATGGCCGTACGGCGATGAGGGCGCTCGGTGCTTACCGGGCGCCCTCCGTCGTACGTGGGCAGTGCGCTTCGGTGAGTTCGGCACCGCCGGAATCCGCCGTCGTGGTTGCTCGCCGCCGCGGCGGGAAGGAGGTGGTCAGCCTCGGCGTACCAGGGACAGGGTCCGCTGCGCCGTCGCCACCACCGCCGCGTCGATGAAGCTGCCGTCCGGCAGGGCCTGGGCGCCCTGGTTCGTCGCCGCCGCCTTCATGATCGTCTCCGCCTGTTCCAGTTCCTCCTCCGTGGGGAGGTAGGCCCGTTCGATCACCGGGAGCTGGCGGGGATGGATGGCCGCCCGGCCGAGGAAGCCGAGGGCACGGCCGTGGGCGCAGGTCGCCGCCAGGCCCTCCAGGTCGCGGATGTCGGGATGGACCGTCTGGGGCGGTGGCGGCAGCCCGGCCGCCCTGGCCGCCACGACGACGCGGGAACGGGACCAGTCGAGGCCCGCGTCGCCCCGGATGCCCAGGTCGGCCCGTAGGTCCGCCTCGCCGAGGGCGATGCCGCGCAGGGACGGGTGGGCGGAGGCGATGGCGTACGCCCGCTCGATGCCCAGGGCCGACTCCAGCAGGGCGTGCAGCGCTGGGGCGCCGCCCGCGCTCGGCGGGGTGGTCTCCGCGAGGCGCACGATCTGCTCGGCGGAGCGCACCTTGGGCAGCCGGATGCCGGACAGGCCGGGACGGGTGGCCAGCGCCTCCAGGTCCTTCGCCGCGGCCTGGGTGTCCAGGGCGTTCACGCGGACGTGCACGGGGACGGGATGGTCCGGTTCGGAGAGCAGGTCGGCGGTGGCCGACCGGGCGTAGTCCTTGCGGTCCGGGGCCACCGCGTCCTCCAGGTCGACGATCACGATGTCGGCGCCGGACGTCAGGGCCTTGGCCACCACATGGGGGCGGTCGCCGGGGGCGTACAACCAGGTCAGGGGGAACCGGGTCACAGGCTGCCCTCCTCGCGCAGGGCCGCCAGTTCGGCGGGGGTCAGACCCAGGCCGGTGAGGATCTCGGCGCTGTCCGCGCCGTGCGGGCGCCCGGCCCAGCGGATGGTGCCGGGCGTGGCGGAGAGGCGGAACAGGACGTTCTGCATGCGCAGCGGTCCCAGCTCGGGGTCGTCGACGGTGGTGATCGTGTCGAGGGCCGCGTACTGGGGGTCGGTCATCACGTCCCGTACGTCCTGGATCGGAGCGACCGCGGCCTCCGCCTTCTCGAAGGCCGCGAGGACGTCGGCGCGGGTGTGGCGGGCGATCCAGTCGCCGACCGCCTGGTCGAGGACGTCGGCGTGGCGGGCCCGGTCGGCGCCGGTCGCGAACCAGGGTTCGTCGATCAGGTCGGGGCGTCCGACCAGGTGCATCACCCGTTCGGCGATGGACTGGGCGGAGGTGGAGACGGCGACCCAGGTGCCGTCGGCCGTGCGGTAGGTGTTGCGCGGGGCGTTGTTGGCGGAGCGGTTGCCGGTGCGCGCCTGGACGTAGCCGAGCTGGTCGTACCAGGTGGGCTGGGGGCCGAGGGCCAGCAGCATCGGCTCGATGAGGGCCATGTCGACGACCTGGCCCTCGCCGGTGCGCTCGCGGGCGGCCAGTGCCGTCATCACCGCGTACGCGGTCGCGAGGCCGGCGATGGAGTCGGCGAGGCCGAAGGGCGGCAGCGTCGGGGGTGCGTCCGGTTCGCCGGTGAGCGCGGCGAAGCCGCTCATCGCCTCGGCGAGGGTGCCGAAGCCGGGGCGGTGGGCGGAGGGGCCGAACTGGCCGAAACCGGTGACACGGGTGAGGATCAGCCGGGGGTTGGCGGCGGAGAGCTCCGGCCAGCCGAGATCCCATTTCTCCAGGGTGCCCGGGCGGAAGTTCTCGATGACGACGTCCGCGCTCGCGGCGAGGCGCAGCAGGGTGGCGCGGCCGCCGGGCCTGGACAGGTTCAGGGCGATCGTGCGCTTGTTGCGGCCGAGCACCTTCCACCACAGGCCCACGCCGTCCTTCGACGGGCCGTGCCCGCGGGACGGGTCCGGTTTCTCGGGGTGCTCGACCTTGACGACCTCCGCGCCGAAGTCGCCGAGCATCGTGGCGGCGAGGGGGCCGGCGAAGAGGGTGGCGAGGTCGAGGACGCGCAAGCCGGTCAGCGGGGCGTCGGCGGGCCGGGTTCCGGGCGCGTTCATGAGCCGTGCCGCTCCTCGATCTCGGGGCGGTACGGCATCGACACCGTGGCGCCCTCCCGCTGCACCGACAGCGCGGCCGCCTCCGCCGCCCAGGCCAGGGCGTCGTGCATGGGCCGCCCTTCGCCGAGCGCCACCGCGAGGGCGCCGACGAAGGTGTCACCGGCGCCGGTCGAGTCGACCGCGGTGACCTTCGGAGCGGGCACGGTCACCGGATCGGTGTCCCGGCTGACGTACAGGCTGCCGGCCGCGCCCAGGGTGACGACGACCGCGGGCACCAGGTCGAGGAGTCCGACGGCGGCCTCCCGGGGGTCGGTGCGACCGGTGAGGGTGGTGGCCTCGTGCTCGTTGGGCACCAACAGGTCCACGGCGGCGAAGAGTTCGTCGGGCAGGGGCTGGGCGGGGGACGGCGTGAGGATCGTACGGACGTTGTGGCGGTGGGCCGCCTGGGCGCCGGCGAGGACCGCGGCGATCGGGATCTCCAGTTGGAGCAGCAGGGTGTCGGCGGAGGCGATGACGCCCTCGTCGCCGGGGCTGAGGTGGTCGAGGGTGCCGTTCGCGCCGGGGATCACGACGATGGCGTTGCCGCCCTCGTCGTCCACGACGATGTGCGCGGTGCCGGACGACCCCTCGACGGTGCGCAGGTCGTCGGTGTCCACGCCGGAGTGCTCCAGGGTGGAGCGCAGGCGGGTGCCGAAGGCGTCGTTGCCGACGGCGCCGATCATCGAGACGTTGCCGCCGGCGCGGGCGGCGGCGATGGCCTGGTTGGCGCCCTTGCCGCCGGGGACCGTACGGAACTCCCGTCCCGTCACGGTCTCGCCGCGCTGCGGGGCTTTTGCGACATAGGTGACGAGGTCCATGTTCGTGCTGCCGAGCACGACGATGTCGGTCATGGGCGTGCGACCTCCGGGGGCGTGAGCTCATGGGTGAGGTGGGCCAGTGCGTCGAAGCCGGTGCCGTTGAAGTCGGCCACCGAGGTGGTGAGGCGGTTCTTGAGGGGGGCCGTCCAGCGGTCGGGGAGCGCGGCGGGGGAGCCGGCGAGAAGGGCGGCGACGCCGCCTGCCGTCGCGCCGTTGGAGTCGGTGTCCCAACCGCCCGACACGGCACGGCAGACGGAGCCCGTGAAGTCGCCGTCGGCGTGGGTGAGGGCGGCGGCGATCAGGGCGGTGTTGGGGACGGCGTGCACCCAGTGGTGGGTGGGCGCGTGGGCGGCGTGCAACGCGTCGACGACCGTGTCGAAGTCGGCGTGGGTGCGGGCCAGTTCGACGGCATGCCGGACCGCGCTGGCCAGGCGGGAGTTCGGGGGGATCACCGTGAGACCGGTGCGCAGGCAGGCGTGGACGGCGGCGGGGCCGGGCGCCGTCGCCGCCTGTGCGATGACGGCCGCCGTGAACATCGCCGCGTAGACGCCGTTGGCGGTGTGGGTGAGGGTGGCGTCGCGGTGGGCCTGTGCGGCCGCGGCGGCCGGGTCGCCGGGGTTGGTCCAGCCGTGGACGTCCGCGCGGATGAGCGCGCCGATCCACTCACGGAAGGGGTTGCGGTGGCGGGCCGTGTGCGGGGGTTCGATGCCGGTGAGGAGATTGCGGTAGGCGACGCGTTCGGCGGTGAAGGTGCGGCCGGCCGGCAGTTCGTCGAGCCAGAGACGGGCCACGTCCGTGGTGGTGAAGGCCCTGCCGTGACGCTGGAGCAGGAGGAGGTTGAGAAGGGGGTAGTTGAGGTCGTCGTCCTCGGGCATGCCGTCGATGTTCTCGGCGAGGGAGGTGGCGGCCGAGCGGCGGTTCCAGGGGTGGGCGGCGAGGAGGTCGGCGGGGACGCCACGGGCGGTGAAGTAGCCGGCCAGGGGCCAGTTGCCGGTGGATCCGGCCAGCTGGCGGATGGCTTCCAGGGGGAGCTTCTCCACGGGTTTGCCCAGGAGGCAGCCGACGGCCCGGCCGAGCCAGGCGGCTTCGTAGCGGGCGGGTCCGGGGGGTGCGGGGGCGGTGAGGGCAGGGGGCGGCCAGTGCGGGCACAGGGACTTGATCGTCTCCAGGTCCGTGGGCTCGTCGTCCTTCAACCGGCCGGGCAGGTCCGCCAGTTCGTCCAGCAGGTCCTCCGCCAGCGTCCGCAGATACCTCGACGCCGGCTGCGGTGACGCCCCGGCCCGCAGCGGGGCCTCCTCGCCGCCCGCCGCCCGCCATCGCTCCGCGATCCTCGACGGCTCCCGGCCGTCCAGAGCCGCCTGGCGCAACTCGTGCCCGAGCAGGTCCTCCGGCTGGACCCAGGTCAGTCGGAGCATGGTCGGCCCTCCAGCGCGCTGAAGGCCGCTTCGTGGGCCCGGCGGCGATCGACGTCCCGGGCGTGGATCTCCCTCGCGACCTCGGTCAGGATGCGGGGCGGCTCCCACAGGTCGAGGCGGCTGGCCTCCGCGACCGCCTTCGACCAGTCCTCGGGGACCGGCGAGCCCAGCGCACCGGCCATGGCGCCGGCCATCGTCGCGATCGAGTCGCAGTCACGGCCGTAGTTCACGGCGCCCAGGAC
The DNA here is from genome assembly GCF_042957325.1 of Streptomyces sp. NPDC008086. Taxonomy (NCBI): domain Bacteria; kingdom Bacillati; phylum Actinomycetota; class Actinomycetes; order Kitasatosporales; family Streptomycetaceae; genus Streptomyces; species Streptomyces sp. NPDC008086. The sequence goes on from NZ_JBIBIA010000008.1 coordinate 196,171, forward strand.
CGCGTGCCGGAAGTCGCCGTTCGCGACCACCAACATGCCCAGGGCTACGGGGAGTTCCTCGATGGCGTGCAGCCGGGAGGGGCGGCGGGCGCCGAGGGAGGGCTGCCGGTAGTCGGGGCCCACCGTGTCGTACGGGGTGACCGCCGCCCGGAGCGGGGCGAGGGCCGACTCGAAGTCCGTGTACCGGCCCGCCGTGTCGCAGACCGTCTCGATCGCCGCCCGCGTCCCGTCCTTCGCCAGGGACAGACAGGCCGAGACGACCGAGTCCGGTGTCGCCCCGGGGGCGCACGCCGCAGCCACCGCCGCCGCGAGGACACCCGCCGCCTCACGGCCGTACGACGACTGGTGGGCCCCCGCGATGTCCAGGGCCTCGGCGTACGCGGCCCTCGGGTCGGCCGCGTTGACCAGGCCGACCGGGGCCATGTACATCGCCGCGCCGCAGTTGACGACGTTGCCGACGCCGGCCTCACGCGGGTCCACATGGCCGTAGTGAAGGCGGGTCACCAGCCATTTCTCCGCCAGGAAGACACGGTGCAGGGGGAGGGCCTCCGCCTCCAGCTCCGGGATCCAGCGCGGGTTGGTCATCAGGTCCGGGACCAGGTGGTCGGCGAGGGCGTACGCGTCGAGGTGGTCGCGGACTGTGGCGTACGCCCGTACCAGCGCGTGGGTCATCAAGGTGTCGTCGGTGACGTGCCCGTCGCCCTTGTGGTACGGCGCGATGGGGCGGGCCGTGCGCCAGGCGTCGCCGTTCCAGGGGCCGACGATGCCGTGGACGCGGCCGCCGTGGCGCTGGAGGATCTGGTCGGGGGAGTAGCCCTCCACCGGCCCGCCGAGGGCGTCGCCGACCGCCGCGCCGACCAGGGCGCCGGTGATCCGCTCATCGAGACGCGGGCCACTGCTTTCATCTGCTTTGGGCGTCATGCCCCGAATCATCCTCCTGGTCGGGTCGGTTGTGTGGCTTCCAGGAGTTCGGCGAGTTCCACCAGGTCGGTGCCGGTCAGCCGGGGGAGTACGCAGCCGGAGAGGGTGCGGCATGCCTCGCGCCAGGTCGCCGGGATCGACGTTCCGCCGCCGAGTGCGCCGGTCAGCGCGCCCGCCAGGGCCGGTGCCGAGTCGGCGACCCGGCTGAGGCACGCGGCCGCGGGGACCGCCTCGGCGATACGGCCGTCCGCGGCGATCGTGAGGGCCAGGGCGACCGGGACGGTCTCGGCGGCGGCGATGCCGTAGCTGTAGACGTGGTCGACGATCTGGTGTTCCAGGAGGGGGATCAGGGCGAAGGCGCTGTCGGCGGAGTGGGCGAGGTGCAGTGCGTGGCGGGCGTTGCGGCCGATCTCCGTCTCCTCGGGGAGTTCGGCGAGGGCCGCGGCCACGCAGGCGTTCGCCGGCGCGCCGGTCAGGGCCAGTGCCACGGCCGCCGCCATCGCCCGGGCGCCGTGTACGCCGTCGCCGTCCTGGGTGTAGCGGGCGTCGAACTCGGCGAGGTCGGCGGCGCGGTGGGGGTCGCCGGGGTGGGCCACCGCGAGGACGCAGGCCCTGACGCAGGCCGCGTCGTCGAAGTAGTGCGGGTTGTCGTGGCCGGTGGCGGGTGGGCGCAGGCCGGTGGCGAGGTTGCCGAGGGCGGCGCGGACGGAGATGCGGGCGCGGAGGGGGAGGATGGCCGACTCGACCTCGGGGGCGCGGTCCGCTGCCGCGGCGATCTCGTCGGCGAGGGCGCTCCAGGTGAGGTCGATCGCGGCTCTGGTGCGGCGTTCCCTGCTGAGGTCGCCGAGGGCTGTGTCGTCGCCGGCTCGCAGTACGGCTTCCGCGGTGAAGGCCGCCCATTCTGTGTCGTCGGAGGGGCCGAGGCGGAGGGGTTCGGGGGGTTGGTTGAGGGCGATGGGGACGGGGAGGGTGGTGGTGGCGTTGTGTTCGGCGAAGGTGTCGAGTTCGCGGGTGAGGCGGCGGGTCCAGTCGGGCATGCGGGCGGCTCTGTGGCGGGCGGCGGGCCAGCCGGCCGCGTCGCCTGCGGCTAGGCCCAGCAGGAGGCCGAGGGTGCGGGTGCGCTCCGTTGGGTGCGCGGTCTTGGCCTCGGCTTCGCCATCGGCCTTCTGTTTCCCACCCGCACCGCCCGTGCGGGATTCGTCGTCGGGTGCGGGTGGCCCCGGTGGGGGGTGCTCGCCGTCGGCGGCTGCGGGTTTGGGGGGCGTGGCGTCGGGTGGTGGGGTGCGGGGTGTGCTGTCGGTGGTCGGGGGGGCGGGTGGTGGTGCGAGGGCCGTGCTGTCGGTGGTCATGGGGCCGGGTGGTGGGGTGCGGCGCGTGGCGTCGGGCGTTGTGGGGTCGGGTTGCGGTGCAAGCGTCGTGGCGTCGGTCGTCGTGGGGTCGGGTGGCTGGGGCAGGAGGGTGGGGTCGGTTTCGGGGGTGGTTGTTGTGGGGGTGCCCTCGTCCCAAGGGGTGGGGGGCCTCATCGGTGGGCCGCCGGGGTGTCGGCTGTGGGGAGGCCTCCCGTGGCCCACTTTCTGTCCTCGCCCGGTACCAGCAGCTCTGCCACGTCCAGTACGTGGTGGCCGGCCATGGACGGCAGGCAGCTGCCCCGTGCAGGGCCGATCGCCGCTGACCACTCGGTCGGGATCGCCGGCGCGCCCTGGGTCGCGCCGGCGAGTGCGCCGGCCACCGCTGCCGTCGTGTCCGCGTCGCGGCCCATGTTCACGGCCGTGAGGACCGCCTGGACGAAGTCGCCGTCCGCCGCCGCGTACGCCCCGAAGGCCAGGGCGACCGCCTCGGGCGCCAGGTCGGTCCACGGGTAGCCGCCGATGACGACCGCGGAGCGGACAGCGCGTTCGCCGCGGTGGGCCACCGCCACCGCCCGGCGCAGGGAGCGGGCCGTCCAGGAGTCGTCCGGGACGACCGCGAGGGCCGAGGCGACCACGGCGATCGTGGGGGCCCCGGCCATCGCCGCCGCCACGCCCGCCGCCACCGCCTGGCCGCCGTAGATGCCCTCGCCGTCGTGGCTCACCGAGCCGTCGATCGCCACCAGGCGGGCCGCCTCCGCGGGGCGGCCGGCCGCGAAGACGCCGAAGGGCGCCGCCCGCATGGCGAGGCCGTCGCTCCAGGCGTGGCGGTGCTGGGCCGAGATGGGGGCCGCGAGGCCTCGGCGGAGGTTCTCCAGCGTGCCGCGCTCGCTGAAGCCGGCGCCCCGGAAGGGGCCCTCCGCCCGGTCCGCGATCCACTCGTGCCAGGCCGCCTCCACATGGGCCGGGGTGAGGGCCGAACCGTGCCGGGCGAGGAGGAGGCCGGAGAAGATCGCGTACTCGGTGTCGTCCGTACCGGAGGGGTTGTCGGACACGTAGCCCGTGATACGGCCCCAGCGGGCGCGGATCTCGGAGGGCTTCATGTTCTCGGCGGGGGCGCCCAGCGCGTCGCCGACCGCCAGGCCCAGCAGTGCGCCGCGCGCCCGTTCGCGGATTTCGGCGGCGTCCCCGGGCGCCGGAACCGAGGGGATGCAGGCGATGGATGGCATGCGAGGCCTCTCCTCCGGGGGCTCCGCACAGGGCGCGGAGCCCTTTGCGGATGTGTCCCACCATCGGCGGTTGACCTGAGCCTCGGAGGCGTCAGTGTCACCCGGTCGACATCTGTGCGGGCCTGTACACGAATGAGCGTTCCCAGGGGAAAGCGCAGGTTAGCCCAGCCTTTCCTTGCTGGCGGGAGGGAAATGCGCGGCGTAGATTTGTGGTTGTCGAAGAATGGAACTCGTCTAAAGACAGCCTTACCTAGCTTCCAGGGGGACCCTCATGGCCATCATCGAGACCGAGGCCGCGCTGCACGAGGCGCACCGTGACAACCACACGCACCGCGATGTGAACGGCGGCTGGCTGCGCCCCGCCGTCTTCGGGGCGATGGACGGCCTGGTCTCCAACCTCGCCCTGATGACCGGTGTCGCGGGCGGCGCCGTCGGTCAGCAGACCGTCGTGCTGAGCGGCCTCGCGGGACTCGCCGCCGGCGCCTTCTCCATGGCCGCCGGTGAGTACACCTCCGTGGCCTCGCAGCGCGAGCTCGTCGAGGCCGAGCTGGACGTCGAGCGCCGGGAGCTGAGGAAGCACCCGAAGGACGAGGAGGCCGAGCTCGCGGCGCTGTACGAGTCGCGGGGCGTCGAGCCGCGGCTCGCCAAGGCCGTCGCCGAGCAGCTCTCCCGCGATCCCGAGGTGGCCCTGGAGATACACGCCCGCGAGGAACTCGGCATCGACCCCGGTGACCTGCCCTCGCCGCTGGTCGCGGCCGTCTCGTCGTTCGGGTCCTTCGCGCTGGGCGCCCTGCTGCCCGTCCTGCCCTATCTGCTCGGTGCGACCTCGCTGTGGCCGGCCGTGCTGCTCGCGCTCGTCGGGCTGTTCCTGTGCGGTGCGGTCGTGGCCAAGGTGACGGCGCGCACCTGGTGGTACAGCGGGCTGCGGCAGCTGGCGCTCGGTGGCGCCGCGGCCGGTGTGACGTACGCCCTGGGCAGTTGGTTCGGAACGGCCGTAGGATAGCTCGGCTGGAACTTATGCGTTGGGCCGCATAAGTAGCCGTTACTCGCTGGTTTCGGATGCATGACCACCGGGCATGAGCCGTAAGCGCTGTGGGCAATGACGCCTGCGGCGCACTCGCGGGGTGGGCGACGACGCCCCTTCCGCCTCGGATCGACGGACATAGACCTGTCTCGCTCGGTCCCCACATACTTCAAGCCATGGGCGCGGAACCCTTCTCGCAGCCCCTGGTGTCCGCATGATGGAACGGATTATCCCGCTTCCCGAGAACCGCCCCATCATGTAACCTGCACGAAATTTTGCACTCACGCAGAGGGCCAACGTCGTCCCTCGGCAATTTGCATATGCCACATGACGACGACGGGAGAGCCGATGCGTACGCCGCGCCAGCCGTCCCAGCACTCCGCGAATGGCCAGAACTGGTCCTTCATGGATGCTCGCCCTGCTGCGCAGGGTATGTACGACCCCCGCAACGAGCACGACGCCTGTGGCGTCGGCTTCGTGGCCACCCTCACCGGCGAGGCGAGCCACGCGCTGGTCGAGCAGGCGCTCACCGTTCTGCGCAATCTCGAACACCGCGGCGCCACCGGTTCCGAGCCCGACTCCGGTGACGGCGCGGGCATCCTGTCCCAGGTGCCGGACGCCTTCTTCCGCGAGGTGGCCGGATTCGAACTGCCCGAGGCCGGCGCGTACGCCGTGGGTATCGCCTTCCTGCCGGAAGAGGGGACCCAGGACGCCGTCTCGAAGATCGAGACGATCGCGTCCGAGGAGGGCCTCACCGTCCTCGGCTGGCGCGAGGTGCCCGTCGCCCCCGAGCTGCTCGGTGCCACCGCCCGGTCGACGATGCCCGTCTTCCGCCAGGTCTTCGTCGCGGACGGTTCCGCCAAGGACATCGCCCTCGACCGCAAGGCCTTCGTGCTGCGCAAGCGCGCCGAGCGCGAGGCCGGCGTCTACTTCCCGTCGCTGTCGGCCCGCACCATCGTCTACAAGGGCATGCTGACCACCGGCCAGCTGGAGCCCTTCTTCCCGGACCTGTCCGACCGCCGCTTCGGCTCGGCGATCGCCCTCGTCCACTCGCGCTTCTCGACGAACACCTTCCCGTCGTGGCCGCTGGCGCACCCGTACCGCTTCGTCGCGCACAACGGTGAGATCAACACCGTCAAGGGCAACCGCAACTGGATGCGCGCCCGTGAGTCGCAGCTGGTCTCGGACCTGTTCGGCTCGGACGGCAAGGCCCTGGAGCGCATCTTCCCGGTGTGTACGCCGGACGCGTCCGACTCGGCGTCCTTCGACGAGGTGCTGGAGCTGCTCCACCTCGGCGGCCGCTCCCTGCCGCACTCCGTGCTGATGATGATCCCGGAGGCGTGGGAGAACCACGACTCCATGGACCCGGCCCGGCGCGCCTTCTACCAGTTCCACTCCACGATGATGGAGCCCTGGGACGGCCCGGCCTGTGTCACCTTCACCGACGGCACCCAGGTCGGCGCCGTGCTCGACCGCAACGGCCTGCGTCCCGGCCGCTACTGGGTCACCGACGACGGCCTCGTCGTCCTCGGCTCCGAGGTCGGCGTCCTCGACATCGACCCCGCCAAGGTCGTCCGCAAGGGCCGCCTGCAGCCCGGCCGGATGTTCCTCGTGGACACCGCCGAGCACCGCATCATCGAGGACGACGAGATCAAGGCCCAGCTCGCGGCGGAGAAGCCGTACGCCGAGTGGCTGGAGGCCGGCGAGATCGAGCTGTCCGACCTGCCCGAGCGCGAGCACATCGTGCACACGCACGCCTCGGTCACCCGCCGCCAGCAGACCTTCGGTTACACCGAGGAGGAGCTGCGCGTCATCCTCGCGCCGATGGCCAAGGCCGGTGCCGAGCCGATCGGTTCGATGGGCACCGACTCGCCGATCGCCGCGCTGAGCGACCGCCCGCGGCTGCTCTTCGACTACTTCACCCAGCTGTTCGCGCAGGTCACCAACCCGCCGCTGGACGCCATCCGCGAGGAGCTCGTCACCTCGCTGAACTCCTCGCTGGGCCCGCAGGGCAACCTGCTCGACCCGACGGCCGCCTCCTGCCGCTCGGTCACCCTGCCCTTCCCGGTGATCGACAACGACGAGCTGGCCAAGCTCATCCACATCAACGCCGACGGCGACATGCCCGGCTTCAAGGCCGCGACCCTCTCCGGTCTGTACCGGGTCCACGGCGGCGGTGAAGCCCTCGCCGCGCGCATCGAGGAGATCTGCGCCGAGGCCGACGCCGCCATCGAGAACGGCGCCCGGCTGATCGTCCTGTCGGACCGCCACTCCGACGCCGAGCACGCGCCGATCCCGTCGCTTCTGCTCACCGCGGCCGTCCACCACCACCTCATCCGCACCAAGCAGCGCACCCACGTGGGCCTGCTGGTCGAGGCCGGCGACGTCCGCGAGGTCCACCACGTCGCCCTGCTCATCGGCTTCGGCGCCGCGGCCGTCAACCCGTACCTGGCCATGGAGTCCGTCGAGGACCTGGTCCGCGCGGGCACCTTCCTGTCGGACATCGAGGCCGAGAAGGCCATCCGCAACCTGATCTACGCCCTCGGCAAGGGCGTCCTGAAGGTCATGTCCAAGATGGGCATCTCGACGGTCGCCTCCTACCGCGGCGCCCAGGTCTTCGAGGCCGTCGGTCTCGACGACGCCTTCGTCGAGAAGTACTTCAACGGCACGGCCACCAAGATCGGCGGCGTCGGAATCGACGTCATCGCCAAGGAGGTCGCCGCCCGCCACGCGAAGGCGTACCCGGCGTCGGGCATCGCGCCCGCCCACCGCGCCCTCGACATAGGCGGCGAGTACCAGTGGCGCCGCGAGGGCGAGCCGCACCTGTTCGACCCGGAGACGGTCTTCCGCCTCCAGCACTCCACGCGCACCGGTCGCTACGACGTCTTCAAGAAGTACACCGAGCGCGTGAACGAGCAGTCCGAGCGACTGATGACGCTGCGCGGGCTCTTCGGCTTCAAGTCGGACCGTCCCTCGATCTCCATCGACGAGGTCGAGCCGGCCAGCGAGATCGTCAAGCGCTTCTCCACCGGCGCCATGTCGTACGGCTCCATCTCCAAGGAGGCGCACGAGACCCTCGCCATCGCCATGAACCAGCTGGGCGGCAAGTCCAACACCGGTGAGGGCGGCGAGGACCCGGAGCGTCTGTACGACCCGGCGCGGCGTTCGTCGATCAAGCAGGTCGCCTCCGGCCGCTTCGGCGTCACGTCCGAGTACCTGGTCAACGCCGATGACATCCAGATCAAGATGGCCCAGGGCGCCAAGCCCGGTGAGGGCGGTCAGCTGCCCGGCCACAAGGTCTACCCGTGGGTCGCCAAGACGCGTCACTCGACGCCGGGCGTGGGCCTGATCTCCCCGCCGCCGCACCACGACATCTACTCCATCGAGGACCTGGCCCAGCTGATCCACGACCTGAAGAACGCGAACCCGCAGGCGCGGATTCACGTGAAGCTGGTTTCCGAGGTCGGCGTCGGCACGGTCGCCGCGGGTGTCTCCAAGGCGCACGCGGACGTGGTGCTCATCTCCGGCCACGACGGCGGTACGGGTGCCTCCCCGCTGACATCGCTGAAGCACGCCGGTGGACCCTGGGAGCTGGGCCTCGCGGAGACGCAGCAGACCCTTCTCCTCAACGGCCTGCGCGACCGCATCGTCGTGCAGACCGACGGCCAGCTGAAGACCGGCCGTGACGTCGTCATCGCCGCGCTGCTCGGCGCCGAGGAGTTCGGTTTCGCGACCGCGCCGCTCGTCGTCTCCGGCTGCGTCATGATGCGCGTCTGCCACCTGGACACCTGCCCGGTCGGCATCGCCACCCAGAACCCGACCCTGCGCGACCGCTTCTCCGGCAAGGCCGAGTACGTCGTCAACTTCTTCCAGTACATCGCCGAAGAGGTCCGCGAGATCCTCGCCGAGCTCGGCTTCCGCACCATCGAGGAGGCCGTCGGCCACGCCGAGGCCCTCGACGTGACCCGCGCGGTCGACCACTGGAAGGCGCAGGGCCTGGACCTGGAGCCGCTGTTCCACGTGCCCGAGCTGCCCGAGGGCGCGGTGCGCCACCAGCTGATCGAGCAGGACCACGGCCTGGAGAAGGCGCTCGACAACGAGCTCATCAAGCTCGCCGCCGACGCCCTGGCCGCGGACTCCGCGACCGACGCCCAGCCGGTGCGCGCCCAGGTCAAGGTCCGCAACATCAACCGCACGGTCGGCACCATGCTCGGCCACGAGGTGACGAAGAAGTTCGGCGGCGCGGGTCTGCCCGACGACACCATCGACATCACCTTCACCGGTTCCGCGGGCCAGTCCTTCGGTGCCTTCCTGCCGCGCGGTGTCACGCTGCGCCTGGAGGGCGACGCCAACGACTACGTCGGCAAGGGCCTCTCCGGCGGCCGGGTGATCGTCCGTCCCGACCGGGGCGCCGACCACCTCGCCGAGTACTCGACGATCGCGGGCAACACGATCGCCTACGGCGCGACCGGCGGCGAGCTGTTCCTGCGCGGTCGTACGGGCGAGCGGTTCTGTGTCCGCAACTCCGGTGCGACGGTCGTCTCCGAGGGCGTGGGCGACCACGGCTGCGAGTACATGACCGGCGGCCACGCGGTGGTCCTCGGCGAGACGGGACGTAACTTCGCGGCCGGTATGTCCGGCGGTATCGCGTACGTCATCGACCTCGACCGCGACAACGTCAACGTCGGCAACGTGGGCGCCGTCGAGGCCCTCGACGACACCGACAAGCAGTGGCTGCACGACGTGGTCCGCCGCCACCAGGAGGAGACCGGCTCCACGGTCGCCGAGAAGCTCCTGGCCGAGTGGGACACCGCCGTCGAGCGCTTCAGCAAGATCATTCCCAGCACGTACAAGGCAGTGCTCGCCGCCAAGGACGCCGCCGAGCGAGCCGGTCTGTCCGAGACCGAGATCACCGAGAAGATGATGGAGGCGGCGATCAATGGCTGACCCGAAGGGCTTTCTGAACCACGGCCGCGAGGTCGCCAAGTCCCGCCCGGTCGACGTACGTCTGAAGGACTGGAACGAGGTCTACGTCCCCGGCTCCCTGCTGCCGATCATCAGCAAGCAGGCCAGCCGCTGCATGGACTGCGGCATCCCGTTCTGCCACAACGGCTGTCCGCTCGGGAACCTCATCCCCGAGTGGAACGACTACGCCTACCGCGAGGACTGGTCGGCGGCGTCGGAGCGCCTGCACGCGACGAACAACTTCCCGGAGTTCACGGGCCGCCTGTGCCCGGCCCCGTGCGAATCGGCCTGCGTGCTCGGCATCAACCAGCCGGCCGTGACCATCAAGAACGTCGAGGTCTCGATCATCGACAAGGCGTGGGACGCGGGCACCGTCGCCCCGCAGGCCCCGGAGCGCCTGTCCGGCAAGACCGTCGCCGTCATCGGCTCGGGCCCGGCGGGCCTGGCCGCCGCCCAGCAGCTGACCCGGGCCGGCCACACCGTCGCCGTCTACGAGCGCGCGGACCGCATCGGAGGCCTTCTCCGGTACGGCATCCCCGAGTTCAAGATGGAGAAGCGGCACATCAACCGCCGTATCGAGCAGATGCGCGCGGAGGGCACCCGCTTCCGTACCGGTATCGAGATCGGCCGCGACCTCAAGGCGACCGACCTGAAGAAGCGGTACGACGCGGTCGTCATCGCCGCCGGCGCCACGACCGCCCGCGACCTCCCGGTCCCCGGCCGTGAGCTCAAGGGCGTCTACCAGGCGATGGAGTACCTGCCGCTGGCCAACAAGGTCCAGGAGGGCGACTACGTCACCTCCCCGATCTCGGCCGAGGGCAAGCACGTCGTCGTCATCGGCGGTGGCGACACCGGCGCCGACTGCGTGGGCACCGCCCACCGGCAGGGCGCGGCCTCCGTCACGCAGCTGGAGATCATGCCCCGTCCGGGCGAGGACCGCGCGCCGCACCAGCCGTGGCCGACCTTCCCGATGCTGTACAAGGTCACGTCCGCGCACGAGGAGGGCGGCGAGCGGGTCTACTCCGTCTCCACCACCCACTTCGAGGGCGACGAGGACGGCAACGTCCAGTGGCTGCACCTCACCGAGGTCGAGTTCATCGACGGCAAGCTGACCCCGAAGCCGGGCACGGAGCGCAAGATCCCCGCCCAGCTGGTGACGCTGGCCATGGGCTTCACGGGCACCGACCGCGAGAACGGCCTGGTCGAGCAGTTCGGCCTGGACCTCGACGAGCGCGGTAACATCGCCCGCGACGCCGACTTCCAGACCAACGTCCCGGGTGTCTTCGTCGCCGGTGACGCGGGCCGCGGCCAGTCCCTCATCGTCTGGGCCATCGCGGAGGGCCGCTCGGCCGCCCGCGGCTGCGACCGCTTCCTGACCGGCGCCAGCGAACTGCCGGCCCCGATCAAGCCGACGGACCGCGCGCTGATGGTCTGACGGCTCGACAAGTGACCTGAGGGTCACGCACATACGTCCCGTACAACGGCGTACGGAACACAGACGGCGTCTGCCCCACAGTCCCCGACCGGACGACTGGGCGGGCGCCGTCGCTTGTCCGGCTACTTGGCAGGGGCGACCCATGTGACGATGACGGCGGCGGCGACGGCCAGCACGCCGACGAGGGCGAGCCAGCGGGCCCACTCCACCTGAGCCCAGATCCGCGGGATCCGCTCCGCCTCGTAGTCCAGCAGGCAGAACGCGTCGGTCGGGATACGCTCCCCGGGGCGGCCGTTGGCCGCGACCACGCCCAGCCACGAGGCCGCCACCAGCGCGACGAACCCGGCGCTGAGCAGCACGATGACCGCGATACGCGGCCCTTCGGGCAGCTTGCTCAGGTCTTCCTGGCCCTTGAGCACGAACACGGCCGTCAGCAGCCCGGTCAGCGACGACAGGAAGTTCCGGTAGCCCTCGGCTTGCCGCACCGCCGCCTGCAGCTGCGCGCCCGACGACTTCATCTCCACCAACCGCCGGTCGGCGTCGTCCAGTTCCTCACTCGTGTAGTCGGTCATGCGAGTCAGACGCTCCAGCGGACGATGGTGATCCGCGCGCCGCAGCCCGTGACCACCCCGGCCGGGCGGCCCGCGTGCAGGGTCGTGCAGTCGCACAGGACGCTGACCGGACGCGTGGGGTACTCCTTGCGCCGACGGTCGAAGATTCCTCCCTTGGGGACCACCTGGGTCTCCTTGACGAGCACGGCCAGCGGGCACCGGCACGCCGGGCAGTGTCCGGTTCCGGTACGGCGCACCTGGCCGCCCTGGCCGGTCTCCGTCTGCCACTGGAAGGTGACCGGCGTCTTCTTGTGTTCCTTCTTGTACGCGATGGGCGCGGGGCTCACTGCTGCTCCTCGTACGCTTGATCGGACTTGGCTGCCAGACGGAACCCGAAGAGGGCGGCGTAGCTGTCGAGGCGGGCACGGACCTCGGCTTGGGTGAGCTCGGTCTCCTCGGCGCACAGGGCGATGTGGTCCGCCGGTACTTCGCCGTGCAGCGCCGGGGCTCGGCCGGTGAGCTGCTCGGTGAGCAGGACGACGTCACGCCAGTCGGGCCTGAGCGCCCCCTCCGCCTCGGTCAGCCGGCCCACGGTCACCCGTAGACCGAGACAGCGGAACGGGGCGTAGCGGTCGTATGCCCTCGCCAGCGTCCAGCCGAACCGCCCAGCGACGAGTACCAGCTCCAGAGGGCCGAGGATGCCGGGCCCGAGCAGGCCCGCGTCGAAGGCGACGAGGTCGAAGCGGTCAGGGACGCGCGGGGCCAGGGCATCGGCGTCCGGGCCGGTGAAGTCGCCGGGCGGGGCGGGTGCGCCGAGGACGGTGAAGGTGGACAGACGTGAGACCGACCGCCCGATCGAGCCCCGGCTGGCGAACGCGTGCCCGATGAGCTGCTGGATGGTCATTGTTCGCTGGAAGCCATGCAGCCGTTCCCGATAGGGCTGTTCGTACAACGCGGTCAAGTCCGTGTCCGTCGCGCTCAACTCCTCGGCGCCCTCGGGCAGGGCGGCGATGTCGAGCGGACGGTGTCGGGTCGCCGCGACCAGGCGTTCGCGGGCCTGCCCCAGGGAGTCCCCAGCGCTCGTCAGAGACAGCAGGAACGCGAGGTTGGCTCCGTCCTCGTCGAAGGCCGGCACGTAATCGGAGAAGTACAGCAGCGACGACAGCTCCGCGCTGGTCGCCTGGTTCAGCAGTGCCTCCTCGTCGCCGATGGCAGCGCCGTCCAACAGCCCGCACTCCGTCAGATGCACGACCGCTTCCCTGAGCTCGTCGGGATCACCGGCCGCGGTTGTGACGTATTGCAGGATCAGGTCCCAGGGCAAGCAGGGTGTGCCGTCCGCGACGCTGTCCTCGTCCAGATTGAGCCAGCTTGGCGGTGTCCAGCCGACGGCCGACTCCGGTACCCGCGGGGCCCGGACTCCCGTGAGCGGCTCGGCCGAGTTCACGAGTTGTTCCACCAGTCCCAACCGGGTGCGCAACTGCTTGGCGGTCATCACCAGTTGGTCCATGGACAGCTTTCCGACACGCCATGGGCTGGAGCTGCCGAAGTCGGGGCGCAGAAGGAGCTGTTCCTGTTCGCTGAGACGGCGCCACCCCGGGGCGTCGGCCGGAGGCACGGAGAGGAACGTGAAACCGAGCGGAGTGAGGCGCAGCAAGCGGCGAGCCACCTGCGCGGCCGGCCAAGAGGCGTCGGCGATCTGCGCTCCCACCCGCTCCAGCAACTCGATGTGGGCGAGCGTGCCGTCCCCCAACCTGCCTCGGGGGAACCAGGTCTGATTCAGGTTCCGGCTGAGGACCTCGCCCTCCCCCCGGGTCACCACCGTGGCCCGGAGATCCTCGTCGAGGTCGGGCGGGTCGGGCAGCGTCGAGTCCAGCTGTCGCAGCTCGGCCAGAAGGTCGGCGCACCGTCCCAGCGGGATCTCGTGCCGGGCGGAGACCCAGACCATGGGCGCGTGGCGTGCGACCCGGTTCGAGTCGGCACCGGCCTCGCGGTAGAGGACATACAGGTCGGCCGCCTCCACAGTGGGGCGGAAGCTGTCGAGTGCCCGGATGGCCGCCGTGGCCGGGACCCGTAGGCCGGCGATGGCGTATCTGCGCAGGGCTCGTACGACAGGCCGCAACGGAAGTCCGGCCGCGGCGGCGGAGCGCAACGCCGGGCCCCACTCGAGGCTTGTGTCCGGGTCGCGGTTGAACAACAGCGCGTCCATGGGCTTCGGATCGGGGTAGCCGGCGATATCGCTGTCCCTGTCCGGAGGCATGCCCAGCCTGCTCAGCCGCCACTTCTTGAACAGGTCCTCCTCGTGATCACGCCGATCACCGAAGATCTGAGACCGGTGGTGCATTCTCTGGAGCCGGTCGTGGTCCGTGGGGAAGCAGCCGCTCACCGCGAGCGGAACGCTGCCCGACAGCACCCGTTGGTCATCCGCGACGGGTTCCAAGACCGCCATGGCGTCCTTGGGCAGCGCGGTGAGCACCTCGTAGGCCAGCAGGGGTTCCTCCTCGGCTAGGTCCCACAGCCTGCGCAGTGACATCTCCTTCCATTGCGCGGCGCACTCGGCGGCCGCCTCCCGGACCTCGCCGGCGAGCATCTCGTGACGGTATTTGAGCAGGTTGTTGCGGTCCACGCTGGGCTCCGGCTGATGCCGCTCGCGCAGATTGGCGACGTAGCCGTGGACCGGCTCGGCGTCCTTGATCACCACTCCGTCCAGCAGCAGCCGTCCCTCGCCCTGGACCAGCCACACGTCCGTCTTCTCGACGTGGGCCGGCTCACCGAACCAGTCGCCCCGGCCCTTCAGTACTCCCGGTGACCACGTCCGGCTGCGTACCACCTCCTCGAAGTCGTGCCGGTCCCGTTCCTCAGCCACCACCTCGTAGTCGCTCACCCACAGCAGCGACGACAACGTCTCCACCAGGGAAGCGGGCTGCTCACCCTCCGCCGGGGCGGACAGATACAGGCGTACCTTTGTTCCGCCGTTCGTGGGCGCGTCGTGCGACGGGGTGATGCGTAGCAGGCCCGAACCGGACTGGATGTCGGCGCGGGAGTGCTGCTCGCGGTCGCTCCGATCGCCGTACCGGTTGACCGGAGCCGTGTCGACCTCGACCTCGTCGGCCAGCATGAAGTAGCTGAACACGCCGATGCCGAAACGGGAGTTGAGGCCGGTCGGGGTGAGGCCCGCACTGCGCCACTCGCGGCGTTCCTGCACGTAGTCCGGGTCCTGCTCGTAGCGCTTGCCGGCGCGCGCGAACATCGAGGTGAGCTTGGCGCGGGTCATCCCGGTGCCGTTGTCGTGGCACTCGATGAAGGGGCGGTCCTTCTTGTCCCATCCCTGGATGAAGGTGATCTTGCCGCGCCAGTCTTCGTCTCCGCCGCGCCGCTGGCTGAGGCCGTAGCGGTTGCGCATGTCGCGTAGTCGGCACGAGTCGAGCGCGTTCTGGTAGAGCTCCCGTAAGGCGAGCATCCGGTCGCCGTATAGCTGATGCCCCATCAACAGGGGGCGGATCTCGTCCTCGGCCAGCCGGAAACGCTCGATCGGCAGTGTGTACTGGTCGGCCTCCGGACGCAGCTGATGGGTGGTGACGCGCTGGGGCAGTCCGCGGGTGAGCTCGCCGAGTCCCTTGTCCCGACCCCTGATCGTGGCGATCGTGGCTTCGGCCCGGGCCGCGCACTCCTCCAGAGCCACATGCAGCGCGGCGTGCGGACACGGGAACCGGACATCGAGGTCGTAGGTCTGCTGGGACCGATCGCCGACCGTCGCCGAAAGGTCGTAGTCCGCCAAGGCCTCGACCACGACCTGAGGCTGGAGGCTCTTGTGGGCGCCGAGATGGTCGATGAGGACGCTCGACAGGCGCCGGGGGTCGGCGGCGAGCAGGCCGGCGGTCCAGATGAGCTGGGCCAGCTGCTTGGGGCGCCAGTTGCTGCCCTCGACGGGCGGGAACGGGTTCTCCCAGTCGCCCTCGGGGCCGGGCAGGCTCACGCGCGGACGTTCGCCCGGCTCCACCGTCAGATGGCCGAGGACCTGCCGGACCTGGTTTCCGACGCGCTGCCGGGCCTTGTCGGTGAAGCCGGCGGGGCCGCGCGTGTGGGAGGAGGCAATCGCCGAGGAGACCAGACGAACCAGGGTGTCGATGGATTCGTACGACCCGTCGCCGGCCCACAGCCGGTCCCAGTCCGCGACGAACCGGTGCCGCAGCCAGTACTCGGCCGCGTTCTCCTCCTCCGCCAGGCCCCGGTCGGCGAGTGTCAGGCGCACGCCCTCCACATGCCGGTGGGCCCGCCGTATGTCGCCCATGGCCTCGATGACCTGCTTGTCGTGCTCGTCGCGTTCGTCGGACGCGGTCTCCACGGCGTGGTGCAGGTCCCCCAACGCGATCGCGGTCACCGCCTCGTGCACCAGCGGTGCGGCCAGCAGTACCGCCGTCTCCGCGGGGGACAGCCGTTCCGGGTCCGTCAGCCCGGCTCGCTCCACAAGAGCGGACAGTCTGCGCTCGAAACGGCTGGGGAAGTGCTCGTCCCGCCACGGATCGTCGTGATGAACGCCGGCGCCGAGGACGGTGCCGTTCACATGGTCGGCCAGTTCGGACAGCGCCTGTTTGACGGCCTCCTGCGAGACCAGGGTGCCGCCCGTGTGCTCCCACAGCGTGGACTGCTTCACCAACTCGGCCCACGGAAGCTGTTCCGGCAGTCCCTGGCACAGCTCCAGGGCCCCTGGCACCCGGCCGTGCGCCACCACCAGCTCCACGTACGGCAAGTCCACGTTCAAGCCCTTGGCGAACTGCAGCGTGCGCTGCTCCGCGTACCTGACCACCTCGGCGAGCGTGGTCGGCGGCCGGTCCGGGGCCAGCGCCTCGGCCAGGGCCCGCCCGAACCAGCTGCCGAGCCGCTGGTCGGCGTACGAGCGCTGCCCCGGGCCGCAGCTGTGCACCCACACCACGTCCCGCACCGGTGAGTACGCCCCGGTCGCCGTCCACTCCCGCGACCGCGGCGCATCGGTCCGACATGTGTCGAGGAACACGACGATGTTCACGCCGCGCTGCACCGAGTCCATCTTCAGCCCGACCGCGTCGGCGGCGATGAGCGAGTGGACGTCGAGGATCGCGGGGTCCTCCGCCGCCGCCCTGGTGAACTGTGCGTCAGCAGGCAGTAGATATTCCCGCTCGTCGATCGTCACGCCATGGCAGGAGAGGTAGACCAACGCCGTGTCACCGGGTTCGCAGTCGCGGAAGAACCTTTCCAACTCGCCCTGCAGGGACGACTTTCCGAGGAGCAGCTCAGGGCCACTGCCGGCGTGGAACATCTGCGGCCGGTAACCCGACCCCGTCAGGACTTCGCCCACCCGGGCGACGTCCGTGCGCGCACAGGCCAGGGAGGGGAACTCCGCGGCGAGTTCGGGGGCCTGACCGAGGAGTGGAGTGTCCTGCACCCCGATCAGCAGTGCGCGGCGTTGCATGCCTGTGCCCCCTCGACGTCCCGTTCGGAGATCACAGGATCTCAGATCCCGCAGGCCGGGCAAGGGAGTTGGGCGCACCGCCCATGCCTACGGCACCCGGTAGGTCTCCCCGTACACCTGCCATGTCAGGGGCGTGCTCAGGTTGAGGTTCCCCTCCTCCAGGAACCGCCGCTGAGCCGTGTCCACCCGGCTCGTGTCGGCGCCCGGTCGACGCTCCCGCATGGCAGCCCGGCGGACGTCGAGGAAGGCGTCCAGGTAGGCCTTCTCGGAGCCGCCCCGGGAGGGGGGCTCGGCTTTGCGCAGGGCGCGTTCGCGCAGGACGTAGAAGCCGTCCTCGTCGATGCCGGGGCCGTGGAAGACCATCGCGTCGTAGTAGACGAACTGGCCGAGGGTGCCGAGGCCGTCGAGCTTGGCGAGGCGGACCGCCGGGTCGAAGTAGGCGCGGTCGCGCTCGGCGTCCTGGGCCGCGCGGAAGGCCTCCGTCTCGGCCTCCGTCTTCCAGGCGGCCGGGAAACCGGGGTCCAGGCCCTCGTGGGAGTCGGTGCCGTCGACCGCGCGCAGGGCGGGCAGATAGCGGGCGAGCCCGTTGTCCGGGTGGGCCTCGGTGTAGTTCTCGACCAGGGTGAGCAGATCGTGGGTGCCGGTGCAGAAGCCGATCGTGCCGGCCGTGTAGCCCTGGCCGTCGTCGAGGTCCTCGATGTCGCCGTAGGTGCGGCGCCAGTCCAGGGTCGAGCTCTCGGCGGTGGAGACCAGCTGCTGGGCCAGCTCCTTCTTCGCCGGCGCGGCCAGCCCCGGCGGCAGGCTCGCGATCAGCTCGTCGTCCGCCGACCGCTCCTGCTCGGCCCGGCTCTTGGCCTCCTGCCGGGATCCCTCCTGCGCGGTGACGACCGTGGTCTCGCCGCCGGTGCCGCCGTCGGACTCCGCCGGCACGAGAAAGTAGACGGCCGAGGCGACGGCGACGGGAACGGCCGCGAAGAGCACGACGCCGATACGTCTCACTGGGGCATCCCCCCACCCGTCAGTTCCGACACCTTCACGACCGCGACCACCGCCAGCAGCACCAGCACGCTCACGCAGGCGGCCGTCTGGATCAGGTCTCGGCGTGGGGTGCGGGGAGCGTAGGCGTAGGCGAGGGTCACCGCGGCTCCGGTGAGGAGGCCGCCGAGGTGGCCCTGCCAGGAGGTGAGGCCGGCGGAGAGGAGGAGCCAGAGGAGGAGGAAGGCCATGAAGCGGTTGACGGCGCGCATGTCGGCGCCGACGCGGCGGGCGAGGACGTAGTAGGCGGCACCGAGGCCGAAGATCGCGCCGGACGCGCCGACCGACTCCGTGTTCACGTCGGTCAGCAGCAGCTCGAACACCGAACCGCCCAGCGTCGCCAGCAGGTAGAGGGCGAGGTAGCGGACCCGGCCCAGCATGGGCTCCACGATCCGGCCGAGCTGCCACAGCGCGAGCATGTTCATCACGATGTGCAGCAGCCCGAAGGTGCCCTCGGTCGGCGGCAGGTGGAGGAAACCGCTGGTCAGCAGCCGCTCCCACTGGCCGGCGACGAGACCCTCGGCGTGGAATCCGGACGGGTGCCCGGGCTCGTAGACGTAGTAGAGGCCATCCGGGCCGACCAGCCGGGCGCTGAGCATCGCGAACCGGTCCACGATCTCCGGGCGCGCCACCTCCGCCAGATAGGCCAGGACGTTGAGGCCGATGAGCACCGAGGTCACGAGCGGCGTCGCGGCGATCCGGCCGCCGACGACTGTCCGGGCCTGCCGCACCGACCGCGCGCCCTCCTTGACGCACTCCACGCACTGATGGCCGACGGACGCTTCACGCATGCAGTCCGGGCAGATGTACCGGTCGCAGCGGACGCAGCGGACGTGGGACTCCACCTTGGGATGGCGATAGCAGGTGGTGACGGCGGACTCGGTGGAAGGGGTGGACTCGGGCTCCACAGCCGGCTCCTCGAAGGGGACGGGACGAACGATGAGCCGGTGGGGTCGGCGGCGAACAAAATAGCGAACACCTGTGGACGGAGGGAGAGGCGGGGCCGGTGGTGCCGTAACCTCGGCAACCAGCCGGGCGTACGAGGGGGAGATCATATGGCCGCGATCAGTCTCAGCAAGGTCGAGGAGACCGCGCCCGCGCTGGTCAGCCTGTACAAGAGCGCCGGGGTGTCGCTGCGCAAGCACGGGCTGGACGGGGTGCGGGCGGCCGTCTACCTGGTGGTCGACTACTCCGGGTCGATGAAGCCCTACTACAAGGACGGCAGCGTGCAGGCGCTCGCGGACCGGGTGCTCGGCATGGCGGCCCACTTCGACGACGACGGGACCGTGCCGGTCGTCTTCTTCTCCACCGACGTCGACGCCGAGACCGAGATCGCGCTCGCCGACCACCAGGGGCGGATCGAGCGGATCGTGGCCGGGCTCGGACACATGGGCAAGACCAGCTACCACCTGGCCATGGACGCCGTCATCGACCACTACCTGGACAGCGGATCGCGGGCCCCCGCCCTGGTGGTGTTCCAGACGGACGGCGGCCCGATCAACAAGCTCGCCGCGGAACGGTATCTGTGCAAGGCGGCCCCGCTCCCGCTGTTCTGGCAGTTCATCGGCTTCGGGGACCCGACCAGCAAGCAGTTCGACTTCCTGCGCAAGCTCGACGATCTCGCCGTCCCCGCCAAGCGGGTCGTCGACAACGCCGGGTTCTTCCACGCGGGTTCCGACCCGCGGACCGTGTCCGACGCCGAGTTGTACGACCGTGTCGTCGGGGAGTTCCCGAAGTGGCTGGTGGCGGCCCGGGCGCAGGGGATCGTACGGCCGTCCTGACGCGGCCGGGGCCGTCCGCCCCGTTGGCGGGCCCCCGGCGCCCATGTCACCCTGTGGGTGATCCGACGGGGAGGCGACGACGTATGGACGGCGCACGATCGGGGAACGACGGGACGACGACGGGTGCGCGGCGGTCCGCCCCGCCCGGCGGGGGCCGGAGGGTCGCCGACGCCCCGCCCGGCAGGGGCGAAAGGGTCGCCGACTGGGCCGACGGACGGCTCGGCCTGTACGCGCTGGCCAAGGCCAACATGCGCAAGGTCTTCCCGGACCACTGGTCCTTCATGCTGGGCGAGGTCTGCCTCTACAGCTTCCTCGTCCTGATCCTCACCGGCGTCTACCTCACCCTCTTCTTCGACCCCAGCACCAACGAGGTCGTCTACAACGGCACCTACGAGCCCCTCAACGGCGTCCTGATGACCAGGGCGTACGAGTCCACCCTCGACATCAGCTTCGAGGTGCGCGGCGGCCTGCTCATCCGCCAGATCCACCACTGGGCGGCGCTGGTCTTCGTCACCGGCATGCTCGTGCACATGATGCGGGTGTTCTTCACCGGTGCCTTCCGCAAGCCCCGCGAGATCAACTGGGTGTTCGGCTGGACCCTGCTGATGCTGGGCATCATCACCGGCCTGACCGGCTACTCCCTCCCCGACGACCTGCTCTCCGGCACCGGTCTGCGGTTCGCGCACGGCGCGATCCTGTCCATCCCGATCGTGGGCACCTACGTGGCGTTCTTCCTCTTCGGCGGGGAGTTCCCCGGCGAGGACTTCATCGCACGCCTCTACCCGATCCACATCCTGCTGCTGCCCGGGATCATGCTCGGCCTGGTGGTCGCCCATCTGATCCTGGTCTTCTACCACAAGCACACCCAGTACCCGGGTCCCGGCCGCGACCAGAAGACGGTCGTCGGCATGCCCTTCCTGCCGGTGTACATGGCCAAGGCGGGCGGCTTCTTCTTCCTCGTCTTCGGCGTGCTGGCGCTCATGGGCGGCATCGCCAGCATCAACCCCGTCTGGGCCTTCGGCCCCTACCGCCCCGACCTGGTGACCACGGGCGCCCAACCCGACTGGTACCTCGGCTTCTCCGAGGGACTGATCCGGGTGATGCCGGGATGGGAGATCAACTTCTGGGGCCACACCCTGGAACCCGGTGTCTTCATCCCCTTCTCCCTCTTCCCGCTGATCCTGCTCGCGCTCGGCGTGTACCCGTTCGTCGAGGCATGGATCACCGGTGACAAACGTGAGCACCACATCCTCGACCGGCCGCGCAACGTGCCCGTGCGCACCGCCCTCGGCGCGGCCTGGCTGAGCCTGTACACGGTGCTGCTGATCGGTGGCGGCAACGACATCGTGGCCACGCATCTGCATCTGTCCATCAACGCGATCACCTGGTTCGTCCGGATCTCGGTCTTCGTCGTGCCGGTCCTCACCTACTACGTCACCAAACGCATCTGTCTGGGCCTCCAGCGTCGGGACCGGGACAAGGTGCTCCACGGCAGGGAGACGGGCACCATCAAACGGCTCCCGCACGGTGCGTACGTCGAGGTCCACGAGCCCCTCTCGCAGGCGCAGCTGTTCACGCTCACCCAGCACGAGCAGCCGCCGCCCTACGAGATCGGTCCACTCGTCGACGCGAACGGCGTCCGGCGCCGGGTCGGCCCGACACAGCGAGTGCGGGCCAGGCTGGCGCGGGCGATGTTCGGGCCGCAGACGCGGATCACCAAGCCGACGGTCGAGGAGTACCGCGAGCTCACCAGCGGCGATCACCACTGAGCGTGGGGGCACCCAGCACGTCGGCTCGGCACGCGTCCGGGGCGCCCCAGGCGGTGCGCAGCGCGCGGGCCTTGGTCAGCCAGAGCGAGAGGTCGTACTCCGCCGTGTAGCCGATCGCGCCGTGCGACTGCAGGGCGGTACGGGCGGCGGCGTACGCGGCCTCGCAGGCGGTGACCTTGGCGGCGGCGACATCGGCGGGCGCCATGGTGAGCGCGGCACCGAAGAGGAGCGGCCGGGCGAACTCCAGGCCGATCCGCACGTCGGCCAGACGGTGCTTGACGGCCTGGAACGAGCCTATGGAGACACCGAACTGGGTGCGCTGCCGGACGTGGGCGACCGTCTTGTCGAGCAGGGCCTGACCGACGCCGAGGGCCTGGGCGGCGGTGGTGAGGCGGGCGTAGGCGAGGGCGGTGGCCGGGGCGGGGCCGAGCAGTTCGCCGCCCGGTTCGAGTGGCGTGAGGCGGCGGGCCGGGTCCAGGGAGGGGCGTACGGGGCCGTGGCCGGGGGAGAGGCGCAGGCCTTGGGCGGTGAGGGCGAGGCGGGTCGTGGCCACGTCGCCGTCCAGGGCGTACGGCGCCGTCCACGCCAGCGTCGCCATGGCCTCGCCCGACGCCAGAGCCGGCAGGAGCCGCTTGGCCGGGCCGGGGTCAGGCAGACCGGCGAGCAGGACCGCCGCCGTGACCGTCTCCACCAGTGGTCCCGGCACCGCGTGACGCCCCAACTCGACGAAGGCGACGGCGAGTTCGACGGGCCGGGGGCCCAGCCCCTCGTACGCCTCCGGAACGGCCAGCCCGAACACGTCCGCCTCGGCGATACGGCTCCACAGCGCGCGGCCCCGCGCATGCTCGCCCCGGCTCCAGTCCCTTATGACCGAGGGTGTGTCGGCGGCAGCCAGCATGGCGTTCAGCGAGTCACCGAAGGCGCGCTGCTCGGGGTCGAGGAGGAAGCGCATCAGCGGGGGTCCTTTCGGTGGCGTCGACGCGGCGTGGTCACCGTCGCCCCTTCGGCAGGCCGAGCAGCCGCTCGGCGATGATGTCGCGCTGGATCTCGTTCGTCCCGGCGTAGATCGGGCCGGCGAGGGCGAAGACGTACCGCTCCGCCCACTCCGTGTCGCCCAGCTCGCCCTCGACGCCCAGCAGATCGAGGGCCGTCTCGTGCAGCGCGATGTCGTACTCCGACCAGAAGACCTTGTTCAGACTGGACTCCGGGCCGAGCGACTCGCCGTCGAGGAAGCGGGAGGCGGCGGCGAAGGTGAAGAGCTGGTGGGCGCGGGCGCCGATCAGGGCGTCGGCCACGCGGTTCCGCGCGCTCGCCGGGCTGCCCTGGTCCTGCCAGAGCCGGTGGAGCCGGTCGGCGCTCGCCAGGAACCGGCCCGGGGAGCGCAGCATCAGACCGCGTTCGTTGCCCGCCGTCGACATCGCGATGCGCCAGCCCTGGCCCGGCTCGCCGATCACGTCCTCGTCCGGCACGAACACCTCGTCCAGGAACAGCTCGGCGAAGGCGGGCCTGCCGTCGAGGCGGGCGATGGGACGGACCGTGACACCGGGGGCGCGCAGGCCGAACATCAGGTAGGTCAGGCCCTGGTGGGGCTTCGGGGTGTCCGGGTCGGTGCGGAACAGGCCGAACGCGCGATCGGCGAAAGCGGCCCGGGACGACCAGGTCTTCTGGCCGGTCAGCAGCCAGCCGTCCGCCACGCGCGTGGCCCTGGACCTCAGCGAGGCCAGGTCGGAACCGGCCTCGGGCTCCGACCAGGCCTGCGCCCACACCACCTCTCCGGTGGCCATGGACGGCAGCACCCGCGCACGCTGCTTTTCGGTGCCGTGGTCGAAGAGGGTCGGGGCGAGGAGGCTGATGCCGTTCTGATTGACGCGGCCCGGTGCGCCCGCCGCGTAGTACTCCTCCTCGAACAGCAGCCACCGCACCAGCGAGGCGTCCCGGCCGCCGTACGCCTTCGGCCAGTTCACCACCGACCAGCGGTCGACGGCGAGTTCGGCCTCCCACGCTCGGTGTGCCGCGAAGCCCTCCTCGGTCTCCAGTGAGGGGAGCGGGTCGGCCGGCACATGCGCGCGCAGCCAGGCGCGGGCCTCGGCGCGGAACGCCTCGTCGGCGGCGGAGTGAGTGAGATCCACGGTCGCCTTCCCTCCTGGCTCCCAGCGACTTCTTCCCTAACAAGTGTTTGGTAGGTTAGCGTGCTGCTATGACAAACGTCGAGGCGCCGCCGTACGTTCCCGGGCACGGGCTGCTCCGTGGGCGCACCGCCGTCATCACCGCGGCGGCCGGCGCGGGCATCGGCGGCGCGACCGCCCGCCGCTTCCTCGAGGAGGGCGCGCGCGTGCTGGTCAGCGACGCGCACGCGCGGCGGCTGAAGGAGTACGAGGCGGAGCTGGCCGGCGAGTTCGGCGCCGCGTCGGTGGCCGCGCTGCCCTGCGACGTGACCGACGAGTCGCAGGTGGCGGCGCTGTTCGAGAAGGCCGCGGCCGAGCACGGACGGCTGGACGTCGTTGTCAACAACGCCGGTCTCGGCGGGACTTCGCCCCTCGTCGACATGACCGACGAGCAGTGGTCGAAGGTCCTCGACGTGACCCTGAACGGCACCTTCCGGTGCACCCGCGCCGCCCTCCGCCGGATGCGGGACACCGGCGGCGTCATCGTCAACAACGCCTCCGTCGTCGGCTGGCGCGCCCAGGCCGGCCAGGCGCACTACGCGGCCGCGAAGGCGGGCGTGATGGCGCTGACCCGCTGCGCGGCGATCGAGGCGGCGGAGTACGGGGTGCGGGTCAACGCCGTCTCCCCGAGCCTCGCCATGCACCCCCACCTGGCGAAGGTGACCACCCCCGAACTGCTGGAGGAACTGACCGCGCGCGAGGCCTTCGGACGGTACGCCGAGCCCTGGGAGGTGGCCAACGTGATCGTCTTCCTGGCCTCGGACTACTCGTCGTACATGACCGGAGAGATCGTCTCGGTCAGCAGCCAGCATGCCTAGGACGACAATGGACCCGTGCCGACCAAGAAGAAGCCCCAGGTGACCGCCACCGGAAAGCCCGCGGCCGCTGCCGCCCAGGCGCGCCGCCGTGAACTCCTCGACACCGCCGCCGAGGTCTTCGCCGAGCAGGGCTACAACGCCACCACCGTACGCAAGATCGCCGACCACGCGGGCATGCTCGCGGGCAGCCTCTACTACCACTTCGATTCCAAGGAGTCGATGCTGGAAGAGATCCTGCGCTCTTTCCTCGACGAGCTGTGGGGCGGCTACGACACCGTCCTCGGCGCCGAGCTCGACCCCCGCGAGACGCTGGAGGCGCTGGTCACCGAGTCGTTCCGGGAGATCGACCGGCACCGCGCCGCCGTCGCGATCTACCAGAAGGAGAACCGTCAGCTGGTGGCGCAGGAGCGGTTCGCGTTCCTCGCAGAGTCGCAGCGCCGGTTCGAGAAGGCGTGGCTGTCCACGCTGGAGCGAGGGGTCGCGGCCGGGGTCTTCCGGTCCGACCTCGACGTCCGGCTCACCTACCGGTTCGTGCGGGACACGGTGTGGGTCGCCGCGTCCTGGTACCGGCCCGGCGGACAGCACAGCCCCGAGGAGATCGCCCGGCAGTACCTGTCGATGGTGCTGGACGGGATCGCCGTACGTGCATAGCCGTCGAAAGCTGTCGAAGTGCCCTTAACCGTGAGGGAGTTGCCATGGCCGAGGCCTACATCGTCGAAGCGGTCCGTACGCCGGTGGGGCGGCGCGGGGGAGGACTGAGCGCGGTCCACCCGGCCGACCTGGGCGCGCATGTGCTGAAGGAGCTGGTCGGGCGGGCCGGGATGGATCCGGTCGCCGTCGAGGACGTCGTCTTCGGGTGCCTGGACGCCGTGGGCCCGCAGGCCGGGGACATCGCGCGGACCTGCTGGCTGGCGGCCGGTCTGCCCGAGGAGGTGCCGGGCGTGACCGTGGACCGGCAGTGCGGGTCCTCCCAGCAGGCCGTGCACTTCGCCGCGCAGGGAGTGCTGTCCGGCACCCAGGACCTCGTGGTCGCCGGTGGCGTGCAGAACATGTCGATGATCCCCATCGCCTTCGCCACCCGGCAGGCCGCCGAACCGCTCGGCCTCACCGCGGGGCCCTTCGCGGGCAGCGAGGGCTGGCGGGCGAGGTACGGGGAGAAGCCGGTCAACCAGTTCGTCGGCGCCGAGATGATCGCCGCGAAGTGGGGGATCAGCCGGCAGGACCAGGAGGAGTTCGCGCTGCGCTCGCACCGGCGGGCCCTGCGGGCGATCGACGAAGGCCGCTTCGAGCGGGAGGTCGTGCCGTACGGGCAGGTCGCCGTGGACGAGGGGCCCCGCCGGGACACCTCGCTGGAGAAGATGGCCCGGCTGAAGCCGGTCGTCGACGGCGGCACGATCACCGCCGCCTGTTCCTCGCAGGTCTCCGACGGCGCGGCGGCGATGCTGCTGGCCTCCGAGCGGGCGGTGCGCGAACACGGGCTCACGCCCCGGGCCCGGGTGCACCACCTCTCGGTGCGCGGCGAGGACCCCATCCGAATGCTCACCGCGCCCATACCCGCCACCGCCCACGCCCTGAAGAAGACCGGCCTGTCCATCGACGACATCGACCTCGTCGAGATCAACGAGGCCTTCGCGCCGGTCGTCCTGGCCTGGCTGAAGGAGACCGGCGCGGACCCGGACAAGGTCAACGTCAACGGCGGGGCGATCGCCCTCGGGCATCCGCTGGGCGCGACCGGGGTCAAGCTGATGACGACCCTGCTGCACGAACTGGAGCGCTCGGGCGGCCGGTTCGGGCTGCAGACGATGTGCGAGGGCGGGGGACAGGCGAACGTGACGATCATCGAACGGTTGTGATGACGGCCGCGATGGACCCGGAGGCCGGATCCTATGAACCCGTGAGTCCCTCCCGCACCTCCTCCGCCTCCTTCATGATCCGCTCCACCAGCTCCCCGCACGACGGCAGGTCGTCGATCACCCCGGCGACCTGCCCGGACGCCATCACTCCCAGATCCGTACGGCCGTCGACCATCGACGCCCTCAGCAGCATCGGCGTGTTCGCGGCGAGCAGGACCTGGCTCCACGTCAGGTCCTTGCCGTGCCTGAGCGCGCGACCGTCCTGGACCATGCGGAGCCAACTCGTGCCGGACAGCTTCCGGTAGCCCGCCGCCCTGCGGACCGCCTGGAGCAGGGCCCGTGCCCGGCCCGAGTGCTCCAGGGCGTCGACCAGCTCCGTGCGCAGCATCCGGTGCGGCAGGCCGTCGACCGCCCGCGTCACCGTCACGTCCCCGACCGTCGCCGCCAGATACCGCGCCTTCACCGCGTCCGGCACCGTCGAGTCCGAGGTGAGCAGGAACCTCGTGCCGAGGGCGATGCCCGACGCCCCGTAGGCCAGCGCCGCCACCAGACCCCGGCCGTCGAAGAAGCCGCCCGCCGCGACGACCGGTATGTCCACGGCGTCGACCACCTGCGGCAACAGCACCGTCGTCGCCACCTCCCCGGTGTGACCGCCGCCCTCCCCGCCCTGCACGATCACCGCGTCCGCGCCCCAGGCCGCGACCTTCTCGGCATGCCGCCGGGCGCCGACCGAGGGGATCACGATCACGCCCGCGTCCTTGAGCTCGGTGATCAGCTCGGGCGAGGGCGCGAGGGCGAACGACGCGACCCGCACCCCCTCGTCGATCATCACGCGGACCCGGTCCCCGGCGTCCGAGGCATCCGCGCGCAGATTCACGCCGAACGGTGCGTCCGTACGGGACCTGACCTCGCGTATCGCCTCGCGCAGCCGGTCGACGGTCATCGTCGCGGAGGCGAGGACGCCCAGGGCCCCCGCGTTCGCCGTCGCCGAGACCAGCCGGGGACCGGCCACCCAGCCCATCCCCGTCTGCACGATCGGACGGCGCACCCCGACCAGCCGGGTCAGCGGTGTCTCCATCAGGCACCGACCTCCCGGGCACGGGTGTTCGCCGGGTCGATGACCTCGCGGATGAGCCGCAGTTCGGCGGCGGTGGGTTCACGGGTCGGCGGCACGTCGTCCGGGACGGCCAGGTCGAACGCGGTCGCCTCCCTGACCTGGTCCAACGTGACGCCCGGGTGGAGCGAGGCCAGCCGCATCGCGCGGTCGGGTGTGGCGAAGTCGAAGACGCCGAGGTCGGAGACGACACGCGGGATGCGGTGGAAGCGCGCGCCCGCCGCATGGTCGTACCCCACCCCGCACACCATGTCGACCTTCTCCACGAACACCCGGCGTGAATGCCGCGGGACCCAGTAACTGGTCGGGTTGTTGAGGGTGTTGACCGGCGCGCCGCGCACCCCGAGCAGCTGCCGCCGGGGCTTCGCCCAGTCGCCGACGCACGAGATGTTCTGGTTGCCGTACCGGTCGATCTGGCTCGCGCCCATCATCACGTGCCGTCGCCCGCCGGTGACCAGGGCCAGATGCTGCCGGTACGGCAGCCAGCCCTCGGTCGTGCCGTCCGGGCGGACGACCATCGCCTCACCGTCGGTCAGCAGCAGGTCCGGCGCGAAGGTGAGCCGCGCCAGCCGGGCTCCCACGGACGGGATCAGGCCCATCGGGCTCGCCAGGATCTCACCGGCGCCCCGCCAGGCCTCGGCGCAGGCGATCACGCAGTACTCGGCGCGGGTGGGCGGGAGCGCGGGCGTACGGTCGGCCTGCGTCATGACCCCTCCCCGACCGCCGACTGGTACGCCTGCTCGTCACCGCCGAGGAACCGGGCCGCGAACTCCGGCCAGGGCGTGGTGGCGTACGTCTTCTGGAATGCCTCGTCCCGGCCGTAGTCGGGGGCGCAGGACGTGAAGTGCGCGCCGTTCGGGGCCTCGACGACCCCCGTCACCGTATGCCGCTTGATCAGCAGCGACTGCGGCGCCGCGTCCTTGGTCAGCTCGGCCGTGTCGACGACCCGTTCGCACGAGACGTACGCCGCGTCCGCCGCCTCGCAGAACAGGTCGTCGAAGTAGGGGTCGGGGCCCAGATACCGCCCGTTGCCCAGCCGGTCGGCGCGGTTGACGTGGACCAGGGCCGCGTCGAGCCGCAGGGCGGGCATGGCCACGAACGTCTCGCCGTCGTCGTACGGCGAAGTCACCGTCCGCAGGCCGGGGTTGACCCGCATCACGTCCGAACCGATCCCGGCCCGCACGGGCAGGAACGGCAGCCGGTTCGCGGCGGCGTGCAGCCCCCACATGAACATCGCCTCGTCGACCTCCGTCAGCTCGAAGGCGCCCCGCTCGCGGGCCGCGCGGAAGTGCGGTTCGAGGGGGATGGAGTCGAGGGTGGCGAAGGGGGCGACGAGCCTGCGGATCCTTCCGGCCGCGGCCAGCATGCCGACGTCCGGGCCCCCGTACGAGACGACCGTGAGGTCGGTGATGCCGGACCGGAGCAGGGCCCTGACCAGCGCCATCGGTTTGCGGCGCGAGCCCCAGCCGCCGATGCCGAGCGTCATCCCGCTGTGCAGCCGCGCGACGGCCTCGTCGGCGGTCATCGTCTTGTCGCTCACTGCGCCCCCTCTTCTCCCCTGCCGAAGGTGTCGCGGACCCGGTCGGCCACCCCGCTCAGGTTGGCCTCGAAGGTGAAGCCCTGCTCGAAGCGGTAGCTGTGGCGTACGTCGACGGGGTCGATGCCGTTGATGGCGGCCTTCGCCAGCCGCAGCAGCTGCCCGTCCTTCGCGGCGATCTCGCCGGCCAGCTCCAGGGCGGCGGCGCGCAGGTCCCGGCGCGGCACGACCCGCCACACCGAACCGTGCGCGTGCAGCTCGGCCGCGGTCGCCGTGCGCGAGGTGTAGTACAGGGCGCGCATCAGATGCTGGGGGACCAGCCGGGCCAGATGCGTGGCCGCGCCCAGCGCGCCCCGGTCCAGCTCGGGCAGCCCGAAGGAGGCGTCCTCGCTCGCCACGATCGCGTCGGCGTTGCCCACCAGACCGATGCCGCCGCCCAGGCAGAACCCCTGCACGGCCGCCACGACGGGCACTTCGCAGTCGTACACGGCGGCGAAGGCGTCCGCGCAGCCGTGGTTCACGCCGATCAGCGCGCCGGCCCCGTCCCGCTGCAACTCCTTGATGTCCACGCCCGCGTTGAACCCGCGCCCCTCCGCCGCCAGCACCACACACCGGATCCCGGGATCGCGGCCGGCCGCCCGCACGGCGTCGGCCAGGGCGAACCAGCCGTCCACCGGCAGCGCGTTGACCGGCGGGAAGTCGACCGTGACGACGGCGATCCCACTCGGTCCGGTCCCCTTTTCCGGGGACGAGGTGGAGACACCCATGGCCGCATCAGCTACCTTTCCACCAAACGTTTGTTAGGTGATGAAGGGTAGCCGGGGATGGGGCTGGACGGGAAGGTCGTGGTCGTCACGGGCGGCACACGCGGGGTCGGCGCAGGCATCGCGAAGGCCTTCGCCGAGGCCGGTGCGCACGTCGTGACCTGCGCGCGCAGATCGCCTGAAGTCCCGCTGCCCGGCGCCGAGTTCAGAGCACTCGACCTCCGCGATCCGGAAGCCGTACGGGCCTTCTTCACCGCCCTGCCCCGCGTGGACGTCCTCGTCAACAACGCGGGTGGTACGCCGTACCGGAGGTTGACGGAAGCGGATGCCGGGCGGCACGCGCGCGTGATCGAGCTGAACCTGGTGGCGCCGCTGACGGCGTCCCTGGCCGCGTACGAGCAGCTGAAGCGGGCGCGGGGGTCGGTGGTGATGATCGGCAGCGTCAGCGGTGGCCGGCCCTCGCCCGGGTCCGCGGCGTACGGGGCGGCCAAGGCCGGGCTGGAGAGCCTGGCCCGCTCGATGGCCGTGGAGTGGGCGCCGGAGGTCCGGGTCAACACGCTGGTCGTCGGCATGGTCCGCACCGAGCTGGCCCACCTCCACTACGGGGGCGAGGACGGCATCGCGAGCGTCTCCCGCACGGTCCCGCTGGGGCGTCTCGCCGAGCCCGCCGACGTCGGGGCGGCCGCCGTGTTCCTCGCCTCCGACGCCGCCGCCTACATCAGCGGGGCGAGCCTGCTCATGCACGGCGGGGGTGAGCGGCCCGTGTTCCTGGACGCCGCAACGGTCAACAAGGAGGCATGACATGAGCCGGATGTGTGAGGGGCGGGTCGTGGCCGTCACCGGGGCGGGGCGCGGGCTCGGGCGCGCGCACGCCCTCGCGTTCGCCGCCGCCGGGGCGAAGGTCGTCGTGAACGACCTCGGCGTGGGGCTCGACGGCACGGTGGGCGCCGCCGACAGCCCCGCCCGGCAGGTCGTCGACGAGATCCGTGCCGCGGGGGGCGAGGCGGTCGCGCACGGCGGGGACGTCGCCACGAGTGCCGGGGCCGCCTCCCTCGTGACGGCCGCGTTGGAGACGTACGGGCGGCTCGACACCCTCGTCAACAACGCCGGCTTCCTGCGTGACCGGATGCTGGTCAACCTCGACGAGGACGACTGGGACGCTGTCGTACGCGTCCATCTCAAAGGCCACTTCCTTCCCCTGAAGCACGCCTCCGCCCACTGGCGGGCGGAGGCGAAGGCCGGGCGTACGCCGGTGGCCCGGGTCGTCAACACGAGTAGCGGTGCCGGGCTGTTGGGGTCGCTCGGGCAGGGCAACTACAGCGCCGCCAAGGCCGGCGTCCTCGGGCTGACCCTGGTCGCCGCCGCCGAGCTCGGGCGCTACGGCGTCCAGGTCAACGCGATCGCGCCCGCCGCGCGGACCCGGATGACGGAACGCACCTTCGCCGAGACGATGACGGCGCCCGACGCGGGTTTCGACGCCATGGCCCCGGAGAACGTGTCCCCGCTGGTCGTCTGGCTCGGTTCCGCGGGGAGCGAGGGTGTGACGGGGCGGGTCTTCGAGGCGGAGGGGGGTCGGATCACCGTGATGGAGGGCTGGCGGGAGGGGCCCACGGTGGAGAAAGGGGCGCGGTGGATGCCGGAGGAGGTGGGGGAGGCGGTGCGGAAGCTCTTGGGGGAGGCGGGGGTGCCCGGAGCGGTGTACGGCACGTAGGAGGTTCCTCGCCCCCGCCGCCCCTACCCGTCCCATCCCAGGAAGATCCAGCCCCTCCGGCGTTTGAGGAGCGGGGTCTGGGGCGGAGCCCCAGAAAGGGGCGCGGGGCTGTGTCGATATGCGGCTCCGCCGCGTGGGCGCGACCAGCCCCCACCGGCCCGCACCCGAAGGACGACCGGCCGGGGTCGAAGGGGCGGAGCCCCTGGGATGGGACGGGTAGGGGCGGCGGGGGCGAGGAAGCCTACGTGTCGCACTCCAGGACCGTCCGGCACAACCCGCACCGCGCCCGAACCCGCCCCCGCACCGGCACCCGGATCCACTGCTGACACGTAGGACACGGGAACGACACCCGCAACGGCCCCCGCCCGTCCGGCGTGAACGAGTACGGCACCCCCGGCCGGGCACCGGCACTGGTACCGGCGCCATGATCCCCCTGGGCATGCCGCCGATCGTGGGCGTACCGCCGCCGCCCCGCCCACCCCGCCGCCGTCAGGGGCGGCTGCTGCGCGTCCCGCCGAGCCTCCGCAAGCCCCTTCCCGTAAGCCGTGTACGCCTGCGGACTGGTGAACCACACCGACGGATCCTCGGCGAAGACCAGCGCCCGCTTGGCGAGGACGTACCCGAACTCCTCCGGCGTCAGATACCCCAGCTTCTGCGAGGACGCCGAATCCTCCCGGTACGCGTCGAGAAGCAGCCAGCCGGCGCCCAGATACGTCGTCGCCGTGTCCGTCAGGATCTCGTTGTCGCGGGTGCCGGGGAAGGACAGGCCCAGGCGGTGCAGGTACACGTGCATCACCTCGTGGGCGAGGGCCGCCCCGATGTCCCGCCGATGCGTGCGGAAACGGTCGTTCAGCTCCACGAAGTACTCCGGCCCGGCGGCGAGTTCGACGTTCGCCGCATGGGTCATCTCGCGGAAGCCGACGATCAGCCGGGCGTCCGGGAGCCGGTAGTGCCGGACGAGCTCGCGGGCCACGCGCTGAGCCCCCAGATACAGGTCGTCCGTGTCGCAGAACGCCACGTCGGCCGGCGCCACACTCGTCGCGAACGTCTGGACGGTGTCGTACGACAACCGCTTGTAGAGCGCGGTGATCGACGCCCGCACCGTCTCCAGATGCGGGAAGCCGTGCTGGACCGGTCCGCCGTTCGCCACGCCCTCACCCCCGAGACGCCTGGAACACGATTCCACTCTACGGGGAGGTGAGGGGTTTTTCCCCGGCGAGGTTCCACGCCCGGGGCGTGAGATCCGTCCTTGTCAGGCATGCCACCCGATCTTCATACTGCGGGCCGCTCAACACGCCATGAGAGGACGTATGTTGACCCACAGCTCGCCGAAGAGAAGCGGCATGACACTGGCCAGGAGAGCGGCGGCGGTGGGTGCCGTCGCCCTCGCGGTCGCCTCCCTCCAGCCCCTCAGCGCGAACGCCGCGTCCACCCGCATCGTCGGTGGAACGCCCGCCGCGCAGAACGAGTTCCCGTTCATGGTCCATCTCTCCATGGGCTGCGGCGGAGCGCTCTACAAGAAGGACGTCGTCCTGACCGCCGCCCACTGCGTGGACGGCTCCGGCAACAACACCAGCATCACCGTCACCGCTGGTGTCAACGACCTCGACTCCTCCGCCGCGATCAAGGTCAAGTCGAAGAAGGTCAAGGTCGCCCCGGGCTACGACGGCACCGGCAAGGACTGGGCGCTGATCAAGCTCGCCCGGCCCATCGACAAGCCCACGCTGAAGATCGCCACCACGGACCGCTACAACCGCGGCATGTTCACGATCGCCGGATGGGGCGACACCGAGGAGGGAGCCGGCACGGGCACGACCAAGCTCCGCAAGGCCACCGTTCCCTTCGTCGCCGACCGCATCTGCAAGCGTCACTACGGGAACCGGCTGGTGTCGAAGGAGGAACTGTGCGCCGGCTGGCAGAGCGGCGGCATCGACACCTGCCAGGGCGACTCCGGTGGCCCCATGTTCCGCAAGGACGACGCCGGCAAGTGGCTCCAGGTCGGCATAGTCAGCTGGGGCGACGGCTGCGCCCGCACGGGTGTGCCCGGTGTCTACACCGAGGTCAGCACCTTCGCCAAGGACATAGCCCGCGCGGCCAGCGCCCTCTAGGCGGCCGCCGCACCAGCAGCGCGTCAGACGGCCCGGAGCACCGGGGCACCCGCCTCGCCGGACCCCGACCGGGCCGTCCCCTCCAGCTCCAGCACCCACACCTCGTTGCCGCCCTCCCGCAGGACGGGACCGGGGACGTGGAGCGAGCGCTGGGGGCCGGCGGACCAGTAGCGGCCGAGGCCGAATCCGTTGATCCACGCGAAGCCGCGGGTCCAGCCAGGCAGCTCCAGACAGGAGTCACCGGCGCCGCGCACGGTGACGGTGCCCCGGTACAGCCCCGGGGCACCGTCCTCCGGCAGCTCCCGTGAGGGCACCGCCCGCACCTTCCCGAAGTCGTCCAGCGCCTCCAGCCGCAGCCCACGCGCGCGTACGTCGTGCAGGTACTGCCGCTCGTGCAGCACACCCCCGGTGATCCCCTTGGGCTCGCCCAGCCGCGGCCCGTAGTTGACCCGCCCCAGGGACTCCACCCACAGCTCCACGCGCGCGTACCCGGCGACCGGCTCCTTGAGGCACGCCTCGTCCTCGGTCAACACCCCGGCCCGCTCCCCGTCGACGTACACCACGGCGAGGTCCCGCAGCCCGCGCACCGTCAGCGGATACGGCTGCCGCGGCCCCGGCACCGTCACCTCGTACCGCACCAGGCCCCGCTCGACGCCCAGTTCCTCGAACGTGGGCGGCACGGGGCCGGCGCTCTCCGCGCCGCCCAGGGTCTCCAGTACGGCGGTCAGGGGTGCCCAGTCGGTCAGGTCCGCCTCGGCCGGGGCGCCCAACGGGGCGGGGGCGGGCGGCACTTCGGGCAGGGGACCGTCGGCGTACTCGGCGAGGACCTCCCGGAAGGCCCAGAACTTCTCCGTGGGGCGCCCGTACTCGTCGATCGGGGCGTCGTAGTCGTACGACGTCACATCGGGCTCCAGCGGCCCGTCGTGCAGCGCGCCACCGCCCCGGTTGGCGCCCGCCCAACCGGCGAAGTTCGTACCGCCGTGCGCCATGTACAGGTTCACCGAGGCCCCGCACTCCAGGATCTCCCGCAGCGCCGCCGCCGCGTCCGCCGGGTCCCGTACGACATGCTCGCCGCCCCAGTGGTCGAACCAGCCGCACCAGAACTCCATGCACATCAGCGGACCGTCGGGGCGGTGCCGGCGCAGCGTCTCGAAGGCCGCGCGCGCGTCGGAGCCGAAGTTCACCGTCGCGAGGATCCCCGGGACCGAGCCGCCGGAAAGCATGTGCTCCTCGGGGCCGTCCGAGGTGAACAGCGGGACCGTGACGCCGTGCTCGCGCAGCAGATCCGCCAGCCGGCGCAGATACACCGCGTCGGATCCGTAGCTGCCGTACTCGTTCTCGACCTGCACCATGATCACCGGGCCGCCCCGGTCGATCTGCCGGGGCACGATCTCGTGCCGCAGCCGCCGGAACCAGCTCGCCACATACCCCAGGTAGCGCTCGTCACGCGTACGCGCGCGTGCCCCCACCTCGGCCGTCAGCCAGGACGGCAGCCCCCCGTTCTCCCACTCGGCGCAGATGTACGGCCCCGGCCGCACGATCGCCCACAGCCCCGCCTCCCGGGCCGCGTCCAGGAACCGGCCGAGCGCCTGCACGTCCCGGCTGTGCCCCGGCACCGGCTCGTGCAGGTTCCACGGCACATACGTCTCCACGCAGTTCAGGCCCATCGCCCGCAACATGGCCAGCCGGTGCCCCCACCGCGCCTCGTGCACCCGGAAGTAGTGCAGCGCGCCGGACAGCAGCCGCACCGGCCGCCCGTCCAGCAGGAAGTCTTCGTCCCCCACCGTGAACTCGCTCATACGCCCCACCCTCGCCCCTGGCGCAGGTCAGGGTCCATGGACAAAGATCGGCGCTGCTTGGACCGAAGCGCCGAACGGGAGGTGACGGGCATGTACCACACCTGGATGCGCTTCTTCACGCCCGGCCCCGCCCACCACCGCCTGGGCCTGGTCTGCCTCGGCGTCGGCCTCCAGTACGGCGCCCTGCCGACCGTCGGACCGCGCGTCCTGGACCACCACGTCGCCGTCGTCATCAGCACCGGCGGCGGCTGGTACGCCCACCCCGACGGCCGCCGTACGCCCGTCACCGCACCCGCGCTGCTGTGGCTGACCCCCGGGGCCCCGCACCACTACGCGCCCGACGCGGGCACCGGCTGGGACGAGGGCTTCGTCGACTTCGCCGGACCCGCCACCGCCTCGTACACCGAACTCGGCTACATCGAACCCGACCGCCCCGTGGTGCCCCTCTCCGACGCCTCAGGCCCGCGTGCCGTCATCGGACGCATGGCGCGCGCCGCCCGCCGTGACAACCCGCTCCTGGAGGTCGAGACCGGCGCCGCCGTCCACGAGCTCCTCGTCGCCCTGCGTCGCGCGCGTGCCGACCTCGCCCCGGACGGCGACCTCGTGCTCAAGGCCCTCGCCCGCGACGCCTGTCTGCCGCTGACCGTCGCCGACCACGCCGCCCGGCACGGCATGACCCCCGCCGAACTGCGCACCGCCGTACGGCGCGGCGCCGGCTGCAGCCCCAAGGACTATCTGCTCGGCATCCGCCTGGGCCGCGCCAAGGAACTCCTCGCCGCCACCGAGCTCCCCGTCGCGGCCGTCGCCCGCCGCGTCGGCTACGACGACCCCGCCTACTTCTCCCGGCTGTTCACCCGCCGCGTCGGCATGGCCCCGGTCCGCTTCCGCGCCCAGCAGAGCCGCGTCGTCCCCGGCGGCTGGAGCAACCAGGTCCCCGACCCCGACGATCCACCCGTGATCGAACGAACGACCACCTGACCCGCCCCGTAGGCTGGGCGCCCATGACCAGCAACACGTCCTCCAGCACCTCCGCCGGCGACGTCGACCCCGCCGTGCGCGAGGAGCTCGCCCGGCTGCGCGACAGCATCGACAACATCGACGCGGCCGTCGTCCACATGCTCGCCGAACGCTTCAAAGCCACCCAGCAGGTCGGCCATCTCAAGGCCAAGCACCAGCTCCCGCCCGCCGACCCGGCCCGCGAGTCCCGCCAGATCGCCCGGCTGCGCACCCTCGCCGAGAACGCCAAGCTCGACCCGGCGTTCGCGGAGAAGTTCCTGAACTTCATCATCGCCGAGGTGATCAGGCACCACGAGAGCATCGCCGAGGACACCCTCAACGGCGCCGAGCCCACGGCACCTCGCTCCTAGGAGACGCCCGCCCGGGACATCTCGCCGCATTCCCGGCCATGGCATGGTTCGCCGCGCGGCCGACGCAAATGTGACGACAGGACGTGAACTGACCCTCCCGAGGGAGTGACACGGCGGCCCGGGCGGGGCATGCTGCGCTGTGCACCGCATGCCAGCTGACACGCACTCCCCGTCAGCGCCCCCGGACATACTTCGGATGTCCACGCGGGAGGGACGTCGGGCCATGCCGTCGGATGCCAAGATCCTCATCGTCGACGACCACGAGGACACGCTGTACGCGCTGGAGAGCGCCCTGGCCCCGCTGGGCTACCGACTGGCCAGGGCCACCAGCGGCGACGAGGCGCTCAAGCAGGTGCTCCGCGGCAAGGTCGGCCTGCTGCTCCTGGACGTCCGCATGCCCGGCGTCAGCGGCCTGGACGTGGTCCGCTACATGCGGCGCGTCGAACAGACCCAGCACATACCGGTCATCCTCCTCACCGGCTTCGGCGCCGACCAGGAACTGGTGTCCGCCGCCTTCCGACTCGGCGTCGCCGACCTGGTCATGAAGCCCATCGATCCCTGGGCGCTGCGCACCAAGGTCCGCTACCTGTACGACGCCCACGAACGCCACCGCGCGCTGGAGCACGAGGTCCGCGCGCTACGCGCCCTCGTCAAGGACCCCACCGAGGCCGAGGACCCCGGCCCGCCCCCCGCCCTGCCCCACCCCGACGCCCGCGTCCCTCCGCAGCGCGACGGCCCAGCGGCCAGGAACCGGACATAGCGCACGTACTGATCCGCCTCTGTGCCTTGTCGGTGCCATCAGGCAGCATGTCCTGCATGTCCGTACTCACGCGCGACGAAGCGCAGACCCGTGCCCAGCTCCTCGACGTCCACGGCTACTCGATCGAACTCGATCTGACCACCGGGGACGAGACCTTCGACTCGCGCACCGTCATCAGGTTCACCACGCGCGCCGACGCGGACACGTTCATCGAGATCAGGCCCGCCGAGCTGCGCTCCGTCACGCTGGACGGACACCCCCTCGACCCCGGGATCCTGGACGACGACCGGCTGCCCCTGAAGGGCCTCACCGCCGGAGAGCACGAACTGCGCGTCGACGCGGCCATGCGCTACTCCCGCACCGGCGAGGGCATGCACCGCTTCACCGACCCCACCGACGGTGAGAGTTACGTCTACACCCAACTGGCGTTGGACGACTGCAAGCTGGTCTTCCCGGCCTTCGACCAGCCCGACCTCAAGGCCGTCTTCGAGCTCTCCGTCACCGCCCCCGAGGGCTGGACCGTCCTCGCCAACGGCATCACCGAGCACCTCGGCGACGGCCGCTGGCAGGCCGCGCCCACCCCGCTGATCTCCACCTACCTCGTCGCGGTCGCCGCCGGCCCCTGGCACTCGGTGCGCACCGAACACCGCGGACTGCCCTTCGGCCTCCACTGCCGCCGCTCCCTGGCCCCCTACCTGGACGCGGACGCCGAGGAACTCTTCGAGGTCACCCGGCAGTGCTTCGACCGCTTCCACGAGAAGTTCGAGGAGCCGTACCCCTTCGACTCCTACGACCAGGCCTTCGTCCCCGAGTTCAACGCCGGCGCCATGGAGAACCCCGGACTGGTCACCTTCCGCGACGAGTTCGTGTACCGCTCCGCCGTCACGAAGACCGAGCGGCAGACCCGCGCCATGGTCATCGCCCACGAGATGGCCCACATGTGGTTCGGCGACCTCGTCACCCTGCGCTGGTGGGACGACATCTGGCTGAACGAGTCCTTCGCCGAGTACATGGGCTACCAGACCTGCGCCGAGGCCACCCGCTTCAGCGACACCTGGACCGACTTCGGCATCGTCCGCAAGGCCTGGGGCTACGACGCCGACCAGCGCCCCTCCACCCACCCCGTCGCCCCCGAGGCCGTCGACGACACCGCCTCCGCCATGCTCAACTTCGACGGGATCTCCTACGCCAAGGGCGCCTCCGCGCTGCGGCAGCTGGTGACCTGGCTCGGCGAGAAGGACTTCCTCGCCGGCATCAACACCCACTTCGCCCGCCACCGGTTCGGCAACGCCACCCTCGCCGACTTCATCGACTCCCTGGCCGCCGCCACCGAACGCGACGTCCACGCCTGGGCCGACGCCTGGCTGCGCACCACCGGCGTCGACACCCTCACCCCGGCCGTCACCCGCGGCGACAACGGCACCTACACGCTCACCGTCGACCACGCCGGCAGCCGCACGCACCGCGTCCGTGTCGGCCTGTACGACCTGGACCTCGGCGACGACGACGGCCACCTCACCCTGCGCGAGCGCCTCGACCTGGACATCCCGCAGACCGCGCCGCAGCCCATCGGCAAGCGCCCGGCCCTGCTGCTGCTCAACGACGGCGACCTGACCTACGCCAAGGTCCGCTTCGACGCCGAGTCCTTCGAGACCGTCCGCACGAGCCTCGCCGGACTGCCCGACCCGCTCACCCGCGCGGTCGTCTGGAACGCCCTGCGCGACGCCGTCCGCGACGGCGAACTGCCCGCCACCGCCTACCTGGAGGCCGCCCGCGCCCACCTCCCGCGCGAGACCGACCTCGCCATCGTCCAGGGCGTCCTCGGCTTCGCCGGAGCCCAGGTCGCCGACCGCTACCTCGCCCCCGAGCAGCGGCCCGCCGCCCTGACCACGCTCTCCTCGCTGTGCCGCGACCTCATCCGCCGCACCGAGGACGGCGACAACCCCGGGCTGCGCCTGATCGCCGTACGCCACTTCATCGACGTCGCCGCCCACCCCGACACCATCGCCGCCTGGCTCGCCGACGGCACCGTGCCCGGCGGACCCGAGCTCGACCCCGACCTGCGCTGGCGCGTCCTCGCCCGGCTGGCCGTCCTCGGCGCCGTCGACGAGGCCGCCATCGCCGCCGAGCTGGAGCGCGACCCGAGCGCCACCGGCCAGGAGGGCGCCGCCCGCTGCCGGGCCGCCCTGCCGGACGAGGAGGCCAAGGCGAGGGCCTGGGACGCCATGTTCGGCGGAGACGGCAGCGCCGACCTGTCCAACTACCTCTTCATCGCCACCGCCCACGGCTTCTGGCAGCCCGAACAGGCCGACCTGCTCCGGCAGTACGTACCCCGCTTCTACCAGGACGCCGTCGCCCTCGGCGCCCGCCGCGGCCCCGCCATGGCCGACGCGGCCGGCCGCCACGCCTTCCCGGTGCACGCCGTCGACGCCGAGGCCCTGGCGCTGGGCGAGGACTGCCTGCGCGACGGCGAGCCGGTCCCGGCCCTGCGCCGCCGGCTCGCCGACCAGCTCGACGACCTGGCACGGGCGCTGAAGGTGCGGGAGGGCTAGTCCCACCGGGACTCCCCGAGCCCAGGGCGGCGGGCCCTTACTCCGCCGCCCTCGGCACGCATCCTCCGACACGCGTTCCCCGTACGGAAATACCCCCTTTCGGGTTCCGGTCATTGGGCTTCTCGGGCGCGAAAGCGCATCGGCGTACAAGCTGGAAGTCCCTCTTGCCCAGCGCCCGGGAGGACACGATGCGTACGTCGCCGTCGCTCGCTTCAGGCCCGGAAGGCCCCGCCGCCCTGCGGCCGTTGCTCGACACCGTGCTGGACGCGCTGAGCGAGGGGGCCGGGGCACGCGGCGGCCCACTGCCCCGGGGCGGCCCCAAGGCGGTGGCCGCGCGCCTGCGGGACGCCGTCGGCGACGTACTGCCGGCCGACGGCGACCCGAACGCCCTCCACACCGTCGTCCACGCCCTCGCCGAAACCGCCGCCGACCCCGCCGCCCCCCTCTGCACCGCCCACCTCCACTGCCCGCCCCTGGCCCTCGCCGCCGCCGCCGACCTCGCCGCCTCCGCCCTCAACCCGTCCCTGGACTCCTGGGACCAGGCGCCGGGCGCCTCGGAGTTGGAGACGCTGGTGACGGCCGCGCTGGCGCGCGAGGTGTTCGGCAGCGGGGAAGGGGAGGACGCCCCGCCCCCGACGCACGCGGCCCTCACCACCGGCGTCACCGCCGCCCCCACCGCCCTGATCACCACCGGCGGCACCGAGTCCAACCAACTCGCCCTCCTCCTCGCCCGGGAGGCGCACGGCGCCGGACTCAGGCTCGTGCACGGGGCCAACGCCCATCACTCGGTGCCCCGCGCCGCCTGGCTGGTCGGACTGGCCGAGCCCGCCGTCGTGCCCGCGCCGGCCGGTGTCCTCGATGTCGCCGCGCTCGACGAGGCGCTGACGGAGCTGCCCGGACCGCATCTCGTCGCCGCCACCGCCGGGACCACCGACGCCGGGCTCATCGACCCGCTTCCCGAGATCGCCGCCCTGTGCGCGGCGCACGGGGCACGCCTGCACGTCGACGCCGCGTACGGCGGAGGCCTGCTGTTCAGCGACCGCCACCGGTCGCGGCTCAGCGGCCTCGACGCCGCCGACACCGTCACCCTCGATCTGCACAAGCTGGGCTGGCAGCCCGTCGCCGCGGGGCTGCTCGCCGTCCGCGATCCGGGTGACCTCGCCGTACTGCACCACCGCGCCGACTACCTCAACGCCGACGACGACACCGAGGCGGGCCTGCCCGACCTGCTCGGCCGGTCCCTGCGGACCAGCCGCAGGCCCGACGTCGTCAAGATCGCCGTCACTCTCAAGGCCCTCGGCCGCAGCGGACTCGGCGGGCTCGTCGAGCAGGTCTGCGACCGGGCCCGTGAGTTCGCCGCCCTCGTTCACGGTCACCCCGGGTTCGAGCTCTACGACCCGCCCACCATCAGCACGGTCCTGTTCCGGCCGGCGCACGCCGACGACGACGCCGTCGCCGCCGTGCGCCGCACGCTGCTCACCGACGGCCGCGCCGTCCTCGGCCGGGCCCGCATAGACGGGCGCCTGTGGCTCAAGACCACCCTCCTCAACCCCCACACGCGCCCGGACGACCTGGCCGCCCTCCTGAACCTGGTGGAAGGAAACACCCCCGGATGAGCCCGCAGACGAACCCCCGCACCACCCCCCACGCCACCCCCCGTCTCGCCACCCTCCAGGCAGGCCCTGACACCGCTCCCCGAGCGGACCTGCAGCCGAGCCCCCGCTCAGAACCGGACCCCGGCCACCGCCCCGCCCCCGGCACGGCCTCGCACCCGAAGACCGCGCACCCCAACCCCGCGCACACCACCCCCGCGCACGCCCCCCGCGCCCAGCCCGGCCCCCCGCACCACGACCCCGACACCCCCCGCGACCTCGTCGGCATCGGCATCGGCCCCTTCAACCTCTCCCTCGCCGCCCTGGCCCACCCCCTCACCGACCTCGACGCCGTCTTCTACGAGCAGCGCCCCTCCTTCGCCTGGCACCCGGGGCTCCTCATCGACGGCTCCCGGATCCAGGTCCCGTTCCTCGCCGACCTGGTGACGCTCGCCGACCCCGCCAGCCCGTGGTCGTTCCTCAGCTACCTCCGGACCCGCGACCGGCTCTTCCCCTTCTACTTCGCCGAGCGCTTCCACATCCAGCGCGCCGAGTACGACGCCTACTGCCGCTGGGTCTGCGAGAACCTCCCCACGCTGTCCTTCGGCCACCAGGTCGACGCGATCCGCTTCAACCCCGAACGCGACGTCTTCGAGGTCGACTACACCCAGCTCGCCCCCGACGGCGACGCCGAGGCCGTCGGCCGTACGTACGCGAAGAACATCGTGCTCGGCATCGGCACCGAACCCGACGTCCCCGACCCGCTCAGGCCCCTGGTCGACGCGCCCGCCGTCCCCGTCATCCACGCCGCCGACTACCTCGACCACCGCGAGACGCTGCTCGCCGCCGAGCACATCACCGTCATCGGCTCCGGACAGTCCGGCGCGGAGATCTTCCTCGACCTGCTCCGCCACCGCCCCGCCGGACGCGAGCGACTGCACTGGCTCGGCCGTACCGCGGCCTTCGCGCCCATGGAGTACTCCAAGCTCGGCCTGGAGCACTTCACCCCCGACTACACCCGCTACTTCCAGTCCCTCGCCGAACCGGTCCGCGACCAGCTCGTCGCCTCGCAGTGGCAGCTCCACAAGGGCATCGACGCCGAGACCCTGGCCGCCATCCACGACGAGCTCTACCGCCGCACCCTGGACGGCGGCTGGCCCGACACCGTCCTCACCCCCGGCGTCCAGGTCCGCACGGCCGGCCGTATCGCCACCACCAAGGTCGAGCTGCACCTGGAGCACCTCCACCAGAACACCCGCTCGCGTCTGACCACCGACGCGGTCGTCCTCGCCACCGGCTACCGTGAGCGCCCCCTCGGCCGCATCCTCGCCGGCCTCGACCCCTATCTGCGCCGCGACAGCCAGGAACGCCCGCGCGTCGACGACCAGTACCGCCTGGTCATGGACCCGTCCGTCACGGGCTCCGGCTGCAACGTCTACGTCCAGAACGCCGAACGCCACACCCACGGCGTCGGCACCCCCGACCTCGGCCTCGCGGCCTGGCGCAGCGCCAGCATCCTCAACTCCGTCACCGGCCAGGAGGCCTACCCCCTGCCCACCCGCACGGCGTTCACCACCTTCGGCCTCCAACAGCAGGAGCCCCGGATCCCGCGCGCACGTCAGCCGAGGACGCTGACACCGCTCCTGGACGGGATCTGAGGCTCCTGCACAGAGAGTCCGGATCTAGAACACCGGCGTGCCGTTCCGCGTGAGCTTCCAGTCCACCGACGCGAAGTCCTTCGGGTCCAGCACGCCCTTCGCGGTCACCCACTCCGCGATCCGGGTGCGGATCTCCGTCGACTCCGCCCACAGCTCCTGGGCCGACGCCACGTGCGGGAACGCGCCGCCGCCGTTGGCCCGGTAGTTGTTCACGGCGAGCACGAACTGCTGGGCGTCGTCGAGAGCGGCACCGTTGTAGGCCAGGTTCCTGATCCGCGAACCGGCCGCCTGCGCGATGTCGATGTCGTACGTCAGCCCCGACACGTAGTCGTAGTTGTAGTCGGGACGGTTGCCCGCGTTCGTCAGCTTCTCCACGTCGACGGCCGCGTCGGCGGCGGTCTGTACGAAGTACTCCGCCGAGTACTCCAGGTACGCCCTGATCTGCGCGCCCGTCAT
The DNA here is from genome assembly GCF_042957325.1 of Streptomyces sp. NPDC008086. NCBI lineage: Bacteria > Bacillati > Actinomycetota > Actinomycetes > Kitasatosporales > Streptomycetaceae > Streptomyces > Streptomyces sp. NPDC008086. The sequence goes on from NZ_JBIBIA010000008.1 coordinate 239,927, forward strand.
CAGCTTGGCGACCAGCGTGTTGTCGTAGACGTACAGGCTCGACAGATCCCGGATGGTCACGTCGCCGGCCGGGATCTCCGAGGTGCGGGAGAACGGGGAGGCCTGGGAGATGACGGGCAGCGCGGCGTGCTCCGTGCCCGCCAGCGCCGCCTTCACCACGTCCTCCTGGACCTTGGTGATCAGGTCGATGATCGGGGCGTCCTTGTAACGCGCCTCGACCGTCGTCAGCTTGGCGGTCGCCGTGCCGACGACCTGGTTGACGTACTCCACGACGATGTCGTGGTCGTCCTTCAGCAGCTTGGTGATCTTCGGGTCGTCGGCGACCGTCTTGGCGTCACGCACCGTCGCCTTCACCGACTCGACCGTCCAGCGGCCCTTGTCGAAGACCAGCTCGAAGTCGAACAGGGACAGGCGCTGCGCGTAGCACAGCGGCTCCGACAGCACGACCTTCCTGCCCGTCTTCTCGTTCGTGACCAGCAGCTCCGCGATCTCCGTGTGCGCGTGCCCGACGAGGATCGCGTCGATGCCCGGCACCTGCTGGGCCACCAGCGCCGCCGAGTTCTCGATGTACGGCAGCTGGTCGCCGTACGACGACGTCCCCGACGAACCGGAGTGCGCGGACACGACCACGATGTCCGCGCCCATCGAACGCAGCTTCGGCACCCACTTCGCGGCCTGCTCCTCCAGACCCGGGAACACCATCTTGCCCTCGACGTACGCCTTGTCCCAGATCGCGATGCCGGGGTTGGTCAGACCGAGGACCGCGACCTTCACGTCAGGGGCGCCCGGCACGCAGAACCGCTTGATGAAGTACGGCGGGAAGGCGGGCTTCAGCGTCTTCGCGTCCAGCGCGTTCGCGCCCAGCAGCGGGAAGTGGCACTGGTCCTCGAACTTGCGCAGCGTCTCGATGCCGTAGTTGAACTCGTGGTTGCCGAGGGCCACCGCGTCGTACCCGATCGCGTTCATCGCCGCGGCCATCGGGTGGATCGGGCCGCCCTCGGCCGTGATCGGGTCGACCTTCGCGTAGTAGTACGTCAGCGGGGTGCCCTGGATCGTGTCGCCCGCGTCGATGAGCATCGTGTTGCGGCGGCCCTTCTCCGCGCGGACCTGGTTCACCAGCGTCGAGACCCGCGACAGGCCCTTGGCGTTGCCCTTGGCGTCGGAGTACTCCGCGTCCTTGAAGTAGTCCCAGTTGAAGATGTTGCCGTGCAGGTCGGTCGTGCCCATCACCGTCAGGGCGTACCGCTTCTTCGGCCGGGAGCCCTTCGCCGTCTCGGCGGCCTGCGCCGCCGGCGCGGTCACCGCACCGGCCATCGCCACCCCCGCTCCGGTCACGGCGGACTTGGTCAGGAACTTCCGACGGTTCAACGGCATGAGTGCTTCTCCCGGGCGAAATGGTCAACAACGCGCGTAGATTCTGACCTGGTCATGGCGAGCAGCAACAGACCCCGCAGGTTTCGATCTGGTGACCCACGGGGGCCGTAACCAAGCAAGCGATGACAGAGTGGGACGTATGACCGCCCCTTCAGAGGAACTTCAGCCCGCCGTCCCCTACGGCACCCCCGACGCCCCCCGTATCGCGGTGCGCGGTGAGGCCCGCCTCGAGGTCGACCCCGAGATCGCCCGCATCGGCGTCACCGTCGTCTCCCGCGGCAAGGACCGCCGCGCCGCCCTCGACGACCTCACCCGCCGCAACGCCGCCGTCCTCGACCTGGTCAAGTCCTACGGCGACGCGGTCGAGCGCCTGGAGAGCGGCTCCTTCTCCATCAGCCCGGAACTCAAGGAGAAGGGCCGCGGCGAACGGATCCACGCCTACCACGGCCGCGTCCGCATCACCGCCGAGCTCAACGACTTCACGGCGCTCGGCGAACTCGCCACACGTCTGGCCGACTTGGACCTCACCCGGGTGGACGGCCCCTGGTGGGCGCTGCGCCCCGACTCGCCGGCCCACCGGGAGGCCCGGCAGCAGGCGGTACGGGAAGCGGTGCAGCGGGCGCGGGAGTACGCGCAGGCCCTCGGCACCTCCCTGGCCGCGCTGGTGGAACTCGCCGACGTCGGCGCGGAGAACCCCCAGCCCTTCGCGGGCGCCGCCCCGGCCGGCCGCATGCGCTCCATGGCCTACGACGCCACCGAGGACGCCGCCGCGGCCCCGCTCGACCTGGAACCCCAGCGGCAGCACGTCTCTGCGCAGGTGAACGCGCGGTTCACGATGGCGCCGCCGCGCCTGTGACCTCGACGCCCGCAAACAGCCCCCGGCGGGGTGTCGCACGCCCGGGCGAATGCTCATCGGAGCACCCCGCCGCACAATTCAACACTTGTCAATAGCCCTTCACGCAAAGGTTGTTGAGTCGTCATGCGCGACCAATTCGCTACCCGTCGGTAAGTCATAGAGTCGAAACATGCGCCGAGCGAAAATCGTCTGCACCCTGGGCCCCGCCACCGACTCGTACGACCAGATAAAGGCACTGGTCGACGCCGGAATGGACGTCGCCCGATTCAACCTCAGCCACGGCAGCCACGCCGATCACGAGGAGCGCTACGAGCGGGTGCGCAAGGCCTCCGACGAGACCGGCCGCAGCGTCGGCGTCCTCGCCGACCTTCAAGGCCCGAAGATTCGCCTCGGCCGCTTCACCGAAGGCCCCGTACTCCTTGAACGCGGCGACACCTTCACCATCACCGTCGAGGAGGGCGCCGAGGGCGACCGCCAGCAGTGCGGTACCACCTACGCCGGTCTGGCCGCCGACGTCACCGCCGGTGAGCGCATCCTCGTCGACGACGGCAAGGTGTGCCTGGAGGTCACCTCCGTCGACGGCCCGCACGTCCACACGACGGTGGTCGAGGGCGGCATGGTCTCGGACAACAAGGGCCTCAACCTGCCCGGCGTCGCGGTCTCGGTGCCGGCCCTCTCCGAGAAGGACGAGGACGACCTGCGCTGGGCGCTGCGCACCGGCTTCGACGTCATCGCGCTGTCCTTCGTCCGCTCCGGCCGCGACATCGAGGACGTCCACCGGATCATGGACGAGGAGGGCCGTAGGCTCCCCGTCATCGCCAAGGTGGAGAAGCCCCAGGCGGTCGAGGCGATCGACGACATCGTGGCCGCCTTCGACGGCATCATGGTCGCGCGCGGCGACCTCGGCGTCGAAATGCCCCTGGAACAGGTCCCGATCGTCCAGAAGCGCGCCATCAAGCTGGCGAAGCGCAACGCCAAGCCGGTGATCGTGGCGACGCAGATGCTCGACTCGATGATCGACAACTCCCGCCCGACCCGCGCGGAGGCCTCGGACGTCGCCAACGCCGTCATCGACGGCACCGACGCGGTGATGCTGTCCGGTGAGACCAGCGTCGGCAAGTACCCCATCGAGACGGTCCGCACCATGGCGAAGATCGTCGAGGCGGCCGAGGAGGACATCCTGACGAAGGGCCTCCCGCCTCTGACGGAGCGGAACAAGCCCCGCACCCAGCCCGGCGCGGTGGCCCGGGCGGCGGCCGAGATCGGCGACTTCCTGGGCGCCAAGTTCCTGGTCGCCTTCACCCAGTCCGGCGACACCGTCCGCCGCCTGTCCCGCTACCGCTCACCGATCCCACTGCTGGCGTTCACACCGGAGCCCGCGACGAGATCGCAGCTGAGCCTGACGTGGGGTGTGGAGACGTTCCTGGGCCCGCACGTGGACTCGACGGACGCGATGGTCGACCAGGTGGACGAGCTGTTGTTGAAGTACGGCCGCTGCAAGAAGGGCGACGTCGTGGTCATCACGGCGGGGTCGCCTCCGGGGGTCTCCGGATCGACGAACATGGTCCGCGTCCACCACATCGGCGAGGACGACAGCCCGAAGTAGCAGGCGAGGGCCCCTCTTGAGGTTGGGGAGGGGCCCTTTGCGGTGGTCAGTGCTTGGGGCCCACATGGGTGTCCATCAGGGCTACGGAGGCCTTGCGGGCGATGGAGATGTTGAACGGGTCGCTGCCGCGGGCGAGGGTGGTCCACTCGACGCCGACCTTGTCGAGGGCGTCCGTGAAGAGCTTCCTGATGTCGTCCGACTTGTTGGCGAAGAAGTAGCGCGGGTACTCGTAGCGTTTGCGCTCACCGGCGACCAGTCGAGTGGTCCAGTTGGTGATACGGCAGCCGTCGGAGTGGATCAGGCCGCGGATGAACTCCCAGGGGTGCGCATCCATGATGGCCTGCTGCCAAGGTTCGAGTGCGATGAGACGTTCGTGCTTCTTGCCGGGGCCGTGCTGCGGGAACAGACAGTGCAGGTGCTTTGAGTAGACCTTTACGTTGCGGCAGCCGGTTTTGCGGACGCGGCAGACAGAGTTGTCGGGGAAGACCGCGTGCATGGCCAGCTCACAGGCATCCATCAGGCCAGGCCATGATTCGTCACACGTGATCATGAGGTTGGGTGCCCGGTGCCCGGAGTAGTGACTGATGTGGCCGTCGCCCAAGTAGAGACCGAGTAAGTAGCTGTACGCCACTGTGTCGAGGTCTCGGCCATCGCATCGCGGGCACTGCGGATCGTGCTTCCCTGGGCACTCGCCGCGTTTCGCACGGTCCAGGTGTTTCCAGTACGCGATGGTGCCCGGTGGGACATTGAATGTGCGTGCGACTTCTGCGTTCCTGATGCCGCCGCGCAGGAGCGTGAGTGCCTTCTGTCGCACCTCAGTGCTATGGAGGTTCATGCGGCCACTCTGAGTCACTGATCGTGACCGCATGCAGCAAAAAGCGGATGTTCACGAGAACGTGGACATCCGCTTTCTTGGTGCCGGGTATGGGATTCGAACCCACACGTCCTTGCGGACAGAGGTGTTTGAGACCTCCGCGTCAACCAGTTGCGCCAACCCGGCGAGAGTGGCTGCTGGGAAGCATACCGGCTCACTGCACCGGCCTGCAGCTAGGTAGGCTCTTGTCAGCAGCACCCCTGCCCCTGAACGAGGAGCCCCCGTGACCGCCCCCGAGTCGCCCCAGCCCGTAGACGCGCCCGACGACGACAAGTCGCACGTGCCTCCGCTGACGACCCGTGTCGTCATCGCCGAGGACGAGGCACTGATCCGGCTCGATCTCAAAGAGATGCTCGAAGAAGAGGGGTACACCGTCGTCGGTGAGGCCGGTGATGGTGAGCAGGCCGTCGAGCTGGCTCGTGAGCACCGGCCGGACCTCGTCATTCTCGATGTGAAGATGCCGAAGCTGGACGGTATTTCCGCGGCGGAGAAGATCGCCGAGGAGAGCATCGCCCCGGTGCTGATGCTGACCGCCTTCTCCCAGCGGGACCTGGTCGAGCGGGCCCGGGACGCCGGCGCCATGGCCTACCTGGTCAAGCCCTTCAGCAAGAGCGACGTCGTGCCGGCGATCGAGATGGCCGTCTCCCGCTTCACCGAGCTGAAGGAGCTGGAGAAGGAGGTCGCCGACCTCACTCTGCGCCTGGAGACGCGGAAGCTGGTGGACCGGGCGAAGTCGATCCTGCAGACCGAGTACGGACTGACCGAGCCCGCCGCCTTCCGCTGGATCCAGAAGACCTCCATGGACCGCCGGATGTCGATGCAGCAGGTCGCCGAGGCCGTCATCCAGGACGCCGACGAGAAGAAGGCCGCCAAGGGCTGACCGGCCCGAGCGCGTACGACGAGGCCCGCGTCCCCAGCTCAGGGGGCGCGGGCCTCGTCGTGTACGGAATGCGTTCGGGCGGTCAGTCCTCGCCCAGGTACGCCTTGCGCACCGACTCGTCGTGCAGGAGGTCCTGCCCGGTGCCGGAGAGGACGATCTTGCCGACCTCCATCACATGGCCGTGGTCGGCCAGGGAGAGCGCGGCCTGGGCGTTCTGCTCGATGAGCAGGATGGTGGTGCCCTGGGACTTGAGCTCCTGGATGGTCGCCATGATCTTCTGCATCATGATCGGGGAGAGCCCCATGGAGGGCTCGTCGAGCATGAGCAGCTTCGGCCGGGACATCAGCGCCCGTCCCATGGCGAGCATCTGCTGCTCACCACCGGAGAGGGTGCCCGCGGCCTGCTTCCTGCGCTCCCCGAGGATGGGGAACAGGTCGTAGGCCCGCTGGATGTCCTTCTCGATGGCCTCCTTGTCGTTGCGCAGGAACGCGCCGAGGCGGAGGTTGTCCTCGATCGTCATGCGGGGGAAGATGTGCCGCCCCTCGGGGGAGTGGGCGAGCCCCAGCGCGACGACCTTGTGGGCGGGGATCTTCTTCAGCGACTTGCCCTCGAACCTGATGTCGCCGGACACCGGCTGGAGGAGACCGGACAGGGTCCGCAGCGTGGTGGTCTTGCCGGCGCCGTTGGTGCCGATGAGGGTGACGACCTCGCCCGCGTCCACCTTGAACGAGATGCCCTTGACGGCCTCGATCTTGCCGTAAGCGACCCTGAGGTCCTCGACCTCGAGCAGTGCGGTCACTTCTCGTCCCCTTCCGTGGTGCTCTGCGCGTCGGGCTCGGCCTCCGCGGCCTCGACCTCGGCGGCTTCCTCCTTGCCGGGCGCGCCCTCGAAGGGCTCACCCAGGTAGGCGGCGATGACGCGCTCGTCGGCCTGGACGACCTCGGCGGGGCCCTCGACGATCTTCTCGCCCTGGACCAGCACGGCGACCCGGTCGCAGAGGTTCATGATGAACCGGATGTCGTGCTCGATGACGAGGACGGCGATGCCCTTGTCCCGGATGGCGAAGATCAGCTCCTCGGCCGCCCGGGTCTCCTGCGGGTTCATACCGGCGGTCGGCTCGTCGAGGAGGAGCAGACCGGGCTCGCTCGCCAGCGCGCGGGCGATCTCCAGCTTGCGCTGCTCGCCGTAGGGCAGGTTGCGGGCGAGGTGGTCGGCCTTGGCGGCCAGACCGGTGAACTCCAGGAGTTCCATGGCCCGGGCCCGGGACGCCTCCTCGGCCTTCTTGAAGCCGGGCAGGCGCAGCAGGGCCGACCAGAGGCCTTCCTTGGTGCGGGTGTGCCTGCCGACCAGCACGTTCTCCAGAACGGTCATGTTGGCGAAGAGCCGGATGTTCTGGAACGTACGGGCGATGCCGGCCTGGGTGACCAGGTGCGGCTTGGGCGGCAGGACGGTGCCCTTGTAGGCGACCTTGCCCTCGGTCGGCACGTACAGGCCGGTGAGGCAGTTGAAGAAGGTCGTCTTGCCGGCGCCGTTGGGGCCGATGAGGCCGACGATCTCGCCGGTGTTCACGGTGAGGTCCACGTCGCGTACGGCGGTCAGACCGCCGAAGCGCATGGTGACACCGCTGGCGTCGAGCACCGTGGTGCTGGTGGGTGCGGTCGTGGTGGTGGTCATGGCGGTCACGCCCCTGCCTTGGCGACGCCGGTCGCGCCGTCGGGCAGCGACTTGTCCTCCGGTACGTCGAGCTGTCCGGTCTCGTGGAATTCGAGCTGCTTCCTGCGGTCGGCGACCAGGCCCTCGGGACGGAAGCGCATCAGCAGCATCAGCGCGATGCCGAAGAGCAGCAGCTGGTACTCCGCCATGAACTGGAGCTTGGCCGGGATCAGGTAGAGCAGCGCGGCGCCGACGAGCGGGCCGCTGATGGTGCCCATACCGCCGAGGATGACGGCGGCGAGCAGGAAGGCGGAGTTCGGCGGCACGGGACCGGCGAACTCGTACTGCTCGGGGGTGACGCTGTAGGAGACGTGTGCCTGGACGGTGCCCGCGAGGCCGGCGAGGGAGGCGCCGAGTGCGAAGGCGAGGAGCTTCAGCCGGAAGCCGTTGATGCCCATCGCGGTCGCGGCGGTCTCGTCCTCGCGGATGGCGACCCACGCGCGGCCGATGCGGGATTCCGCCGAGCGGCGGAAGACCATCACGACGATCGCCGTGAACAGCAGCATCAGCAGGTAGTAGTTGGCCGAACGGGTCAGCTCGTGACCGAGGACGTCGTGCGGGACTCCGAGATTGAACCCGAAGATCTCCAGGTCGGGAATCTGCGGGATGCCGTTGGAGCCGTTGGTGACGTCCGGGCCGCTGTTGCCGTTCAGGTTGTTCATGGTGATGCGGAAGATCTCACCGAAGCCGAGCGTCACGATGGCGAGGTAGTCGCCGCGCAGTCGCAGGGTCGGGGCGCCGATGACCACGCCGAAGATCAGCGAGGCCGCGGCGCCGGTGAGAACGGCCGCCCAGAACGGGAACTTCACACCGATCGTCGACGCCGGGGAGCCGGAGACCAGGGCGGCGGCATAGGCGCCGACGCCGAGGAACGCGACGTAACCGAGGTCGAGCAGGCCGGCGAGGCCGACGACGACGTTCAGGCCCAGGGCGACCGTGGCGAAGATCAGGATGTTCGCGCCGATGAGGGCGAACTGGTCGTTGGTCTGGGTGAACGGGAAGCAGATCGCCGCCGCGAACGCCGCACCGAGGGTGACGTTGCGGTGCTTGGCGGTCAGCGCCGACAGCCGCTTGAGCAGACCGGCACGGGTGACGGCGGTGAAGCCGAACGCCGCGACGATCAGGAAGCCGATGAACAGCTCCGAGTACTCGGTGCCGATGCCGTACGCGAACACGTACAGGCCGACGCCGAAGCCACCGGCGATGATCAGGATCTCGGCCCAGGAGGGCAGCTCCTTGGCCCGGCCCGGGTCGGGCGCGGTGAGGGAGTGACGGATCCGGCCCCAGAGGTTCGGGGTCGGTTCGCCCGCGCCGTAGGGCTGGTCGACCGGGAGGCCGAGGGCGCCGATCACGGCGACGAGCGCGCCGATGCCGGAGACCCAGGCGCCGGGCTCCAGGTTGACCAGGCCGCCGAGTTCCTGGCTGATCGCGCCCATGGCGTAGCCGGTGGTGCCGAACACGCCGAGGGCGGCGAGCAGGACGGGGCTGTTCTTGCCGCCGGGGGTGAGCCAGCCGAGGCCCTTGATGCCGTAGCCGGAGAGGGCGAACAGCAGGGTCAGCAGGGAGCCGACGAGGGTGAGGACCTGGAGGCCGCCCGGGTAGCCGTTGATGGTCAGTTTGCCCGGGAACTCCTCGGTCCAGGTCCAGGCGAGGAAGGTGCCTATGAAAGCGACGGCGGAGCCGGCGACCGTCAGTCCACGTGCCGCGGCCTGCGGCAGCGGGATGATCGGGGTGGCCTCCGCGGTGGACACCTTGTCGGTGTCGGTGCTCTTGTCCATGGGGATCTCGGTGGTCATGGGTATCACGCCCGATCCGCGACGCGTTCGCCGAGCAGGCCCTGTGGCCTGAACAGGAGGACGAGGATGAGCAGCGCGAACGCCCATACGTCCTTCCAGGCGCCGCCGCCGAAGAGGTCCATGCCGGGGATGTCACCGATGTAGCCGGTGGCGAGGGACTCGGCGACGCCGAGCACGATGCCGCCGAGCATGGCGCCGTAGATGTTGCCGATGCCGCCGAGCACGGCGGCGGTGAAGGCCTTGAGGCCCATCAGGAAGCCCATCTGGAAGCCGACCTGACCGTTCTTCAGTCCGTAGGCGACGGCGGCGACGGCGGCGAAGCCGGCACCGATGGCGAACGCCATGACGATGATGCGGTCGGTGTTGATGCCCATCAGCTTGGCGGTGTCGGGGTCCTGGGCGGTGGCCTGCATGCCGCGGCCGGAGCGCGTCTTGGTGACGAACAGGCCGAGGGCGAGCATGCACAGCGGGGCGGCGATCAGGACGAAGAGGTCGCCGCGCTGGATGTTGGCGCCGAGGATTTCAATGGGGCCGCCGTGGAACTGCGGGAAGGGCTGGTCCTTCTTCGCGTCCGGGTACCACATCCACACGGCCTGCTGGAGGACGATGGACAGACCGATGGCGGTGATGAGGGGGGCCAGCCGTGGCGCTGTGCGCAGGGGCCGGTAGGCGAAGCGTTCCGCCGCCGTGCCGACGGCGACCGATACGAGCACGCCGCCGATGATCATGAGCGGGACGGCGGCGCCGAGGGAGAAGCCCTCGGGGAGGACCAACCAGACGGTGAGGGCCCCGAAGCCCCCGACCATGAATATCTCGCCGTGGGCGAAGTTGATGAGCTGGACGATGCCGTAGACCATCGTGTAGCCGATCGCGATGAGTCCGTACATCGCGCCGAGGATGAGTCCATTGGCCAGCTGTTGCGGCAGTTCGTTCACCGCAGGGCCTCCGTGGAGTGGTTCGGATATGGCGCCGCGCGGGAGCGCTGGTGGGCGCTTCCCGCGCGGCCTGGATCAATGTGTGAGTGGGGAGGGTTCTCTGACTCGTCCTTCGTCAGCCGAGCTTGGGTTCGCCGCTGAACTCGGGCACCCAGGCGTTGTTCTTGACCTTGTAGGCGGTCATCGTGTGGTTCGTGGTGTCACCGAACTCGTCGAAGGAGATGGTGCCGGTGACGCCGTCGAACTTGACCTTGGCCATGGCGTCCAGGACCGCCTTGCGGCCGTCGGACGGGAGCTTGCCGTCGTTGCCCTCGACGGCCAGCTTGACGGCCTCGATGATCGACCAGGTGGCGTCGTAGGTGAGGCCGCCGTACGCCTCGTAGTCGTCCTCGTAGCCCGCCGCCTTGTAGTCCTTGATGAACGTCTTGGCGGAGTCGAGCTGCTCGACCGGCTTGCCCACGGAGGTGGCGAGGTCGCCCTCGGCCTTCTTGTTCAGCTTCGGGAACTCGCCGGAGTAGATGCCGTCGCCGCCCATGAGCGGGATGTTCTGGCCGCTGTCCTTGAGCTGCTGGCTCAGCGGGCCGGCGGCCGGGTACTCGCCGCCGTAGTACAGGGCCTGGGCGCCGGTCTTCTTGATCTTGGCGACCACGGCGTTGAAGTCACGGTCTTCGGGGTTGATGTGGTCGGTGCCCACGATCTGGCCGCCGAACTTGGTGAAGTTCGTCTTGAAGGAGGCGGCGAGACCGGCGCCGTAGGTCTTCTGGTCGTCGATCAGGTAGACCTTCTTGATCTTCGCCTGGTTGTACAGGTAGTCGGCGGCGAAGGCGCCCTGGATCTCGTCCGTGGTGGCGGTACGGAAGAACGTCTTGAACTGGCGGACCGAGTCGCCGGTCTTCCAGCCGTCGCCCTGGGTCAGCTCCGTGCCCGTGTTGGCCGGGGAGACCTGGGTCAGGCCCGCGTCGTTGAGCGGCTTCTGCATCTGCTGCGAGACGCTGGAGTTCAGCGGGCCGACGACACCCAGGACGTCCTTGTTGCTGATGAACTTCTGGGCGTTCTGCTGGCCGACGGAGGGCTGCGCCTGGTCGTCGAGGGCCTCGATCTTGAACTCGACGCCCTTGACGTACTCCTGCTTGTTGGCCGTCTTGGCGGCGAGGTCGGCGGAGTTCTTGATGCCGAGGCCGAGGGCCGACAGGTCGCCGGTGGTCGGAGCGTCGACACCGATCACCACAGTGGTCTTGTCGCCGTTGCTGCTGCCGCCGTCGTCGTCACGCGACCCACAAGCCGTGAGTGTCAGCGATCCCGCCGCGAGCGCGGCGGTTATGGCGATGATCGAACGTTGACGCACGAATCAGGTCCTTTCCCTGGCACGGCGGCTCCCCGTGGAACGCGCCGAGTCGAGCGCTGGGTCGAAGTGACTTCGAATCCTGTAGCTCGGTGACTGGCGGTGACTCTAAGCGCGGGCGGGGAACATGGAGGAGGCTCTGACCAAGGCTGTGACGCTCTTGTTATGACACGGGGTAACACAGAGCGGTACTCCGTGGGGGGAAGAGCGGATTTCCAGCCGATTCGCCCTGTCCGCATAGTGAGAACTTGCAGCGTTCGCGCGTAGCTTCTTCACGAGTGTTCACCGGTTTTGGTGATTACCGGGATCGCTGTCGAAGGTTACCCGGGGGCCTCCGTGGACTGGCGGGGAGGGTGCTCACGGCGGGCGAACTCGGGGGCTGTATTGCAGCCGTATTACGTAGAGTTACAGCCGGGAAAGGGGTTCGGCGTTCCCACGGCCCTTTTCGTGTATGGGGCATGAAAGTGGAATCGAGGATTTCGTCACTCAGCCCCATGGCCCTCCGGTCGGCTCGCCGTTTCGGTAACGCTCCTCGCACAGCTCCCGCGCCCGGCGGTCGATCACCCGGTCGGCCGCCCGCGCGTCCGCACGCTCGCGCTCCGCCCGGGCGGCGTCCACGACCTCGCGCAGGATCTCGTACTGTCCGTCGGACAGGCCCATCGACTGGTAGTCCCCGTAGGTGTCCCCGGTCAGCGCGCGGCGCGACCAGTAGCCGATGATCCGTGTGCACAACTGGGCGGGCGGGGTCGCCGACGGCGAGGGGGACGGGGAGTGCGAACCGTCGGGGGCCCGGGGTGCGGTCGCGTCGCCCCGAGCGCCCGAATCCCCGCAGCCGGCCGCCAACCCCGCGGCCAGCAGCGCGAGTCCGAGCGCCGCCCCGCGCCTGAGGGCTGCTCCTCCCGACGTCATGCCTCGACGTTATGCCGCCGGGCGCCCCGGTTCAACGGCGGGAGGAGGTGCGGCTGTTGTGGCCAAGGGACATGGCCCGCAAGGGAGTTGGAGTTCGGTTGGCGGAAAGGCATCGATGCCTGCGTCAGCCCGTCGTCGCGCCGAGGCGCTCCTCGTCGCTCGGGTTCACGTCCCGCAGCAGACACGTCAGCCGCGCGCTGCACACCCGCCGGCCCGCCTCGTCGCTGATCACGATCTCGTACGTCGCCGTCGAGCGGCCCCGGTGCAGGGGCGTGGCCACACCGGTGACGAGGCCGGCGCGGACGCCCCGGTGGTGGGTGCAGTTGAGGTCGACGCCGACCGCGATCTTGGAGCTGCCGGCGTGCAGCATCGACCCGACCGACCCGAGGGTCTCGGCGAGCACCGCGGACGCGCCGCCGTGCAGCAGCCCGTACGGCTGGGTGTTGCCCTCCACCGGCATGGTCCCGACGACCCGCTCGGCGGACGCCTCCACGATCTCGACGCCCATGCGGGTGCCGAGGTGCCCGGCGGAGAACAGGGCCGGGAGGTCGACGCCGAGCGCGGCGTACTCGGCTATGACCTCCTGCGGGAACTTCACGTGCTGCTGCTCGCCCATGGGGCCCGGCTCCGTTCGTCGTGATCCGTCGGGGACGTGATCAGCGGATGACGTCGACTGAGCAAACGCTCAGTCGGTCGCCGATTGTTCCAGACGCACGACGACGGACTTGCTGGCCGGGGTGTTGCTGGTGTCCGCGGTGGCGTCCAGCGGGACGAGGACGTTGGTCTCCGGGTAGTAGGCGGCCGCGCAGCCCCGGGCCGTCGGGTAGTGCACGACCCGGAACCCGGGCGCCCGCCGCTCCACGCCGTCCTTCCACTCGCTCACCAGGTCGACGTACGCCCCGTCCGCGACGCCCAGCCGCCGCGCGTCCTCCGGGTTGACCATGACGACCCGGCGGCCGTTCCTGATCCCCCGGTAGCGGTCGTCGAGGCCGTAGATCGTGGTGTTGTACTGGTCGTGCGAGCGCAGGGTCTGCAGCAGCAGCCGACCCTCCGGCACCGACGGGTACTCGACCGGGGCCGCCGTGAAGTTGGCCTTGCCGGTCGCCGTCGGGAAGCGACGCTCGTCGCGCGGGGCGTGCGGGAGCGTGAAGCCGCCGGGGCGGGCCACGCGCGCGTTGAAGTCCTCGAAGCCCGGGATCACCCGGGCGATACGGTCCCGGATCGTCGCGTAGTCCTTCTCGAACTCCTCCCAGGGCGTGCGGCTGTCCTCGCCCAGCACACGGCGTGCCAGGCGGCAGACGATCGCCGGCTCCGACAGCAGATGCGCGCTCGCGGGCTCCAGGCGGCCCCGGGAGGCGTGCACCATGCCCATGGAGTCCTCGACGGTCACGAACTGCTCGCCGCTGCCCTGGAGGTCGCGCTCGGTGCGGCCGAGCGTGGGCAGGATCAGCGCGCGGGCACCGGTGACGGCGTGGCTGCGGTTGAGCTTCGTCGACACGTGCACGGTCAGCCGGGCGCGCCGCATGGCCGCCTCGGTGACGTCCGTGTCCGGCGTCGCGGAGACGAAGTTGCCGCCCATGGCGAAGAAGACCTTCGCCTCGCCGTCACGCAGCGCCTGGATGGCCCGGACGACGTCGTAACCGTGCTCGCGCGGGGGCGCGAAGCCGAACTCCTTCTCCAGGGCGTCCAGGAACGCCGGGGCGGGCCGCTCGAAGATGCCCATCGTGCGGTCGCCCTGCACGTTCGAGTGACCGCGTACCGGGCACACCCCCGCGCCCGGGCGGCCGATGTCGCCGCGCAGCAGAAGGAAGTTGACGACCTCGCGGATGGTCGGCACGGAGTGCTTGTGCTGGGTGAGGCCCATGGCCCAGCAGACGATGGTGCGCCGCGAGGCCAGGATCATCTCCATGGCCTGCTCGATGTCCGCGCGCGTGAGGCCGGTCGCCGTCAGCGTCTCGTCCCAGTCGGCCGCGCGGGCGGCCTCGGTGAACTCCTCGTAGCCGTGGGTGTGCTCGCGGACGAACTCCTCGTCGACCGCGCCCTCCGTCTCCAGGATCAGCTTGTTGAAGAGGCGGAACAGGGCCTGGTCGCCGCCGATGCGGATCTGCAGGAACAGATCGGTGAGCGCGGCGCCCTTGAGCATGCCCTGCGGGGTCTGCGGGTTCTTGAACCGCTCCAGGCCGGCCTCGGGCAGCGGGTTGACGCTGATGATCTTCGCGCCGTTGGCCTTGGCCTTCTCCAGGGCGGAGAGCATGCGCGGGTGGTTCGTGCCCGGATTCTGACCGGCGACGATGATCAGGTCGGCCTTGTAGAGGTCCTCCAGCAGGACGCTGCCCTTGCCGATGCCGATGGTCTCGGAGAGCGCCGAGCCCGAGGACTCGTGGCACATGTTCGAGCAGTCCGGCAGGTTGTTGGTGCCGAGCTCGCGCGCGAACAGCTGATAGAGGAACGCGGCCTCGTTGCTGGTGCGGCCGGAGGTGTAGAAGACGGACTCGTCGGGGGAGTCGCAGGCGGCGATCTCCTCACCGATGATGTCGAAGGCGCGCTCCCAGCTCACCGGCTCGTAGTGCGTGCCCCCTTCGGGGAGGAACACGGGGTGGGTGAGCCGCCCCTGCTGCCCCAGCCAGTAACCGCTGCGCGTCGCGAGATCGGCGACGGAGTGCGCGGCGAAGAACTCCGGGGTGACCCGGCGCAGGGTGGCCTCCTCGGCGACCGCCTTCGCGCCGTTCTCACAGAACTCCGCCTTGTGCCGGTGGTCCGGCTCCGGCCAGGCGCAGCCCGGGCAGTCGAAGCCGTTCTTCTGGTTGACGCTCAGCAGCGTCAGCATCGTCCGCTTCACACCCATCTGCTGCTGGGCGATGCGCAAGGTGTGCCCGATGGCCGGCAGCCCCGCCGCCGCGTGCTGCGGCTCCGCGACCTGGGGCGCGTCCTGGACCGGATCACCCTTGGGCGGCTTGGTGGCCATCGCGCACTCTCCTCTGTGTACACGTGTGAGGTACATCTCCGATCCTCGCACGCGGGACCGACAACGGGGGCGGGGGGCCCGGGGAGGGAGTGCGGAGGGGGACCGACTGTCAGTGGGGCGTGGCAGGATCGGGGACGTGGCAGAGACAGCAGCGAAGCAGACCGACAACACCCCCGGCGGCAGCCGGCCGCGCCTGATGCTCATGGACGGGCACTCGCTGGCCTACCGCGCGTTCTTCGCGCTGCCCGCGGAGAACTTCACGACCGCGACGGGCCAGCCGACGAACGCGATCTACGGCTTCGCGTCGATGCTGGCGAACACGCTGCGCGACGAGGCGCCCACGCACTTCGCGGTGGCCTTCGACGTGTCCCGCAAGACCTGGCGCTCCGCGGAGTTCACCGAGTACAAGGCGAACCGCTCCAAGACCCCGGACGAGTTCAAGGGCCAGGTCGAGCTGATCGGCGAGCTGCTCGACGCGATGCACGTCTCGCGGTTCGCGATCGACGGCTTCGAGGCCGACGACGTGATCGCCACGCTCGCCACCCAGGCCGAGGCCGACGGCTTCGAGGTGCTGATCGTCACCGGCGACCGGGACTCCTTCCAGCTGGTCAGCGAGCACACCACGGTGCTGTACCCGACCAAGGGCGTCTCCGAGCTGACCCGCTTCACCCCGGAGAAGGTCTTCGAGAAGTACGGCCTCACGCCCGCCCAGTACCCCGACTTCGCCGCCCTGCGCGGCGACCCGTCCGACAACCTGCCGGGCATCCCGGGCGTCGGCGAGAAGACGGCCGCCAAGTGGATCAACCAGTTCGGCTCCTTCGCCGAGCTGGTCGAGCGCGTCGAGGAAGTCAAGGGCAAGGCCGGCCAGAACCTCCGCGACCACCTGGAGTCCGTCAAGCTCAACCGCCGGCTGACCGAGCTGGAGCGCCAGGTCGAGCTGCCCAAGACCGTGGCCGACGTCGCGCGCGTGCCCTACGACCGCAAGGCCGTCGCGATGATCCTGGACACCCTGGAGATCCGAAACCCCTCCCTGCGCGAGCGGCTCTTCGGCGTCGACCCCGGAGCCGAGGAGGCCGAGGCCACCCCGATCGCGACCGAAGGCGTGGAGATCGACGGCTCGGTCCTCGGCACCGGCGAGCTGGCCCCCTGGCTCGCCGAGCACGGCGCCGGGCTGCTCGGCGTGGCCACCGTCGACACCTGGGCGCTCGGCACCGGCTCGGTCGCCGAGGTCGCGCTCGCGGCCGCCGACGGCACGGCCGGCTGGTTCGACCCGTCGCAGCTGGACGAGGCCGATGAGAAGTCCTTCGCAGCCTGGCTGGCCGACGCCGACAAGCCGAAGGTCTTCCACAACGCCAAGGGCGCGATGCGGGTCTTCGCCGAGCACGGCTGGACCATCGAGGGCGTGCGCATGGACACCGCGCTCGCCGCCTACCTGGTCAAGCCGGGCCGCCGCTCCTTCGACCTGGACGCGCTGTCCCTGGAGTACCTGCACCGCGAGCTGGCCCCCGCCGCCGCGGCCGACGGTCAGCTGGCCTTCGGCACGGACGACGGAGCCGAGGCCGAGGCGCTGATGATCCAGGCCCGCGCGGTCCTCGACCTGGGCGAGGCCTTCGAGAGCCGCCTGGCGGAGGTCGGCGCCGCGGACCTGCTCCGCGACATGGAGCTGCCGACCTCCGCCCTGCTGGCCCGGATGGAGCGGCACGGCATCGCGGCCGACCGGGCCCACCTGGAGGCCATGGAGCAGATGTTCGCGGGCGCCGTGCAGCAGGCGGTGAAGGAGGCGCACGCCGCGGCCGGGCACGAGTTCAACCTGGGCTCGCCCAAGCAGCTCCAGGAGGTCCTCTTCGGCGAACTCGCCCTGCCCAAGACGAAGAAGACCAAGACCGGCTACACCACGGACGCCGACGCCCTGGCCTGGCTCGCCACCCAGACGGACAACGAACTGCCGGTCATCATGCTCCGCCACCGCGAGCAGGCGAAGCTCCGTGTCACCGTCGAGGGGCTGATCAAGACGATCGCCGCGGACGGCCGTATCCACACGACCTTCAACCAGACGGTCGCCGCGACCGGCCGCCTGTCCTCGACCGACCCGAACCTGCAGAACATCCCGGTCCGCACCGACGAGGGCCGCGCGATCCGCCGGGGCTTCGTGGTCGGCGAGGGCTACGAGTCCCTGATGACCGCGGACTACAGCCAGATCGAGCTGCGCGTCATGGCCCACCTCTCCGAGGACGAGGGTCTGATCGAGGCCTTCACCTCGGGCGAGGACCTGCACACCACGGCCGCCTCCCAGGTCTTCGCCGTGGAGCCCACCGCGGTGGACGCGGAGATGCGCCGCAAGATCAAGGCCATGTCGTACGGCCTGGCCTACGGGCTCTCCGCCTTCGGCCTCTCCCAGCAGCTGAACATCGACGCCGGCGAGGCCCGCGCCCTGATGGACGCCTACTTCGAGCGCTTCGGCGGCGTCCGCGACTACCTGCGCCGCGCGGTCGACGAGGCCCGGGCGACGGGCTACACGGCGACCCTCTTCGGCCGCCGCCGCTACCTCCCCGACCTCAACAGCGACAACCGCCAGCGTCGCGAGGCCGCCGAGCGCATGGCCCTCAACGCCCCCATCCAGGGCACGGCGGCCGACATCGTCAAGATCGCCATGCTCAACGTGGACCGCGCCCTGCGCGAGGAGAACCTCACCTCCCGCATGCTCCTCCAGGTCCACGACGAAATCGTCCTGGAGATCGCCCCCGGCGAGCGGGCCACCGCGGAGGAACTCGTCCGCCGCGAGATGTCCAACGCCGTCCACCTCCGAGTCCCCCTGGGCGTCTCGGTAGGCGCTGGCCCGGACTGGGAATCAGCGGCCCACTAGCTCAGGGACGGACCGTCTGTGGATGCCGGGACTGGTACCCCCCGTCCCGGCATCCCGTGCATCTCGGGACAGGGCACTGCAAGGCCCCTGAAGGGGCGCGGGGAACCGCGCGACCAGCCACGCACCACCCGCACCCCCCAAGGCGACCGCAACCACGCAAACGCTCAGGCACCCGCACCCACCCCCCAACCGCCCCCACCAGCCACAACGCGAGGCACCCGGCCCGACCCCCGGAGGGACCGTCACCCACGCGGCCCCCACAAACACGCCCCACCCACCCGGCACCCGTAAGGATGCCGACATGGGTATACGCACGCTCCACCGCCGGCAGGCCCCGGCACCGGCGCAAGCGACCGCCGACCATCCGCCGAGCCCGGCGCAGCCACCCGTGGCCACCGACGCCAGCACCGCCCGCATCCCGGTCGACCCGCTGACCACATGGCGACAGACGGTGACAACGCTCCGCACCCGCCTCACCCACCGGACACAGAGATGGTCCGAGTTCGCCCGCGGCTACGCGTCCCTCGCCCTCGCCGTCACCCTGCTCCCACGGTCCCGCCCCGGAGGGACCCGGCCCCATCCGAACCCCCACTGCCAGGCCCCGGAACCGGACGCCACACCCTGACCCCCACGGCATACAGCAGCAGCCCCAGCACAAGCCCCGCGCCCGCCCCGAAGCACAGCGTCGGGATCAGCTCCCAGTACCTCGCGGTCGACCCCCAGTAGTCCCACCAGCGCGACGCCCGCTGCACCGCCGCAACCCCCGCCAACCCGCCGATCACCGCGCCGGCCAGCCACCGGTCCCGTACCGAGAGCACCGGCACCCCGACCGGCGCGGCGGCAGGGGTCCGCCGTAGCGCCACGACCACGAACGCGGCGATGACGACGGCGGCGACCGCCGAACCGCCGTACTGCAGGTACCAGTACAACGGCGATCCCGCGATCTCCTCGCCCAGGACCGGGAACAGCCGCATCCCCCAGCGGTCGAGGTGCGTGAACGCGTCCCACACGACATGGGTCAGCGCACCGAGCGCGGCCGAGACGTACCAGCGCGCCGCCAGCGACGGCCCTACACGCGCGCGTGGCGCCCCGCAGCGCAACAGCGTGGCCGGCCGGCCCTGCCGTCGGAGCGGCAGGAGGGCGACCAGCGGCTCGCGCAGCAGCAGCCACAGGCCCACCAGAGCCCAGGCGACCACGACGTCGACCGTGAACACCCCCGGGAACGAGTGCGTGACATCGCCGAACTCCATCGCCTCCGGCAGGACACTCGCCACGTAATAGGTCATGTCGGGAGAGAAGGAACCCGCCACCAGCGCGGCCGGTACGAGCGCGCCCCGGCCGGTTCCGTCGGTGCGTACGGCAGGCAGTACGGCCGCCGCGTGGCTGAGCGTGAACGGCAACGAGGCTCCTTGTGCGGGGTGTTGGCGGGCAGGTCGGCCCGGGGAGTCGGAGTGGCCAGTATGCGGGACACCGCCGGTCGCACCGGCGCGCGGAACCGTATATGGCCAACCGGTAAAAATCGGGCACCAACGGGTGCCCCCGCAAAGGAAGTTGTCGTAGGGTCGCCTGGGTCACCGTGCCGGGGAGCCCGGTCGAACAAGTGAACAGCGACAGAAAACGCGCCGCGAGGGCAACTGTCGCGGCGAGTCGATCGTCACAACAGGGGCGGGCTCGGTACGGCGGGCCCCGCAGACAGCGTCGGGCGCAGGGCGTCCGCAGGAGGGGTCCACTACATGGCGGCGCAATTCGGCAGGCTGCGCAAGGGGGCGGTGAACACCACCGTGGCCGCGGTCGCGGTGGCGGCGCTGGCCGCGTCCCAGGCTCCGGGAGTGACGACCGACGACGCCGGCAGACAGGTCGCCACCGGAACCCAGCCCTCACCGGACACGGCCGCCGAGGACAGCGCGACCGGCAACTCGCCGTACTACACGGACCTGCCGCCGCTCAACAGCCCCAACCCCTCGCCGTCCGCCGACACTCCCGTCACCCCGGGCACCAGCGAGGCGGGCATCCCCGCGACCGTCCTCGACGCCTACAAGAAGGCGGAGACCGCGCTCCGGGAGGCCAAGCCCGGCTGCAACCTGCCGTGGCAGCTCCTCGCCGCCATCGGCAAGGTCGAGTCGGGGCAGGCCCGCGGCGGCCGCGTCGATGCCAACGGCACCACGATCTCCCGCATCCTCGGCCCGCAGCTCAACGGCAACGGCTTCGCGAACATCGGCGACACCGACAACGGCGCCTACGACGGCGACAGCTCCTACGACCGCGCCGTCGGCCCCATGCAGTTCATCCCGTCCACCTGGGAGTGGGCCGGCCGTGACGGCAACGGCGACGGCAAGAGGGACCCCAACAACGTCTACGACGCCGCGCTCGCCGCCGGCCACTACCTGTGCCGCTTCGGCTGGGACCTCTCCACCCAGGGCGACCTCGACCGCGCGATCCTCAGCTACAACAACTCGCAGGACTACCTGAACCTCGTCATGAGGTGGCTGGAGTACTACCGCAAGGGCACCCACGAGATCCCGGACGGCACGGGCACCCTCCCGTCCGACCGCAGCGACGACTCGGCGGGCGCGAGCCCCACGCCGACGGCTCCCGTCACGCCCACCACACCCGCCGAGCCCGCCACGCCGACGACGCCGAGCAGCCCCCGGCCCGGCGACAACGGCGGCTCCGGCAGCCCCGCCCCCACTCCGCCGGGCACGACCCCGCCGCCCACCACCACGCCGCCCACCCCCACCGACACCGTCCACCACCTTCAGGACGCGGGCACCGCGAAGCTCACGGCGATGGCGGGCGACACCTTCACCGAGCGGATCAGCACCCGCGCCGAGACCCAGGCCGGCAAGGCCGTCGCCAAGGTCCGGGTCCGCTTCACCATCACCGGCGACACCGACGCCACCTTCAGCACCGGCGAGAAGTACGCCACCGCACTCACCGACAGCACGGGCCGGGTCGTGGCACCCGCGCTGAAGGCGGGCGAGGACACCGGCGAGTTCGTGGTCCGCGCCGTCGTCGTCGGCCGGGCGGTCGCCGGCCTCGACTACACGGCCACCGTCACCGAACGCGCCGCCGACACCCTGACCCGCACCAGCGAAACCGCGCTGACCTGCACGCCGGGCGGCGAGTTCGCCGACCAGGTCGAGGTGAAGGCGACGTACAACGGCGCCGTGGCGGACAAGGTCGCGGCCACCGCCACGCTGGTCAAGTCGGCGGACGACCCGGCCGAGAACGACAAGGGCCCCTACTTCAAGGACGCCGACGGCAAGACCGTACGCACCCTGACCGGTCTGACCACGGACGCCAAGGGCCTGCTCAAGCTGCCGAAGCTGTACGCCGACGACACCACGGGCACGTTCCTGCTCCGCGTCAACACCGCGGGCGGCGCGACCCTGACCGTCGAACTGAAGGTCGCGGCGGCCGACACGTCGCCCAGTCCGACCCCGTCGGAGTCGGAATCCGGGTCGGCGTCGGCGAGCCCGACCGCGTAGACCCCGCGGGATCCGAACGAGGGGCGCCCCCCCGCCACGGCGGACCGGGCGCCCCTCGCATGTGCGCGACGTGTTCTCATCTCGCCCGCCCGTTGCTACGGTGCCGAACCTGACGAAGTATCAGATGTCCTGGCTCCGGGATCCCGGGAGGCCCGTATGCGCGCCCTGATCGCCGCCGCGACCGGTCTCGCCGTCGCGCTCGCCCTGGTGTTCACCATCACCGCGCTCGGCAGCCCGGCCGGCGAGACGTCCCCCAAACCGCTGCTCACGACGGTGCCCGCACACCCCTGACCGCCCGTCCGACCGTCAGCCCGTCCGGGAGGGAGGCCGAGATGCGCCGCAAGGCCGGCCTGATCCTGCTCGCCCTCGCCGTGTTCTTCGCGGCGCTGTCCCCGCTGCTGCGCTGGTACGCCTTCCCGCGCCTGGCCAAGATCCCGGCCAACCAGTACCAGGACATGGTCCTGGAGGCGAAGGACGCCACCCTCCTCGACTACGGCACCATGCAGGCCCGCAAGGTCCCCAAGGTCACCATCGTGCAGACCCTGAAGGGCAACGTCGAGGAGTCGGAGAAGATCGAGAGGACGGCGGGCAGGGACGTGGTCGTCTGGGACGGTCTGTCCTACGTCGTCGGCCCCGACGGCAAGATGGTCTCCAAGATCCCCGAGCGCTACATCTTCGACGCCCACACCCAGGAACCCGTCCACGCCACCGGTGAGATGGTCGACGGCGACCCGGTCCGGCGGCAGGGCATCGAGTTCAAGTGGCCCTTCCTGACGGAGAAACGGGACTACGAGTACTTCGACGCCCAGGCCCGCGTCACCGCCCCCATCCACTACAAGGGCACCCGGGACTTCCGCGGCGTCGACGTCTACTACTTCGAGCAGACCATCCCGTGGACGAAGGTCAGGTTCCCCAGGACGATGCCGGTCGAGGGCATCACCCCGGAGTCGGTCGCCAAGACCGGCACCACCCGCTGGTACACCACCGTCCGCAAGTTCTGGGTCGAGCCCCTCACCGGCGCCCCCGTCTACGGCGAGGAGATCCACAAGGAGGAACTGCGCGGCGGCACCCTCCTCGGCGGCCGGGACAAGGTCACGGCGTTCGCCGGCCACGTGAAGATGCGCGAGGACTACATCGAGTCCACGGTCGAGCTGGTCAAGTCCAACCGCACGCTGGTCCTGCTGATGACGTCGTACCTGCCCTGGGGCTTCCTGGCCCTCGGCCTGCTGCTCCTGGCACTCGCCCTCTACCTGGAGGCACGCGGCCGCCGCCCCGGCGATCCCGAGCCCACGAAGGACAGCGAGCCCGAACCGGTCACCGCCTGAGCCGGGCGTTGGTGTGCCGGGTCGGCTCGGCACCGGCCGGGTCCTCCGGCCAGGGATGCTTCGGATAGCGCCCGCGCAGCTCCGCCCGTACGCCGTGGTAGCCGTCCTTCCAGAAGGAGGCGAGGTCGGCGGTGACAGCGGCGGGACGACCGGCGGGGGAGAGCAGATGGACGAGGAGCGGCACCCCGGCGACGGACGGCGACTCGTGCAACCCGAACATCTCCTGCAACTTCACGGCGAGCACGGGCTGTTCCGGGTCCCCGTAGTCGATCCGGATCCTGGACCCACTCGGCACCTCGATGCGCTCGGGCGCCAGCTCGTCGAGCCGCCCCGCTGCACCCGACGCCCAGGGCAACAACCGTGCGAGCGCCTGCCCCGCGTCGATCCGCCCGAGGTCCGCCCGCCGCCCGGCCCGCCCCAGCTCGGGCTCCAGCCACTCGTCCACGCGAGCGTGCAGCGCGTCGTCGGACACCTCGGGCCAGGGATCGCCGAGGTGCAGACGGAGGAACGCGAGCCGTTGCCGCAGTACCAGGGCGTCGGGAGTCCACCGCAGCAGGCCGAACCCTTCCCGCCGCAGCCCTTCGAGGAGCGCGTCGCGTACGAGTACGGGGTCGGCGTTCCGCAAGGGCCGCGCCGCGAGCTCGATCGCCCCCAGCCGCTCGACCCGCCGGGCGACGACGTCCCCGTCGGCCCAGTGGACCTCCTGGCTCTCGCCGTACAGCGAGGCCGCCGCGGAGCGGGCCATGTCCTCGTCCATCACGGCGGCGAGCTGCACGCGCGCGTGCCCCTTGCCGACCGGACGGTCCGCGACGGCCACGGCGAGCCACGGGGCACCGCGCAAGGGGCTGCCGTCGGCGAGTTCGGCCCGCGTACCGGAGGCCATGAGGTAGGAACCGCCGTCGGCCTTGGCGACGCGCTCGGGGAAGGCGAGGGCGGCGACGAGGCCCACCGTCCGGTCGTCCGCGCCACCCGCCGCAGCGCTCTCACCGCCCGACCGCAGCCGCCGCACCTCCGCACGCCAGCGGCCCGCGTACGTGTCCCCGCCGCGCCGAGCCGCCCTCAGCGCGGCCGCCAGGTCGTCGCCGTACTCCCGCGGAG
This sequence comes from Streptomyces sp. NPDC008086, assembly GCF_042957325.1. Taxonomy (NCBI): domain Bacteria; kingdom Bacillati; phylum Actinomycetota; class Actinomycetes; order Kitasatosporales; family Streptomycetaceae; genus Streptomyces; species Streptomyces sp. NPDC008086. Next base: position 263,951 of record NZ_JBIBIA010000008.1, read on the forward strand.
CCTCCTCGCTCAGCAGCGCGACCACCTCGGCACCGCCCGCAGCGGACGTGTCCAGCAGCGCCCGCCCCAGCCGGGGATGCAACCCCAACCGGGCCAGCTCGGCGCCCCGAGCCGTGGCCCGCCCGTCGGTTTCCACCGCCCCGACGGCCGTCAGCACGCTTCGCGCCGCCGCCATCGCCCCACCCGGAGGCGGATCCAGCAGCGCCAGCCCCGACGCGTCCGGATCGCCCCAGCACGCCGCCTGCAACGCGAACGCCGTCAGGTCGGCCACCTTGATCTCCGGCGACGGGAAGCGCGGCAGCCGCACGTCCTCGGCCTGCGCCCAGCACCGGTACACCGCCCCCGGCGCCTCACGCCCGGCCCGCCCCGCCCGCTGCCGCCCGGCGGCCTGCGAGGCCCGGACCGTCGTCAGCGCGCTCAGCCCGCGCGCGTGGTCGACGCGAGGCTCCCGCGCCAGCCCGGAGTCGACGACCACCCGCACCCCGGGAACCGTCAGCGACGACTCCGCCACGGACGTCGCCAGCACGACCCGGCGCCGCTCCCCACCGGCCAGCACCGCGTCCTGCACGGCCGCCGACGCCCGCCCGTGCACCTGCAACACCTCGACGTCCCCGAGACCACCCAGCTGCCCGGCCACCCACGCGATCTCGCCCACGCCCGGCAGAAAACACAGCACGTCCCCCGTCCGCTCGGCCAGCGCCCGCCGCACCACCGACGCCACGTGTGTCAGCAGCGCCGGATCGACGCGCATCCCGTGCGGCGGCCGTACCGGACGCGCAGGTGGCGCCCACACCACGTCCACGGGATGCGAGACGCCCTCGGCCTCGACCACCGGCGCGTCACCCAGCAGCCGCGCCCACCCGGCCGCGTCCGTCGTCGCCGACGCGGCCACCAGCCGCAGCTCCGGCCGCAGCGCCTGCCGTACGTCCCACAGGAACGCGGCGACCGTGTCCGCGTCCAGATGCCGCTCGTGGCACTCGTCGAGGATCACGACGTCCACGCCTGCGAGCTCCTGGTCGCGCTGCAGCCGCTGGAGCAGGACGCCGGTGGTGACGACCTCCACGCGTGCGTGGCGCCCGACGACCCGCTCCCCGCGCACGGTGTAGCCGACGCTCCCACCGACCCTCTCGCCCAGCAGCCACGCCATCCGCCGCGCGGCGGCCCGGGCGGCGATCCGCCGGGGCTCGGCGACGACGACCCGCCGCGCCGGCCCGTCACCCAGCAGCCCCGCGAGGGCCAGTGGCACCAGCGTCGTCTTGCCGGTGCCGGGCGGCGCGACCAGCACAGCGGTGCCGTGCGTGTCCAGGGCCTCGGTCAGACCGGGCAGGGCGCCGCGTACGGGCAGCGTGTCCAGGGCGTCGTAACGGATCACGCTCTCAGTCTCGTACGCACACGAAGATCGCCGTCCCCGGGATCAGGTTCCCGCGCAGCGGCGACCAGCCGCCCCATTCCGCGGTGTTCCAGGCCGGCCACTCCGGCTCGACCAGGTCCACCAGCCGCAGGTCCGCCGCCACGACGTCCCGCACCCGGTCGCCGATCGTCCGGTGGTGCTCGACGTAGACCGCGCGGCCCTCCTCGTCCTGCTCGACGTACGGCGTGCGGTCGAAGTACGAGGCCGAGACGGACAGGCCCTCCGGTCCCGGCTCGTCCGGGAACGCCCAGCGGACGGGATGGGTGACGGAGAAGACGAAACGGCCGCCCGGGCGCAGAACCCGCCGCACCTCCCGCAGCACCAGCACCGGGTCGGCGACGAACGGCAGCGCCCCGTACGCCGAGCACGCCAGGTCGAAGGAGGCGTCGGCGAAGGGGAGGGCGCCGGCGTCGGCGCACACCAGCGGGAACGCGCTCCCGATGCGCAGGGCGTGCTGGAGCTGGCGGTGGGAGATGTCCAGGGCGACCGGACGGGCCCCCTGCGCGGTCAGCCAGCGCGAGCACTGGGCGGCGCCGGCGCCGATCTCCAGGACGTCCTTGCCCTTGAGGTCCTCCGGCGGCCCGAGCAGCTCGGCCTCCACCTCGTCCAGCCCCTCCGGCCCCCACACGAAGCGGTCGTCACCGAGGAACGTGCCGTGCTCGATCTGGTACTCGTCCGCGTTGCGGTCCCACCAGCCCCGGTTGGCGCGGGAACTCTCGGCGACGCCGGCCTGACGCCGCGTGGCCTCCGGCTCGTCGGACGCGATCTCGGGCGATACGGGCTCTTGGATGATCGGCTCCCTCGTCGTACTCTTCCGTCACCTGAATGGCGCGGCCCCTCACGGTGGTGTCACAGGAGGGGTGCTCCAAGGCCTGCGTGGCCTCAGGGCTGCGTCCGATTTGCGGCTACCGCCGCGGGGGTTTTGTGCCGGGTATGCGGCGATCCGCCCCGGGTGTGCGCCTTCGCGCATTGACCCTGCCCGGCTGCCCCCGTATGCTACAAGTTGCGCTGCGGGCCTGCGCACCTCAGACGTAGCAGGCTGCGCTCGCATCTGTTGTATGTCCCCTCGGTTGTCGAGGCGCCACCGGATTTCTGTGGCGCTTCCTAGGCTGTCCGGCTTCTTCAGAGCGATACGGGCTCCCGGCGTAGCAGTACCTACGACTTCAATGTCCGTACCGGAGCCCTTTCCCACATGACGAGCAGCACCGAGACCACCGCCACCACCCCGCAGGTAGCGGTCAACGACATCGGTAACGAGGAAGCCTTCCTCGCCGCGATCGACGAGACGATCAAGTACTTCAACGACGGCGACATCGTCGACGGCGTCATCGTGAAGGTCGACCGGGACGAGGTCCTGCTCGACATCGGTTACAAGACCGAAGGCGTGATCCCGAGCCGCGAACTCTCGATCAAGCACGACGTCGACCCCAACGAGGTCGTCGCCGTCGGTGACGAGATCGAAGCCCTTGTTCTCCAGAAGGAGGACAAGGAAGGCCGCCTGATCCTCTCGAAGAAGCGCGCCCAGTACGAGCGTGCCTGGGGCACCATCGAGAAGATCAAGGAAGAGGACGGGATCGTCACCGGTACCGTCATCGAGGTCGTCAAGGGTGGTCTCATCCTCGACATCGGCCTCCGTGGCTTCCTCCCGGCCTCCCTGGTCGAGATGCGCCGCGTTCGCGACCTCCAGCCCTACGTGGGCAAGGAGCTCGAGGCGAAGATCATCGAGCTGGACAAGAACCGCAACAACGTGGTCCTGTCCCGCCGTGCCTGGCTGGAGCAGACCCAGTCCGAGGTCCGCCAGACGTTCCTCACCACCCTCCAGAAGGGTCAGGTCCGTTCCGGCGTCGTCTCCTCGATCGTCAACTTCGGTGCCTTCGTGGACCTGGGTGGCGTCGACGGTCTGGTCCACGTCTCCGAGCTCTCCTGGAAGCACATCGACCACCCGTCCGAGGTTGTCGAGGTCGGCCAGGAAGTCACCGTCGAGGTCCTCGACGTCGACATGGACCGCGAGCGTGTCTCCCTGTCGCTGAAGGCGACGCAGGAAGACCCGTGGCAGCAGTTCGCCCGGACCCACCAGATCGGTCAGGTCGTCCCGGGTAAGGTCACCAAGCTGGTTCCGTTCGGTGCGTTCGTCCGCGTGGACGAGGGCATCGAGGGTCTGGTCCACATCTCCGAGCTGGCCGAGCGCCACGTGGAGATCCCGGAGCAGGTCGTCCAGGTCAACGACGAGATCTTCGTCAAGGTCATCGACATCGACCTCGAGCGCCGTCGCATCAGCCTCTCGCTGAAGCAGGCCAACGAGTCCTTCGGTGCCGACCCGGCCTCGGTCGAGTTCGACCCGACCCTGTACGGCATGGCCGCGTCCTACGACGACCAGGGCAACTACATCTACCCCGAGGGCTTCGACCCCGAGACCAACGACTGGCTCGAGGGTTACGAGAAGCAGCGCGAGGAGTGGGAGCGCCAGTACGCCGAGGCGCAGACCCGCTTCGAGCAGCACCAGCAGCAGGTCATCAAGAGCCGCGAGGCCGATGCTGCCGCTGCTGCCGAGGGTGGCGACGCCGCGGGTGCGGCTCCGGCCGCGGGTGGCGGTTCGTACTCCTCCGAGGGTCCGGACAACTCCGGTGCCCTGGCTTCGGACGAGGCGCTTGCCGCGCTGCGCGAGAAGCTGGCGGGTGGGCAGAGCTGACGCCCACTGAGCAGTAGCTCTTGAACTGAGGGGCCGTACCTTTCGAGGTGCGGTCCCTCAGGCGTTTGTACGTTGTCCTTCGGGTGTGGGCCGGTGGGGACTTGTCGCGCAGTTCCCCGCGCCCGCCAAAGGCGGGGCGTTGCCCGTGCCGTTCTTGTGATCTTGGCCCTCTCCTCGGGGAATGCCCGTGCGCGTAAGGGTGTTGTCACGTACGGACACGAGGAGGAGCGGTCACTGTGCTTGATCCGCAGGGTTTGTACACGTGGGAGCCGAAGGGGCTGGCTGTCGTCGACATGGCGCTCGCCCAGGAGTCGGCCGGTCTTGTCATGCTCTACCACTTCGACGGATACATCGACGCGGGGGAGACCGGCGACCAGATCGTCGACGGACTCCTTGACTCGCTGCCCCACCAGGTCGTCGCCCGCTTCGACCACGACCGGCTGGTGGACTACCGTGCCCGCCGACCGCTGCTGACGTTCAAGCGCGACCGCTGGGCCGGCTACGAGGTGCCGGGCATAGAGGTGCGGCTCGTGCAGGACGCGACCGGGGCGCCGTTCCTGCTGCTGTCCGGGCCCGAGCCGGACGTGGAGTGGGAGCGCTTCGCCGCGGCCGTCAAGGAGATCGTGGAGCGGCTCGGGGTGCGCCTTTCGGTGAACTTCCACGGCATCCCCATGGGCGTCCCGCACACCCGTCCGGTCGGCGTCACCCCGCACGGCAACCGCACCGACCTCGTCCCGGGCCACAGCAGCCCCTTCGACGAGGCGCAGGTGCCCGGCAGTGCCGAGGCCCTGGTCGAGTACCGGCTGATGGAGGCCGGGCACGATGTGCTGGGCGTCGCCGCGCACGTCCCGCACTACATCGCCCGCTCCGCGTACCCGGACGCCGCCCTGACCGTCCTGGAGGCCGTGACCGCGGCGACCGGGCTGGTCCTGCCCGGCATCGCGCACTCCCTGCGCACGGAAGCCCACCGCACGCAGAACGAGATCGACCGGCAGATCCGCGAGGGCGACGAGGAGCTCACCAACCTGGTGGAGGGCCTCGAGCACCAGTACGACGCGATGGCGGGTGCCGAGTCCCGGGGCAACATGCTCGCCGAGCCCGTGGACATCCCGTCGGCGGACGAGATCGGGCGGGAGTTCGAGCGGTTCCTGGCGGAGCGGGAGGGCGACAACTGAGGGGGCCGGTCCCTGCCGGGGACGTTGTCAGTGGCAGGGCCTAAGCTTCGGGACATGCTGAAGGTGGGCCTGACCGGGGGCATCGGTGCCGGTAAGAGCGAGGTGTCGCGGCTGCTCGTGGAGCACGGGGCCGTGCTGATCGACGCGGACCGGATCGCCCGCGAGGTCGTCGCGCCCGGTACGGCCGGGCTCGCCGCCGTCGTCGAGGCGTTCGGCGCGGACGTGCTCGCGGCGGACGGCAGCCTCGACCGGCCCAAGCTGGGCTCGATCGTCTTCGCCGACCCCGACCGGCTCGCCGTGCTGAACTCGATCGTGCACCCCCTCGTCGGCGCCCGCTCCCGTGAACTCGAGGAGGCCGCCGCCGACGACGCCGTCGTCGTGCACGACGTCCCGCTCCTCACGGAGAACGGCCTCGCGCCGCTGTACGACCTCGTGGTCGTCGTCGACGCCGGCCCCGATACCCAGCTCGACCGCCTCGTCCGGCTGCGCGGCATGACCGAGGAGGACGCACGCGCACGCATGGCCGCGCAGGCGACGCGTGAGCAGCGCCGGGAGATCGCGGACATCGTCATCGACAACGACGTACCGCTGGAAGAGCTCCAAAGACGCGTGAAGGACGTGTGGGACGAGCTCGTGCGCCGAGCCCATGCGGCCCAGGGGAGCCGGTAGTCCCTGGCGTCCCAGGAATAGCGGCGGCCCGTTCACGCGTTGAAGCCCTCCAGTGAGGGAAGGACATTGCCGTGCCCGAGACCAGCGGTTCCACCGGACGTACTCCGGAGACGCATGTCATCGACTACCGCGCCGCCGAGCAGTTGCTCGCCGCGCGGGACCCGCGGGGTGCGGTGAAGCTGCTCGACGAGGTCATCGCCGTGCACCCGGAGAACACCGCCGCCCGGCTGCTGCGCGCCCGTGCCTTCTTCGCCGCCGCGCAACTGCGACCCGCCGAGCTGGAGTTCACCATCGTCCTGGAGCGCGAGCCGGACAACGCGTTCGCGCACTTCGCGCTCGCCCGGACCTATGAGCGGCAGGGCCGGGGCAGCCAGGCCAAGCGCCACTTCCGGCTGGCCGCCGCGCTCGACCCGAACCCGCAGTACCTCAAGGCGGCCCGGTTCGACGCGTGACGGGCGGCAAGGGGGGATGAGGATTCGGTGCGGCAGACGGGACTTTGCGGACACGCCCTAGGGGCGGTGGTCGTCCGGCGGTGGCCGGTGGGGGCGATTCCCGGGAGTGCGGCCGTAGGGGCGGTTCTCCGGTGGGAGATACGGCGGGATGTCGCGGCCGGGCTGGTAGTGCGGGCCCTGGCGGATGTGTCTGAGGACCATGGCCGTGTCGATCGTGATCACCAGCCACAGCGCCGCGCAGGCCGCCGCCCAGCCGGGGCGCCCCACCAGCGCGAACGCGACGGTACCGAAGATCGTCCAGACCAGGCCCCACACGCACAGCCAGAAGCGGGCCCGCAGTGGACTGCGCGCTGTCGTCGGCTCACTGCCCGTACGCATCGGGATCATCTCTCCTTCTTGAAACGTACTCCTCGCAGGGGGCCTCGTGCTGCCGGACACCGATGAACTGGCCGAGGTGCTCCTCGACCTCGGAGTACCCCACGAGGACATCAACGACCTCGTGCGGATGGCCCCACGGGTGACCGACGACCCGGAGCTGCGGCAGGTCCTGGAGCGGTCCGTCGACGAGCTCGTCCAGGGGATGGGGGAGGTCGGCGGACCGGTCGACCTGCCCGACCTGGACTGGCCCTCCGGCGCGCTTCAGCGCTGCTTCCCCATATACGTCTTCGTCGCCGCGCTGCCGGCCACGCGCGCGTACCACCGCGAGCGCGGCGTCCCGGCCGACGTCAGCAGGCGCACCCTCGCCGACCTCGGGCGGAACATGGCCGTGCACCGCAGGCGGTACGGCCGGACGGGAGTGCAGGCGCCCTGGTGGCTCGTCCATCACTTCCGGGGCGAGCTCTACCAGTTGGGGCGGTTGCAGTTCGAGCGGGCGCGGCTCGGGCAGCGTACGGGGACACGGCTCGCGGCGGCCGGACTCGACGTGCGTCCGGGCACGCGCTGCCTCAACCTGCACATCCCCGACTTCCACGGGCCCCTGTCGCCGGCCGCGGTCGACCGGTCCCTGGCGCTGGCCCGGGAGTTCTTCGCCCTGCGCTTTCCGCAGGAGCGGTACCCGGTGGCGCTCTGCCACTCCTGGCTGCTGGACCCGCAGCTCAGGAAGTACCTGCCCGGGGACTCCAACATCGTCCGGTTCCAGGAGCGCTTCGGCGTCGCCCGCGAGGACCGGGAGCCGGCCGACACGGAGCCGGTGCAGTTCGTCTTCGGCGACCCGGAGCTCCCGGTCGAGAGCCTGCCGCGCCGTACGGCGGTGGAGCGGGCCGTCGGAGACCATCTGAGGGCGGGCGGTCACTGGTACATCGGGCACGGGTGGTTGCCGTTCGAGTCGCTCGACGGGCGTGCGTGAATTCCCGCCGTACGGCGATGAGTTCCGGGGCGACGCCCGGTCTACCTCTGTGACAGCACGACGGACCGCTCGACCGCTTCACGAGGAGACCCCATGTCCGAGACCACCGCCTCCGCTCCCACCGGCACGACCGCCACCGCCGTCGCCGAGTCCGCGACCCCGCGCGGTCGCCGGGCCCGTATCGCCCTGCGCGGACTGCAGATAGTGCTCGCTCTCTTCTACGCGGTCGCGAGCGCGCTGCCCAAGCTGATCGCGCACCCGTCGGCCGCCGAGAGCTTCGAGGAGATGGGCTGGGGCAGCGCGGGCATGTACGCCGTCGGCGTCCTCGAACTGGCCGGTGCCGTCGCCCTGTTGATCCCGGTGCTCCAGTCGGTGGCGGCGGTCGCCCTGGGCGCGCTGATGGTGGGCGCCTTCGTCGTCCAGATGACGTACTTCGATGGCGAGTACGCCATCACCCCGCTCATCCTGATCCTGCCGCTCGCCCTCATCGCGTGGGCGCGGCGAGGCTCGAACGCGGAGTTGCTGCGGCTGGTGCGGCGACGGGACTGACAGCTCTGACGGAACTGACGGGACTGACGACGGACTTGTACGGCGCGGTGGCGTCCGGTGGGCCGAGAGGCCGGGCCGGACGCCACCGCCGTATGTCATCCGGGTGTGTCACCAGCCGTGTGTCACCGCCCGCGTGGCTGTCCGGGGCCGCCGTCCATGAGGCCGCGCAGGCGTTCCATCTCGCGTCGGTCCCGCTTGGTCGGGCGGCCGGTGCCGCGGTCGCGGATGCCGGCCGGGGCGACGGCCTCGCGCGGCGGGGGAGGGGGCGAGTTGTCGACGTAGCACTGGACCGCCACCGGCGCCCCGACCCGTTTGCTGATGAGCCGCTTGACGACGACGATCCGCTCCCGGTTCTCCTGCCGCAGCCGTACCTCGTCGCCGACGCGCACCGAGTGGGAGGGCTTCACGTTGTGGCCGTTCACGCGCACGTGGCCGCCCTTGCAGGCGGTGGCGCCCATGGAGCGGGTCTTGACCAGGCGTACGGACCAGATCCAGCTGTCGATCCGGACGCTCTCGCCGCTGCGCGCACCGGCGGCCTCGGCGGCGGCCTCGGCCGCTGCGACCTGCGGGTCGACGGCCGGTTCGGTGCCGGACGCGCCGGGCTGCCCCTCGGCCGGGCCGCCGCTCGTCCCCTTGTCGTCCTCGTCATGCTCGGAAGCCATGCCCCGACCTTAGCTCGCGCAGGGGCCGTGTCGGCCGTACCGGTGCGAGTGTGATTACGGTGGAAACGTGGACGCCCTCACCGACCTCGACCGACGGATCGCGGGGTGTCGGGCCTGCCCGCGTCTTGTCGACTGGCGTGAGGAGGTGGCCCGCACCAAGCGTGCCGCCTTCGCCGACCAGACGTACTGGGGCCGCCCGGTGCCCGGGTTCGGCCCGCCGGACGCCCGGATGCTGATCGTCGGGCTCGCCCCCGCGGCCCATGGCGGCAACCGGACCGGCCGGATGTTCACCGGGGACCGCTCCGGGGACGTGCTGTACCAGGCGCTGTACGACGTGGGCCTCGCCTCGCAGCCCACGTCGGTCGCCGTCGACGACGGTCTGGAGCTGTACGGCGTACGCGTCACGGCCCCCGTGCACTGCGCTCCGCCCGCGAACAAGCCCACGCCGGGGGAGCGGGAGACCTGCCGGTCCTGGCTCGTACGGGAGTTGGGGCTGTTGCGGCCGACGCTGCGGGTGATCGTGGTGCTGGGGGCGTTCGGCTGGCAGGCGACGTTGCCGGCGCTGGTGGAGGCGGGGTGGCCGGTGCCCCGGCCGCGGCCGGCGTTCGCGCACGGGGCGCGGGTGGCGCTGGACGGGGCCGGTGGCCTCGACGGGCTCGACCTCTTCGGGTGCTTCCACGTCAGCCAGCGCAACACCTTCACCGGCCGGCTGACCCCCGAGATGCTGCGGGAGGTGCTGAGCACGGCGGCGCGAGCGGCCACTCTCACCTGAAATTGAGGCGACCGGACGACCGCGTGGACGTTACGTTGCCCGGATGCCCCTCTATCCTGAGATCGACCCGTACGACCACGGCATGCTCGACGTCGGTGACGGCAACCGCGTCTACTGGGAGACCTGCGGGAACCCGCGGGGCAAACCGGCGGTGGTGCTGCACGGCGGGCCGGGTTCCGGGAGCAACCCCTGGTTCCGGCGGCTGTTCGACCCCGCCGCTTACCGGATCGTGCTGCTCGACCAGCGCGGATGCGGACGTTCGACGCCGCACGCGAGCGCGTACGAGACGGACATGAGCGTCAATACGACCACGCACCTGATGGCCGATCTGGAGCTGCTGCGGGGGCATCTCGGGATCGAGCGGTGGCTGGTGTGGGGGGTGTCGTGGGGATCGGTGCTCGGGCTGCGGTACGCGCAGACGCATCCCGGGGTCGTGTCCGAGCTCGTCCTCACGGGCGTGGCCACCGGTTCCGACGCCGAGGTCGCCCTGTTGACCAGGGGGCTCGGGCAGTTCTTCCCGGAGGCCTTCGAGCGGTTCGTCGCCGAGGTGCCGGAGGCCGAGCGGGCAGGGAACCTCGCCGCCGCGTACAGCAGGCTGATCGAGTCGCCGGACCCGGAGGTGCGGGCGCGGGCGGCGCGGGCGTGGACCGACTGGGAGACGGCCATCGCCGCAGCACCGCCGCGTTCCGTGCCGCGCTACGAGGATCCGGTGTTCCGCATGGGCTTCGCGCGGACCGTGACGCATTACTGGGGCAACGGCCACTTCCTCTCCCTCGGCGAGGAGCAGGGCGAGGGCGGTGAGGAGGGTGTCGTCCTGCGGGACGCGCCCCTGCTCAAGGGCGTTCCGGGCACCCTCGTCCAGGGCAGCCTCGACCCCGGCAACCTGCTCGGCATCGTCTGGCGTCTGCACCACGCCTGGCCGGGCAGCGAGCTGATCGTCATCGACGACGTGGGGCACCACGCCGGGGCGCCGGGCATGGCGGACGCACTGGTGGCGGCGACGGACAGGTACGCGGGGCGCGAGTCGGCTCAGACGGGACCCTGATCGGCGGGACTCTGATCGGGAGGGCCCTGATCGGGAGGGCCCTGATCGGCGGGAGTCTGGTCGGCAGGACCTTGCTCGGCGTCCTCCCCGAACAGCTGCCGTACCGTCGACCGGTAGTTGGTCCGCACGTGGGCCAGCGCGTGCGACTTGGCCCGTGTCGGGTCGCCGGAGGCGATGGCCTCGTACAACTCGCGGTGTTCCACGAGGAGTTGGGGCCACTCCTCGTTCCGCCGGGTCATCCAGCGCAGGCGTCCGGCGACCGGTTCCAGGGCCTCGATCAGCAGGTTGTTGCCGGCCATGGCGATGATCCGGTCGTGCAGGCGGCTGTTGACGTCCGTGATGGTCTCCGCGTCGCCGGCCTCGGTCGCGGTGGCGGCCTGGTCGAGGAGCCGCTCGACCTCGGCCAGGTCCTCCGGGGTCGCCCGGGCCGCCGCGAGTCCGGCCGCGTACACCTCCAGGGCCTCGCGCAGTTCGAAGAGCTCCTTGACGTCGGCCGGGGTCAGTCGGCGCACGACCGTACGGCGCGCCGACTCGAAGTGGACGAAGCCCTCGACGACCAGGGCGCGGATCGCCTCGCGGACCGGCACGCGCGAGACTCCGAGGCGCTCGGCCAGCTCCCGCTCGACGAGCCGGTCTCCGGGGCGCAGACGTCCGGCGATGATGTCCTGCCGCAGGGTCGCCAGGACGCGTTCCCGTACCGCGCCGATGGGTTCGATCTTCGTCGTGGAGCTCATGGGGCCATTTTGGCTGACCCGGGGTGTGTTTTACGGAGCGTTAACAAGAGCGACATCGGTCAGAACTGTTGACGGGAGGACTATGTCGGCAGTTTGGTATACCAAACGCCGCCTATCGTGGGCGGCACCTCCAAAAGCAGTCCTCCGTCCCCTGGCTCCTGGAGGCCCCGTGTCCCTCGCCGACCGTGCCGAAGTCACCGGCACACCAGCGTTCGTCCCCGATCCCAGGCTCACCAACGAAGACCTCGCGCCCGCGGACAAGCGCAACTGGAAGGTCTTCGACCTCTTCGCGCTGTGGATGTCCGACGTCCACAACCTCGGCAACTACACCTTCGCGGCCGGTCTGCTGGTCCTCGGCATGAACGTGTGGCAGGTCTTCACGTCCCTGCTCGTCGGCTTCGTGCTCATCTACGTCGGCATGAACTGGATGGGGAAGATCGGCCAGCGCCACGGTGTCCCGTTCCCCGTCGTCAGCCGCATCAGCTTCGGAGTCTGGGGCGCCAACATCCCGGCGCTGATCAGGGCCGTGATCGCCATCATGTGGTACGGCATCCAGACCTATCTGGCGTCCGTGGCCGTCAACGTGATGCTGTTGGCCGCCTGGCCGGGCCTGGAATCCTGGACGCACAGCTCCTTCCTGGGCCTGCACGCGCTCGGCTGGGTCTCCTTCCTCTCCCTCTGGCTCATCCAGGCGTTGATCATCAGCCAGGGGATGGAGTCGGTGCGGAAGTTCCAGGACTTCTGCGGTCCGGCGATCTGGGTGGTGATGATCGCGCTGGCGGTCTGGATCCTGGCCAAGGCCGGCTGGACGATCTCGCTCACGTCCACCCCGCACCCGGTCTCCGTCGGCGAGCAGTGGCGGCAGTGGTTCGGCGCGATTGGCCTGATCCTCGCCACGTACGGCACGCTGATGCTCAACTTCTGCGACTTCTCGCGCTTCGCGCCCGACTACCGCACGGTCCGCAAGGGCAACTTCTGGGGTCTGCCCATCAACTCGACGGCCTTCGTGGTCGTCTCGGTGATCGTCACCGCCGGTTCGCTGGAGGTCTTCGGCGAGGCCATCACGGACCCGGCTGAGCTGGTGGCTAAGGTCGGCAACACCTGGGTGCTGGTGCTGGCCGCCCTGACGTTCGCCATCGCCACCATGGGTGTCAACATCGTCGCCAACTTCGTCTCCCCGGCGTACGACCTGGCCAACGTCTGGCCGCAGAAGATCACCTTCAAGGTCGGCGGCATGATCAGCACGGTCGCGGCGCTGGTGGTGACGCCGTGGAACCTCTTCTCGAACCCGACCGTCGTCAACTACTTCCTGGGCGGCCTCGGCGCCTTCCTGGGCCCGCTGTTCGGCGTGATCATGGTCGACTACTACCTGGTCAAGCGTGGCCGGGTGGACGTCGAGGAACTGTTCTCCGCCGAGCCCGGCTCGCGCTACTACTACCGCAAGGGCGTCAACCCCAAGGCGCTGTGGGCGTTCCTGCCGTCGGCGGGGGTCGCGGCGGTGCTGGCGCTGGTGAAGACGTTCAGCGATGTGTCGCCGTACTCCTGGTTCATCGGGACGGCGATGGCGGCGGGTCTCTACCTGCTGCTGTGCCGCGGTGAGCGCGCCGAGTCCGCTGCCGCGCCGGCCACCAAGTCCGTGACGCGGGAGGTCTGAAGGACGTGCGGATCGTCGTCACCAACTGCAACACCACGCAGGAGATGACCGAGGAGATCGTACGAGGTGCCCGGGCCGCCGCAGGCCCGGGCACCACCGTGCTCGGACTGACCCCCGCGTGGGGGCCGGAGTCGGCGGAGGGCTGGCTCGACAGCTACCTCTCGGCGGCGGCCGTGATGGACGCGCTGCGGACGTACGAGGGTCCCGAGTACGACGCGGTCGTCATGGCCGGGTTCGGGGAGCACGGGAGGGAGGGCGTACGGGAGCTGGTGGACGTGCCGGTCGTCGACATCACCGAGGCCGCCGCGCATCTGGCCTGTCTGCTCGGGCGGCGGTACGGCGTGGTGACCACGCTGGAGCGGTCGTGCGGCCAGATCGAGGACAGCCTGGAGACCGCCGGGGTGGGCCGCAACTGCGTCGCCGTCGTCGGTACGGGGCTCGGCGTGCTGGAACTGGAGGACGGCGAGCGCACCGAGTCCGCCTTCCTGACGGCCGCCGAACGGGCCCGCGACGCCGGCGCCGAGGTCCTGGTGCTGGGCTGTGCCGGGATGACCGGGTTGCAGCGGACCGTGGCGGAGAAGCTGGGGGTTCCGGTGGTCGACGGGGTGGCGGCGGCCGTCAAACTCGCCGAGTCACTGGTGGGGTTGGGGCTCACGACGAGTCGGGCCGGGACGTATGCGAAGCCGTTGCCGAAACGGCGGGCGTGGGGGGCGTCTCCGGGCTGATCGGGGTGACGGCGGAGGGGGTGACGGGGGGCGGAGTGACGGGGGACGGAGTCCAGACGTACCGCACGTCCGGCTCCCGCTCCTCGTTGGCGCTGCCGTCCGTGCGTTCGACGGCGACGAAGCCGTGGCGCTCGTAGAAGCGGTGGGCGGGCTTGTTGACCTGAAAGGTCCACAGGCTCAGCCCGCCCGGTCTGCGTCGCTTGGCGAGATCGACGAACCGGTCGCCGAGGCCGCGGCCCCGCTGGTCGGGATCGAGGTAGAGCTGGGAGAGCTCGTCGTGGTCGAGCACCATGAGGCCGATGAGGTGGTTGGCGGCCTCGGTTGCTTCTGCTGGCTCGAGGGCTTCGGCTGCCTCGGTTGCTTCGGCTGGCTCGACGGCCTCGGTTGGTTCGGCTGGCTCTGCGGCCTCGACGATCTCGGCGGTCTCGCTTGCGTCTGCGGCATCGGCGGCATCGGCGACCCAGGTCTCCCTGAGCGGGACCACCACCTCCCGGAAGTAGGCCCGCACCTCGTCGTCGGAGTGCGGCCGGACGACCGTCGGCAGGGCGGCGGCGAAGGACCGCAGCCAGAGGTCGGCGGCGGCAGCGGCGTCGGCCGCGGTGGCACGGCGGAGCACGACCGGCGTCATGGCCGCGACCCTTCTGCCGGCCCCTCGGGAACGACCGCCGTGGCCGTGATCTCCACCAGCTGCCCCGTGTACCCGAGACTGGCCACGCCCAGGAGCGTCGACGAGTGCGGACCCGCGCTCAGTCCCGATGCCTCGACGACGTCCCAGACGGCCGACAGCACGGCGGTGTCGCCGCTCACCACGTACACATCGGTCGACACCACGTGCGCCAAGTCGCTGTCGACCAACCGCAGTTGCTCCTCCAGGTTGGCGATCACCTGCTCGGCCTGCCGCACGGGGTCACCTTCGCCGACAAGGTTCCCGTCACCGTCCAGCGGCACGGAACCGGCGAGGAAGGCGAGCCTAGTGCCGGCCTCGACGACGGAGGCGTGGGAGTAGGTGGGGGGAGGGAAGAGGGTGGCGGAGGTGACTCGCCGGATCATGGGCGCTCCTGGGGTGCCTGAGAGGTGGTGGCGGTGAACAGTGGTGAGCGGTGGGGAATGGTCTCGTGGTGACAACTTGCCGATCATCCGGGGGCGGAGCCGCATACGCATCCGAATTTCCGTCCCGGAAGCCGCACCCGGGATGTCATCCCGGCGGTGGACCGCACTGCCGTTCACGCAGTTGGCGTTCGCACTCCCGTGCAAGGGGTGGGTACGCCTCGGAGATGGCGGCGTAGATGCGGTGGCGCAGCAGTTCCTCCGCTGCCGCGCGGCCGGTGCGGCCGTACAACTCGTCGAGGATCTCGTCGTAGCGGGTGAGTCGATGGCTCAGATAGTCGACCTTCCAGCGGGCGAGCGCGCCGGGCTCGGCGCCGCTGACCGTGGCAGGTTCCACGACATGGCCCGACCGCCGGGACGCTCGCTCCTCATCCATGCGGTTGCGATGCTCGACGGCCAGCGCCGCCAGCCTGTCGGGGGCCAGCCGCGGCACCTCGATGGGCTCCGCCGCGATCCGCGCCAGCACCTCCCGTCGCCTGCGCAGCGCGGCGGCCCGCGCGGCAGCGGAACGCCTCGCGGCAAGCGCCGCAGCGGCGCGGAACTCCTCGCTCCGCTCGACGGCCTCCACGCGTTCGATGCGGTAGAGACGGGTCTGCGGGACGGCGTCGAAGTGCGGGTTGCTGCGCAACAGATCGGGTTCGCCGAGCAGTTGGCGCATCATGCCGGGGGTCCAGCCGCGGGCTCGTAGGCCGGATGTGGAGAGGTGGCTGCGGGGTGGTTCGACCTGGTTCAGGTCCTCTGAAGTCTCCTCGTGCGCTGTCATCGCCGCTTCCCCCGTCATCAATCGAATGGTCACGTTGAGTGACGAGTCCATTGATAGCGGGTGCCACTGACAATGCCGCGGTGCAGCTGCGCTACTCGGTGAGCAGTGGCGCAAGGACTCTCGGCCCGCTCGGCTCCGCCCGTTCACCAGCACGCGGCATCCGCGCCTCGCGGCGTACGAGGCCTGCTGCCCGGCGGAAGTGGCACCCCTGGACCACGAGGCGGCATGGCCGGATGCCGAGGCGATGCGAGCCGAACTGGCCGCGCTGCGGGGCCCGTTGATGCGGATCGTGGAGGGGCTGGGGGGTATCTCGGGGGCCGGCTTCGGGGTGGCGGCGACGGGATGAGGGCCGGGGCGTAATCGTGTGGAGCCTCGGCGGGCTAGTCCATACGCTGCGTTCATGCTGGCTGATCCCGACCCTGCTCTCCCTGACCCCGGTGGTCCCGACCCTGGTCTTCCTGACCCTGGTGGTCCCGGGCCCGCCCTCCCCGACCCCGCCTTCCTCACCCACACCGCCGACCGCCTCGCCTCCCTCCCCGCCGTCCGGGCCGTCGCCCTCGGTGGATCCCGGGCGCAGGGCACGCACGGGCCGGACAGTGACTGGGACTTGGCCGTCTACTACCGCGGGGCCTTCGATCCGGAGGATCTCCGGGCTCTCGGCTGGGAGGGCGAGGTGTCGGAGGTCGGTGGCTGGGGCGGGGGTGTGTTCAACGGGGGAGCGTGGCTGACGGTCGAGGGGCGGCGGGTGGATGTTCACTATCGCGATCTCGACGTGGTGGAGCGGGAGTTGGCGGAGGCGGAGGAGGGGCGGTTCCGGGTGGAGCCGTTGCTGTTCCATCTCGCGGGGATTCCCAGTTACCTGGTGGTGGCCGAGTTGGCGATCAACCGGGTGCTGCGGGGTGAGTTGCCGAGACCGGCCGACTATCCCGAGCGGCTGCGTCGGACGGCGAGCGAGCGTTGGTACGGCACCGCCCGGGCCACGCTCGGTTATGCGCGTGCCAACCATGCCCCGGCCGGTCGGCTCACCGAGGTCGCGGGTGCCCTCGCCACGGCTGCCGCGCAGACCGGGCACGCCGTGCTGGCGGCGCGCGGGGAATGGGTGACGAACGAGAAGCGGCTGCTGGAGCGGGCGGGGCTGCGGGGTGTGGACGACGTCGTCGGGGCGTTGGGCGGTGCCGGCGGCGAGGCGCTCGGCTCGGCGCTGAGCTCGGCGGTCGGTGAAGCGGAGCGGCTCTTCGAGCGGGCGATGGACGGGGCCGTGGCGGCCCTGGAGGGGTGTGGCCCGGCGAGCGGATCCGCTGGATAATTTGTCCATGTACGCAGCGTTTGTCGGTGGGTGATGCGCGGCGATGGGTGCGGGACTGGTCGGGGAGCAGATCGCGGGCTACCAGGTGGAGTGCGAGCTCGGTCGTGGGGGCATGGCCGTGGTGTACCGGGCGAGGGACCTACGTCTGGAACGCACGGTGGCGCTGAAGCTGCTGACCCCGGACATGGTCCGCAATGACACCTTCCGCCGCCGTTTCGCGCACGAGCAGCGGGCGGCAGCGGCGCTCGACCACCCGCACATCGTGCCGATCTTCGAGGCCGGTGAGACGGAAGGCGTCCTGTACATCGCCATGCGGTACGTCCCGGGCCTGGACCTGCGGGCCCTGCTCGACCGGGACGGCCCCCTGCCGGTCGCGACGGCGGTACGTATAGCCGCACAGGTGGCGTCCGCCCTGGACGCGGCCCATGAGCACGATCTGGTGCACCGGGATGTGAAGCCCGGCAACGTGCTGGTGGCCCGCGGTACCGACAGCGACCACCCCGAGCACGTCTATCTCACGGATTTCGGGCTGACGAAGAAGTCGCTGTCGCTGACCGGGCTCACGTCCGTGGGCGAGTTCGTCGGCACGCTCGACTACGTGGCCCCGGAGCAGATCGCCGGCCGTCCGGTGGACGGCAGGTGTGATCTGTACAGCCTCGCCTGCGTCGTCTACGAGACCCTCGCCGGCGGCCCGCCCTTCGAGCGGGACGACAGCATGGAACTGCTGTGGGCCCACCAGTACGACCAGCCGCCCGCCCTGAGCGAGAGGCGGCCGGGAACCCCGCCGGAGATGGACGAGGTCGTGGCCCGCGCCCTGGCCAAGGTCCCCGAGGATCGCTACGACACCTGCCTGGACTTCGTGGCGGCCCTGCGCAGGACGGCGGGGGGTGCCGAGCGGGAGCCGGAGCCGCAGGAGGCTCCGCATCCGCCGACGCAGGTGGACCGGGCCGTGGGGCCGTCCCCGCATCCGCCGCTGTGGGCCCGGCCCGTCTTCGATCGCCGCCCCGGTCGCTGACCGGCCCATTGTGCCAGTACCTCACCGCTTCGGGTCCGTCAAGTCCCGAGCCCTCGGAACGTGACCAAGCGGGACGAAGCGGGCCTACTGGAAGTGCGCCTCACCGGAAACGCCGGATCGAACGAGGCACCAGGGCCCCGCCAAGGGCCACTCACTCCAGAAGGAACCATGAACTCTTCCACCCGCACTCGCGACAACGTCCGTTCCAAGCGCCGTCTGGGCCTGACCATGGCGGCGGTGTCCGCCGCGGTCGTCACCGGCGGTGTCATCCTGCCGGCCACCGCCGCGACGGCGACCCCGATGTCCTCCGAGTCGGCGGCGGCCGTGGCGCCCCAGGCCAAGGGCAAGGACCACGGCAAGGACAAGCGCAAGGACAAGCGCGAGGACAAGCACAAGAAGAACTACTGCTGGAGTGACGACCACAAGGAGCGCTTCAAGGAGGAGGACAAGAGCCACAAGGGCAAGGACGGCAAGGACAAGGGACACAAGGGCAAGAACCACGAAAAGTGGGAGAAGAAGTACTACTGCTGGGCGGGCGGCCAGAAGTTCTACTGGTCGGAGAAGTACGAGTGCTACTTCGTGGTGATCAAGCACGCCAAGCGCTACTTCTGGGACAGCCACAAGGACTACTACTACTTCGAGAAGCACTACAACGAGTGGAAGGTCGAGATCCACCACCACTTCTGGGAGGACAAGGACCACTGGAAGGACGAGGACGAGGCGAAGGACAAGCACGAGCACGAGGAGAAGGGCGAGCACGGGGAAGGGACCGAGGACGGGTCCGGGACCGAGGACGGCACCGACGCCGGGGACGACACGGCTGACCAGGGCACCGGCAGCGGCACCGAGGACGGCACCGGCACCGAGGACGGCACCGGCACCGAGGACGGCACCGGGACCGAGGACGGCACCGAGACCGACGACGGCACGGCCGACCAGGGCACCGAGAACGGGACCGGCACGGAGACCGACGACGGTACGGGAGAGCAGGGCACCGAGAACGAGACCGGCACCGGCACCGAGGTGCAGCCCCAGCCCGAGGCGCAGCCCGAGCCCGAGGCGCAGCCCGAGCCGGGAGCCCTGGTCGACGAGCCCGCCCCGGCCGTGTAAGTCCGGACGGTAGTACCACGACATCCACTCCGACGGGGTGAAGGCACTCAGACCTTCACCCCGTCACCTTCTCCCGAGAGGAACCACCGCTCATGTCCCCCCAGCTCTGGCAGCGCGACCTCGCCCAGATAGCCCACCCCCGCTCGATCGCCCCCGGCGCGGCCTGTACGGCATCCACGCATCCCCCCATGCCTCCCCCCACGCATCCCCACGCGGCGTCCGCGCCCGGAACCCGCCGACCCGCCGAGGCGCACCCCGTGAACCGGCTGCCTGGCACCGGCCCTCGTCATCACACCCGGGCTCCCCCGGGCTCTCTCCCCCGGGCTCCCCGGTCAGGCCGGGTTGAGGAACTGTTCGGCCCAGACCGTCTTGCCGGTGGCCTCATGCCGAGTCCCCCAGCGCTGGGCGAGCTGACCGACCAGCAGCAGGCCCCGTCCGCCCTCGTCGAACACCCTGGCGCGGCGCAGGTGCGGGGCCGTGCTGCTGGAGTCGAAGACCTCGCTGATCAGGGTGCGGCCCTCGTGGATCAGGCGCAGCCGGACGGGCCGGCGGCCGTAGCGCAGGGCGTTGGTGACCAGCTCGCTCACCACGAGTTCGGTGATGAACCCGGCCTCCTCCAACTGCCAGGTGGCCAGCTGGTCGGCGGCCAGCCGGCGGGCCCGGGCCACGACCGTGGGTTCGAACTCCAGCTCCCAGGTGGCGACCCGGTCGGCGCCGAGGCAGCGGGTGCGGGCGGCGAGCAGGGCGATGTCGTCGTCCGGCGGATGGGTCAGCATGGCGGCGAGGAGCCGGTCGCAG
Organism: Streptomyces sp. NPDC008086; assembly: GCF_042957325.1. NCBI lineage: Bacteria > Bacillati > Actinomycetota > Actinomycetes > Kitasatosporales > Streptomycetaceae > Streptomyces > Streptomyces sp. NPDC008086. The sequence goes on from NZ_JBIBIA010000008.1 coordinate 283,932, forward strand.
ACCGTGTCCGGCGTCGGCGCGGGGCGGGCGAGGGTGGCGAACATCTTGTCCAGGGCCTCGTCGATATCGTGGTCGCGAGCCTCCAGCAGACCGTCGGTGTACAGCGCGATCAGGCTGCCCTCGGCCAGTTCGGTCTCCACCGTCTCGAACGGCAGGCCGCCGAGGCCCAGGGGCGGACCGGGCGGGACGTCGAGGAAGCGCACCGCACCGTCGGGCGCGACCACGGCGGGCGGAGGGTGGCCGGCCCGGGCCAGGGCGAGGTGCCGGGAGATGGGGTCGTAGACGGCGTAGAGACAGGTGGTGCCGATCCCCGCGGCGCCCTCCGCCTCCTGCGGCCCGGCCTCCTCGGCGGACAGGTGCACCACGAGATCGTCGAGGTGGGTCAGCAGTTCGTCGGGCGGCAGATCGACGTCGGCCAGGGTGCGCACCGCCGTACGGACCCGGCCCATGGTCGCCGCGGCCCGCACGCCGTGGCCGACCACGTCGCCCACGACCAGGGCCACCCGGGCGCCCGACAGCGGGATCACGTCGAACCAGTCGCCGCCCACCCCGGCCCGGCCGCCGGCCGGTAGATAGCGGGTGGCGATGTCCAGGGCGTGCTGGTCGGGCAGCGTCTGCGGGAGCAGGCTGCGCTGGAGGGTCATGGTGGTCGTACGTTCCCGGCCGCGCTGCCGGGCCCTGCGGATGCCCTCGGCCGCCGCGCTCGCGAGCTGCTGGGCCAGCCACACGTCGTCCGCGTCGAACGGCTCCCGGCGCCGGTGCCGGCCCAGCAGCACGGCACCGAGCATGCCGCCGCCCTGGGCGCGCAACGGCACCACCATCACCGAGTGCACCCGCGCCCGGCCGATCCAGGCGGCCTGCGGGTCCTCGTCGGCCCAGCGCGCGATGGCCGCCTCGCCCACCCCGTACACGGCCGCCTGCCCCTCGATCAGGCATCGGGTCACCGGTGAGACCGCCGGGTAGCGCACCGACTCTCCCGGTGTGACGCGGGCGCCGCCGTCGTCGACGACGGACCGCATCGCGACCCGGTTCAGCACGGCCCGCCCCGCCGACTCGGCCGACAGCACGGGGTCCGCCTCGCCGCTGCGCCGAAAGGCGTCCAGCACCTCGACCGAGACGTAGTCCGCGACGGCGGGTACGACCACCTCGGCCAGCTCCTGTGCCGTGCGCTCGGCGTCCTCCGTGGTGCCGATGCGGGGCAGGGCCTGCAGCAGCATCCGCTGCCGGGCCGGATCGCCGCCCGCCGTGTGGTACGCCACCAGGCACACCGCACGGACCTGGCCCTCGTCGTCCTTCAGCGGGGCCAGCGACGCCGGCCAGCCGCCCTCAGCGCCGACACCCCCCGGGCCCATCACATCCGCGACATGCTGGATCCCGCCCCCGTCGAGAACGAGACGCATCGCCGCCTCGGCCCGATCGCTCAGCGGATGCGGCGCGAGCTCCGCCAGACGCCAGCCGTGCATTTCCTCCGCGCTCAGCGACAGCGCGCCCTCCAGGCCGGCGTTCGCCGCCACCAGCCGCAGCTCCCGGTCGAACACCCCTACGCTGCACGGCAGTTGACGCAGCACCCAGTCGCCGAGCATCCCGTCCCTCGGCAGATCCTCGCCCGGCGACGACGGCCCCCCGGCGGCGCCCGCCACCACCAGCCACTCGGCCGCCGCTCCACCGGACGTCCTCCGGTGCGCCAGCAGCCGCCGCGGCAGCTGGCGCCCGTCCCGGTGCCGTAGGACCGCCGAGCCGCTCCAGCCCCGCCGCCCGGCCGCGACCCGCCGTACCCGTTCCTCGATGTCATCGGCCACCAGCAGGGCCGCCGGACGGCCCACCACGTCGGCCGGTCCGTAGCCCAGGAGCCGCCCGGCCCCCTCGCTCCACCCGGTCACGATGCCCCGGTCGTCCACCGTGGCCGTGCACGGCTCCTGCGGTGCGGCGCTCGCCCGCGCCCACTCGCCGGAACGGGAGGAAGGACGCGCCATCACCGCTCCTCTCGCCGTTCACCGTTCACCGCTCACGTGCCGGCACCCCTCTGACCAGCATGATCCCGGCGCACACCAACCACAACCGGAGGCGGTGTCGGCACGGGACCGCGCCTGTGACACGCCTGTGACAGCGGGCGGACGCGGTGATGACCTCGCCCAAACATTCTCTTTACAAGGGGCAAAACAAAGTATTCAGGCATTCAGTCGTCACCAGCCACTGCTGCCAGTCATTGCCCTCTGCTTCCAAGGGTGTGAGCAGAAACGACCGTGCCGACCAGCCGGTGAAACAACCGTGCCGACCAGCCGGGAGAACACCCCCATGCACCCCACCCCCACCGCGACCCGCACCACGACCCCCTCGCTCACCCCGCGCGAACTGGAGACCCTGCGCCACATCGCCGCCGGCCGCACCTACTGCCAGACGGCTCGCCACATGGGCCTCTCCCAGCACACCGTCGACACCTACCTGCGTCGCATCCGGGCCAAGTTCGACGTCAACACCACCGCCGAACTCACCCGGCTCGCCATGGCCCTCGGCCTGTAGTCCGGCCGCAGTTCGCTCTGTAGAGCCGGCCCGGCGCAGTTGCGTTCATAAAGAACGCGGCCTTTCCCGGCATCGTCACATCCCCGAAATACGACCGTCCCATCCCCTCCAGGACTTCGATCTACGGTGGGCAGCACAGCCCGCCGCCCGGCCACCGTCGCCCGAAGGCACACCCCCGCCCTCGCCCCGACAGGAGCCCCTTGTCCCGCCCCGCACGCCCGGCCCTCGCCCTTCCGCCCTGGCTCGCCCACGCGCTGCGCACCCAGCGTGGACCCGTGCCCTGGAACGCGGTCCTCCGAGGAGCCCTGGCCGCCGGCCCCCTCCTCCTCGCCGCGGTCCTCGCCGACCGCACCTCCCTCGGCGTGGTGGCCGCCATCGCCGCCATGCTCGCCGGAATCAACGACCGTCCGGGCAGCCGCCGCGCCTCAGTCAGGAGGCTCGGAATGCCCGCGCTGGCCGGAGCCGCGGGACTGTTCGTCGGTACGTACGCCGGTGACCACCTCGGCGCCGTCCCGCTCACCCTCCTCCTCACCGGCCTCGGCCTCCTCGCCGGCGGCATCAGCGCCATCGGGTCCGTCGCCTCCGCCGCCGGCACGCAACTCCTGGTCGCCGCCGCCATCGGGGCCGGAATGCCGTTGCCGGACAGCGGGTGGCAGCGGGCGCTCGTCTATCTCGCCGGCGCCGCCTGGCTGCTCGGGCTCCGGCTGGCCCTGCCGACGCCCGGCTCGCTCGTCGGGGACTTCCGCTTCGACGGGGAGCGGGACGCCGTCGCCGATGTGTACGACGCCGTCGCGGACCTCCTCGACGCCGTCGGCACCCAGGACGCGGTCGCCCGCCGCGTCGCGCTCACCGCGGCCCTCGACCACGCGCAGGACGCCCTCACCGGACCCCGGCTCCGGCGGTACGCCTCTTCGTCCGCCGAACGCCGGCTGCACGCGCAGTACGCCGCCGCCCTGCCCCTCGCCGAGGCCGCCACCGCGCTCGCCTGGGCCGGGGAGAGAGTCGCCGAGCGCGCCTCCGAAGGGCCGCGCAGGCTCGCCGCGGCCGTACGCGGCAACACGCACACCGGCCCCCTCCCCGCGCCCTCTCGCTCCGCGCCCGCCCTGCGCGCCCTCGACGACGCCCTGCTGCACGCCGCCGAGGCGTTCGACCGGGGCCGAGGCGACAGCGACCTGCACACCCGGCGTCGCCGTACGGCCAAGGACCGGGTCCGGGCCGTCCTCGGGGCCGGCGGACGGGAGTACGGACTGCGGGTCGCGCTCGGCTTCGGCGCCAGTGCCGCCATCGCCCAGGCCCTGCACCACGCCCAGTGGTACGGCCAGCACGAACACTGGTACTGGCTGCCCGCCACCGCCGTCTTCCTCGTCAAGCCCGACCTCGGCCCGCTCGTGTCCCGGGTGCTCTGCCGGGCCGCCGGCACCGTGCTCGGCGCCCTCCTCTTCGCCGGATTCGCGGCCGTGCTGCCCCGACCCGAGGGCCTCATCGCGCTGGTCGCCCTCAGCGGCGCCCTCATCCCCGTCGCCACCCGCCATTTCGCCGCCCAGACGGCCGTCGTGACCGTGCTGGTACTCGCCCTGGTCATGGTCGGCGGCGAACCACAGGCCTCCGCCAGCCGTATCGGCGAGACCCTGCTGGCCTGCGCGATCGTGCTGGTCGTGGGGCACCTTCCGATGCCGGGCCAACGAGGCGGAGGCGTCCGCGCCCGCGTCGGCGAGGCACACCGGGCCGCGCACGCCTACCTCGCCCATGTTCTGCGCGAGGCGGACGAGGCCGACGGTGCTCACGGTGATCACCTTGGCCGCGTAAGGGATCCCCGCGGGTCGGGCGCCGCCCACGACACCCGCACGGACGCCCGCCCCCTGCGCTGGACGCTCCGTCGCGAGGCCTACCGAGCGCTCGCCGAGGCACGTACCGCCATCGCCCTCGCCGCGGCGGAACTGCCCGCGCTCGCCCGCCACACCGAGGGGGCCGATGACGTCGTCGCCACGCTGGAGCGGCTCGTCGACGCGACCACCGCGTGCGCCGTACACCTCGACGACTCGGGCCGGCTGACGCCGCGGCACGGCGCCCAGCTCACCGAGTTGCTGGCGGAACTCGCGCAGGAGCGGGGACCGGTCGGGCCTCGGCCCCCGACCCGCACCCGGACCGGCGCGTGATCCGACCCGGCCTGCCCGCGCCACCGGGCGACGGCCGCGGGATGCGCGGTTCACCTCACGCGGCCCGACGACCGAGCCGTACGTTGGCGTGATGACGCCTTCTCCCGCACAGGCCCCCGCCGACCTCATCGTCACCGGCTGCACCGTCCTCCTGCACGACGACCAGGAGCGGATCGGGTTCCAGGAGGACGCCGCGATCGTCGTACGCGGCGGTGTCGTCGAGGAGGTGACCACGGCCGACGACGTACGCGACCGGACCGCCGTCGAACGCCTCGACGCGTCGGGCCAGGTGGCCCTCCCCGGCCTCGTCAACTGCCACACCCACGCCCCGATGGTGGCCCTGCGCGGGGTCGCCGAGGACCTGCCCACCGAGGAGTGGTTCAACGACGTCGTCTGGCCGGTCGAGTCCAACCTCACCGAGAAGGACGTGGAGTTGGGGGCGCGGCTCGCCTGCGCCGAGATGATCCGGGGCGGCGTCACCTGCTTCGCCGACCACTACTTCTCGATGGACGCCGTGGCCGCCGTGGTCGAGGAGTGCGGCATCCGGGCCCACCTGGGGGAGGCGTACTTCTCCTCCCAGGGCCCCCGAGGGCGGGAGAAGTCACTGGAGTTCGCGCTGCGGCACCGCGACTCCGCCGACGGCCGGATCACCACCACCCTCGCCCCGCACGCCCCCTACACCGTCGACGACGCCGACCTCTCAGCCACCGCCGAACTCGCCCGCGAGCACGGCCTCCCCGTCCACCTGCACGCCGCCGAGAACCGCGACCAGGCCGAGACCAGCCTCGCCCGCCACGGCGTCACCCCGATCGAGGTGCTCCGGCGCACCGGGATCCTCGACACCGACGTCCTCATCGCGCACGGCACCGGCATCCTCGACCGTGACCTGCCGATCCTGCGGGACGCCTCCGGCCGTACGGCCGTCGCGACCGCGCCCCGCGGCTACCTCAAGTTCGCCTGGCCCACCACCACACCCGTCCGGGCCCTGCACGACATCGGTGTCCCCGTCGGCCTCGCCACGGACGGCGCCGCCTCCAACAACTCCCTCGACGTCTGGGAGTCGATGGCCCTCACCGCCCTCGTCCAGAAGTCGACCACGGGCGACCCCCGCTGGCTGACCTCCCGTCAAGCCCTGCACCACGCCACTCTCCAGAGCGCCCGCGCCCTCGGCCTCGGCGACATCCTCGGCACCCTCGCCCCCGGCCGCCGCGCCGACCTCATCCTCGTCGACCTCACCGGCCCCCACACCCAGCCGGTCCACGACCTCGCCGCCACCCTGGTCCACAGCGCCCGCTCCTCCGACGTCCGCACGACGATCGTGAACGGCCGGATCCTGATGCGCGACCGGGAGCTGCTGACGATCGACGTGCCCGCGGTGGTGAGGGAGCTGGGGGAGAGGCTCCCGGCGCTCCTGGACCGCGGCCACGGCGGGCGGATCCAGGAATACGACACCTGAGAAGTCCTCCGAAAAACTTCCGCACCCCGCGATGAGTTCCGCCCCGCCCACCGGTCACCACCCGGAACGGACCGTTGCGAGGAGGGGCGTCCATGTCGCTTCCGGAGGTCGTGTCGCGGGCGCGGTGGCGCGCGGCACGTGAGGAACTGCTGGTCAAGGAGAAGGCGGTCACGCGTGCGCGTGATGCGCTCAACGCCGAGCGGCGCAGACTGCCGATGGTCGAGGTGGAGGAGGAGTACGTCTTCGAGGGCGGTGACGGCAAGGCCGCCCTGCTCGATCTGTTCGAGGGGCGGGGCCAACTCGTCGTCTACCACTTCATGTTCGCCCCGGAATGGGACGCCGGATGCCGCAGTTGCTCGGGATTCCTCGACCAGATCGGGCATCTGGCGCACCTCAAGGCGCGCGGCACGACCCTCGTCGCCGTGTCCAGGGCGCCGTACACGAAGATCCTTCCCTTCAAGGCGCGCATGGGCTGGACCGTGCCTTGGTACTCGTCGTACGGCAGCGACTTCAACCACGACTTCGAGGTGACCCTGGAGCACGAGGGCGAGCTGGTGGAACGGCCCGGTGTCAGCTGCTTCCTGCGGGAGCGGGACCGGGTCTTCCACACCTACTCGACCTATGAGCGCGGTCTGGACGGGCTGGGCTCGACCACCGGCTTCCTGGACCTCACCGCGCTCGGCCGGCAGGAGGAGTGGGAGGAGCCCAAGGGGCGTGCGTCGGCCCTTGGGGCGCCTGCGGGCAGTGAGCGCATCCGGTATCACGACGAGTACGAGGACTGACACGGGGCGTAGCGGTGGATCATCGAGGGTGAGCGCATGCTCACCCATCGCGCTGAACGAGTGTCAACTACGTCTCAGTCCCGTCACCGGGCGAGGCGATTCATCTCCGGCAGGCGTTAACTCCTACAAGTACGAACGACGCTGATCGGAGGTGCAGGATGCTGAACGGGCGAACCGTGCTCGAACGCTTTCCCGCGGGCGGGCCGCGGGGTTCGTGGCCGGCGGAGGAGTTCGCACACGCGCGGCGGATGGAGGGCCTGGCCGCCGAGGTCGTCATGGACCTCGCGACGGACGCCTTCCTGGTGATCGTCCGCGGTGACGTCCCGGTCGACGCCGCCGCCTGAGCCGACCGCGGGCGTCAGCCCGCCTTCGGCGCGGGCACCCGCGAGGTGAACTGCTCCGCCTGGAGCGAGTAGAGCTCCGCGTAGACACCACCCGTGGCCAGCAGCTCGTCGGGCGTGCCGGACTCCACGAGCCGGCCCTGGTCGAGGACGTGCACCAGATCGGCGTGGCGGACGGACGCCAGCCGGTGCGTGATGAGGACGACCGTCTGCCCGGTGGAGGCGAGGGCACGGATCTTCTCGAAGACCTCAAGCTCGGCCCGCGCGTCCAGCGCCGCCGTCGGCTCGTCCACGATCAGGATGCGACCACGCCGGTACGCCGCCCGGGCGATGCCCAGCCGCTGCCACTGCCCGCCGGACAGCTCGTGGCCGCCGCTGAAGTTGCGCGCCAGCAGGGTGTCCAGCCCGCGCGGCAGATCGGCCACCACGTCCTCGGCCCCGGCCTCGCCCAGCGAGGCGGCCAGCCGTTCCTCGGTGAGCGGCGCGGAGGAGCGGCCCACGGCGACGTTGACCCGGGCGGTGAACGGCCAGCGCTTGAAGTCCTGGGCCACCATCGCGATGCGCTCGGCGAGCTCGTGCCGGTCGGCGGTCGCCGCGTCGACGTCGTCCCAGAGGATGCGGCCCCGGTCCGGGGTGTAGAGCCCCGCCAGCAGCTTCACCAGGGTCGTCTTCCCGGAGCCGTTCTCGCCGACCAGCGCGACGATCCGGCCGAGCGGCAGGGTGAGCGTGACGTCGTCCAGGGCGGGACGGGCGGACTCCCCGGGGTAACTGAAGCCGACCTTCTCGAACCGGATCTCCGTCGGATCCTCGGGCAGCGCGACCCCGCCCACCGGAATCGCCCGCTCGGCGGCCTCGACGTACAGCCGCTGGAGATCGCCCACGAAGAGGGCCTCCTCATGGAGCGCGTTGACCTCCAGGACGAGGCTGTCGAGGCTGGAGGAGCCGGTGCGGATCGCGATGACGGCCGTACCCGCCACGGAGAGCGCCATCGCGCCGCCCAGCAGCAGCCCGCCCAGCGTCGCGTACGTCGCGACGGTCGCGAGCCCCGTCCACGCCGCCGCGATCAGCCCCGTACGCGCCGCCAGCCGGGCCAGCCGCGCCTGCTCCGCCTCCGCCGTCTCCGACATCGCCCGGTAGTGCCGCAGCAGGAAGGGCCCGACGCCGTGCACGCGGATCTCGGGCGCGGCGGCCGGCTCGGTCAGCAGCCCGCTGATCAGGTGGCCGGCCCGGGAGTGCTGCACCCAGGTGTGGAAGGACTCGTAGCGGCGCCGGGCATTGGTCAGGGCGCTCCAGGCGCTGGGCAGCGTCATGGTCGCGAGGAGGGGCAGCAGGGCGGGATGCAGCACGGTGAGCACACCCGCCGCGGCGATCAGCGAGATGGCCGCGTTCACGACCCGCGTGCTGTAGGAGATCATGCGCCGGGCGGACCCGGCCCCGTACTGCGCGGTGTCCAGCAGCTTGTGAAAGGCGTGGTCCTCGATCGCGGCCAGCTCCACCGCCGCCGCCCGCTCCAGGTACAGCTCGGTCGCCACCCGCTCCACCTTGGGTTCCAGCCGCCCCGTGGCATACGTGGACGCCGCCCGCAGCAACGTCGAGACCACCATCACCGCCGCCATCGCGACCAGCGCGGGAACGGCACCCCGTAAACGCTCCTCCAGCGACCCGCCCCCGATCAGCCGCCCCAGCACACTGTTCACGGCGAGCAGCCCCACCGCCTGCCCCAGCCCCCGCCCCACCTCGGCCACCAGCACCGTCCGCGCCGCCCGCCGGTCGGCCTGCCACGCGAGCCGGAAACTCGACGCCAACAACGACGGCAGCCGCGTCACCATCGCCCGGAAGTTCAGCTCCAGAAAGGCGTCTCGATGCTGGTTCCACCCCATGTCGTACCGCAGCGGCCCCCCGAACAACAGCCGCTCCGACTCCGAAACCCCAGCCCCACCAACACCACGCTTCTTCCCCACCACACACCCTCCCCCGACCGACGGAGGGCCACTATGGCGGGAGGGGCGCGAGCAGGGGAGGGCGCGAGAGAGCCCGGCAGGTGCGCGCCGGGCGTATGCGGTCAGCTCTCAACCCGGACCGGCATCCTCCAGCCCGTCCGGCGATTGAGCACGAGGCCCGAAGGCCCGACGGTTTCAGCCCGTCCGGCGTTTGAGGACAAGGCTCGAGGGGCCGACGGTTTCAGCTCGTCCGGCGTTTGAGCACGAGGCCCGCAGGGCCCGATGGTTTCAGCCCGTCCGGCGTTTGAGGACGAGGCCTGCGGGGCCGACAGCGGGGTCGAAGGGGCGGAGCCCCTTCAAGGGAGGGGACGGGTAGGGGCGGCGGGGGCGAGGAAACGACAGTGAAGCCCTAGGCCGAGATCTGCCGAGACCACGACGGCGTAATCCCCATCACCCGGCACAACGCCAGATACAGCGGAATCGGCGGCGTATAAGGCACCGACCCCTCAGGCCGATGAATCAACCGAGGAGTGTCCAGCACCACCGCCCCCGTCGAGTACCGCACAGCCTCCGGCCACTCCAACGCGTAGTCGGAATCCGACGGCACGATCCACCACCAGTGCGCCTCGTCGGCGTACACACACCCCACCCGAGGCAACCGAGGCATGACCAGCGGCCCGAACCGCGCCGGCACCGCCACCGCGTCACACCCCAACGGCGCCGTCATCCCGTCCGGCACGGCCAGCCGCCGAGGCACACTCGAAGCGGCGGGCAACGCCCGGCGCAGACGGACCAGCGAATCCAGACTCAACACCCGACCGCCGCCGGACACGCCCCTCACAGCCATGCGGCCCCCGTTCCCCTGCCGTACCGCGCCTGCGCCTCGTCCTCGTCGCCCGACCCTCCGGACGGCCCCGGCTTGGGCCGTGACCCCCACCCGAGATCGTTGTACGGCCCCGTGCCGGCGCCGGAAGCGTCGGCAAACCCGGCGGCACGCGCCAGATCGGCCCAGACCACAAGACCGGCCCCCTGCTCATGGGCCCCCCACGCATGGCACAGGGCGTCGATGAGAAGCAGCCCCCGGCCGTGCTCGTCCTCGGGGCGCGCGGCCAGCGGGTGCGGTTCACCCGGCGCGCACCCTTCGTCACGTACGGCTATTCGCACCAGGTCGGCACCGTCGTGCAACTCGCACACGATGTGCTCGCTCGCGGTGTGCACGATCGCGTTGGTGACCAGCTCGGACACGACCAGCGCAGCCGTGTCGCAGGTGTCCTCGCACACCGCCCAGCCGTTCAGCCGCGCCCTGGTCAGGCGTCTGGCCTGCGCGGGCGAACCCGGATGCGCGGCCAGTTCGAAGCGGAACCGGCGCTCGGCGGCGGCGCCCCGCTGGGGCCCGACCGCCGGGGCGGCACCGAGGCCGTGGGGGGCCGCGGCGGCGTCTGTTCCTAAGGGCGGGGACGGAATCACGCTTGCCACTATCGCCCCGCCGTGAACACTTGGCAAGTGTCACTCTGAAAATTGCAGAGTGCTGTGTGACTCTCTGGAAGGCCGTGGCACACTGCTGGCAACAGCATGTCGAACGGCGCCAGTTGGGATCACCGAGGATCGGCCGGTTCTGCCGAGACCCTCGATAGGTCTTCGAATGGCGCCGTCGGCCTGTCAGGATTCAGCCGGTCTGTCAGGATTCGGTCGACCGGTCAGGATTCAGCCGGCCGGCCAGGGTCCGGCCGGCCTGTCAGGTTCAGTCGATGGGATTTCGTTTCGTGGAGGTGGAGCGTGAGCGAGCCGCGGTCCGCGCCTACGGTCGGCCAGGTCGTCCTCGGTCGACGCCTGCTCGACCTGCGTGAACGCGCCGGGCTGAAGCGCGAGGAGGCCGCCCGCGTCCTGCGCGTCGCCCCCGCCACGGTCCGCCGTATGGAAATGGCCGAGGTCGGGCTGAAGATCCCGTACCTCCAGCTGCTCCTGAAGGCCTACGGCATCTCCGACGAGGAGGCCGAGGCCTTCGTGCAGCTGGCCGAGGAGGCCAACAAACCCGGCTGGTGGCAGCGGTTCCACGACATCCTGCCCGGCTGGTTCTCGATGTACGTCAGCCTGGAGGGCGCCGCCAGCCTCATCCGGTCGTACGACCCCCACTTCGTGCCCGGCCTGCTCCAGACCGAGGACTACGCGCGCGGAGTGCTGAGATCGGGCGCCATCGGCCAGACCAGCCCCGACGACATCGAGGGCCATGTCGCCCTGCGCATGCAACGTCAGCAGTTGCTCACCCGGGAGGACGCACCCCGGCTGTGGGTCGTGATGGACGAGACCGTACTGCGCCGCCAGGTGGGCGGCCCGGAGGTGATGCGTGCCCAGATCGACCGGTTGCTCGAGGCCACGAAGCTGCCCAACGTGACGTTGCAGGTGGCCCCGTTCGCGAACGGGCCGCACCCCGGCACGTACGGGCCCTTCGTGCTGTTCCGATTTGCCATGTCAGAACTGCCGGACATGGTCTACAGCGAGTACCTGACCGGCGCCGTCTACCTCGACGCGCGCACCGAGGTGGCGACCCACCTGGAGGTCATGGACCGCATGGCGGCGCAGGCCGCTACGGCACATCGCACGAAGGGGATCCTCCGGGATCTCCGCAAGGAGCTGTGAATGGATCGCATCAAGCCGCGCATACAGGTCTACAACGGCATGCCCGCGCGGGACTTGGGCAGCGAAGGCTGGCACAAGCCGTGGAGCGGCGGCAACGGAGGCAACTGCCTGGAGGCGATGAAGCTCGCCGACGGCCGGATCGCCGTCCGTCAGTCGACCGACCCGGACGGGCCGGCGCTGATCTACACCTCGGCCGAGATGACGGCGTTCATCGAGGGCGCCAAGGCGGGGGAGGCGGACTTCCTTCTCTCCTGAGCCGCTTGAGTCACTTGCCTGCCTGAGCCGTAACTACCTTGATCTGGTGCTTAGTTGATAATTCTTTGCGTCTTACGGAGTGCCTCATGACTGCGATCGACACCAGCAAGCCGCATCCCGCGCGGATGTACGACTGGTATCTCGGCGGCAAGGACAACTACCCCGTCGACGAGGCCATGGGGCAGCAGATGCTCGCCCTCGACCCACGCGTCCCGGTGATGGCGCGGGTCAACCGGGCGTTCATGCACCGCGCCACCCGCTGGCTGGCCAAGAACGGCGTACGCCAGTTCCTGGACATCGGCACCGGAATCCCGACCGAGCCGAACCTGCATCAGATCGCCCAGGGGATCGCCCCCGACGCTCGCGTCGTCTACTGCGACAACGACCCCATCGTGCTGGCCCACGCCGCCGCCCTGCTGCGCGGCACGGAGGAGGGCGTCACCGAGTACCTGCAGGCCGATGTGCGCGATCCGCACGCCATCGTCGAGGGTGCCCGGAAGATCCTGGACTTCAGCCGTCCGGTGGCCCTCTCCCTCGTCGCGCTGCTGCACTTCGTCCCCGACGAGGACGGCGCGCACGAACTGGTCAGCCGGCTGCTGTCCGAACTCCCCTCGGGCAGCTACCTGGTGATGTCCCACGCGACCGCCGACTTCACTCCCGAGGAGTCGAAGGCGGCGACCGAGAAGCTGAAGGCGGCCGGCGTCACGCTGGCCCTGCGCTCCCGCGAGGAGTTCACCCGTTTCTTCGACGGCCTCGAACTCGTCGAGCCCGGCGTCGAGGTGCCCCACCACTGGCACGCTGAGCTGGGGGAACCGGTGCCCGGGCAGGACGACGGCGTCATTCCCGGGTACGGGGCGGTGGGGCGTAAGCCCTAGGCGCGTTACCGGAGGTACCCGCTGGGCGTCATCGGCTGGGCGTACTCACCGGGCATGGCTACAGGTACGACATGATGCGCCGCGGAGCGTCCACCAGACGGCTGACGACCACGACCGGTAGCGGAGGCTGCTCCGCCTTGGCCGGGCTGAGGTTCAGCCCGTAGTAGATCTGCTCGATCGACGGCGGTCCGACCGCGAGGTTGCGCCGGACCGCCTGCGACGGCGACTCCTCGCCGGTGTTCACGAGGTAGGCGGCGACCATCGCGCCCGTACGGCCGACTCCCGCGCCGCAGTGCACGAACACCGGGCCGGAGGACGAGGTGACGGTGCGCAGGAAGTTCTGCACCTGCTGGGGTGACGGCGTCTGTCCGTCGCGGATCGGCATGCGTACGGCCGTCAGTCCGGCCTTGCCCGGTTCGGCCAGCTGGGCCGCGCTCAGGTTCTCGGCGCGCAGGTCCACCACGGTGGTGATGCCCATGCCCGCAAGCGCCCGGTAACCGGCGGGGGAGGGGGCGGAGCCCCGCCACAGGCGGCCGTCGCGGTCCACCGGCTGGAAGTGGTTCACGCCCTGGACGCTGCGGGTTCCGACGGGGGCCGCGGTCTCTTGTCGGGCCAGGTACGACATGCCCAGGACGCTGCCCGCGCCCACGGCCCACAGGACGAGATAGCCGATGAGGAGGCCCACGAGGATCCGCAGGGCGCGCTGGGGGAGCGGGCGGCGGCGGACGGCAGGGCGGGGCAGGGTTGCGCTGAGAACAGCCATGAGCGACCCGGGGGACTAGGGGACGAGGGCGCAATTGGCAGAGTACCCCCGGCTTCGTGATCAATGGGTACTTTGTCCGTTTATGCGATGTATCTCACGTGGGCTTGCCTGGACTCGCGTGTACTCACACGTGTTCGCGCGCTGGCGTGGGCTCGCGGCCGCGTTCGGCCGCCGTCGCGTTCGGCTCAGTCGTCGTCCGCGTCCGCGTCACCCACGGCGACCACCGTGAGATGGGCCTGGTCCAGCGTCGCGTCCTCCAGGCAGCCGCGCAGTCGCATCAGGTTGTGCTCGGTGAGCGCGGGCCGTACGACCCCGGCGAACAGGCCATCGCCGAGGTCGCCCAGGGCCACGTGGCGCAGCGGGACGGACGTGGAGTCCCGGCAGGCCGTCCAGATCTGCTGGGCGGCGAGCGAGCGCCGCGCGGCCGACAGGTCGGCGCCCCGCAGGTCGACGTGGACGACCACGGAGGTCACCTCACTGTCGTTGGCCTCCTCCTCACGGGTCTGGGTGAGGTCGGCGAGCCCCACGATCAGCGCGGTGAGCAGGGCGGCGCCGACGACGGCGACGACGGTCCGGCGTGCGGTACGGCTCCGGGAGGTCCCGGCACCCAGCGCAGGCAGGTCGTCCTGGTCGTCCAGGGCCTGCGCCGGTTCGAACGGGCCGTCGGGGGCGGCGAGGACGGCCAGCCGTCCGGCCAGGCGTCGCTCGGCCGGCCTGGCCGTGGCCGACGCGAGCTTCTGCACCACCCAGGCGAGCCCGGACAGCGCCACCCCGGCGACCATCAGCACCGGCACGAAGACATACGACCGTTCCGCCGGGTCCTCCAGCCAGCGGAACCGCGTCTCCTCGCGCGCCGCGGCCGGCTCCCGCAGCCGCGTCAGCACGTCCTCCGTGCGGGCGTCCAGCTCCCGCTGTCGCCGGTCGTTGTCACGCAACCGCTCCTCGATCCGGCTCAGCCGCCCCAGCGTCACCAGGCCGAACAGCATCACCTCGACGACCAGCAGCAACACACCGCAGATCATCGCCCGCTGCCACTGCCAGCGGTACAGATAGACGATCAGATAGGTGCCCGCGCCGGTGGCGACCACCGCTCCGAAGACGTACGCGATCTTCCTCATGACACGTCCCCCAGTCGTACGTCACCGGCCGTCCCGTCGACGGTGAGGCGGGAGCCGGGCGGGAAACGGTGTACGGCGTCCGCGGCGCCGACGACCGCGGGGAGCCCGAACTCCCTTGCCAGAACGGCCAGATGGGACAACGGGCTGCCGGTCTGGGCGACCAGGCCGGTGAGGCCGGGCAGCAGCGGGGCGAGCGCGGGGTCCAGGGTGCGTACGACCAGGACGGCGTCCGTCGGCCGGGGACCCGTGCCGTCCCACACGGTCCCGACGACCCGGCCGGCGGACACGCCCCGCATGCCTCCACCCCGGTCGCCCCCGCGCTCGGCGACCACGACGTGACCGTCCGCGAGTCGGAACGCGTCCGGCAGCGGGGGCGACTCCGGCCGCGGCACGCGCGCGTGGAGGTCGCCGGGCACGGCGCCGCCGCCCAGCACGGCGACCAGCTCCGACCACCGCAACAGTCCGACCCGCTCCCTCGGGATCCCCAGTCGCCGCGCCACCTCGTGCACGAGCCGCACCTGCAGCTCCTGCACCCAGCGGATGCGGAGCCGGAGGGCTTCGCGGGGCGGGAGGGCGGTGAGGGAGGCGCGGGAGGTGAGGGGAGCGGCTGGGTGAGGGGAGGTGCGGGATGCGGCTGGGCGAGGGGAGGTGCGGGGTGCGGGGGTGGGAGGGGAGGTCCGGGAGTTCGCGGGGTGGGCGGTCGGGCGGACGGCGACGGCGGCACTCGTAGGGACGCTGGGTCCTGCCGGGCCGGGAGCTTCGTTCGTGGGGGCGCTCGGCCGTGCCGGGCCGATGGCGGGACGGTGGCCGCCGTCGACCTGACTCGGCGCGGACGCCTCCGGCAGCCGTCCCCGTGCGCGCAGGCTCGGGGCCGTGAGGGCGAGGGTCACGGGGTGGGTGGCGGTCACCTGATCGTCGGGTATGCCCAGGGCGCGGGCCTCGGCCAGGGCCGTGAGAGCCGCGCCGGCCGCCGTGCGGCTGTCGGGCGGTTCGTCGAGGAGGGCGCCGGCGAGGGCCTCCTGGGCGTGCAGGGAGACCAGGACCCGGCGGGTCCAGCGGAGCTCGGCGGCCAGCGCGGGGGCGGAGAGTTCCGCGGGCGACGGGACCTCGGCGAGGTGGCGGTCCACGTCGGCGGCCAGGTCGGTCGCCAGTCCGGGAAGAGAGGACACCAGGCGGCCCACCCGCCAGGCCGCGCCGAGCCTGCGCGCTCCGGGCGCCGGGTTGAGCAGCGCGAGCCAGCGGTGCCGGGGCGGGACGGCGCCGAGGAGACGCAGGTCGGCTGCGGCACGCCCGCCCACGGTCGTGACCACCGGCAGCGACCTCAGCAGCCGGCGTGGCGCGGTGCCCCCGATGTCGAGCGCGGCGGCGAGTCCGCGGGCCATCGGCGCCACCCACAGGTCCCCCTCCAGCGGCGCCAGCTGCTCCGGCAGAGTCTCCGCCACCGGCCCCGGCCCGAGCAGCCGCGCCCCACGTGCCGGTCGCGCCGCCATCGCGGTGATCGGCCGGCTCTGGAACAGCCACAGCCGACCGTCCGCGTCAAACCCGAACTCGACGTCCTGCGGCCCCCCGAAGACCCGCCGGACCCGTCGCGCGAGCCGCGCCAGCCGGAACAGCTGGCCGCGCGTGAGCGGCCCGCCGTTCGCCTGGGCCTGCGTCCACGGAGCCCGCGAAGACTCGCTCCGCAAGAGGCGTCCACGCCCGCTCAGCCAGTAGTCGGTGCCCGCCTGCGCGCCGCTGACCAGGCTGTCCGGCCCGCCGCGCACCGCGCTGACCAGGATCCGGTCGGCCCGCCCCGCCACCGGGTCGGCACCGAACATCACACCGCCGACCCGTGCCGCGAGCATCGGCTGCACCAGTACCGCCATGGGCGCCGTGGACCCGTCGGGCCGGTGCGCCGAGTCGAGCACGGTCTGTACGGCCGTACGGAATTCCGCCCAGCCGCGGACGTCGAGCACCGACGTGAACTGGCCCGCCAGGGACGACTCGGCCGTGTCCTCCTGGGGCGACGAGGACCGTACGACGAGCGGATGGGCGCCGTTGTCGGACAGATCGTCCCAGGCGCGCCGCAGGGCGACCGTGTCGCCGCCGGCGCGGTCCGGGATCACGAACCCGGGCAGTACGGGCAGCCCGGCGCGGGCCGCGCGGGCGAGGTTCGCGGCCTTGGAGCCGAGGGAACGGGGGAGCGCGGTGCCGGGCTGGTCCAGTGGGACCACGGGGCGAAGTCCGTGCTCCGGGCCGTATGCCTCGACCGGGCCGAGGGCGAAGTCGTTTCGGTGCTCGTCCCCGTCGCGCGCACCTTCTCCGTGACGTTCGTCGAGCGTCGTCATCGAACACCCTCCAGGACCGACCGCCAACAGGGGGGACGCGCCGGGGTGGCCCTGCGCCTGACGACGGAACGAAGGATGGGGGCGAGCCGGCTACCGGCCCGGGCCCATCTCCGGGTGCGGTGACAGCACGCCTCCTGCTCCGATGATCCCACTCCTGTTCGCATCCATGTAGCCCAGAAGCCACTTTTCGGACATGCGGGAGAACAAATCAGAATGCAGCAGTATGCCGGGACGGGGCAACTCGTCCACGGGCAGCAGTCGGCGGCGGTCCTGGGCTCCTCCCTGGGCAGGATCCGGCCGTGCGCGGCTCCTCCCCAGTCAGGAGGCCGGGATCCCGGCGCGGCAGGCCCGCACGTCAGTCACCCGCCGGCGGCAGCACCCCGCACAGCGCCTCCAGCGCCGCCCCGTACGCATGCTCCGAGGGCGTCGCACAGCCCACGACGATGCCGTCGCGGACCGGCATGTCCGCTTCCGCGGTGTCCTGTTCCGCGGCGTCCGGGTGCCGGAACTCGGCGAGGCCGTCGAGGGCGATGCCCTGCCAGGTGGCCGCCTTGACCGTGGACCGCTCGGTGCCGGGCGGCAGCCGCAGCACCGCGTGGAGTCCGGCGGCCACACCGGTGACCTCGATGTGCGGCGCGTGCGTGGCGAGGGCGGCCACGAGACGGTCGCGGCGACGGCGATAGCGCTGCCGCATCCGCCGTACATGACGGTCGTACGCCCCGGAGGCGATGAAGTCGGCGAGGCCCAGCTGGTCGAGGCCGCTCGCCCATGCCTCACGCTCGCCCTTGGCCGCCAGCACGTCGCCGACGTACCGCTCCGGCAGCACCATCCACCCGAGCCGCACGGCCGGCGACAGGCTCTTGCTGACCGAGCCCATGAAGATCACCCGCTCCGGATCGAGGCCCTGGACGGCACCGACGGGCTTGCGGTCGTAGCGGAACTCCCCGTCGTAGTCGTCCTCCAGCACCACGCCTCCCCGCGCGCGTGCCCAGTCGATCACGGCGGCCCGGCGCTCGGGGTGCAGCGGGCCGCCGGTCGGGAACTGGTGCGCGGGCGTGAGCAGCACGGCCCGCTCGCGTCCCAGCAGGTCGACGCGGGCGCCGTCCTCGTCGAGGGGGAGCGGTACGGTCCGTACGCCCGCGGCGGCGAGCAGCTCCCGGTGGAAGCCCAGCCCGTACGCCTCCACGGCCAGCGGACCGCGCAGCACACCACCGCCCCCGCTCCTGTCCGGCCCGAACAGCAGCCGCAGGGCGTGCGCGAACCCGGAGCAGATCACGATCCGACCGGGTTCGGTACGCACGCCACGCGCGCGTGCCAGGTACTCGGTGAGGGCCTCCCGCAACTCCACCCGCCCGGCGGGGTCACCGGGCCCGAAGGCCTCGTTCGGCGCCTGCTGCAGGGCCCGTCGGTAGGAGGTCAGCCAGGCGGCGCGCGGGAACGCCGAGGCGTCGGGCGTGCCCTGCCTGAGGTCGTGCCGGGGTCCACGCACGCGTGGAGGCGCCTTGCGCGGCACCCGCTCGGCCCGTCGCAGGGGCTCGGTGCGCTCGGCCACCCTCGTCCCCGAGCCCTGCCGCGCGGTGAGCCATCCTTCGGCGACCAGTTCCGCGTACGCGTCGGCCACGGTGTTGCGGGCGATGCCGAGGTCGGCGGCGAGCGAGCGGTACGGCGGCAGCCTGGTGCCGGGCGCGAGCCGGCCCTCACGCACGGCGTCACGCAGCGCGCGGGTCAACGCGGCCCGCCGCCCGCCCGGACCGGAGGCCCCGGACGGCTCGGACAGATCCAGATGCAGGTCGGCGCCGATCCGTGCCGCCGAGTCGACCCACGAGTCGCCCGCCGGGTCCTCCGAATTGACCCACGATTTCGCCATGGAAATGAACCCTACAGACGGTCTTTTCGCCCCGTAGGTTGATCCACATGACGACGACGAACACGACGACGAACACGATCGACACCGAGCGTGCCGAGTCCCCCAACGAGCCCATCGCCGAGTCCATCCACGAGGCCGAGGCCGCCCGAACCCGGCTCGACCTCGCGAAGTCCGCCCCGAAGGTCTTCCGCGCCATCGTCGGCTTCGACGCCGCCGCCCGCGAGGGCCTGGACCCGGCGCTCGTCGAACTGATCCAGATCCGCGCCTCGCACCTCAACCACTGCGCCTACTGCCTCCACATGCACACCAACGACGCCCGCAAGGCCGGCGAGAGCGAGGACCGGCTGCACATGGTCGCCGTCTGGCGCGAGGCCCGCCACTTCTTCACCGAGAAGGAGCAGGCGGCCCTGGCTCTCACGGAGGCGGTGACCCTGGTGGCCGACGGCGGCGTCCCCGACGAGGTCTACGCCCGGGCCGCAGCCCATTTCGACGACCAGGAGCTGGCCCACGTACTGGCCCTGATCCTCACGATCAACACCTGGAACAGGGTGGCGTTGGCGACGGGGAAGGTGGCGGGGACGGACGAGCGGCGCTAGGTCGTGCCGACACGACCTAGGGGAGGGCCCGCCCACGCGGTGACCGTCCCGCGCGTCCGTCAGACGGTCATGGGCCGGTCGTACGGCGAGATCGGCGCCGGCAACCGCGAGCTCCCCGTCAGATAGCGGTCGACGGCCGCCGCCACCGCCCGCCCCTCGGCGATGGCCCACACGATGAGCGACTGGCCCCGGGCGGCATCCCCCGCGGCGAACACGCCGGACGCGTTCGTCGCGAACCCCGCGTCCCGTGTGATCGTGCCGCGCGGCTCCATCCCTATCCCCAGCTGGTCGATCAGGCCGTCCTCCCGGTCCGGCCCGGAGAAGCCGAGGGCGAGCAGCACGAGGTCGGCCGGCAGCTCCCGCCCGGTGCCCGGCAGCGGGCGGCGGTCCGCGTCCACCTCGGTCAGGTGCAGCGACCGTACGTGCCCGTCGGCGTCGCCCGTGAAGCGGAGCGTGGACGCCGCGAACAGTCGCGCGTCCGCGTCCGCCGCGGGCGCCGTCTCCAGATCGCGCGCCTCCTCGTGCGCCGCCGACAGACGGTAGATCTTCGGGTACGTCGGCCAGGGCTCGGCGTCCTCGTCCCGCTCCGCGCCCGGCTGGGCGTAGATGTCCAGCTGGGTCACGGACGCCGCGCCCTCCCGCACGGCGGTGCCCAGACAGTCGGCCCCCGTGTCCCCGCCG
The DNA here is from genome assembly GCF_042957325.1 of Streptomyces sp. NPDC008086. Lineage (NCBI taxonomy): Bacteria > Bacillati > Actinomycetota > Actinomycetes > Kitasatosporales > Streptomycetaceae > Streptomyces > Streptomyces sp. NPDC008086. The sequence continues at coordinate 304,246 of NZ_JBIBIA010000008.1, forward strand.
CCGACGATGACGACGTGCTTCCCGGCGGCGGACATGGGGGACGCCTCCAGGTCCCCCTCACACACCCGGTTCGCCAGCGGAAGATACTCCATCGCCTGCTGGATGCCACTCAACTCCCGCCCTGGCACGGGAAGTTCACGCCAGGCCGTGGCTCCGGTGGCGATCACGACCGCGTCGTAGCGCGAGCGCACCTCGGCCGCCCCGATGTCCCTCCCGACCGCCGTGGACGTACGGAACCTCGTACCCTCGGCCCGCATCTGCTCGATCCTGCGCTCCAGATGGTGCTTCTCCATCTTGAACTCGGGGATGCCGTACCGCATCAGCCCGCCGACCCGGTCGTCCTTCTCGAACACCGCGACCGTGTGTCCGGCCCGGGTCAGCTGCTGTGCCGCGGCGAGCCCGGTGGGCCCCGACCCGATCACCGCGACCGTCCGCCCGGAGAGCCGGTCCGGCGGCCGCGGCTGCGCGAAACCGTCCTCCCAGGCACGGTCGGCGATGGCGCACTCGACGTTCTTGATGGTGACGGCCGGCTGATTGATCGCCAGCACACACCCCGCCTCGCACGGCGCCGGGCACAACCGCCCCGTGAACTCGGGGAAGTTGTTCGTCGCGTGCAGCCGGTCGGCGGCCGCCCGCCAGTCCTCCCGTGACACCAGGTCGTTCCACTCGGGGATCAGATTGCCCAGCGGACAGGCGTCGTGGCAGAACGGGATGCCGCAGTCCATACACCGGTCGGCCTGCTTGCTGACGATGGGCAGCAACGCCCCGGGGACGTACACCTCGTCCCAGTCCCGGACCCGCTCCTCGACGGGCCGGCGCGGCCAGTCCTGGCGGGGGGTCGTCATGAAACCCTTGGGATCGGCCATGGCCGTCTTCCTCGCGTGCGCGTGTGACGTGCTGGAGCCGTGCGTCAGCGGGCCGCACTCCTCCGGCCACGATACGTCCCACCGGACGCCCGCGCAGTGCGGCGGAGCGGCCGGCGGACGGGGCGGCGGGCAGGGTCGGTGGGAGGGCTGGCTGGAGGGTCGGCGGCACTTCGGCGGGCAGGTCAGCTGAGGGCCAGCACGTACGACATCGCGGCGGCGGCCGAGGCGACCGTACGTATGTGGTTCCACATGGTCCACTCGCGCACATACGTCGGCCAGTAGGCCGCCGCCTCCTGAGTGCCCGCCTCCAGCCTGGCCAGCGCCTCGTTGCGAGGCACGTTCGCCACCATGGTCACCCCGAACGAGCCGAACAGATACAGCGCGCTGCCCAGCAGCAGCTCCACCGTGCCCTCGTCCGGCCAGAGCACGAACGTCACCACGGCGATCACCGCGCACAGCACCGCCGTCCCGATGAACACCAGCATGAACGCCGGCATCAACGCGGTCACATTGATCGCCTTCATCGCGGCGACACCCTGCGCGGGCGGCAGCGCGGCCAGCCCGCGCATCACGAAGGTCGAGAAGGCGCAGAAGACGCCGGCCACCAGGCCGGTGCCGACCACTCCGATCACGACCAGGACGAAGTACGGCCCATCGATCATGTCAACGTCAACTCCCGCATCCCGCCGAGTCCCTGCCCGGCCTCATCCGTCACCACAAGTCAAACCCCGGACGGCTACGGCGACCATCGCCGAGCGGCGCCCGCCCATGTCCGAGCGTCCAGGGGAGGGGGGCGACCAGCGAAACGGCGACGGGCGACGGCGACGGTGAAGGTGAGGGCCATGAGGCGAGGGGCGCCGCGGTGTAAGCCCGGGGCGCTGACCCACCTGATCCGGCCACCTTCCGGTCACCTTCCGGCCGCCGTCAACCCACCTCCGACACCCCCGCCCGCCAAGCCCGCAACGTCGTCTCCACGGCCGCCGTGATCCGCCGCCGCGCCTCGTGCCGCGGCACGCCGCTCATCAGCAACTGGTCGTACGGCGTGTCCATGTGCCGTACGGACGCCACGACCGCCGAGGTCACCGCCCCTTCCGACAACGCCCGCCCCGCCGCACTGCGCCCCACCCGTCCGCTGCCCCGCGCCGACGCATGCGCGGCGATCTCCCGCGCCCGCTCCGCCGGACACCCCGGGAACAGCCGACGTATCTCCGCCGCGAAGGCCTCCGCGAACCGCAGGTCCTCCCGCGCCCGCCGCCGTGCGTCCCGCGCCCGACGCCGCCGCCGGGCCTCCGCATCCACCAGGCACCGCAGCTCCGCCCGGGTGAGCCCCGTCTCCTCCACCAGGACGCCCTGCCGCTCGTAACGGCCCCGGCGCCGGTTGAACCGCACGACCACCGCCGACAGCGCACTCTCCTCCCGCGACCGCCGCGTCAACGCCGTGTCGCCGCGCGGCAGGAACACCAGATGCCCAAGGTCGGCACAGTCCAGACACCGCGGCGCTCCGTCCTCCAGCACGAGCAGCTGCAACGGCCCCGCATGGCACTCCGCGCAGTGCCGTCGCCGGAGGGGTTGGATGACGACAAGGCCGGTACGGGGCGGGGGAGTTGCCAGAGGTGCCATAGGGGGTTCATTCCCCTCCGGGCGGGTCCGGGGAACTATCCGGCGGGGACCGGAACGCCGTCTGACCAGGCCCGGGCAGCGGTTCGGCCGCGCGGCGGACGCACCCCGAACGCCTCCCGCCCCACGCCGGAGCCTCCCTGTCGCATCATGGGGCGTGTGCGACTCGAAGCGATCACCTGGGAGCGGCTCGGCGACCTGCTGGCCGAGCGTCTGCTCGACCTGAAGCCGGCCGACGGCGGCCCTTGGCCCCGCGTCGCCTTCGACGGCGCCCCGGCCGCCCGCCCGGGAGACCTCGCCGAGCGGGTCGGGGAGGCGTTGCGCGTACGCGGCCGCCCCTCGCTCACCGTCGACACCCAGGGCTTCCTGCGCCCGGCCTCGGTCCGCCTGGAGTACGGCCACCGGGACGTGGAGGCCTACTACGACGGCTGGTTCGACACCGGCGCCCTGTGGCGCGAGGTCTTCGGCCCCTTGGAACCCGGCGGCGGCGGCCGCGTCCTGCCGGATCTCTGGGACCCGGTCACCGACCGAGCCACCCGCAGCCCCTACGTCAAACTCCCGCCCGGCGGCATCCTGTTGCTGCACGGCCCCCTCCTGCTGCGTCACTGGTTCCCCTTCGACCTGACCGTCCACGTCCTCCTCTCACCCGGCGCCCTGCGCCGCCGCACCCCCGAGACCGAGCACTGGACCCTCCCCGCCTTCGAGCGCTACGACCACGAGACCGACCCGGCCGCCACGGCGGACGTCCTGGTGCGCGCCGACGACCCGCGGCACCCGGCATGGAGCGGTTGAACCTTGATCCATCAAACCCCCTTTATATGCGTGTGCATTTAACTACCGTGGGTGCCATGACGACCTCCACGAGTGATCCGATCTCCTTCGACGACTCCGTCCGCTCCCTGCTCGACGCCAGGAACTTCGCCAGCGTGGCCACCCTCGGCCCCGACGGCGCCCCACAGAACTCGGTGGTCTGGATCAAACGCGAGGGCGACACCGTGCTCTTCTCCTCCGTCGACGCCAGGCAGAAAGTCCGCAACCTCCGCCGCGACCCCCGCATCAGCGTCTCGGTCTACGACCTCGCCAACCCCTACTCCTCCGTCGAGATCCGCGGTACCGCCGAGATCGTCCCGGACGAGGCCAAGCGCCTGCCGTTCGAGCTCTCCCACAAGTACCTCGGCATCGACCCGCCCGCCGAGAAGGAGGACGAGACCCGGGTGATCATCCGCGTGTCGTCCCACGGAAGATCGTGCGCTTCGCCGCCTGATCGCCGCCCCGCTGTGTGCGGGGCCGAGGGACGGCCGGGGGACCGAGGGGCGGCCGGGTCGGTGACCGGTGGCCGTCACCGCTCGGTTCCGCGTGCGTCGGCCGGGTGGCGCGGCGAGAATGAAGGGCGCCGGGACTAGCGGTGCGTCCCGCGCCGCGCCGGCCGTCCGGCATCGGGAGGTACTTCATGACCACTGCCGGAGACATCATGCACCGTGGTGCCCAGTGGATCCCCGCCCACGAGACCCTGGACCGCGCCGCTCAGCTGATGCGCGAGCTGGGCGTCGGAGCCCTGCCCATCAGCGACGAGAACGAGCGGCTCTGCGGCATCCTCACCGACCGCGACATCGTGATCGGCTGCGTGGCCATGGGCCGCGACCCGAGCAAGGTCACCGCCGGCGAGATGGCCCAGGGCACCCCGCGCTGGATCGAGGCCAACGCCGACATCAGCGACGTGCTCCGGGAGATGAAGGAGCACCAGATCCGCCGGCTCCCCGTGATCGAGAACAAGCGCCTGGTCGGCATGATCAGCGAGGCCGATCTGGCACTGAACCTGAGGGAGAACGAGATCGGTCAGTGGGCCGAGAGCGTCTACGCCAGGACCGGGTCGCCGACGACGCACTGACCCGGCGCCGGCTCTCACCGCTCACTCCTTTCACCCCTTCTTCCGTCCTCGTCCGGCCACCGTGCCGGGCGGGGACGCACCATGTCCACGCTGGCCGATGTTCCCGGCGACCGGTGGTCTTTCACGCTGGCCGATGTTCACGCGGGCCGTGTCAGAGCCATCCGTTGCGCCGGAAGCCGCGGTACAGCACCACGCACGCGACGGATATCACGCACAGAACCAACGGATACCCGAACGTCCAGCGCAGCTCCGGCATGTGCTCGAAGTTCATCCCGTACACCCCGCACACCATCGTCGGCACGGCGATGATCGCGGCCCAGGCCGTGATCTTCCGCATGTCCTCGTTCTGCGAGACGGTGACCTGTGCCAGGTGCGCCTGAAGGATCGAGTTCAGCAGTTCGTCGAAGGCGAATATCTGCTCCTTGGCCCGCAGCAGATGGTCCGAGACGTCGCGGAAGTAGGCCTGTATCTCCGGCTCCACCACCCGAATGGGCGCCGTGGCCAGCTCCTCCAGGGGACGGCTCAGCGGAACCACGGCCCGCTTCAGCTCCAGCAGTTCCCGCTTGAGCTGGTAGATCCGCCCCGGGTCGGCCCGCGCGCCGTTCTCCGCGAACACATCCGTCTCGACCTCGTCTATGTCCTCCTGCACCGAGTCGATGACGCTCAGATAGTCGTCGACGACATGGTCCGCGATGGCGTGCAGCACCGCCGCCGGCCCCTTGCAGAGCTGCTCCGGGCTCGACTCCAGCTCCTCGCGCAACGGCCCCAGCGAGCCGTGCCGTCCGTGCCGCACCGTGATCACGAAGTCCTGGCCGACGAACACCATGATCTCGCCGGTGTTCACCACCTCGCTGGTCGCCGTGAGTTCCTCGTGCTCGACGTAGCAGACGGTCTTGAACACCGCGAACAGTGTCTGGTCGTAGCGCTCCAGCTTGGGGCGCTGATGCGCTTCGACCGCGTCCTCGACCGCCAGCGGATGCAGGGCGAACAGCTCCGCGATACCCGCGAACTCCTGGTCCGTGGGCTCGTGGAGGCCGAGCCAGACGAATCCACCACCGCGCTTGCGCACCCGCTGGACGACGTCGACCAGATCCCCGCTCTCCGGGACCCGCACCCCGTCCCGGTAGGTCACGCAGTTCACCACCGATGAGCCCAGCGGGGACCGGGCGGGGTGACTGAGGTCGACGCGAGGGCGCCGTCGAGCCAGCCGTGCCACCTTGCGGAGGCCGCCGACCCTGTCGAGGCCGGTGACCTTCCGCAGATTCCCTGCCATGGACATCTGGATCTCCTTGCGTGGATCTCCCCTTGACGCCCGGCTCACCTCCGAGGCGTTTCAGCCCCCTCGGCTCGCTCACCGTGCGTCGCTTCCTGTGCCGTGGCCGCAAGTTTGCCAGCTGGGCGTGAGAGGCGGGTAAGCCTGTGGGAGCAGGAGGTTCCGCTTGGTTCCCGTCTGTGGACAAAGGGGCTGCGCGCCCATCGCGGTTCGGGAGGGGCGCCCGTACGAGTTTCAGGGCCGCCCCGCCGAGCGTCGCCCCGACCGGACGAGCCGGACAACTGGGATGATCGCACCATGACGCGAACCCACGGCTATCTCCTCGACAACCGGCAGGCCGAGGCGGGCGAGCGCTTCGACGCCTTCGCCGCTCTCTTCGACCCCACGACCTTCCGGCATCTCGAACGGCTCGGCGTCGGACCGGGCTGGCGCTGCTGGGAGGTCGGCGCCGGCGGCACCTCGGTGGTGTCCTGGCTGGCCAAGAAGGTCGGCCCGACGGGACGGGTCGTCGCGACCGACATCGACACCTCGCTGCTCGCCGCGGCCGCCCGCCCGCCGGTCGAGGTCCGCGTCCACGACGTGGCGGCCGACGAGCCGCCGGGGGAGGGGTTCGACCTCGTCCACGCCCGCCTCGTACTCGTCCATGTGCCGGACCGCGAGCGGGCGTTGCGGTCGATGATCGAGGCCCTGCGCCCCGGCGGCCGGCTTCTGATCGAGGACGCCGACCCCGCACTCCAGCCCCTGCTCTGCCCCGACGAGCACGGTCCCGAGCAGCAACTGGCGAACCGTCTCCGCCAGGGCTTCCGCAAGCTGCTCGCCGACCGCGGCGCCGATCTCTCCTACGGCCGCAGACTCCCGCGCCTGCTCCGTGAGGCAGGTCTGCTCCGGGTCGAGGCAGACGCGTACTTCCCGCTCACCTCACCCGCCTGCACCGCGCTGGAGTCCGCGACCGTCCGCCAGATCCGCGATCAGCTCGTCACCGAGGGCATCGCCACCGACCAGGAGATCGACCGCCACCTCGCCAACGTCGCGGCCGGCGACATGGACCTGGCCACCGCCCCGATGATCTCGGTGTGGGGCCGCAGGGCGCCGGAGGAGAACGGGAGCTGACGTCGCCTCAGCCGACGTTCGCGCCGCGGCCCGGCGCCGTCGCTCCTCGCTGCTGCCGCGCCCGGCTGCCGCCGTCACTGCGGTGCGGGCGGCCTTCCACCCACCCGCGCCACCGCCAGCGCACCCGCCCGGCACCCCTCCAGCGCCGCGTCCTCGGGCCGGGCGCCCTTGAGCAGGGCCGAGAGAAAGGCCCCACTGAACGCGTCACCCGCCCCGGTCGTGTCCCTCGGCGCCGTCGGCACGGCGGGGACATGGGCGCGTACCGTGCCCGACCGGGCCACCAGAGCACCGTCGGCCCCCTGCTTGGCGATCACCAGCGGGACATGGCGGCTCAACTTGGCTGCGGCGTCCGCCGCGTCGGGCAGCCCCGTCAGCAGGCACGCCTCGTCACGGCTCGGCAGCAGGACGTCCAAGCCCTCCACCAACGCCAGGAAACGATCCACGCCCAGCTCCACCAGGAAGCCCGCCGACGCCGGATCCATGCTCACCGGCACGCCACGCGCGCGTGCGGACGCGAGAGCCCTCGCCACCAGGGCCCGGCTCGACTCGGAGAACAGCAGATAGCCCGACAGGTGCAGCCAGGCGACGCCGTCGAGCAACGCGTCCGACCAGTCGCCGGGGTCCAGCCGAGTGGCCGCCCCGCTGTCGGTGAGGAACGTCCGCTCGGCGGCGGCACCCGTGTCGACCAGGCAGATCACCGTCCCGGTCGGCGCCTGCGGATCGACGACGAGAAGGGGCTCCACTCCGCTCGCGGTCAGCTCCCGCTCGTGCCACGCGACCGCGTCCGCTCCCACACGCCCGAGCAGCCGCACTTCCTCAGCGCCCCAACGGGCAGCCCAGCAGGCCACGTTGGCGCCCGCGCCACCCGGCACCGTCCGGATGGCCGCCGCCGTGTCCGTACCCGAGGCGAGCGGCCCTCGGTGGCGGGCGATGACGTCGGTGACCACGTCCCCGACGACCAGAAGCGCGCCGGCGCGCCTGAGGTCGGGGTCGGGGACCGGGGCGAGCTCGACGGTCGGGGCGGGCACGTTCCCTTCCGCGCCTCGCCCCGCCCCGTACCCCGGCTCGTTCACGCCCCGGTCCAGGCCGCCGCGATCCGCCCCGCCAGCCGTACGTTGCCGCGTACCGCCGCGAGATTGGCGCTCAGCGAGGCACCGTCCGTGTGCCGCACCAAGTAGTCCAGCAGGAACGGTGTGACGGCCTGACCGGTGATGCCCTGCTCCTCGCACGCGTGCAGCGCGTCGGCGAGCACACGCGTGTGCAGCTCGGGATCCAGTTGCTCCGCCTCCGGCACCGGATTGGCGACGATCAGCGCCGACTCCGGCCCGTCGAGCGCGTCCTGGGCGCGCATCACCCCGGCCACCTCCTCCGGCGACCGCAGCGTCCATTCCACGGGGTACCCGGAGTCGGAGAGGTAGAAGCCGGGGAAACGTTCCGTGCCATAGCCGGCGACGGCGACGCCCAGTGTCTCCAGCCGCTGGAGGGTCGCCGGCACATCCAGGATCGACTTGACACCGGCGCACACCACCGTGATCCGCGTGCGCGCCAGCAGCCCCAGGTCGGCCGACTCGTCCTGCGTCACCGTCCACTCCCGGTGCACACCGCCGAGGCCGCCCGTCGCGAACACCCGTACGCCCCCGAGACTCGCCAGTAGAGCCGTCGCCGACACCGTGGTCGCCCCGCTCGCCCCGGAGGCCACCGCGAGCGGCAGATCCCGGTGCCCGAGCTTGCGGATCCCGTCCTCGTTCGCGATCCGCTCCAGCTGCTCCTTGTCCAGCCCGACATGGGGCCGCCCGTCCAGCACGGCGATCGTCGCCGGGACGGCGCCCTCCTGCCGTACGACGTCCTCCAGCTCCAGCGCCACCTGGAGATTGCGCGGGCGCGGCAACCCGTGCGCGATGATCGTGGACTCCAGGGCGACCACGGGTCGACGCGCGTCAATCGCCTCCCGCACCTCTTCCGACACCATCAGCACCACGCGCCTGCCTCCTGTCGCTAGGTCTTCCCTCATCTCTGGCGGGCGGCGCACCGGGTCAAACCCTTGCGGCCTGTGGGAGAGGACACCAGCCTTGAACGCATGACCGACAACTCGACCCGTCTCGACCATGTGGTCCTCTGGGTGAGCGACCCCGCCGCCTCGGCCGCCTTCTACCAGGAGACACTCGGCCTGGCACCCGTCAGGCTCACCGAGTTCATCGCGGGCGAGGCGCCGTTCCCCTCGGTCCGCGTCAACGACGAGACCATCCTCGACCTCATGCCCATGACCATGGCGGAGCGCATGAAGATGCTCCCCGGTGCCGCCCAGAGCGCGGGGCACCCGGTCAACCACGTCTGTCTGTCCCTGCCGGAGGACGACTTCCACAGGTGGCGCACTCACCTGGAGGAGCAGGACGTCCCCGTATCGGACTACTCGTACGACTCCTTCGGCGCCCGTGGCAAGGCCAGGCGCAGCTTCTACTTCCGTGACCCCGACGGCAACGTCTTCGAGGCCCGGCACTACGACTAGCGAGCCGAGGAGGGGCCACGCGTGCGTGGCCCCTCCTCGGCTCGCCGCCGACGTCAGACCGGCCGTACACCGTCCAGCGCCCCATGCGGGTTCAGCACGTACTTGCGGCTGGCGCCCTGGTCGAACTCGGCGTAGCCCCGTGGTGCGTCCTCGATGGAGACCACCGTCGCGTTGACGGCCTTGGCGATGTGCACACGCTCGTGCAGGATCGCCATCATCAGGTTCCGGTGGTACTGCATGACCGGGCACTGGCCGGTCGTGAAGCGGTGGCTCTTGGCCCAGCCGAGGCCGAGCCGCACCTTCAGCGTCCCGGACTTCGCGTCCTGGTCGATCCCTCCGGGGTCGTCCGTGACATAGAGACCGGGGATGCCGAGGGCACCGCCCGCGCGCGTGATGCCCATCAACGAGTTGAGGACCGTCGCGGGCGCCTCCTGAGCGTCCGGGCCGTGGGCCCGCGCCTCGAAGCCGACCGCGTCGACGGCGGCGTCCACCTCGGGCTCCCCGAGGATCTGTGCGATCTGCTCCTCCACGCTGCCCCGCGAGACGTCGACGGTCTCGCAGCCGAAGCTCCGCGCCTGGGCGAGACGTTCTTCGTTCAGATCGCCGACGATGACGACCGCGGCGCCCAGCAACTGCGCCGAAGCGGCTGCCGCGAGCCCGACAGGGCCCGCCCCGGCCACGTACACCGTCGAACCGACGCCCGCTCCCGAGCTGACCACACCGTGGAAGCCGGTCGGGAAGATGTCCGACAGCATGGTCAGGTCGAGCAGCTTCTCGCGCGCCTGGTCCCGGTCGGGGAACTTCAACAAGTTGAAGTCCGCGTACGGAACCATGACGAACTCGGCCTGTCCGCCGACCCAGCCGCCCATGTCGACATAGCCGTACGCCGCACCCGGGCGGGCCGGGTTCACGTTCAGACAGATACCGGTCTTGCGCTCCTTGCAGTTACGGCACCGCCCGCAGGCGATGTTGAACGGTACGGAGACGATGTCGCCGACGTCGAGGGTCTCGACGTCCGAGCCCCGTTCGACGACCTCTCCGGTGATCTCGTGTCCGAGGACCAGCCCCTCCGGCGCCGTGGTGCGCCCCGCACCATGTGCTGGTCGCTGCCGCAGATGTTGGTGGCGAGGACCTTGAGGATCACCCCGTGCCGGCACTTGCGGCCGATGTTGTCGGGGGCGACTCCCGGTCCGTCCTGGAGCTCGAGCGTCGGGTAGTCGATGGTCCTGACCTCCACCACGCCCGGCTTGAGATACGCCACTGCCCTGTTTCCGCTCATGCGTGATCGCCGTCCCTTCGGCCCGTTTCCTACGGATGCCAGTCGGATGCCAGCGGCTGTGCGCATGGTCGAGTCTGCTACCGGCGTCGAGGTCCGGCCAGTCCTCACGCGGTCCCGGCCGGGCGTGGGACGTCAGCCGCCCGCCGGAAGGCCTTTGGTCCGTCTGCGCCGCGTGATCAACGCCAGCCCCGCCAACGGGACCAGCAGACACGCGGCGGTGAAGTTCAGCCAGGCGTAGCTCGCCCGGGCGACCACCAGCCCGGCGACCGCTCCGCCGACGCCCGCGGACGCGTTCATGACCAGGTCCGACAGCCCCTGCGCGGCGGCCCGCGCGGGCTGCGGCACGGAGTCCGTGAGCAGCGCGGAACCGGAGACGAGCCCCGCCGACCAGCCGAGCCCCAGGATGAACAGTCCGACGGCCGTCTGCCCATGACTGGCGCCCGCCGTACCGGCGACGAACACCGCGCACGCCAGCAGCCCGACAGCGAGCCCGATCCCGGACAGCCGCCCCAGCCGGTCCGACAACCGCCCCATGAGCGGCGCGAACGCGTACATCCCCGCGATGTGTCCGCTGATGACCAGCCCGATCAGATCGATTCCCGCGCCGTGGTGCGCGAGGTCGACCGGGGTCATCGACATCACCGAGACCATCGCCGTGTGGGCCACGGCCACGGTCACCACCGCGAGCCGCGCCCGCGGCGAGGCGGCCACGGCGGCCACCCCGGCGCGCAGCGAACGGGCCGCCGGCGACTGCTCCTCGGCCGGGGCCAGCGCACGAGCCGTCAGCAGCGGGTCCGGCCGCAGCAGTACGGCCACCACGACCGCCGATATCAGGAAGATCCCGGCCGCCCACAGGAACGGACCCGCGGCGGTCGGTATCCCGAGGCCACTGACACTGCGGCCGGCGGGCGCGGCGATGTTCGGACCGAGGACCGCGCCGATGGTGGTCGCCCACACGACGAGCGAGATGGCTCGGGCCCGCCGCTCCGGCTCGGCCAGGTCCGCGGCCGCGAACCGGGCCTGGAGATTCGCAGCCGACGCCGCGCCGAACGCGGCCATCCCGCACAGCAGCAGCGGAAAGCTTCCGACACTGGCCGCGATCACCGTGACACCGGCGCCCACGGCCCCTATCAGATAGGCCAGCACGAGCCCGGGCCGACGGCCCCGCGCGGTCATCAACGCGGCCAGCGGCATCGACAGCACCGCCGTACCGGTGACGGTCGCCGTGGGCGCGAGGCCGGACAGCGACTCGGTGCCGCTGACCTCCTTGGCCAGCACGGCCGCGAGCGCTATGCCGGTGGCGACGCCCAGGCCGCCCAGGATCTGCGTCGTGATCAGCACGGCCGAGACCCGGCGCCGAAGGGCCGGCAGCCGGTCGGGCGGGACGGCCACGGCGGCCTGCCGCTCCACGGCCGTCATGACACCGGACCGGCCGCGTACAGGTGGGTGAAAAGTGTCGTCACAGGCGCAGTCTCCCCCTCATCTCCCGCCTGCCCAACCCCAGGACGTGGTCAGGACCTCCTCAGAACAGCGGCTCCGGCAGGACTCCCTCCAGCGCGAGCAGCTTCCGCTTGGTCTCCAGCCCGCCCCCGAACCCCCCGATGCCGCCGTCGCTCTCCACGACCCGGTGGCAGGGCACGACGACCGGAAGCGGATTGGCGCCCATCGCCGTCCCGACCGCCTGCGCCGCGCCCGGCTGTCCGACCCGCCCGGCCAGATCGCCGTACCCGACGACCGTGCCGTACGGGACACCGGCCGCCAGCTCGCGCAGCACCTGCCGGTTGAAGCCGGAGATCAGTGACCAGTCCAGCGGCAGCTCGAAGTCATGGCGTGCACCCGCGAAGTACTGCTCCATCTGACGTATCGCCTCGGCCAGCAGCGGAGAGCCGGGCGCCTCGACCGGCTCGACGCCCAGCCGCGACGCCAGCCTGCCGAGCGCCGTCTCGCGCACCTTCTCCGTGGCGTGGAACACGACGCTGACCAGGCCGTCGCGGGTCGCGGCCAGCATCAGCGGACCGATGTCGGTACCGACGACGGCCCACACGACCTGCTGCTCGTACTGCCCATGGCTGTCCATGCGCCCACCGTACGACCCACCACTGACAACGCCCTCGCGACCGGGGGCCGGGTGCCCCGGACGGGGCTGCCGTCACTTCGCGGGCAGTGCGTCCCGCACCACGTCGGGGCTGTTGGTGATGATGCCGTCGACGCCGTACCCGGCGACCAGCCGGGCGGTGTCCGCGTCGTTCACGGTCCAGGTGAAGACCTCCATCGGCCTGCCGTGCGGTCCGTCGAACTCATGGACGGTGGCGACGTAGTCCGAGGAGATGGAGCTGTGCGAGGGGTTGATCTGGTCGGCGAAGTCCGCGTAGTCGGCCAGGTCCGACGTCGGCGGCGTACCGAGGAAGCCGGTCTTCACGGTCGGCTCCAGCTCGTGGACGGTCCGCACGCTCTCGGCGCTGAAGCTCTGCACGATCAGCCGGCTCGCCAGGTGGTCCGCGTCGAGCCAGCCCTCGTTGTCCAGGGCCTTGAGGGTCTGGTCCTCGATGCCCGGATACAGGTCGGGGTTCTTGATCTCCAGGAGCAGCTTCTGGTGGTGCAGCTCCAGACGGTCGATGAACTGCTCCAGCGTCGGCACGCGCGCGCCCGCGTAGGCGGGGCTGAACCAACTGCCCGCGTCCAGGAGGGCGATCTCGTCGGCGGTGAAGTCCTTCACCTTCCAGGGCGCCCTGCCGGGGAAGACCTCCTCCGCGTCGGTCGTGCGCTTCAGGCTGTCGTCGTGAAGGACGACGAGCTCGCCGTCCCTGGTGCGCTGCACGTCGTTCTCGACCCAGTCGATGCCCAGTTCGGCGGCCTTGTCGACGGCGGCCAGGGTGTTCTCCGGGGCATACGTGGAGGCTCCTCTGTGGGCGATCACCGTAGGCCGCTCGGCGCCGGCCCGGGCCTGGGAGGCGGGAAGCAGAAGAGCGGCGGTTCCCAGGAGTGCGGTCGTCGTGGCGGCTACAGCGCGCGCGTGCATGCGTACTCCTCGCGTCGAACGATCACAGACAGCTCAACTGTGACAGCAGAGGGTCAACGGTGGAGGAGTACAGAATGGCCACAGAATGAATGGAGTTGCCCGGGCCCGCTCACTCGTGCCGCACAACTGGGGCAAGGCCGTGTTTCTTTGCCGGAGAATCGTTCGACCATTCCGGTGGGAGTTACTCTCTGCCTCAACCCTGACCGCTCGGGCGGTGCTGGGAGGGGGGTCTGTTCACAGCATTCCGGGATGCAAGAGGGCGGGAAGGGCGGTCGCGTATGCGGGGCACGATCGACGGATTCAGCTACGGACTCGTCACACCGCTGGTGGCCTACCTCATGGCCTGCCTCGGCGGTGCGCTCGGTCTGCGCTGCACCACGAGATCGATGCTCGTTTCGCACTCGTGGCGCCCCGGCTGGCTCGCCCTCGGGTCGGCGGCGATCGGCTCCGGCATATGGACCATGCACTTCGTCGCGATGATGGGGTTCACGGTCGAGGAGACGTCGATCCACTACGACAAACCGATGACGTTCGCGAGTCTCGCCGTCGCCATCGTCATGGTGGGCGTCGGGATCTTCATCGTCGGTTACAAGGGCGCCAGGGGAACCGCCCTGTTCACCGGCGGCACCATCACCGGCCTGGGCATAGCCTCGATGCACTACCTGGGCATGGCCGGCCTGCGGCTCGAGGGCAAGCTGGAGTACAACACGTTCACCGTCGGCGTCTCCGTCGCCATAGCCATGGTCGCCGCCACCGCCGCGCTCTGGGCCGCCGGACAGGTCCGAGGGCTCATGTGGAGCGTCGGCGCGAGCCTCGTCATGGGCCTCGCCGTCAGCGGCATGCACTACACCGGCATGGCCGCCCTCAGCGTCCATCTCCACGGCACCGGAGCCACCGCCACGGGCGACTCACCCGCCGCCCTGCTCGCGCCGATGCTGATCGGCCCGCTCGCCTTCCTGCTCCTCGCGGGCGCCGTCGTGCTGTTCGACCCGCACATGATCATGGGCGGGCCCGCCGCGGCCCCCGTCGAGCACAAGCCGGGCGTCCCGGCCCACACGTCCGTCCCGCACCAGGCTCGCCGCCCCCAGCTGCGCGCGCGCCGCACCCCGGACCACCGAGGCTCCCGCACCCCGCAGAACCACTGATCGGACCGCGTTGTCAGTGGCGGGTCGTACGGTGGATCCATGCGGCCCGTTTCCAGCATCGAACGCACGGTGGCGCCCTTCGAGGTCGTCAGCCCGTACCAGCCCAACGGCGACCAGCCCCAGGCCATCGCCGAGCTCGCCCGGCGCATCGGCGCCGGCGAGAAGGACGTCGTCCTGCTCGGCGCGACCGGCACAGGAAAGTCCGCCACCACGGCGTGGATGATCGAAAAGCTCCAGCGCCCCACCCTCGTGATGGCGCCGAACAAGACCCTGGCCGCCCAGCTGGCGAACGAATTCCGCGAGCTCCTGCCGAACAACGCCGTCGAGTACTTCGTCTCGTACTACGACTACTACCAGCCCGAGGCCTACGTCCCGCAGTCGGACACCTACATCGAGAAGGACTCCTCGATCAACGAGGAGGTCGAGCGTCTGCGCCACTCCGCGACCAACTCACTGCTCACCCGCCGTGACGTCGTCGTGGTCGCCTCGGTCTCCTGCATCTACGGCCTCGGCACCCCGCAGGAGTACGTGGACCGCATGGTCCCGCTCAAGGTCGGCGAGGAGATCGACCGGGACCAGCTGCTGCGCCGCTTCGTCGACATCCAGTACACGCGCAACGACCTGGCCTTCACCCGCGGCACCTTCCGGGTGCGCGGCGACACCATCGAGATCTTCCCGGTCTACGAGGAGCTCGCCGTCCGTATCGAGATGTTCGGCGACGAGATCGAGGCACTGTCCACGCTCCACCCCCTCACCGGCGAGATCATCAGCGACGACCAGCAGCTGTACGTCTTCCCGGCCTCCCACTACGTGGCGGGCCCGGAGCGCATGGAGCGCGCCGTCAACGACATCGAGAAGGAGCTCGGCGAGCGCCTCACCGAGCTGGAGAAGCAGGGCAAGCTCCTGGAGGCCCAGCGCCTGCGCATGCGCACCACGTACGACCTGGAGATGCTCCGTCAGATCGGCAGCTGCTCCGGCGTCGAGAACTACTCGATGCACTTCGACGGCCGCGAGCCGGGCTCCCCGCCGAACACCCTGCTGGACTACTTCCCGGACGACTTCCTGCTCGTCATCGACGAGTCGCACGTCACGGTGCCGCAGATCGGCGCCATGTACGAGGGCGACGCGTCCCGCAAGCGCACCCTCGTCGACCACGGCTTCCGCCTTCCCTCCGCGCTCGACAACCGCCCCCTGAAGTGGGAGGAGTTCCAGGAGCGCATCGGCCAGACGGTCTACCTGTCGGCGACCCCGGGCAACTACGAGCTCTCCCGCTCGGACGGTCAGGTCGAGCAGATCATCCGCCCTACCGGCCTGATCGACCCGGAGGTCGTCGTCAAGCCCACCGAGGGTCAGATCGACGACCTGGTCCACGAGATCCGGGGACGTGTCGAGAAGGACGAGCGCGTCCTGGTCACCACCCTCACCAAGAAGATGGCCGAGGACCTCACCGACTACTTCCTGGAACTCGGCATCCAGGTGCGCTATCTGCACAGCGACGTCGACACCCTGCGCCGTGTCGAGTTGCTGCGAGAGCTGCGCGCCGGCGAGTTCGACGTCCTCGTCGGTATCAACCTGCTCCGTGAGGGTCTCGACCTGCCCGAGGTGTCCCTCGTGGCGATCCTCGACGCCGACAAGGAGGGCTTCCTGCGCTCCGGCACGTCCCTGATCCAGACCATCGGCCGCGCGGCGCGCAATGTCTCCGGCCAGGTCCACATGTACGCCGACAAGATCACCCCGGCGATGGCGAAGGCCATCGACGAGACCAACCGCCGCCGGGAGAAGCAGGTCGCGTACAACAAGGCGAACGGCATCGACCCCCAGCCGCTGCGCAAGAAGATCAACGACATCGTCGCGCAGATCGCCCGCGAGGACGTCGACACGGAGCAACTGCTCGGCACCGGCTACCGCGCGAAGAAGGACGGCCGCGGCACCAAGGCTCCCGTGCCCTCCCTCGGCGACAAGGCGGCCAAGGGCGCGAAGGCGGCCAAGCCGGCCAAGGGCAAGGCCAAGGAGACGGTCCCGACCGACCGCCCGGCGGCCGATCTCGCCGAGCAGATCGAGGAGTTGACGGAGCGTATGCGCGCCGCCGCCGCCGACCTGCAGTTCGAGATCGCGGCCCGGTTGCGTGACGAGGTGTCCGAGATGAAGAAGGAGCTGCGCCAGATGAAGGAGGCCGGCCTGGCCTGACGGGCACGCGCTGTGTTGCAAGACCGACACAAAGTGGGAACCGGGGTACGGCACTGTCAGTGCCCCTGCGTAGGGTTCTGGTCATCCGCGGAGTCCGCGGCCAACAGGGGACAGCTCGAGAGGGGAAACAGCACGTGACCGTCAACATGACCAAGGGTCAGGCCATCAGTCTGCAGAAGGACGACGGCGGCAGCCTGACCGCGGTGCGCATGGGTCTCGGCTGGCAGGCGGCTCCCCGGCGGGGCCTGTTCGGCACGCGCACGCGGGAGGTCGACCTCGACGCGTCCGCCGTCCTGTTCGCGGACAAGCAGCCGGTCGACGTCGTCTTCTTCCGCCACCTGGTGAGCGACGACGGCTCGGTGCGCCACACCGGTGACAACCTCGTCGGCGGTGTCGGCCAGGGCGGCGACGACGAGGCGATCCTCGTGGACCTCGCGCGCATCCCGGTCCACATCGACCAGATCGTCTTCACCGTGAACTCCTTCACGGGCCAGACGTTCCAGGAGGTGCAGAACGCGTTCTGCCGTCTGGTCGACGAGACCAACGGCCAGGAGCTCGCCCGGTACACGCTCGCGGGCGGCGGCGCCTACACCGCCCAGATCATGGCGAAGGTGCACCGCACCGGAGCGGGCTGGACGATGACGGCCCTCGGCACGCCGGCCAACGGCCGCACGTTCCAGGACCTGATGCCGGCCATCCTGCCGCATCTGTAGGACGGCAGGGCGGCCCGGCGGGCGGCACACGACAAGACAAGCGACACAGGGGGACGAAGGCATGACGGCCGAGCTGGTGCGGGGGCAGAATCACCCGCTCTCCCAGGCCCGTCTGGAGATCCGGGTCTCGGCCGGCACACCGGTCGTTGCCGCCGCCACGCTCGGCGACGAGCAGGGCAGGATCCACGGCGTGGAATGGGTGGCCCATCCCGGCACCCCCACCCTGCCCGGCCTCGAGGTCTCCCGGCAGGCGGCCGCCGCCCATCGCCTCGCGGTGGACCTGGACGCCATGCCGGAGGCCGTCCACCGCGTCAGTGTGCTGCTCGCCCTGCCGATCGGAGGAGGCGGCCCGACCCGGTTCGGCGCCGCCGCCACCCCATTCGTCGCCGTCACCGGACTCGACGGCACAGAGATCGCCAGCTACACCATCACCGGTCTGGAGGCCGAGTCGGCCGTCGTCGCCCTGGAGCTCTACCGTCGTCAGGGTGCCTGGAAGGTGCGCGCCATCGGCCAGGGGTACGCGGGCGGCCTCGCCGACCTCTTCGCCGACCAGGGCCTGGCCCAGGCCCATCAGCTCGCCGGCGGCATCCATGAAGCGGTGGCCCAGGGCATGGCCCGCTCGGTGCCGGCCCCCCCGACCCGGACGGACGGCGACCGTTCCCGGCAGACGGCCGCACCGGCGCTCGGCCCGGACCAGGGCGCCCCCGGCGCCGGTTCCGGCTCTGTGTCACCGCAGCCCACTTCGCCCTACGGCACCCACACTCCGGGCGCGCCGGGCCAGCCCGCGCCTCAACCGCCGTACCAGAGCGGAAGCGGAGCCGCGGATCCCGCCCAACCGGCCGCCCCCGCCACCGGCGGCCCGATCAACTACAGCCATCCCGGCCGACAGACCGCGGCTCCGCCGCCGCCTCCGCCGGCCGCGCCCCCGGCCCAGCCCGGGCAGCCCGCCCGGCCTGTCGCGGGTGACGCCACCGGCTGGTCCATGGACGAGCGGCTCTACAACCAGGTCTGGGGTATGTTCGAGGACCTGGCCCGCACCACGGCTGCCTATCGCAGTGCGGTCGACTTCGCCGACTCCCGTATGGAGAAGGAACTCGACCAGGTCCTGTCGGACCCGCGCAGCCGAATCGGCGGACAGGGCGATGCCGCGCGCGAGGCCGCCCAGGCCAAGCACGCCCAGCTCGTCAATCAGGCCCGGGCCACGCTCGACCGCGACCTCGCCCAGCTCACCGCCGAAGTCGAGGTCGTCGAGCCCGCACTGCCGCCCGCCTACGCGGGGTGGGACAACCCCATCTGGCACGGCTACCGCGTACCGATGGAGATCCCCATGGCCCTGCGCCTGGGCGACCTCCATCTGCCCGAGAGCGCCGAGCTGCGGATCCCGATGCTGGTCCGACTGCCGCTGGAGCGCGGCCTGTGGATCGACAGCGGACGCGGCGCATCGATCGACGGCTCGTTCACGGACTCCCACGACCTGCGGCGCCTCGCGATGGAGACGGCGGTGGCGCACGCGGCCCGGCTGCTCGCCGTCTATCCGGCGGGTGAGTTCGCCGTGCGGGTCATCGACCCGGCCGGTTCCGGCGCGCAGGCACTCGTACCGCTGGTTCAGTCCGGCGTGCTCGCGGCCCCGCCCGCCGTGGGCGCTGCCGGCGTCGCGGACGTCCTCGCGCAGCTCACCCAGCGCGTCGACCTGGTGCAGATGGCGCTGCGCGGGGGAGCGCCCGACGCCCTGCCGCCCGATTTCGACACGGCTCAGCAACTGCTGATCGTCAACGACTTCCCGCACGGCTTCGACGACCGGGCCGTGAACCAACTGCGCTACCTCGCGGACGAGGGGCCGGCCGTCGGGGTCCACCTGATGATGGTCGCCGACCGTGAGGAAGCCTCCGCCTACGGCCCGCTGCTCGACCCGCTGTGGCGTTCGCTGCTGCGACTGACCCCGGTGCCGGACGATCATCTCGCAGACCCGTGGGTGGGGCACGCCTGGACGTATGAGCCCTCCCGCGTGCCGCCCGGCAGCCAGGTCCTCCACCAGGTGCTCACCCAGGTGGCGGCGGCCCGGGCCAAGTACCGGTAAAGACCCTCTGACCAGGGAACTTGGCACTTCTTTTGCCAAGCACTTTACCTTCCCTTGGTGATTGGGGTACTGTTTGTCCCACGGAGGGGAGTACTCCCTGTCTGCTGCGGCGTACCCGTCAATACGGATCAGGCCAGATCCCGGGGCGTCGGCCCATCGTGGGTGGAAGAGACCTCCGGCGCGCGACGACGCTGACATTTGCCGTTACGACTGCCGGAGGCGCAGTGGAAGTCTCGACGACCCTATGGGTCCTGACCATCGTGGGCCTTGCCGCCCTGATCGCGGTCGATTTCTTCATCGGCCGCAAGCCGCATGACGTATCGATCAAGGAAGCCGGAATCTGGACGATCGTCTGGATCGTCCTGGCAGGGCTCTTCGGGCTCGGCCTGCTCATCTTCGGCGGCGGACAGGCGGGCGGCGAGTTCTTCGCCGGCTTCATCACCGAGAAGTCGCTGAGCGTCGACAATCTTTTCGTCTTCGTCCTGATCATGGCGAAGTTCGCCGTGCCGACCCAGTACCAGCAGCGCGTGCTGCTCGTCGGTGTCCTCATCGCCCTGGTGCTCCGGGCCATCTTCATCGCCGCGGGTGCCGCCATCCTCGCCAGCTTCGCGTGGGTGTTCTACCTCTTCGGCGCCTTCCTCATCTGGACCGCCTGGAAGCTCATCCAGGAGGCCCGGGCCGGCGAGGAGGACGAGGAGTTCGAGGAGAACAAGCTGCTGAAGGCGGCCGAGCGCAGGTTCGGTGTCGCCGACCGCTACCACGGCACCAAGCTGTGGATCCAGGAGAACGGCAAGCGGGTCATGACCCCGATGCTGGTCGTGATGCTGGCGATCGGCACCACCGACGTGCTCTTCGCCCTCGACTCCATCCCGGCGATCTTCGGCCTGACGCAGGACCCGTACATCGTGTTCACGGCCAACGCCTTCGCGCTGATGGGTCTGCGGCAGCTGTACTTCCTCATCGGCGGTCTGCTGAAGAAGCTGGTCCACCTCAGCTACGGCCTGTCGATCATCCTGGGCTTCATCGGCGTCAAGCTGGTGCTGCACGCGCTGCACGAGTCCGGCGTCCATGTCCCCGAGATCAGCATCCCGGTCTCGCTCGGCGTGATCTGCTCGGTCCTGGTCATCACCACGATCACCAGCCTGAGGGCCTCCAAGAAGCAGGCGGCGGCCGAGGCGGCGCAGAAGGAGAGCGAAGGCGCTCCGAAGGACAGCATCGACGTCTGACCACGTCGAACGTAGAAAGAACCAACACCGGGGGTGGTGCCCAGCGAATTGCCGAGCACCGCTCCCGGTGCTTCTTTGGGTGCTGGGTGTTCCCGCCGGGGGACACCACGGCCGGGGGTGGAGGCACCTGTGGACGCACCCGTGAAGTTCGTACAGATCATCGACTTCGAGACCGAGCGCATCGACGAGATGCGGGAGCTGGCCCACGAGACGGAACAGCGCCTGGCGGGCCGCAGCGGCGGTCCCACGCGCCGTCTCGTCCTCAAGGACCGCGGCCTGCCCAACCGCTACCTCGTAGTGATCGAGTTCGACTCCTACGAGGACGCGATGCGCAACAGCGACGACCCCGAGACGACCAAGTTCGCGGAGCAGATGGCCGCGCTGTGCACCAGGCCGCCGTCCTTCACGGACTGCGACGTACAGGAGACGACCGATTTCGCGTAGCGACATACGATCCACAGGGGCCCCGCATCCCGAGGGCGCGGGGCCGCCTGACCACCACACCGACCGGAATGCGAACCCCCCACCCCTCTGCGACGATCGCTCCATGATCGCTAGGCTCAGGCGGCTCACGACCCAGTGGACGTACGCCGTGCCGGTGCTCGCGGTCGTCCTGCTGGTCTTCACCTGGGGACAGGACCTGCCCGGCGCGGTCGTCGCGCTGGTGACGCTGGTCCTCGCGGGTGCCGTCCTGGCCGCCGTGCACCACGCCGAAGTGGTCGCTCACCGGGTCGGCGAACCCTTCGGTTCCCTCGTCCTCGCGGTCGCCGTCACGATCATCGAGGTCGCCCTGATCGTGACCCTCATGGCCGACGGCGGAGACAAGAGCTCCACCCTCGCGCGGGACACGGTCTTCGCCGCCGTGATGATCACCTGCAACGGCATCGTCGGCCTGTGCCTGCTGGTCGCCTCGCTGCGGCACGGCACGGCCGTCTTCAACCCCGAGGGCACCGGAGCCGCCCTCGCGACCGTCGCCACCCTGGCCACGCTCAGCCTGGTGCTGCCGACGTTCACCACGAGCAAGCCCGGCCCGGAGTTCTCCACCGTCCAGCTGACGTTCGCCGCGCTCTCCTCGCTGGTCCTCTACGGCCTGTTCGTGGCGACCCAGACCGTGCGCCACCGTGACTACTTCCTCCCCATCACCCGGCAGGGCGAGGTGATCACCGCGGACGACCACGCCCACGCGCCCTCCCAGCGCACGGCCTTGATCAGCCTGGCGCTGCTGGGCCTGGCCCTGATCGGCGTGGTCGGTCTGGCCAAGGGCGTGTCGCCGACCATCGAGTCCGGGGTGGCCGCCGCCGACCTGCCGCACGCCGTCGTCGGCGTGATCATCGCCCTGCTGGTGCTGCTCCCCGAGACGATCGCCGCGCTGCGCTCCGCCCGCCGCGACCGGGTGCAGACCAGCCTGAACCTGGCGCTCGGCTCGGCGATGGCCAGCATCGGCCTGACCATCCCCGCGGTCGCCCTGGCCTCCCTCTGGCTCTCCGGCCCGCTCGTCCTCGGTCTGGGCCCCACCCACATGGTGCTGCTCGCCCTGACGGTGGTGGTGAGCTCGCTGACGGTGGTGCCGGGGCGGGCGACGCCGCTTCAAGGCGGCGTCCACCTGGTGCTGTTCGCGGCCTACCTGGAGCTCGCCATCAACCCGTAGCCGGCACTGAGGTGTCCCGGAGCCCGTCACCCGGTGGCGGGCTGGGCCGCCGCAGCCGGCACCGGACGCGTCTCGGGCAACAGTGCGAAGCACCCGAGACTGAGCAGCGCGACCCCGGTCATGTACGCCCCCACACCCCAGGGCACCCGACCGCCCTGGTCGGCGAGCGAGGTCGCCACGATCGGCGTGAGCGCGCCGCCGAGGACGCCACCGAGGTTGTAGCCCACCGCGGCGCCCGTGCAGCGCACCCGGGGCTCGTACAGCTCCGGCAGATACGCGGCGATCACCGCGAACATCGTGATGAACGCGATCATCGCCCCGAGGAAGCCGAGGAACATCAGCAGCGGCTCGCCCGTGGCGAGGAGCGCGACCATCGGGAACATCCACAGGGCGGTGGCGGTGCACCCGATCAGACACAGCGGCCGCCGCCCGTGGAGGTCGCCGAGCCATGCCACCAGCGGGGTGAGCGAGCCCTTCACCAGCACCGCGCCCATGATGCAGGTCAGCATGACGCTGCGGCTCACGTCGAGCCGCTCGGTGGCGTACGCGAGGGACCAGGTCGTCACGGCGTAGAAGACCGCGTACCCGATCGACAGCGCGCCCGCCGTCAGCAGCACGAGCCGCCAGTGCTCGCGCACGACCTCGGCGAGCGGCACGCGCGCGTGGTCGTCGATCTCGAGGAAGCGAGGGCTCTCGGCGAGCGACGACCGCAGCCACAGCCCGATCAGCGCGAGCACCCCCGCCGCCCAGAACGGCACCCGCCACCCCCACGCGGCGAACTGCGCCTCGGACAGCGTCGCCGACAGCCCCAGCACCACTCCGTTGGCCAGCAGAAAGCCCAGCGCGGGCCCGACCTGCGGGAAGCTCGACCACAGTCCGCGTCGCCCAGCGGGCGCGTGCTCCACCGTCAGCAGGACGGCCCCGCCCCACTCGCCGCCGAGCCCCAGCCCCTGAAGGAAACGCAGCACGAGCAGCAGCAGGGGAGCGGCCACCCCGATCGTGTCGTACGTCGGTACACAGCCGACCGCGACCGTGGAGGCGCCGGTCAGCAGCAGCGAGGCGACGAGGACCGGCCGGCGCCCGCGCCGGTCGCCGATGTGCCCGAACAGCACCGACCCCAGGGGGCGCGCCACGAAGCCCACGCCGAACGTCGCGAAGGCGGCCAGGGTTCCCGCCACCGGCGAGAACGTCGGGAAGAACAGCGGGCCCAGGACCAGGGCCGCCGCGGTCCCGTAGACGAAGAAGTCGTAGAACTCGATGGCCGTCCCGGCGAGCGAGGCCGCCGCGAGCCGCAACATGGAGGGCGCCCTTACGGTGCGTACGTCGTGCATGCCGCGTCAACTACCCACAGTGATCGCGGGTTACGGGGGCGCGCGGGGCGGTCGGTCCCCGTCAGTATGTGACGGTGATGCGCCGGGAGGGACCGTCGACGCGCACGAAGCCGCCGTAAGGGATCACCAGTTGCGGGTCGGTGTGCCCGAAGTCGACGTCGAAGACGATCGTGGTGTCGGGGGCGTAGACCCGCATCGCGCGTAGGACGGCCTCGCGCTGCTCGGCGGCGTAACGAGCGGCCTCCTCGGGGCTGTTGGGGCGCTCGAAGGACCAGGTCTTCGCGCGGCCCATCAGCAGCGCGGAGAAACGATGGAGCAGTCCGCGCTCGCCCATGTTCCGCAAGGTGCGGAAGACCTCCTCGCCGCTCGGCAACTCCTCGGAGGTCTCCAGGAACAGCACCCCGCCGTCGTACTCCGAGAGGTCGCGCGCGATCTCCCGGTCGGCCATCAGCAGCCAGCCGAGGATCTCCAGGCACCCGCCCCAACTGCGGCCCTCCACCACCCGGCCGGCGTTCACCCACGTCCAGCCATCGGCGGGCCGCGTCTCCGGCTCCGCGTCGAAGGTCGCCGGGTCGGCCCAGTCGCGGTTGACGTCGTTCCAGCGCTCGGCGGGCCTGAGCTCGTACCCGCCCGAGGTGAACAGCGCCGCCCGCAGTGACTCGGCGGTCAGCTGATCCATGGCGACAGGGCGGCCCAGCGCGGCCATGACGGTCGCACCGTGGTAGCCGACGATGCCGGTGTTGCGCAGGAACATGAGGAGGTTCGTGTTGTCGCTCATCCCGAAGAACGGCTTCGGGTTCGCCCGGATCAACTCCCGGTCCAGCAGCGGCAGCACGGTGATCTGGTCGTCGCCGCCGATGGACGCCATGACCGCCTTGACGTCCGGGTCGGCGAACGCGGCGTGGATGTCGTCGGCCCGCTCCCGCTGCGTCGAGCCCATCTTGCGGGTCGCCGGATACTCGACCGGTTCGAGCCCGAAGTCCTCGCGCAGCCGCTCCAGGCCCAGTTCGAAGGGGCGCGGGAAGAGGCCGGGCAGGCCGGCGCCGGGAGAGATGACGGCGACGCGGTCGCCCGGCGAGGGCTTCGGAGGGTACGAGATCATGGTCATAACGGGAGGGTAGGACCCGCGTCGTGACCCACGCACCGTGATAAACCGGGGTCTGAGCAGCGGTCACCGACGGACCGCCCGACCCCGAACGGACCGGAGGAACCGTGCCCCGCACCCTGGCCCACGCCCCCATCATGATCCTCAACGGCCCCAACCTGAACCTGCTCGGCCAGCGCCAGCCGGAGATCTACGGCTCCGAGACCCTGGCCGACGTGGAGGCCCTGTGCGCCAAGACGGCGGCCGCGCACGGCGGCACGATCGACTTCCGGCAGTCCAACCACGAGGGTGAGTTGGTCGACTGGATCCACGAGGCACGGCTCAACCATTGCGGGATCGTGATCAACCCCGGCGCCTACTCGCACACCTCGGTGGCGATCCTGGATGCGCTCAACACCTGTGACGGCCTTCCGGTGTTGGAGGTCCACATCTCCAACATCCACAAGCGTGAGTCGTTCCGCCACCACTCGTACGTCTCGCTGCGCGCCGACGGGGTCATCGCGGGATGCGGTGTGCAGGGGTACGCGTTCGGCGTGGAGCGGGTCGCGGCGCTCGCGGGTGCGGGGCAGGCGGCCACGTGACCTGGCTGTGAGGGGCTGACATGTAAGGACCGCCCCGCCATGGTGAGCGGTCCTTACAGGCGGCCGGCCTCCACTATCCGCCGCAGGAAGCGCCGCGTACGTTCCTGCTGCGGATCCCCGAAGATCCGCTCAGCCGTACCGCGCTCCAGCACCACTCCTCCGTCCAGAAAGCAAACCTGGTCGGCGACCTCCCGCGCGAACCCCATCTCGTGCGTGGCCAGCACCATCGTCATCCCGTCCGCCTTCAAGTCACGTACGACGGCTAGGACTTCGCCCACGAGCTCCGGGTCGAGAGCCGCGGTGACCTCGTCGAGTAGCAGCAGCCGGGGCCGTACGGCCAGGGCGCGCACGATCGCCACCCGCTGCTGCTGGCCGCCGCTCAGCCGGTCCGGGTACTCGCCGGCCTTGTCCGCCAGCCCGAGCCGCTCCAGCAGCTCACGCGCGCGTGCCTCGGCCTCCGCCCGGGACACGCCGTGCACCCGACGCGGGGCGAGGGTGATGTTCTCTAGCACCGTCATGTGCGGGAAGAGGTTGTACGCCTGGAACACCACGCCGATACGCCGTCGTACGGCGTCCTGGTCGACGCGCGGATCGGTGATCTCCTCGCCGTCGAGCCAGATCGCGCCGTCGTCGATGTCCTCCAGCAGGTTCGCGCACCGCAGCAGCGTCGACTTGCCGGAGCCGGAGGCGCCGATCAGCGCGGTCACCGTGTGCGGGGCGACCTCCAGGTCGACGTCCCGCAGCACGACCGAGTCGCCGAAGGTCTTGCGGACGGACTCCATCCGCAGCACAGGTGCGGTGTCCACGGCCACGTCGCTCACAGGGCCCCTCCTTGGGCGCGCCTACGGTCCATTCGGGCCGTCACCCAGTCCGTGAAGCGGGTCATGGGAATGGTCAGCGCCACGAAGACCAGGCCCGCGACGATGTACGGCGTGTAGTTGAGGCTGCGCCCCACGATGATGTCCGCGGCCCGTACCGCGTCCACCGCACCGCCGATGGACACCAGACCGGTGTCCTTCTGCAACGACACCAGGTCGTTCAGCAGGGGCGGCACCTGACGGCGCACGGCCTGGGGCAGGACGACGTGCCGCAGCGCCTGCCGGTTCGTCAGACCGAGCGAGCGCGCCGCGGCCCGCTGGGACGGGTGGACGGACTCGATGCCCGCGCGGAACACCTCCGCGACGTACGCCGAATACGTCAGCGTCAGTGCCGTACCGCCGAGCAGCACCGGGTCGACGGTCACGCCCTGCAGCCGCAGCGCGGGAACGCCGAGCACGACGATCATGAGGTTAATGATGAGCGGAAGGCCCCGGAAGAAGTCCGTGTACGCGGCGGCCAGCGCCCGCAACGGGAAGAACACCGGGCCGCGCAACGTACGGGCGACGGCGATGAGCATCCCGAGGACCAGCACCGCCGCGCCACAGACCAGCAGCAGCCGCACGTTGAGCCAGAGCCCTTCGAGGACCTTGGGGAACGCCTCGCGCGCGTACTGCCCGTTGAAGAACGTCTCCTTGGTGCGCGGCCAGCCAGGCGCGTTGACCACGACGAGGTAGAGAACGACGGCCGTGACCAGGGTGGAGAGGGCCGCTATTGCCGTGGCACGGCGCGCGCGGGCACGCTTGTGGCGCTCGCGGTCGAGACGTCGCTGCGAGGGGACGTAGCCGTCGCCCCCGCCGGACACGCCGCCCTTGTCGCCCGCGCCCTCCTGGCCGGACTCCTCCTTGGTGACCGTCACTTGAGCACCGGGGCGTCGACGGCGTCCGACAGCCACTGCTGCTCCAGACCGGCCAGGGTGCCGTCCTCGCGCAGGCTGTCCACCGCGTCCGTCACGCACGCGGTGAGGCCGCTGCCCTTGTCGAGCACGAGGCCGAACTGCTCCGTGGCGCCGCCCTGGTTCTCGAACTGCCCGACGATCGTCGCGTCCGTCACCTCGGCGGCGGTGATGTAGAAGGCGGTCGGCAGGTCGACCACGATGGCGTCGACCTGGCCGTTCTTCAGCGCGGACTTGGCCTGGTCGTTCTTGGCGTACGCGGCGGCCTCCTGCGTCGGCTTCACCACGTCGTCGATGTAGCCGAGGCTGGTGGTGCCGACCTGCGCGCCCAGCTTGAGACCCTTCAGGTCCGCCACGCTCTTCGCCTTGGCGGCCTTGCTGCCCTTCAGCGCGATGACGGCCTGACGGACGTCGTAGTAGCCGGAGGAGAAGTCCACGGCCTTCTTGCGCTCGTCGCTGATCGACACCTGGTTGATGTCGAAGTCGAAGGTCTTCTCACCGGGCGCGAAGGCCTTGTTGAACGGCACGCTCTGCCAGACGACGGCACCCTTGTCGTAGCCGAGCTGCTTCGCCACCGCGTACGCGACGGCCGACTCGAAGCCCTTGCCGTTGGCCGGCTTGTCGTCCTTGAACCAGGGCTCGTATGCCGGCTCGTCCGTGGCGATCGTCAGCTTGCCTGAGGTCTTGGTGGCCAACTCGCCCTTGGCGCAGGTGTTCCCGGCCGACCCCGACGGAGTGTCGGCGGCCTTCTCGTCCGGCTGTGGAGCACAGCCGACAGCGGTGGCGAGCAGGGCGGTCGTGGCGACGGCTACGGCGTGGCGCAGCGCGCGAGCGGCAAGAGGCATGGCGGGAGATTGGCAGGACAACGTCGTGTTTGTCGAGGTCACGACGGTCGGTTTCCGCATAGTGGGAACGAGTGTTGCGTTCTTGTGAACACTTCCCTGGGCAGGCGCCGGGGCCGCCGGCCGAGGGCGGGGATTGAAGGCCGGCGGCCCGTACCGCTCAGGAGCCGTCATCCTGTGCGGGGCTGCTTCCAGTTGACTGCGCAACTACGTACGCCGGGAGCGCGCGCATGACACCGGCGCGTGTGAAGCATTCACACGGGGCGCGTGCGCGGGGCGCGCTCCCGGCGTGAGGTCACCAGCCCCGCGCGTGCCACTCCGGCAGATGGGGCCGCTCCGCGCCCAGCGACGTGTCGTTGCCGTGCCCCGGGTAGACCCATGTCTCGTCCGGCAGGGCGTCGAAGATCTTCGTCTCCACGTCGTGGATCAGACTGGCGAACGCCTCCGGGTCCTTGCGGGTGTTGCCCACACCGCCCGGGAACAGGCAGTCCCCGGTGAACACATGGGGATGGCCGTGCGGGTCGTCGTAGACGAGCGCGATGGAGCCGGGGGTGTGCCCGACCAGGCGGCGTGCGGTGAGCTCCACGTGCCCCACCTGGATGGTGTCGCCGTCGTCGACCAGGACGTCGGTCGGCACCGGGATGCCGTCGGCGTCGTCCCGACCGGCGTACGTGCGCGCGCCGGTGGCCTCGACGACGGCGGCGAGCGCCTGCCAGTGGTCGCCGTGCTGGTGGGTGGTGACGACGGACGCGATGCCGTCGTCACCGATCATGCCGATCAGTGTGTCCGCGTCGTTGGCGGCGTCGATCAGCAGTTGCTCGTCCGTGGCCCGGCAGCGCAGCAGATAGGCGTTGTTGTTCATCGGGCCGACCGCGATCTTGGTGATCATCAGGTCCTTGAGCTCGTGCACGTCGGCGGGGCCACCGACCGTCACCTGTCCGCTGTACGTCATGTCGGCAGCCTATAGCCGCAGAGCGGCCCAGGGGCTGTCCAGCCGCCGCGACGGCGGAACGCCCCTGGGAGAGCGCCGGGCGACTACAGCGGGGGCAGCGTCGGCAGCGTGCCGCCCGCCACGGTCAGCCCCGACCCGTCACGGCGTCCGGCGAGCCAGCCGAGCAGGTCGGGTCCGGGACCCTGGACGATGACCTCGGGAGCGCCCGTCTCCCGTCCCGTGCTCCACGCGTGCGTGCCGTCCGTCAGACGGGTCGGCGGGACATCGGGGTGCCCGGCGAACCGCTCGGCGAGGAAGTCGATCTCCCGCTCCACGAACTCGGCCGGCAGATCCTCCAGCTCGTACCCGATCCCGAGATCCACATGGTGCAGCTCCACCTCGACCCACCGCCGGAACGGCACCCGGGCCGCCGCGTCGGTGACCCCGTTGCGCAGCTCCACGGTGCGCGACCAGTCCGCGGGCGCCACTCCGGTCTCCTGGAAACGGGCCGCGCTCTCGCGCACGTCGGTGAGCTGGACGTCGAGGGGGCGCGGGGCGTCCCGGTCGATGTCGGCGTCCCTCGCGGTGCCCGAGACGTACATGGGGCGCCCCTCGAGGACGTTCACGAGGGCGTCCGCGTTACGGGCGAGATGGGCCAGGACATGGCCGCGGCTCCAGCCGGGAAGCCGTGACGGCTCGGCCACCGACGCGTTGTCCATCTTGGCCGCTGCGGTGAGCAGCCGTTCCGTAGCTTCACGTACAGACACCAGGTCACGAGCGTGATCAATCATGGTGCTGACATTAGCCCCGCCACACCTTTGGGTGAAGGTGGTGAACGAGTGCCGTAAATCGAATGCGCGTGCTATAGGGTCGGTCGTGGCGTCGGGCATGCTGGATGCCCGCGGATTGTTATGCATCCCGGAATCCGACCGGCGTTGTCAGTGGCTCCCCCTAGTCTGAAAAAGCACGGGGGCCTCGAAGCCGAGAACACACGGGGGCCTCGCCCCCTGTCACTTCTCTCAAGAAAGGTGCGGACCGGCGTGGCCGACCGTCTCATCGTCCGTGGCGCGCGCGAGCACAACCTCAAGAATGTCTCGCTCGACCTGCCGCGCGACTCGCTCATCGTCTTCACGGGCCTGTCGGGGTCGGGCAAGTCCTCGCTGGCCTTCGACACCATCTTCGCCGAGGGGCAGCGGCGTTACGTGGAGTCACTGTCCTCGTACGCCCGGCAGTTCCTCGGCCAGATGGACAAGCCGGACGTCGACTTCATCGAGGGACTGTCCCCGGCGGTCTCCATCGACCAGAAGTCGACCTCGCGCAACCCGCGCTCGACGGTCGGCACCATCACCGAGGTCTACGACTACCTGCGTCTGCTCTTCGCGCGTATCGGCAAGCCCCACTGCCCCCAGTGCGCCCGCCCGATCTCGCGCCAGTCGCCGCAGGCCATCGTCGACAAGGTCCTGGAGCTGCCGGAGGGGAGCCGCTTCCAGGTGCTGTCGCCGCTGGTGCGCGAGCGCAAGGGCGAATTCGTCGATCTCTTCGCCGACCTTCAGACCAAGGGCTACTCCCGCGCGCGGGTGGACGGCGAGACGATCCAGCTGTCCAATCCGCCAACACTGAAGAAGCAGGAGAAGCACACCATCGAGGTGGTCGTCGACCGCCTCACGGTGAAGGACTCCGCCAAGCGCCGGCTCACCGACTCCGTGGAAACCGCCCTCGGCCTGTCCGGTGGCATGGTCGTGCTCGACTTCGTCGACCTCCCCGAGGACGACCCCGAGCGCGAGCGCATGTACTCGGAGCACCTGTACTGCCCCTACGACGACCTCTCCTTCGAGGAGCTGGAGCCGCGGTCCTTCTCCTTCAACTCGCCCTTCGGCGCCTGCCCCGAGTGCACCGGTATCGGCACGCGCATGGAGGTCGACCCGGAACTGATCGTCCCGGACGAGGACAAGTCCCTCGACGAGGGCGCCATCCACCCCTGGTCGCACGGCCATACCAAGGACTACTTCGGCCGCCTGATCGGTGCCCTCGCGGACGCGTTGGGATTCCGGACGGACATCCCCTTCGCGGGCCTGCCGCAGCGTGCCAAGAAGGCCCTGCTCCATGGCCACAAGACGCAGATCGAGGTCCGCTACCGCAACCGGTACGGCCGCGAGCGGGTCTACACGACGCCGTTCGAAGGGGCCGTCCCCTTCGTCAAACGCCGGCACAGCGAGGCCGAGAGCGACGCCAGCCGCGAGCGCTTCGAGGGCTATATGCGCGAGGTGCCCTGCCCCACCTGTGAGGGCACCCGCCTGAAGCCGATCGTCCTCGCGGTCACGATCATGGAGAAATCGATCGCCGAGGTCTCGGCGATGTCCATCAGCGACTGCGCGGACTTCCTGGGCAAGCTGAAGCTCAACACCCGCGACAAGAAGATCGCCGAGCGCGTGCTGAAGGAGGTCAACGAGCGGCTGCGGTTCCTGGTCGACGTAGGCCTCGACTACCTCTCGCTCAACCGCGCGGCCGGCACCCTCTCCGGCGGCGAGGCCCAGCGCATCCGCCTGGCCACCCAGATCGGCTCCGGACTCGTAGGTGTGCTGTACGTCCTCGACGAGCCGTCCATCGGTCTGCACCAGCGCGACAACCACCGGCTCATCGAAACCCTCGTCCGCCTGCGCGACATGGGCAACACGCTCATCGTCGTCGAGCACGACGAGGACACCATCAAGGTCGCCGACTGGGTCGTCGACATCGGCCCCGGCGCCGGTGAGCACGGCGGCAAGGTCGTGCACAGCGGCTCCCTGAAGGAGTTGCTCGCCAACGCCGAGTCGCAGACCGGTCAGTACCTGTCCGGCAAGAAGGCCATCCCGCTGCCCGACATCCGTCGCCCGCAGGACCCGACCCGTCGGCTCACGGTGCACGGAGCGCGGGAGAACAACCTCCAGGACATCGACGTCTCGTTCCCGCTGGGCGTGTTCACCGCGGTCACGGGCGTGTCCGGCTCCGGCAAGTCGACGCTGGTCAACGACATCCTGTACACGCACCTGGCGCGCGAGCTGAACGGCGCACGCAATGTCCCCGGGCGGCACACGCGCGTGGACGGCGACGACCTCGTCGACAAGGTCGTGCACGTCGACCAGTCGCCCATCGGCCGCACCCCGCGCTCGAACCCGGCGACCTACACGGGCGTCTTCGACCACATCCGCAAGCTGTTCGCCGAGACCACCGAAGCGAAGGTGCGCGGCTACATGCCGGGCCGGTTCTCCTTCAACGTCAAGGGCGGCCGCTGCGAGAACTGCGCGGGCGACGGCACGATCAAGATCGAGATGAACTTTCTCCCGGACGTCTACGTCCCGTGCGAGGTCTGCCATGGCGCCCGGTACAACCGGGAGACCCTGGAGGTCCACTACAAGGGCAAGTCCATCTCCGAGGTCCTGAACATGCCGATCGAGGAGGCCATGGACTTCTTCGAGGCCGTCCCGGCGATCAACCGTCACCTCAAGACGCTGAACGACGTCGGTCTCGGTTACGTCCGGCTCGGCCAGTCCGCGACCACCCTGTCCGGTGGTGAGGCCCAGCGGGTGAAGCTCGCCAGCGAGCTCCAGAAGCGCTCCACCGGCCGCACGGTCTACGTCCTCGACGAGCCGACCACCGGTCTGCACTTCGAGGACATCAGCAAGCTGCTGAAGGTCCTGGGCGGCCTGGTCGACAAGGGCAACACGGTCATCGTCATCGAGCACAACCTCGACGTGATCAAGACCGCCGACTGGGTCGTGGACATGGGCCCCGAGGGCGGCGCCGGTGGCGGTCTCGTCATCGCCGAGGGCACGCCCGAGGAGGTTGCAGCGGTTCCGGCCAGCCACACCGGCAAGTTCCTGCGCGAGATCCTCGGCGCCGACCGGATCAGCGACGCGGCTTCGGTGAAGGTGCCGCGCAAGGCGGCGGCCAAGAAGACGGTCGCGGCGGCGTCGACGGCGAAGAAGACGGCGACGGCCAGGACCACGAGGACGGCCAACAACAAGGTCACCGGCAAGACCGCTGGAGCCACCAAGAAGGCGGCAGCCGCGAAGAAGGCGACGCCCGCGAAGAAGACGACGCGGGCACGCAAGGCCTGAGGCCCACCGGCCACGAGTCACGGGCCAAGAACCCGAACAATTCCAGAAAAGTACGGCGCCTCGTGGGAACTCCCTGCGGGGCGCCGTGCGTT
This sequence comes from Streptomyces sp. NPDC008086, assembly GCF_042957325.1. NCBI lineage: Bacteria > Bacillati > Actinomycetota > Actinomycetes > Kitasatosporales > Streptomycetaceae > Streptomyces > Streptomyces sp. NPDC008086. The sequence goes on from NZ_JBIBIA010000008.1 coordinate 337,550, forward strand.
GGATCATCAGCGGCCCGACTTCTGTGGCTGTGACGAACCTTGACTGCTCAACAGTGGAATGGAAGCGACCGGAACGCCTCCTGGAAGTCCCCCAGTTCGGAGGCGTACGGCGGCTCGGCACCCGCCCGGGAGCAGGTGATCGCGGCAGCCCGCGCCGCGAACCGCAAGAGCCGTGTCCAGCCGTCGGCGCCCAGTCCCGCGAGCGCCTCGGCGGACAGGCCGTCCTGGGCGGCCAGGCCGTGCAACAGGGCCGCGTTCACGGTGTCGCCCGCACCGATCGTGTCCACGACGTCCACCTCCTCACCCGGCACGGAGTGCTCCGCGCCGTCCCGTGTGAAGGCCGTCAGCCCGTCACCGCCATGGGTGATCACAACGGCCGCAGGTCCCGCGGCCAGCCACTCACGCGGTGTGCCGCCCAGCCACAGCGCGTCCTCCTCGGAGAGCTTGAGCAGCGACACCGACGGAAGCCAGCTCTTGAACCGGGCCCGGTAGCCATCCGGGTCGGGGATGAGTCCGGCCCGGATGTTCGGGTCGAGCGCGGTGAACACCCCTTGCGCGGCCGCGCTGCGCATCAGCTCCTCATAGGCGCTCGCCCCCGGTTCCAGGACGAGCGAGCAGGTACCGAAGGAGACCGCGCGGGCAGCCGCGGGCAGCTCCGAGGGGGCCGTGAAAAGCCGGTCGGCGGTGCCCTCGACGTAGAAGGAGTAGGCGGCCGAGCCCTGCGCGTCGATCGTGGCGACCGCGAGGGTCGTCGGTTCGATGCCGCGCTGCACGGCCGACACGTCCACCCCTGCCTCCCGCAGCCCGTCCAGCAAGGCCTCACCGAAGGCGTCGTAGGAGGTGCGTGAACAGAACGCGGTGGGGGAGCCGAGGCGGCCGAGGGCCACGGCGGTGTTGTAGGGCCCGCCGCCGAGCGTCGGCTTCAGGCTCGCGAGGGCGCCCGTGCCCTGCGGTACCAGGTCGATCAAGGCCTCACCGGCGACGACGATCACGAGACGGTTCCTTCCACGGACGGCAGGGGTTGTTCGGGGCACCCGCACGAGGTGCGATGCACGAAGGCGCACGGCAGACGCAGGGTCCGGGCGGGCCGGTCCGGCTCGGCGAGGCGGTCCAGCAGCACGCGGACCGCCTGGGCACCGATCTCCCTGCTGGGCTGGGCAATCGCGGTGAGCCTCGGGGAGAAGAGGTCGGCCCAGGCGAAGTCGTCGAAACAGCACAACGCGATGTCGCCGGGCACGGACATGCCGTGACCACGCAGGGCGCGCAGGGCACCGATGGTCATCGCGTTGTTGGCGGTGACCAGCGCGGTGGGAGGCGAGTTGAGTGACAGCAGCGCGGCGGTGGCCTTTTCGGCACCGGCTGATTCGGAGTCGCCGTGTACGACCAGGCGCTCTTCGTACCCGAGCCCGGCCGTCGCCAGGCCCTCCCGGTATCCGGTGAGTCGCTCGCTGGTGGTGCTGAGCCCCGGCAGACCGGCGACCAGGCCGATCCGACGGTGACCGAGGCCGGCGAGGTGGGTGACCAGCTGGGCCATGGGCCCGGCGCTGTCGGCGCAGACCTGGTCGAACCGCGCCGGGCCGTCCTCCGGCGTGTCGACCAGGCGGTCGAGGAGGACGGTCGGCACCTTGTGCCGCCCGAGGTAGGCGAGGAGCTCGCGCGGGTCGGCGGAGGGCGCGACGATCATGCCGTCCACCCGGCGCTCGTGCAGGAGCTGGACGACCTTGCGCTCATGCTCGGGATCGTCGTGCGGGTCGGCGATGAGCAGGCTGTAACCGTGCTCCAGGGCGCCGGCCTCGACGCCCTGGAGTATCTCCGTGAAGTACGGGTTGCTGATCGCCGAGACCGCCAGCCCGACGGACCGGGTGCGGGAGGTCACCAGGGAGCGGGCGAGGGTGTTGGGCGTGTAGCCCAGCTCGTCCATGGCGTCCAGCACCGCCTGGCGTGTGTGGGGCAGCACCGGCCGGGTGCCGTTCAGCACATGCGAGACGGTCGCCACGGACACGCCTGCGCTCCGCGCGACGTCCGCCATGGTGGCCATCGAGATCCCCTTCCTGCCGCGCCCCTGCCTTGGGCAGCCGCGGTTCCTCTGGCGGGGAAGGTATCCCATTCGGCGGCGGACGTAAACGCTTGCGCAATCGTTTACGTGAAGGTGGGGGTCAGCCGCGAAGCCCCGGCCGCCACCCCCGGCCGCACCGACGACGCCGGAAGCGCCGGCTCACTCCCACTCCCACCCGCTCACTCCCACTCCCATCCGATCCCCACGATCCCCGTCCGCACCCGTGGCTCGACCAGGTGGACGGAACGGTGCAGCCCGCTGAGGGCGAGTCCTTGGCGGCCACTGCGGGGCGCTGCCGCGGAGTGCTGGGAGAAGCGGTGGCAGTGGACCGGCAGGGCGTTCTCGGCGAAGCGGACCTGGAGGGCGTACTGGCCCCCCGCGAGAGGGAAACCGCGGGCGTACTCGCGGGACACGTCGGCCGTCCCGTCCTCGACGCCGTGACGGAAGAGATAGGTGTCGCCCGCCCGCAGCCGGGTGCCGAAGAGCAGCTCGGCCACGAGGACACCGGTCTCCTGGTGCCACCGGACTCGCCCCGTCCGGCAGTTCTCCAGCGCGTGCACCGTCATGCGCTCCGGAGCGCATCCGGGGTCGCCGTGGTGGACGGCGACGTAGCGGTCCACGCCGTCCTTGTGGGCGCGCACGATGTGGTGCGACTCGCGGCCCGCCAGCTCGCGGCGGGCCCCGATCCGTACGCGCTCGTGGTGGGCGAGGGTGTGCAGGCCACCGTCCATCGGCCAGTCCAGTTCGGCCAGCAGCTGCTCCAGAACGCCCGATGCCTCCACCAGGGAGCGGTAGGAACGGGCCGCCGGTCGCTGGAGGGCGGAGTGGTCGTCGGCCTCGGCGAGCAGCCGGATCAGGGACTCCTCGGGCAGCTGGAGGATCTCCTCCAGCGCGCGTACCGCACGCAGCGACTCGGGGCGCTGCGGCCGGCGGGCGCCCTGCTGCCAGTAGCTCAGGCTGGTGACGCCGACCTTCACACCACGACGGGACAGATGGTGCTGCACACGCTGCAGCGGCAGTCCCCGGGCGGCTATCGCGGCGCGCAGGGCGACATGGAAGGGGCCGCCTCGCAGGGCCGTGTCCAGTTCCGCGGTGGCGACGGCGGGGATGTCCGCGTGCTGTGTGGGGATGTCCGCGTGCTGTGTGGCGTGCGGCATGCAGGGGCCTTTCTGTGGTTGTTCACAACGGCTGGTCAGACCGGGTCGTGCAGCTGGCCGGGCCACTTCGTCGGCGCGGCGGGAGTCTTCACATCCGTACGCCGTCGCCCAGGGCCCTGAGTTCCCACGCATTGAAGCGTGTTGACCAAGTCCCGACAACACCTGGTGCCCAACAGCGCCGCGCACTGGCCGAGTCGCGATGGGTCCGACTCAAGTCACTCTGTCTGTAGGGGCGTTGTGGGTGAAGGCCGACGTGATCACCACAAGGTGCTGCGGAGGGACTTCCCTGGCCGGTCGACGTCGCTGTCGCCGTGGAGATCGACGTGACCGTGAGGAGGACGATGCCGCCGCCCACGCCGCCCACGCCGCCCACGCCGCCCACGCCGCCCACGCCGTGAGGTCCGCGGAACCGGGCCGATCATCGGCGGGCCCGGCGCCATGGAGGACCCCGCCGCCCACACCGCCATCCCGCCGACGTCGAGGGCCGCACCGTCGCGCTCGCAGAAGCGCAGCCCCTCACCCGCCACCTGCTGGATTCCGGACGTTGCCGCCCGCCGTCCCGTGGGTCACGGGCCTCGCGGCCCGATGGCCGGGCCGTTGTCCACAGCCTCGTCGGACTGTCACTGCTCGCCAGTAGGGTGTGAGACATGGCCGACCCCTCCAGCTACCGCCCCAAGCCGGGACAGATCCCCGACTCACCCGGGGTGTACAGGTTCCGTGACGAGCACCGCCGGGTGATCTACGTCGGAAAGGCGAAGAGCCTGCGCCAGCGCCTGGCGAACTACTTCCAGGACCTGGCGGGCCTCCACCCGCGCACCCGTTCCATGGTCACCACGGCCGCGTCCGTGGAGTGGACCGTGGTGTCCACGGAGGTCGAGGCGCTTCAGCTGGAGTACTCCTGGATCAAGGAGTACGACCCCCGGTTCAACGTCAAGTACCGCGACGACAAGAGCTACCCGTACCTCGCGGTGACGATGAACGAGGAGTTCCCGCGGGTGCAGGTGATGCGCGGTCACAAGAAGAAGGGCGTGAGGTACTTCGGGCCGTACGCGCACGCGTGGGCGATCCGGGACACCGTCGACCTCCTCCTGCGTGTCTTCCCGGTCCGCACCTGCTCGGCCGGCGTCTTCAAGAACGCCTCCCGCACCGGCCGCCCCTGCCTGCTCGGCTACATCGGCAAGTGCTCCGCCCCCTGCGTGGGGCGCGTCTCCGACGAGGAGCACCGTGAACTGGCCGAGGAGTTCTGCGACTTCATGACCGGCCGCACGGGCACCTACCTGCGCCGCCTGGAGAAGCAGATGATGGAGGCGGCCGACGAGATGGAGTACGAGCGGGCCGCCCGCCTGCGCGACGACATCGAGGCCCTGAAGAAGGCCATGGAGAAGAACGCGGTCGTGCTCGCCGACGCGACCGACGCCGACCTCATCGCGGTCGCCGAGGACGAGCTCGAAGCGGCCGTGCAGATCTTCCACGTCCGCGGCGGCCGGGTGCGCGGCCAGCGCGGCTGGGTCACCGACAAGGTGGAGGAGATCACCACCGGCGCCCTCGTAGAGCACGCCCTGCAGCAGCTCTACGGCGAGGAGACCGGGGACGCCGTGCCCAAGGAAGTCCTCGTCCCGGCCCTGCCCGACCCGCTGGACCCGGTCCAGGAGTGGCTCACCGGCCGCCGCGGTTCCAACGTCTCGCTGCGCATCCCCCAGCGCGGCGACAAGCGCGCCCTCATGGAGACCGTCGAGCGCAATGCCCAGCAGGCGCTCGTCCTGCACAAGACCAAGCGGGCCTCCGACCTGACCACCCGCTCGCGCGCCCTGGAGGAGATCGCCGACGCCCTCGACCTGGACAGCGCCCCGCTCAGGATCGAGTGCTACGACATCTCCCACCTCCAGGGTGACGACGTCGTGGCCTCCATGGTCGTCTTCGAGGACGGGCTGCAGCGCAAGAGCGAGTACCGCCGCTTCCAGATCAAGGGCTTCGAGGGCCAGGACGATGTCCGCTCCATGCACGAGGTGATCACCCGCCGCTTCAGGCGCTACCTCGCCGAGAAGGAGAAGACAGGTGAGTGGGCCGACGGCGACAACACGCTCGCCGACACCTCCACCGAGCCCCTCACCACCACCTCCCCCGAGCCCCTCACCACCACCTCCCCCGACGCCCTCGCAGGCGGTCTCAAGGACGACGAAGGCCGCCCCAAGCGCTTCGCCTACCCGCCCCAGCTCGTCGTCGTCGACGGTGGACAGCCGCAGGTCGCGGCCGCCCAGCGGGCTCTGGACGAGCTCGGTATCGACGACATCGCCGTCTGCGGTCTCGCCAAGCGGCTGGAGGAGGTCTGGCTGCCGGGCGAGGACGACCCGGTCGTCCTGCCCCGCACCAGCGAGGGCCTCTATCTGCTCCAACGGGTCCGGGACGAGGCCCACCGCTTCGCGATCACCTACCAGCGCACCAAGCGAGCCAAGCGTTTCCGGTCGAGCCCGTTGGACGACGTGCCCGGCCTCGGTGAGACTCGCAAGCAGGCGCTGATCAAGCACTTCGGTTCGGTGAAGAAGCTGCGATCCGCGACAATCGACCAGATCTGCGAGGTCCCGGGCATAGGCCGCAAGACGGCCGAGACGATCGCCGCGGCCCTCGCCCAGGCGGCCCCGGCCGCACCCGCCGTCAACACGGCGACTGGAGAGATCATGGAAGACGAGGAACCCGATACGACGGCGGAGACCTCGGGGGAGCGCGTGTCCGCGGGCGCCCCGGACGAACGACGGGGGCAGGAGAGATGAGCGAGCACGACACACAACCCACGGCCGACCGAGATCCACAGGCTCAGGAAGCACACAGCGAAGGCGGCGAGGATCTCACCCAGCAGGACGCACGCCAGGAAAACGGAGCACAGGTGAGTACGGGCATCGACTCGGCCGGGGTCCCCGAAGCGGCCATCCCCGAGCTGGTGATCATCTCCGGCATGTCCGGAGCCGGCCGCTCGACGGCCGCCAAGTGTCTGGAGGACCTCGGCTGGTTCGTCGTCGACAACCTCCCGCCCGCGCTGATCCCCACCATGGTGGAGCTCGGCGCCCGCTCCCAGGGCAACGTGGCGCGGATCGCGGTGGTCGTCGACGTCCGTGGCCGTCGTTTCTTCGACAACCTCCGCGAGTCGCTCTCCGACCTCGACACCAGAGGCGTGACGCGCCGGATCGTCTTCCTGGAGTCCTCGGACGACGCCCTGGTGCGCCGCTTCGAGTCGGTGCGCCGCCCGCACCCCCTCCAGGGCGACGGCCGTATCGTCGACGGGATCGCCGCCGAGCGCGAGCTGCTGCGCGAGCTGCGGGGCGACGCCGACCTGGTGATCGACACCTCCAGCCTCAACGTGCACGAGCTGCGGGCCAAGATGGACGCCCAGTTCGCCGGCGAGGAGGAGCCCGAGCTGCGGGCCACGGTGATGTCCTTCGGCTTCAAGTACGGCCTCCCGGTCGACGCCGACCTGGTCGTGGACATGCGGTTCCTGCCCAACCCGCACTGGGTCCCGGAGCTGCGCCCCTTCACCGGCCTCAACGAGGAGGTGTCGGCGTACGTCTTCAACCAACCCGGCGCGAAGGAGTTCATCGACCGCTACTCCGAACTGCTCCAGCTCATCGCGGCCGGATACCGCCGCGAGGGCAAGCGGTACGTGACCATCGCGGTCGGCTGCACCGGCGGCAAGCACCGCTCGGTCGCCACATCCGAGAAGCTCGCGGCGCGCCTGGCCTCCCAGGGCGTGGAGACGGTGGTCGTGCACCGGGACATGGGACGGGAATGACGGGACGTACTCCGCGGCTGAGCAGGCTGCGTCGGGCCGTGCCCGAGTCGCGTGCCGGCCGGCCCGTCGAGGCCCGGGGTGCGAGGCCCCGCCGCCGGGGCACCCAGCCGAAGGTCGTCGCCCTCGGCGGCGGCATGGGCCTGTCCGCCTCGCTCGCCGCGCTGCGCCGGATCACCGGTGACCTCACCGCCGTCGTCACCGTGGCCGACGACGGCGGCTCCAGCGGGCGCCTGCGCGACGAGCTGGGCGTACTGCCGCCCGGCGACCTGCGCAAGGCGCTGGCCGCGCTGTGCGGCGACGACGACTGGGGCCAGACCTGGGCCCGCGTCATCCAGCACCGCTTCCACTCCAAGGGCGACCTGCACGACCACGCGGTCGGCAATCTGCTGATCGTCGCCCTGTGGGAGCAGCTCGGCGACCATGTCCAGGCCCTCGACCTGGTCGGCAAGCTGCTCGGCGCGCACGGGCGGGTGCTGCCCATGTCCGCCGTACCGCTGGAGCTCCAGGCCCTGGTCAAGGGGCACGACCCGGACCAGCCCGAGGCCGTGGACACCGTCCGTGGCCAGGCCAACGTCGCCCTCACCCCCGGTGAGGTGCAGTCCGTGCACGTCGTACCGTCCGACCCGCCCGCCGTGCCGGAGGCCGTCGCCGCCGTCCGGGACGCGGACTGGGTGGTGCTCGGCCCCGGTTCCTGGTTCTCCTCCGTCATCCCGCATCTGCTCGTGCCGGAACTCCTGGACGCCCTCACCGAGACGAAGGCGCGCCGGGTACTCTCCCTGAACCTCGCCCCGCAGCCGGGAGAAACCGAAGGCTTCTCACCGCAGCGTCATTTGGAGGTTTTGGGACGACACGCCCCTAAACTCGCCCTGGACGTGGTGCTGGCCGACGAGGCCGCCGTGCCGGACCGGGATGTGCTCACCGAGGCCGCCAAGCGGCTCGGTGCCGCGGTCGAGCTGGCCCCGGTGGCCCGGACGGACGGGACGCCCCGGCACGACCCGGAGCTGCTCGCCGCCGCGTATGACCGTATTTTTCGGATGCATGGAAGGATCGGCCCATGGCGATGACGGCAGCGGTGAAGGATGAGATCTCCCGGCTCCCCGTCACCCGGACCTGCTGCAGAAAGGCGGAGGTCTCCGCCATTCTGCGGTTCGCCGGCGGCCTCCACCTGGTCAGCGGGCGCATCGTGATCGAGGCGGAGCTGGACACCGCGATGGCGGCCAGACGGCTCAAGCGGGACATCCTGGAGATCTTCGGCCACAGCTCCGAGCTGATCGTGATGGCGCCGGGCGGGTTGCGGCGCGGCTCGCGCTACGTCGTGCGCGTGGTCGCGGGCGGTGACCAGCTGGCCCGCCAGACCGGCCTGGTCGACGGGCGCGGCCGCCCGATCCGCGGCCTGCCCCCGCAGGTGGTCTCCGGGGCCACCTGTGACGCGGAGGCCGCCTGGCGGGGCGCCTTCCTGGCGCACGGCTCGCTGACCGAGCCCGGCCGCTCTTCCTCGCTGGAGGTGACCTGCCCCGGCCCCGAGGCCGCGCTCGCCCTGGTCGGCGCCGCCCGCCGGCTGTCGATCGCCGCCAAGGCCCGCGAGGTGCGCGGCGTGGACCGCGTGGTCGTCCGGGACGGCGACGCGATCGGCGCCCTGCTGACCCGCCTCGGCGCACACGAGTCGGTGCTGGCCTGGGAGGAGCGCCGGATGCGCCGCGAGGTCCGCGCCACGGCGAACCGTCTCGCCAACTTCGACGACGCCAACCTCCGGCGTTCCGCGCGCGCCGCCGTCGCCGCCGGAGCCCGGGTCCAGCGCGCCCTGGAGATCCTCGGCGAGGAGGTCCCCGAGCACCTCGCCGCCGCCGGACGCCTGCGCATGGAGCACAAGCAGGCCTCCCTCGAGGAGCTGGGTGCGCTCGCCGATCCGCCGCTGACCAAGGACGCCGTCGCCGGCCGAATCCGCCGACTGCTGGCCATGGCCGACAAGCGGGCCCAGGACCTCGGCATTCCCGGCACGGAGGCCAACCTCAGCGAGGAGCTGGCGGACAACCTCGTGGGCTGACCTGAAAGATCGTCAAGATGCCGGTGCCGATGTCCACTTGGGACGTCGGCACCGGTGTTTGTCAGTCTTTGCGGCACTCTTGACTGAGCCGTGAAGTGGCATGAGCCTGGCAGTCATTCGTCACTGTGGCGAATCACTGCTAGGGGGGTTCATGAGACACAGAGCGAGATCGATCCTCGCTGTCGGCGCGCTCCTGATAGGCGGAGCGAGCATCGCACCCATCGCCCAGGCCCAGCAAGGAAGTGCGCAGGACACCGACCCGAACGAGGTCAAGGTCTTCCGCGCCGAGGTCACCAAGAAGCAGATACCCCTGCTGCTGGAGGCCGGCCAGGACGGGCACGAACTCAGTGAGCAGGCGCCCGAGAAGGGCACGGCCACCGTCGAGGTCTACCTCACCGACGACCAGGCCAAGAAGCTGGAGAAGAAGGGCGTCGAACTCACCGAGCACGACCTGTCCGCCAAGGCCGAGGAGCGCACCGCGAAGGCCGCCGAGGGCGTGTACCGCCCGTACAGCGGAAGCGGTGGCCTCAAGGAGGAGATCCTCCGGACCGGGCAGGAGAACCCCGGACTCACCAAGGTCGTCTCCATCGGCAAGACGGTCGGCGGACAGGACATCCTGGCGCTCAAGCTCACCAAGAACGCCAAGAAGACCAAGGACGGCTCCAAGCCCGCCGTCCTCTACATGTCCAACCAGCACGCGCGCGAGTGGATCACGCCGGAGATGACCCGGCGCCTGATGCACCACTACCTGGACAACTACAGGACCGACAAGCGCATCAAGAAGATCGTCGACTCGACCGAGCTGTGGTTCGTCCTCTCGGCCAACCCCGACGGCTACGACTACACCTTCCAGGACCCCGGCAACCGCCTGTGGCGCAAGAACCTGCGGGACAACAACGGCGACGGTGCCATCAGCACCGGTGACGGTGTCGACCTCAACCGCAACTTCGCCTACAAGTGGGGCTACGACGACGAGGGTTCGTCTCCCAACCCCACCAGCGAGACCTACCGCGGCGCGTCCCCGGCCTCCGAGCCCGAGACCAAGGCGATCGACGCCTTCCAGAAGCGCATCGACTTCACCTACGGCATCAACTACCACTCCGCCGCCGAACTGCTCCTCTACGGCGTCGGCTGGCAGGTGGCCACCGAGACCCCGGACGACGTCCTCTACAAGGCGCTCGCCGGCACCCCGGACAACTCCGCGATCCCCGGCTACCACCCGCAGGTCTCCTCGGAGCTGTACACCACCAACGGCGAGGCGGACGGCCACGCGTCGAACGTCAACGGCCTGGCGATGTTCACACCCGAGATGTCGACCTGCCAGACCGCGTCGAACATCGACCCGAACGACCAGTGGAACGCCCGGGACTGCCAGTCGGTCTTCAACTTTCCGGACGACGAGAAGCTGATCCAGGACGAGTTCGCCAAGAACGTCCCCTTCGCGCTCTCCGTCGCCGAGTCCGCGGCCAGGCCCGACCAGCCCAAGTCCTCGCTCGGCCTGAAGGCCGCCGACTTCACCCCGGCCCCCTTCACCACGTCGTACTCCCGCGGCGCCGACCAGGAGGTCTCCGTCGTCGTACGCAAGTCGGTGCGCGACAAGGAGCTCAAGTACCGCGTCAACGGCGGGCGTACACACGACATGGCGCTGCGGCCCTGGAAGGGCGGCGAGACGTACGGCGGTGAGGACAACCTCTACTTCGACGAGTACCGGGCCAAGGTCGCCGACGGCGACGTGGGCGACAAGGTCGAGGTGTGGTTCACCGGCGAGACGAAGAGCGGCAAGCCCACCTCCAGCGGGCACTTCACGTACACGGTCGCCGAACGGCCGCGCGCGGACGTCCTCGTCGTGGCCGAGGAAGGCGCCACCGCCACGCACGCGCAGAAGTACGTCGACGCGCTCAAGGCCAACGGCCGCCGGGCGAGCGTCTGGGACGTCGCCGCACAGGGCGCGCCCGACGCGCTCGGCGTGCTGGGCCACTTCGACACCGTCGTTCACTACACGGGCGCCAACGTCCCGGGCAACGCCACCCAGCTCGAACTGCGCGCCTTCCTCAACGAGGGCGGCAAGCTGATCGAGGCGGGCGAGCAGGCCGGCGGCGCCGTCGACCTCGGCGGCGGCACCCTGTCGGACGACTTCAGCCAGTACTACCTGGGCGCCTACTCCCGTACGTCCATCCCCGGGGCCACCGGCTTCACCGGCTCCGGCAGGCTCGGCGGCTTCACCGGCGCGCTCGGCGACGCCACCGGAAACCCGCTCGACAAGGCCGGGACCTACAGCGTCACCTCGGACGAGCTGCCCGCCGACCAGTACCCGCAGTTCGCCGGCGCCGGCGCCGGCCAGTTCGCCGGGACCGTCAACCCGTACGGCCCGTACGCCGGTTCCTCCATGGTGGCCGCCGTCCACACCGACGACGCCTACAAGCGGCTGACCAGGACCGTCGACCTCACCGGGGTGACCGCGGCCCAGAAGCCCACCCTGCGCACCCAGTTGCTGTGGGACGTCGAGCCCGGCTACGACAACGTCCTGGTCGAGGCCCACACCACCGGGGCCGAGGACTGGACGACCCTCCCCGAGGCGAACGGCGCCACCAGCACCACGGTGCCCGCCGACTGCGAGGCCGGGTTCTACGCGGGTGAGCACCCCTGGCTGAACCACTACCTGACCGTGGCCACGAGCGGGTGCACCGCGAGCGGCAGCAGCGGCCAGTGGAACGCCTTCACCGGCGCCTCCGAGGGCTGGAAGCAGGTCGAGTTCGACCTGAGCGCGTACGCCGGCAAGTCGGTCGAGCTCTCGATCGCCTACGTCACCGACCCGAGCAGCGGCGGCCACGGCGTCCTCGCCGACGAGACCGCGCTCGTCGTCGGCGGCACGGCCACCGAGACCGAGGGCTTCGAGACGTCCCTCGGCGCCTGGAGCGTGACCGGACCGCCCGCGGGCAGCCCGGCCGTCCTCAAGGACTGGACGCGCACCGGCACGCTGTTCCAGACCTACGGTGCGACCACCACGGACGACACGGTGCTGTTGGGCTTCGGCCTGGAACACGTCACCGCGGCGGCCGACCGGAAGGTGCTCATCGGAAAGGCCCTGGACTCACTTGACGACTGACACGCCGAGGTCAACCGCGTAGTACGCAGGGTGACCAAATCGAGTGATCCGGCCTTCATGGCGGGGCGGTCCGTACCCCTACTGGCGGGTACGGACCGCCGTGCCGTCTATGAGGCATCTGAATGTCACCACGGCGGCTTCAGAGAGGTAGGGTCGTAGGCGGTCGGGGACATCCCAAACAGAGCTCGCCGGCACCGCATGGCCGGCGTACCAACGAGGAGATCGGTTCGTGACGATCCGCGTAGGCATCAACGGCTTCGGTCGTATCGGTCGCAACTACTTCCGCGCGCTGCTGGAGCAGGGCGCTGACATCGAGATCGTGGCTGTCAACGACCTGGGTGACACCGCGACCACGGCTCACCTGCTGAAGTACGACACCATCCTGGGTCGCCTCAAGGCCGAGGTCTCGCACACCGCCGACACGATCACCGTCGACGGCCACACCATCAAGGTCCTTTCCGAGCGCAACCCCGCCGACATCCCGTGGGGCGAGCTGGGCGTCGACATCGTCATCGAGTCGACGGGCATCTTCACGAAGAAGGCCGACGCCGCCAAGCACCTCGCCGGCGGCGCCAAGAAGGTCCTCATCTCGGCTCCGGCCAAGGACGAGGACATCACCATCGTGATGGGCGTCAACCAGGACAAGTACGACCCGGCGAACCACCACGTCATCTCGAACGCCTCCTGCACCACCAACTGTGTGGCGCCGATGGCCAAGGTCCTCGACGAGAACTTCGGCATCGTCAAGGGCCTGATGACGACGGTCCACGCGTACACCAACGACCAGCGCATCCTGGACTTCCCGCACTCGGACCTGCGTCGCGCCCGCGCCGCCGCCGAGAACATCATCCCGACCACCACGGGTGCCGCCAAGGCGACCGCGCTGGTCCTCCCGCAGCTCAAGGGCAAGCTCGACGGCATCGCCATGCGCGTCCCGGTCCCGACCGGCTCGGCCACCGACCTGGTCGTGCAGCTGCAGCGCGAGGTCACCAAGGACGAGGTCAACGCCGCGTTCAAGAAGGCCTCCGAGGACGGCGACCTGGCGGGCTACCTGTCGTACACCGAGGACCCGATCGTCTCCTCGGACATCGTCAGCGACCCGGCCTCCTGCACCTTCGACTCCTCCCTGACCATGGTCCAGGAGGGCAACTCGGTGAAGATCCTCGGCTGGTACGACAACGAGTGGGGCTACTCCAACCGCCTCGTCGACCTCACGGTCTTCGTCGGCAACCAGCTCTGATATATCCAGAGCAGGCGCATTGATGTGAGTCAGGGCTCGGGCGGCGCAGGGACGCGCCGCCCGAGCCCTGACGCGCGTGCAGAACAGACCTGTTGGATCACGAGCGCTTCCGAGCGATCACGAGAGATCACGAGCCCTCCTCAGGAGTCCCCTTCATGAAGACGATCGACGAACTTCTCGCCGAAGGCGTCGCCGGCAAGCGGGTCTTCGTCCGCGCCGACCTGAACGTGCCGCTGGACGGCACCACGATCACCGACGACGGCCGTATCCGCGCCGTCCTGCCCACCGTCAAGGCGCTCGCCGAGGCGGGCGCCCGGGTGGTCGTCGCCTCACACCTGGGCCGCCCCAAGGGCGCCCCGGACCCCGCCTTCTCCCTCGCCCCGGCCGCCACGCGCCTCGGGGAACTCCTCGGCGCCGACGTGGCCTTCGCGACCGACACGGTCGGCGACTCCGCCCGGGCCGTGGTCGCGGGCCTCGCCGACGGCCGGGTCGCGGTCGTCGAGAACCTCCGCTTCAACGCCGGCGAGACCAGCAAGGACGACGCCGAGCGCGCCGCCTTCGCCGAGCAGCTCGCCGCCCTCGCCGACGTCTACGTCGGTGACGGCTTCGGCGCGGTGCACCGCAAGCACGCCTCGGTGTACGACCTTCCGGCCAAGCTGCCGCACTACGCGGGCCACCTCATCGCCACCGAGGTCGCCGTCCTCAAGAAGCTCACCGAGGACGTCAAGCGGCCGTACGTCGTCGCGCTCGGCGGCGCCAAGGTCTCCGACAAGCTCGCCGTCATCGACCAGCTGCTCGGCAAGGCCGACCGGCTGCTCATCGGCGGCGGCATGGCGTACACCTTCCTCAAGGCCAAGGGCTACGAGGTCGGCATCTCCCTGCTCCAGGCGGACCAGATCCCGGCCGTCACGGAGTACATGGAGCGCGCCGAGAAGCTGGGCGTGGAGCTGGTGCTCCCCGTCGACGTCCTGGTCGCGGGCGAGTTCCCGGACCTGAAGACCAAGGCGCCGGCCAACCCCACGACCGTCGCCGCGGACGCCATCCCCGCCGACCAGGAGGGTCTGGACATCGGTCCGGAGACCCGCAAGCTGTACGCCTCGAAGCTCGCCGACGCCGCCACCGTCTTCTGGAACGGCCCCATGGGCGTCTTCGAGCACCCCGACTACGCCCAGGGCACCGCCGCGGTCGCCCAGGCCCTCGTCGACTCGGACGGCTTCACCGTCGTCGGCGGCGGTGACTCCGCCGCGGCCGTGCGCACGCTCGGCTTCGACGAGAACGCGTTCGGCCACATCTCGACCGGTGGTGGCGCCTCCCTCGAATACCTCGAGGGCAAGACGCTCCCCGGCCTCGCCGCACTGGAGGACTGACCCCTTATGAGCACGCGCACGCCGCTGATGGCGGGCAACTGGAAGATGAACCTCAACCACCTCGAGGCCATCGCCCACGTCCAGAAGCTCGCCTTCGCCCTCGCGGACAAGGACTACGACGCCGTCGAGGTCGCCGTCCTGCCGCCCTTCACCGACCTGCGCTCCGTGCAGACCCTGGTCGACGGCGACAAGCTGAAGATCAAGTACGGCGCCCAGGACATCTCGGCACACGACTCCGGCGCCTACACCGGCGAGATCTCCGGCCCGATGCTGGCCAAGCTGAAGTGCACGTACGTGGCCATCGGCCACTCCGAGCGTCGCCAGTACCACGCCGAGACCGACGAGATCGTCAACGCCAAGGTCAAGGCCGCGTACAAGCACGGTCTGACCCCGATCCTGTGTGTCGGCGAGGAACTGGAGGTCCGCGAGGCGGGCAACCACGTCTCCCACACCCTCGCCCAGGTCGAGGGCGGTCTGAAGGACCTCCCGGCCGAGCAGGCAGAGACCGTCGTGATCGCCTACGAGCCCGTCTGGGCCATCGGCACCGGCAAGGTCTGCGGCGCCGAGGACGCCCAGGAGGTCTGCGCCGCCATCCGTGGCAAGATCGCCGAGCTGTACACCCAGGAGCTGGCCGACAAGGTCCGCATCCAGTACGGCGGCTCCGTGAAGTCGGGCAACGTCGCCGAGATCATGGCCCAGGCCGACATCGACGGCGCCCTGATCGGCGGCGCGTCGCTCGACGCCGACGAGTTCGTCAAGATCGTGCGGTTCCGCGACCAGTGAGCCGACCGGCTCGGAGCGCCCCGTAGGCGACCCGACGAACTGCGAGTATGCGGTAGCGGCGATCCGTCGTACCCTTGCGGGGGCGCAGCCACGGTGCTGTGCCCCCGTCGTCCATCCGAATCCGAGGAAGTTGGTCCAGCCGTGGTTATGGGGTTCTCCATCGCCCTGATCGTCTTCAGCCTGCTGTTGATGCTGCTGGTGCTGATGCACAAGGGGAAGGGCGGCGGTCTCTCCGACATGTTCGGTGGCGGCATGCAGTCGTCCGTCGGCGGCTCCTCGGTCGCCGAGCGCAACCTCGACCGGATCACCGTTGTGGTCGGTCTGCTGTGGTTCGCGTGCATTGTCGTGCTCGGCATCCTGATGAAGGTGAACAACTGACCGGCACGCACGATCCGCACGTAAGGCCCCATGTTCGGTACGCGCAGCTGAGCGCGGCCTATCATGGGGCTTGCGTCTAGGTGTGAGGGCTCTGTAACTCCAATCACTGGACGCGCGTTGGGCCTTACGTAGACTGAGGCGCTCGCAGCGAAGCGAAACGCCGACTCGCTTTGCGGCACCATCACGCAGGGAGTTACGACCGTGGCAAGTGGCAACGCGATCCGAGGAAGCCGGGTCGGGGCGGGGCCGATGGGCGAGGCCGAGCGCGGCGAGTCCGCGCCGCGCCTCCGCATCTCCTTCTGGTGCTCCAACGGGCACGAGACGCAGCCCAGCTTCGCCAGCGACGCGCAGGTTCCCGAAACCTGGGACTGCCCGCGCTGCGGCTTCCCCGCCGGACAGGACCGGGACAACCCGCCGGACCCGCCGCGCACCGAGCCCTACAAGACGCACCTGGCGTATGTACGGGAACGACGCAGTGACGCTGACGGCGAGGCGATCCTCGCCGAGGCACTCGCCAAACTGCGGGGCGAAATCTAGGAGTTGAGGTCCGGCCGGGCACCTGAGGGTGTCCGGCCGGACCTGTATGACACACCGGCCCAGCGCCGGTGGACTTCCGCTCCGAGGCCGATTGTCAGTGGCGCCCTCTACGGTTTGTGTATCGATCTTCTGCATCGATGGACCGAGGGGGAGTTGTGACGGCGATGGGCACGGCGGGGGTGTGCGCGCCCGCATGGCGCGGAGGGTTCGGACGGCTGTGGAGCGCCGCCGTGCTCTCCAGCTTCGGCGACTCCCTGCGTACGGCCGCCCTGCCGCTCCTCGCCGTGACGCTGACGGACCGGCCGCTGCTGATCGCCGCGGTCACCGCCTGTGGCTATCTGCCGTGGATCCTCTTCGGACTGCTCGGCGGCGCCGTCGCCGATCGGGTGGACCAGCGCCGCGCGATGTGGACGGTGGACGCGTTACGAGCCCTGCTGGTCGGCGCGTTCGCGGTGGCGGTGGCCTTCGGGCACGCCTCGATCGGGCTGCTCGTCGCGCTGGCCTTCACCCTGACCGCGCTCCAGACACTGTTCGACAACGCGGCCACCTCCCTGCTCCCGGTCCTGGTGCACCGCGAGGCCCTCGGCAGTGCGAACGCCCGCCTGATGACCGGTCAGCGCATCGCTGGCGGACTGGTCGGCGGACCGGTGGTGCCGGTGCTGCTGGCAGCGGGAGCCGCCGTTCCCTTCGCGGCCGACGCCGGCACCTACGCGGTGGCGGCTGTGCTGGTGGCGTCGCTCCGGATCGAGGCACCCGAGCGCAGGCCGGCCCCGGCGGGCAGCACCCTGCGCCGGGAGATCGCGGAGGGACTGCGGACCCTGTGGCGCGACCGGGCCCTGCGCGGCCTGTGCGCCGCCACCGCCCTGTGCAACATCGGCATGGGAGCCCAGCTCGCCACCCTGGTCGTCCTGGTCACTGGATGGCTGGACGCCGGCCCGCTGGGATACGCGGCGGCGGGTGCCGCGTTCACCGTCGGAGGCCTGGCCGGGGGAGTGGCGAACGGTCGGATCGTGAAGCGGCTGGGCGCCATCCGCGCCGTGCTGCTCGCCGGTGCGGTGCAGATCGGGGCCCTCGTCGTCATGGGCACCGTGCGCAGCCTGACCGCGCTGGTGGCCGCGCTGGTCGTCTTCGGCCTCATGGGCATGGTGTGGAACGTCAACACGACGACTCTCATGCAGCAAAGCAGCCCCGCCGAGCTGCTCGGCAGAGTCGCCTCCGCCTTCCGGACCCTGGCCTTCGCCGGGGTGCCGCTCGGCGCTCTGCTGGGCGGGGCCGTCGCCACCGCCTGGGGCCTCAACACCCCGCCCCTGCTCACAGCGGCCTTCTTCGTGCT
Organism: Streptomyces sp. NPDC008086; assembly: GCF_042957325.1. Taxonomy (NCBI): domain Bacteria; kingdom Bacillati; phylum Actinomycetota; class Actinomycetes; order Kitasatosporales; family Streptomycetaceae; genus Streptomyces; species Streptomyces sp. NPDC008086. The sequence goes on from NZ_JBIBIA010000008.1 coordinate 355,332, forward strand.
GGCCCTCGGCGCGCTGATACCTGTGCGCAAGCCGGACGTACCTGTTGTTGCGCCGGACGACGACGCCACGACGGCTCACGCCGCGCGCTGATCAATTAGGTTGGAACAGCTGGGACAGGCACGAAAGAAGGCTGAAGTCGGACATGAACGCAGACGGCCGTACCAGGCTCAACCAGACGCCCGAGTGGACCGCGTTGGCCAAGCACCGCGAGGAGCTCGGCGAAGTGCGGCTGCGGGAGCTGTTCGCCGCCGATCCTGGCCGCGGTGCCGGGTACACGCTGCAGGTCGGCGACCTGCACATCGACTACTCCAAGCACCTCGTCACCGACGAGACGCTGCGGCTGCTGCGCGAGCTGGCCGCCGCGGCGGACGTGTTCGGGCTGCGGGACGCCATGTTCCGCGGCGAGAAGATCAACACCACCGAGGACCGCGCCGTGCTGCACACCGCGCTGCGCGCACCGCGTGACGCGGTGATCGAGGTCGACGGGGAGAACGTCGTCCCGGCAGTGCACGCCGTCCTCGACAAGATGGCCGACTTCGCCGAGCGGGTCCGCTCCGGTGCCTGGACCGGCCACACCGGCAGGCGCATCAAGAACGTCGTCAACATCGGCATCGGCGGCTCCGACCTCGGTCCCGCGATGGCCTACGAGGTGCTGCGCAGCTACACCGACCGCGACCTCACCGTCCGCTTCGTGTCGAACGTCGACGGCGCCGACCTGCACGAGGCCACGCACGACCTGGACGCGGCGGAGACGCTGTTCATCATCGCCTCGAAGACCTTCACCACCATCGAGACGATCACCAACGCCACCTCGGCCCGCAACTGGCTCCTCACCGAGCTGGACGCCGGCCCGGAGGCCGTCGCCAAGCACTTCGTCGCGCTGTCGACGAACGGCGAGAAGGTCGCCGACTTCGGCATCGACACGGCCAACATGTTCGAGTTCTGGGACTGGGTCGGCGGGCGCTACTCCTACGACTCGGCGATCGGGCTGTCGCTGATGATCGCCATCGGGCCGGACGACTTCCGGGAGATGCTCGCCGGCTTCCGGACCGTCGACGAGCACTTCCGCACCGCGCCCGCCGAGTCCAACGTCCCGCTGTTGCTCGGTCTGTTGGGCATCTGGTACGGCAACTTCCACGACGCCCAGTCGCACGCGGTGCTGCCGTACAGCCACTACCTGTCGAAGTTCACGGCGTACCTCCAGCAGCTGGACATGGAGTCCAACGGCAAGTACGTCGGCCGGGACGGGCGGGAGGTCGACTGGCAGACCGGGCCCATCGTGTGGGGCACTCCGGGCACCAACGGGCAGCACGCGTACTACCAGCTGATCCACCAGGGCACCAAGCTGATCCCGGCGGACTTCATCGGTTTCGCCGAGCCGGTCGCCGAGATGAGTGAGGAACTCAAGGCGCAGCACGATCTGTTGATGGCGAACTTCTTCGCACAGACGCAGGCGCTGGCCTTCGGCAAGACGCCGCAGGAGGTGCGCGCGGAGGGGGTGCCGGAGGAGCTGGTGGCCCACAAGACGTTCAAGGGCGACCACCCGACGACCACGATCCTCGCGCGGGAGCTGACCCCGTCCGTGCTCGGTCAGCTGATCGCGCTGTACGAGCACAAGGTGTTCGTCCAGGGCGCGGTGTGGAACATCGACTCCTTCGACCAGTGGGGCGTCGAGCTCGGCAAGGTCCTCGCCAAGCGCGTCGAGCCCGCGCTGACCGAGGGCGCCGAGGTGCCGGGTCTCGACGCGTCGACGAAGGCACTCGTCGCGAAGTACCGCGAGCTGCGCGGCCGACGGTGACGGGTCCCTCCGGGGGGTGCGTGGGCGTCTATGAGCTCGGTGCTTTCTGATTGACGGCGGCCGCGGGGATCGTGGGTGGTTGCTCGCGCCGTCCCTCGCGCCCCTTGGCTGCGGCGGCTGCGCCGCTGCAGCCACCCTCAGGCGACCGCGCTCAGCGTGTCCGCCAGCCGGCGTCGTGCCGCGCGGGATGCCGGGAGGGCGGCGAGCGCGGCGGCGCCGAGCACCGCCGCCGCGCCGAGCGGCAGCAGGAGAGCCAGCGGTGGACCTTGGGCGATGCCCGCGCCGATGCCGCTCGATCTGCCCTGGGCGTCGATCAGCCAGTGCGAGAGGGGTGCGCCGAGGGCCGTGGCGATGACGACCGCGGCCAGGGCGGTGCAGGCGGTGGAGGTGACGGTGATCGCGGTGATCTGCCGTGGGGAGAGGCCGATGGCCTTCAGGGCCAGCAGGTCGCGTTCGCTCTCGCGGACGGTGCCGCCGATCGCGGTGAGTAGTTCGATGAGCCCGATCAGGGCCAGGACGACGATCAGGCCGACGACGACTCCGCGCAGGGGCGAGAGCCCGTCGGCGGGATTGGGGACGGCATGGACGTCCAGGCTGCCGTGCCCGGCCGTGGAGAGTCGGTCGGCCACCCGGGCGGGGTCAGCGCCCGGGTCGAGCCGCAGCTCGTAGAGGGTGGGGCCGAGGCCGGGGTCGTTCTCGCGGAGGGTGTCGAGGGAGGTGGAGATGACCCGGCCGGCGTTCTCCGGTTCGATGCTGCGGCCCACGATGTGCAGGATCTGCGGCTGGTCGCCGACGGTCATCCGCACCCAGTCGCCGACCCGCACGTCCAGCAGCTCCAGCAGCCCCTGACCGGCCACCGCCTCGTCGCGGCCCTGGGCCGGGCGCCCCTCGGCCAGGGTGCACGGATAGGGGTCCGCGTGGGTACCGAGGCCCCGCAGGGCGATCGTGGCGGTCTGGCCCGGGACCAGGGCGGCCACCTCGACGCCCGGGTAGGCGGCGGCGACCTGCGGGTCGCGTTCCAGCAGGGCGCGGGTGTCGCGTTCGGCGAGACCGGAGTCGGCGTGCACGGTGAGCGAAGTCGGCAGGCCGATCTGCTCGGGTCGGCTGTCGAACCGCTCAATGGTGGTCCACGCGCCCATAGCCACCACGATCAGCAGCAGCGGCAGCGCGAGCCGGGCGACGGTCGCCAGGGACCGCGGGCGGCGGGTGAAGGCCCGGTGCCAGCCCAGTACCAGCGCGGGCGGCAGCCGTAGTCCGAGCGCGCCGCGCGCCACCCCCGAGAGCCGCCCGCCGAGCGGCGCCGCAGGCCGTGACACCGGCACCGGGGGCACGCGCCCCGCCCGCCACGCCGCCAGCCCCGTGGTCGCGCCGATCAACAGCACCGCCCCGACCGGCACCACGACCAGCGCCAGAGTGTGTCCGGGCAGCCCCTGCCAGACCCCGACCGCGTCCCCGAGCCGTCCCGGAATGCGGCTGCCGAGGGCCTGGAGGACGGATGCGGCGGCCACCGCGCCCAGCAGGGCGTAGGCCAGGTGCTGGAGCAGGAAGACGCGGACCACCTGGCCAGGAGTGAAGCCGATCGCCTTGAGCACCGAGATGTCCCGCAGATGCCCGCGGATCCGGGTGCCGATCGCCCCGTGCACGGCAAGCCCCGCGGCGACCAGCGCGCCCAGCCCGAACAGGCCCAGCACCTGCCCGAGCAGCCGGTTGTCGCCCTGCGCCTCCGCCCGGCCCTGCTTCCAGGTGGAGACCTCGCTGACCGCGCCGGCGCCGAGGACGGTCACGGCGCGCTGGACGGCGTAGTCCGTGTCGTCGGGGTCGGTCAGCCGAAGCCCGATCACCTGCCCGCCCGGGTCGCGCACGGCGGACGGCGGAGCCCAGACCAGGCCCGGCTGCTCGCCCGGCCGGTAGCGCGGCTCGGCGCTGTCGGCGATGCCGAGCACGGTCAGGCTCCGGTCGGTGCCGGGGAGGGTGAGGGTGTCGCCGGGGGCGGCCAGCAGGGCGCGGGCCAGGCGGGTCTCCAGGACCACGCCGTCGGGGTTCGCCGGGTCCAGCCAGTGACCGGAGGTGAGGAGCGGGCGGCCCACGGTGGGGCGCTCGGGGGTGCCGCGCAGTTCGACGGAGGCGCGGGTTCCGCGGGAGGCGAGCGTGGTGGAAGAGGTCGGGTAGGGGCCCGCGACGGAGTCGACGCCCTCGAGGTCGGCCAGCTTCCCGGTGTCCGCGGACGGGCCGGTGTGCAGCCATACGTGCGCGCCGTGGGCCTGGGTGAAGACGCGCTGCCAGGGGTTGGTGGCGTAGCCGAAGAGGGCCGTGGCCAGCAGCAGGGAGACGACGATCCCGGCCGTGGCGAGCACGAGGAACAGCGCCTCGCCGCGGTGCGTGCGCAGATCGGAGTGCGCCCAGCGCAGGGTGGCCCGCATCTCAGTCCCGGAGCTCCAGCACACCGGATATCCCGGTGCGGCGCGGCGGCGCGCCGGCGTCCAGCTCGGCGTCGTCGGCGATCCGGCCGTCGAAGAAGCTGATCACCCGGTCCGCCGCGCTCGCCAGCCGTGCGTCATGCGTGACCAGCACGATCGTCTGGCCGCGCTGGTGGAAGCGGGACAGCAGCCGCATCACCTCGCGGGTGCCCTTGCTGTCCAGGCTGCCCGCGGGCTCGTCGGCCAGCAGCAGCGGCGGACGGTTGACCAGGGCCCGGGCGAGTGCGACCCGCTGCTGCTCGCCGCCGGACAGCTCCCCCGGCATGCTCCGCTCCTTGCCGGTCAGGCCCAGCTCGGCCAGCAGCTCGGCCCGCTCGGCGCGCGCCCGCTTCGGCGGGACACCGGCCAGCAGGGCGGGCAGCTCGACGTTGTCGGCGACGGACAGGTCGGAGACCAGGTTGAAGAACTGGAAGACGATCCCTATGCGCTTCCTGCGCTCGACCGCCCAGCGGGCCTCGCTCCACCGGTCCGCGCACTCGCCGTCCAGCCAGATGCTCCCGCTGTCCGGGCGCTGAAGCCCGCCCAGCAGATGCAGCAAAGTCGACTTGCCGGCACCGGACGGACCGGTGACCGCAACGAACTCGCCCTGCCGCACGGAAAGATCCACGCCACGCACGGCGTGCGCCGGAGCGCCCTCACCGTGATGCGTCTTGACCAGGCCCTCGGAACGCAGCACAGGGCTCTCGGCGCCGGCCCCGGCACCCTTCACACCCCGCCCGGCACCCTTCGCTCCCGGTCCGGCACCCTTCACACCCCGCCCGGCACCCTTCGCTCCCGGTCCGGCACCCGTCGCGCCCCGCCCGGCACCCTTCGCGCCCGGCCCGGAAACCTTCGCGTCCGCCTCGGAACCACCGGCGCGCAGCTCAGGAGTGGAATCGTCGCTCACTCCAACTCCTCCAGCTCTTCCTGGCACCGCTCCAGCCAGTCGAGATCGGCCTGAAGGTGCAGCATCGCGCCCTCGATCAGCAGTTGCGCGATGCGGTTGTCCCGGTTCTCGGCGGCGGCCAGTTTCGACAGTTGACGCATGGTGTTCAGGTACTGGCGCCGCTGTTTGTTGATGAGGACGATCTGGTCGGCGAGACCGGTCTGCGGTGCGACGGCCAGTTTCATGAAGAACTCGTCCCGTACCCGCGGCTCGTCCTCGGGCTCCTCGAACCAGGCGCGCAGCGCCTCACGCCCGGCGTCGGTGAGGTGGTAGACCTTCTTGTTGGGCCGGCTCGACTGCTCGACGTCCTCGCCCTCTATCAGCCCCGATTTCTCGAGACGGCCGAGAGTCACATAGATCTGGCCGACGTTCGGCTGAGGGTACGCGGAGCCCAGCAGTTGCTCAAGGTCCTGCTTCAGCTCGTAGCCATGCGCCGGGCCGCGCGCCAGCAGGGCCAGGAGGGGCAGCCGCACTCGACCTCTCCTCCTCGCATCCTGGTTAATGTGCCGCGAGGCCTAGTATCGCGCATACCTAACAGGTATACATGGCCTCTGACCCCGGACGAAGACGTTCGGCGCCAGTTGTACAGGGTTGTACAGGGAGGAACCTATGCGGTGGATCCACGCCGCCGGTAGGGGCCTTCTCGTCCTCGTTGTGATCCTGACCGGCTACGTCGCCTCCGGCGCACGTGCCGACGAGGGCCCCGCGAGCGGCCGGGGGCCGATGACCCTCGCCACCGCCGGGGACCTGACGGGCTATCTCGGGTCCGTGCTGGATGGCTGGAATCGCACCCACCCCGACGAGAAGGTCACTCTCGTCGAGCTGCCCGACTCCGCCGACGAGACCCATGCGCAGATGACCACCGACCTGCGCGCCGGTGACCGCAGCCGCTTCGACATCCTCAACATCGACGTCAGCTGGACCTCGGAGTTCGCGGCGCAGGGCTGGATCCGTCCGCTGGACCGCGACCGCTTCCCCCTGGGCACCTTCCTGCCACCGGTCGTGGACACGGCGACCTACGACAGACAGCTCTACGCCGTCCCGTACGTGACCAACGCCGGCCTGCTCCTCTATCGCAAGGACATCCTCGCCAAGGAGGGCGTCGACCCGCCGCGCACCTGGGCCGAACTGGAACGGGCCGCGAAGACGATCGCCCCGAAGTACGGGCTCGACGGCTACGCGGGCCAGTTCCTGCCCTACGAGGGCCTCACCGTGAACGCCGCCGAGGCCGTCTACTCGGCGGGCGGCTCGATCCTCGGCGACGAGGGCGAGCGCGTCACCGTGAACTCGACGGCGGCCCGCGAGGGCATCGACTTCCTCGCCCGGGGTGTGCGCGAGGGCTGGATCCCGAAGCGGGCGCTGACGTTCAAGGAGGAGGAGTCCAAGCAGGCCTTCCAGGACGGCCGCCTGCTCTTCCTCCGTAACTGGCCGTACGCCTATGTCGGCGCGTCGGCCAAGGGCTCGCCGGTCTCCGGGAGGATCGGTGCCGTGCCGCTGCCGGGTCCGGACGGACCGGGCAGGAGCGTGCTGGGCGGCTCCAACCTGGCCGTCAGCGCCCACGCCCGGCATCCCGACTCGGCCGCCCGGCTGATCGCGTACCTGACCAGCGAGCGCGTCCAGCGCCAGGTCCTCACGCGCGGCGCGCTGCCGCCCGTACGGGCCGACCTGTACGAGGATCCCGCGCTGGTGCGGGAGTTCCCGTATCTGCCGACCCTGCGCGAGAGCGTGCGCACGGCCGCGCCGCGCCCCAAGAGCCCCCGCTACGACCAGGTGAGCCTGGTGGTGCAGGCGGTCGTGCGGGACGCGATGACCGGACACGAGACGCCCGCGGCAGCCGTGCGTCGGCTGGCGAGAGACCTCGCCGCCGTCTCATCCCGCTAGTTACTCGTTAAGTAACGCCAAGGTCTCTTCTATGGTCGCTCTCGCCTGAAATGGGCGGATATAAAGCCCTGACTCCTCGGTAGCTTACGTCCAGTTCATTGACACCCTCCTGAAACTGCTACTTAACATGCATGCATGCTGAGTAAGTACCACTGGTGGCGTGACGCGGTGATCTACCAGGTCTACGTCCGCAGCTTCCTCGACAGCACCGGCGACGGAGTCGGCGATCTCGCCGGGGTCCGGGCCGGGCTGCCGTATCTGAAGAAGCTGGGCGTCGACGGGATCTGGCTGAGCCCCTTCTATCCCTCGCCGCAGCACGACCACGGCTACGACGTCGCCGACTACTGCGACGTCGACCCGCTCTTCGGAGATCTCGCCGAGTTCGATCTGCTGGTCGCGGCGGCCCGGCGGCTCGGGATCAAGGTGCTGCTCGACATCGTCCCGAACCACTGCTCCAGCGAGCACCCGTGGTTCGAGGAGGCGCTGGCAGCCGAGCCCGGCAGCGCGGCCCGCGCCCGCTTCCACTTCGCCGACGGCCAGGGGGCCGCCGGCGAGGAGCCGCCGAACAACTGGCACTCCATGTTCGGCGGCCCGGCCTGGAGCCGGGTGACCGAGGCGGACGGCCGGCCCGGCCAGTGGTACCTGCACATGTTCGCGCCCGAGCAGCCCGACTGGAACTGGCGCAACCCCGAGATCGGCGCCGAGTTCGACCGCGTCCTGCGCTTCTGGCTGGACCGGGGCATCGACGGCTTCCGCATCGACGTGGCCGCCGGCCTCTTCAAGCACCCCGAGCTGCCCGACTCCGACGACCCGGAGGCCGACGCCCGCACCCGCGACTCGGTCAACCCGCTCGCCTGGAACCAGCCCGAGGTGCACGCGGTGTGGCGCAAGTGGCGTTCCATATGCGAGGAGTACACCGCCCGCGACGGCCGCGAGCGCCTCCTCGTCGGCGAGGTCTCCGTGCCGACCGCCCGCGAGCACGCCCTGTACGTCCGCGACGACGAACTCCACCAGGCCTTCTTCTTCGACCTGCTCAGCGCGCCCTGGGAGGCCGACGCCTTCCGCAAGGTGATCTCGGAGGCCATGGAGGACATAGCCGGCACGGGCTCGACGGTCACCTGGGTGCTCAACAACCACGACCAGGTCCGCACCGTCACCCGCTACGGCGAACCCGCGCTCGAAGGCAGCGGCCTGGGTACGGCCCGCGCCCGCGCCGCCGCGCTACTGATGCTGGCGCTGCCCGGAGCCGCGTACATCTACCAGGGCGAGGAACTGGGCCTGCCCGAGGTCGTCGACCTGCCCGACGACGTCCTCACCGACCCGATCTTCCACCGCACCGGCAGCCGGGCCCGTATCCGCGACGGCTGCCGGGTGCCGCTGCCGTGGTCCGGCCAGGCGTCCCCGTTCGGCTTCACCTCCGGTGTCGAGAGCGCCAAGCCGTGGCTGCCGCAGCCGGAGTACTTCGCCGAGTACGCCACCGACCGCGCCCTCGCCGACACCCGCTCCTTCTGGCACCTGTACCGCGACGGCCTCCAACTGCGCGACGCGCTGCCCCAGTTGGGCGAGGGCACGCTGCGCTGGCTGGACAGCCCGCCCGGCGTCCTGGCCTTCGTCCGCGGCGACGGCCTCGTCTGCGCCGTCAACTTCGGTACGGCCCCCACCCCGGCGCCCGTCTCCGGCACGCCCTTGCTGTCCAGCGGCCCCTGCCCGGCCGGAGTGCTGCCCGGCTCGACGGCCGCGTGGTGGATCGGCGACGACGCCGACCTCTGAAGCCCCCCAGGAGCCCCGAGCTCCCGTCAACTCCCCATCCCCCCGAAGGGACATCAACGATGATGCGACGACGTACGACCCTGCTCACCGGCTGCACCGCCCTCGTCCTGGCGCTCGGCGCGACCGCCTGTGGCGGCGGACCGGTCTCCGCCGGCGGCGGGGACAAGGCGCTCAGCGGACAGACGATCACCGTGGCCGGCGTGTGGACCGGCACCGAGCAGAAGAACTTCCAGAAGGTCCTGGACGCGTTCACCGAGAAGACCGGCGCCAAGACGACGTTCGTGTCCACCGGCGACAACGTCTCCACCGTCGTCGGCAGCAAGATCGAGGGCGGCAACGCCCCCGACGTGGTGATGGTCCCGCAGGTCGGCGTGCTCCGGCAGTTCGCGAAGAACGACTGGCTCAAGCCGCTGTCCAAGACCGCCCAGCAGTCCGTGGACGCGGGCTTCGCCCCCGTGTGGAAGGACTACGGCAGCGTCGACGACACCCTCTACGGTCTCTACTTCAAGGCCGCCCACAAGTCGACCGTCTGGTACAGCCCCGACGCCCTCGCCCAGGCGGGCGTCGAGCCGCCGAAGTCGTACGACGACCTGCTGAAGGCCGGACGGACCGTCTCCGACTCCGGTCTCGCCGCGTTCTCGGTCGCCGGGCAGGACGGCTGGACGCTGACCGACTGGTTCGAGAACGTCTACCTCTCCCAGGCCGGACCCGAGAAGTACGACGCCCTCGCCGCGCACAAGCTGAAGTGGACCGACGCGTCGGTGGTCGAGGCGCTGACCACGCTCGGCAAGCTGTTCAAGGACAAGCAGCTGATCGCGGGCGGCCAGAAGGGCGCCCTGAACACCGACTTCCCGGGCTCGGTGGAGAAGGTGTTCGGGCCGAAGCCCGAGGCGGGCATGGTCTACGAGGGCGACTTCGTCGCGGGCGTCGCCAAAGACCAGTTCGGCAAGAAGATCGGCGAGGACGCGAACTTCTTCCCCTTCCCGGCCGTCGGCGGTGGCAAGGCGCCGGTCGTCAGCGGCGGAGACGCGGCCGTCGTCCTGAAGGACGGTAAGAACCAGAAGGCCGGGATGGCCCTGCTGGAGTACCTGGCGACACCGGAGGCCGCGGCGGTGTGGGCGGAGGCGGGTGGCTTCCTCTCCCCGAACAAGAACGTCGACCTCGCCTCCTACGGCGACGACGTGACCCGCGCGACCGCCAAGTCCCTTGTCGCCGCGGGCGATTCCGACTCGGTCCGCTTCGACATGTCCGACCAGGCACCGGCCGCGTTCGGCGGCACCAAGGGCGCGGGCGAGTGGAAGCTCCTCCAGAACTTCCTGCGCGACCCGTCCGACCCGAAGGGCACCGCGGCGAAGCTGGAGGCCGCGGCGGCCAAGGCGTACGAGGGCCAGGGCTGACCCGACATGACCGCCACTCTCCTGAAAGAGGCGAGCCACGGGCCCGCCGTGAGCCCGGGCAGGGAACGTGCCCGGCGCTCGCGGCGGCGCGCGCGGATCATCGCCCTGCTCTTCGTCTTCCCGGCGCTGCTCCTGCTGGGCGCGCTGGTCGTGTACCCGGTGCTGTTCTCGGTCGGCCGCAGCTTCTTCGACGCCTCCGGCACCCGTTTCGTGGGCGGCGAGAACTACGCCGAGATGTTCCGCGACCCGGCCACCCTCAAGGCCATCCGCAACACCACCATCTGGGTCGTGGTGGCCCCGGCCCTGCTCACCGGCCTCGGCCTGATCCTGGCCGTGCTGGTGGAGAAAGTCCGCTGGGCCACCGCCTTCAAGCTGCTGCTGTTCATGCCGATGGCCGTGTCCTTCCTCGCCGCCGGCATCATCTTCCGCCTCGCCTACGACGAGGACCCCGACAAGGGCGTGCTGAACGCCGCCGTCGTCTCCGTGCACGACGCCTTCCAGGGCACCTCGACCTATCCGACGGCCCGGGCACGCGACGGGCAGGGGCTGGCGAAGGGGACGGACGGCTCGTACCGCACGAGTACGACCGCGTCGCCGGGTGAGTCGGTCACGCTGGGCCTGGTCGGCGTCCTGCCCGACGACCTGCCCGGGGGCACCGAGTCGGCGTATGCGGCGGTGGCGCGGAAGGCGAGCCCCGATGAGCTGCGCGGCGTCGTGTACCTGGACTTCACGCCCGGTGGGGGAGGGGAGCAGGGCAAGGTCGACCGGCGGGAGAACGGGCTGCCGGAGATGAAGGTCGAGGCGGTACGGGCCGGGAAGACGGTCGCGTCGACGACCACGGCGTCCGACGGCTCCTTCACTTTCGACGGGCTGGACGACGGCTCGTACACGGTGAAGCTGCCGGCCTCGAACTTCGCCGCCCCGTACGAGGGCGTCTCCTGGCTCGGGCCGACGCTCGTCACCCCGGCGATCATCGGGGCCTACCTGTGGATCTGGACCGGCTTCGCGATGGTCCTGATCGGCGCGGGCCTGTCGTCCCTCCCGCGGGACGCGCTGGAGGCGGCGCGGATGGACGGGGCCAACGAGTGGCAGATCTTCCGGCGGATCACGGTGCCGCTGCTGGCGCCGGTGCTGACGGTCGTCTTCGTCACCTTGGTCATCAACGTGATGAAGGTCTTCGACCTCGTCTACATCATCGCGCCCGGGCCGGTGCAGGAGGACGCGACCGTGCTCGCGACGCAGATGTGGCTGGTGTCGTTCGGCGGCGGCAACAACCAGGGGCTGGGCAGCGCGCTCGGCGTACTGCTCCTGCTGCTCGTCATCCCCGCCATGGTGTTCAACGTCCGCCGTTTCCGAGGGAGTCAGCGATGAACGCGGTCAAGCGCGGTCTGGGCCACGGGGTCGTCCAGTCGCTTCTCGTGGTGGTCGGGCTGGTGTGGCTGACGCCGCTCGCCGGACTGTTCCTGTCGTCCCTGCGGTCCACCGAGGACACGGCGACGGGGGGCTGGTGGACCGTGTTCACCAGTCCCGGTCAGCTGTCCTTCGACAACTACTCGGCGCTGCTGGGGAACGCAGGGATCAGTCAGGCGTTCTGGAACACCGTGTTGATCTCGGTGCCGGCGACCGTGTTGGTCGTCGTGCTCGCTGCGCTCGCCGGGTACGCGTTCGCGTGGCTGGACTTCCCCGGGCGGGAGGCGGTCTTCCTGGTCGTGGTGGCGCTGCTGGTGGTCCCCGTGCAGATCGGGCTGCTCCCCGTCGCCAAACTCTTCGGTCAGCTGGGGCTGTTCGGCACGATTCCGGGTGTCGTCCTCTTCCATGTGGCGTACGGGTTGCCGTTCGCGGTGTTCCTGCTGCGGAACTACTTCGCCGAGATGCCCAAGGAGATGCTGGAGGCGGCTCGGATGGACGGGGGCAGTGAGTGGAGGATCTTCACGCGGCTGGTGCTTCCGGTGGGGCGTCCCGCGATCGCCTCGCTGGCCATCTTCCAGTTCCTGTGGGTGTGGAACGACATGTTGGTGGCGTTGCTGTTCGCCGACAGTGCGTCTCAGCCGTTGACCGTTGAACTCCAGTCACAGATACGGCAGTTCGGCAGCAACATCGATGTGCTGGCGCCGGGGGCGTTCGTGTCGCTGGTGGTGCCGGTGGTCGTGTTCTTCGCGTTCCAGAGGCATTTCGTACAGGGGGTCATGGCGGGGTCGGTCAAGTAGGGCTTTCCTCGCCCCCGCCGCCCCTACCCGTCCCATCCCCAGGGGCTCCGCCCCTTCGACCCCGGGTCGGTCTTCGGGTGCGGGACGGTGGGGGCTGGTCGCGCCCACGCGGCGGAGCCGCATATCGACACAGCCCGGCGCCCCTTTCTGGGGCCCCGCCCCAGACCCCGCTCCTCAAACGCCGGAGGGGCTGGATTTGCCGGGCGGGGGCTGAACTTTGCCGGGCCGGGGCTGGATTTTTTTCAGCCCGTCCGGCGTTTGAGGACGAGGCCCTCAGGGCCGATCAGGGGGTCTGGGGGCGCAGCCCCCAGGGATGGGACGGGTAGGGGCGGCGGGGGCGAGAACGAACGCCCGCCGCCCCTACCCGTTCACGGCGAAGCCGGCGGATACAGCGACCGCGGAAGCTGCGAGGCCGCCGCCGAGTCCAGCAGCCACAGGGTCCTGGAACGCCCGTACGCCCCGGCAGCCGGCGCCTGGATCTCCCCCGCCCCCGAGAGGGCGATCGCGGCCGCCTGAGCCTTGTCCTCACCGGCCGCCAGCAGCCACACCTCCCGCGCGGCCCGGATCGCGGGGAGCGTGAGCGTCACCCGCGTCGGCGGCGGCTTCGGCGCGCCGTGGACGCCGACGACGAAACGGTCCGTCTCCCGTACCGCTGGGAGTTCCGGGAAGAGGGAGGCCACATGCGTGTCGGGCCCCACGCCCAGCATCAGGACGTCGAAGGTGGGGACGGAGCCGTGGTTCTCGGGCCCCGCAGCCCTCGCCAACTCCTCCGCGTACGAGGAAGCCGCCGCCTCCACATCCGCGCCGAACGGCCCGTCCGACGCCGGCATGGCATGCACCCGCTTCGAATCCAGCGGCACGGAGTCCAGCAGAGCCTCGCGGGCCTGCGTGACGTTGCGCTCGGGGTCGCCCTCGGGCAGGAAGCGCTCGTCGCCCCACCAGAGGTCGAGCCGGCCCCAGTCGATGGCGTCACGGGCGGGGGCGGCGGCCAGCGCGGCGAGGAGGCCGTTGCCGTTGCGGCCGCCGGTGAGGACCACGGACGCGCTGCCCCGGGAGGCCTGCGCGTCCACGATCTTCGTGATCAGCCGCGCCGCCGCGGCCTGCGCCATCAGCTCCTTGTCGTGGTGCACGACCAACTGCGGAGTACTCACTTGGCCGCCGCCTTCGTCACCGGTTCCTGTGCCTTCGCGGCCGCTTTCGCAGCGAGCTCGGCCGGCGTTCCGACCGCTGCTCCTTTGGCCGGGGCCGACGATCCCTCCCCGCCCCCGCTCGCCTCCGGGTCCGCGGCCACGCTCGCCTCCGGGTCCCCGGCGCCGCTCGCCTGCGAGTCCGCGACCCCGCTCGCCTCCGGGTCCGCGGCCACGCTCGCCTCCGGGTCCCCGCCCCCGCTCGCCTCCGAGTCCTCAGCCCCGCCCGAAGGCGACTCCTCCGCCCTCGCCACAGCGGCCTCGGCCAGCGCCACGGCCTGCACGGCCTTCGCCACCGCCGCCTCGGCAGCCTCGGCCGCTCCCGCGCCCCGAACCGCCGAGGCGAGCCCGGAGTTCAGTCGTTCCACCCCGAACCGCAGCGCCGAAGCGTATGTGTCGTCCGGGTCGAGCCGCCGCAGTTCCTCCGCGATCAGCTCGGCCGTCTCGCGCCGCTTCAGCGCCACCGCACGGTTCGGCTGGCCCTGGATGGAGAGGGTCGCCAGGGAGCCGTCCGCACGGTCCAGTGTGATCGGGCCGCAGTCGGTGTCCATCCGGACCGCCGTCAGACCGGGGCCCGACGACAGCGACCGCTTGACGGGGACGTCCAGCCGGTCCGCGAGCCACATCGCCAGCAGCTCACAGCTCGGGTTGAACTCCTCGCCCTCCACCTCGACGGCCTTCACCTCGCAGACCACCTGGTCCAGAGCCGCCGCGAGCATCGAGCGCCACGGCGTGATCCGGGTCCAGGACAGGTCGGTGTCGCCGGGGGTGTACGTGTCGGCGCGCGCCGACAGCTCCCGTACCGGCTGCTCCGAGGCGTACGTGTCCGTCACCCGGCGCTGGGCCAGCGCGCCCAGCGGGTCCTTCGCCGGGTCGAGCGGGGCGTTCACCGGCCACCAGACCACCACCGGGGCGTCCGGCAGCAGGAGCGGCAGGACCACCGACTGTGCGTGGTCGGACACCTCGCCGTACAACCGCAGCACCACCGTCTCGCCGCTGCCCGCGTCCGCGCCCACCCGCACCTCGGCGTCCAGCCGGGACTGCGTACGGTCGCGGGGCGAGCGCGAGACGCGCTTGATGACGACCAGCGTGCGCGAGGGGTGTTCGTGCGAGGCGTCGTTCGCCGCCTTCAGGGCGTCGTAGGCGTTCTCCTCGTCCGTCACGATGACCAGCGTGAGCACCATGCCGACGGCAGGCGTGCCGATGGCCCGACGGCCCTGCACCAGCGCCTTGTTGATCTTGCTGGCCGTGGTGTCGGTCAGGTCTATCTTCATGGCCGGCGCCAGCTCCGTCCGTCTCGCTCGAGCATTTCGTCCGCCTCGACGGGGCCCCAGGTACCGGCCGGGTACTGGGCGGGCCTGCCGTGCTGGTCCCAGTACTCCTCGATCGGGTCGAGGATCTTCCAGGACAACTCGACCTCCTCGGTGCGCGGGAAGAGGTTCGAGTCGCCGAGCAGGACGTCCAGGATCAGGCGCTCGTACGCCTCGGGCGAGGACTCGGTGAACGACTCGCCGTAGGCGAAGTCCATCGACACGTCCCGGATCTCCATCGAGGTGCCGGGCACCTTCGAACCGAAGCGGACCGTGACGCCCTCGTCCGGCTGGACGCGGATGACGATCGCGTTCTTGCCGAGCTCCTCCGTCGCCGTGTGGTCGAAGGGGGAGTGCGGCGCGCGCTGGAAGACGACCGCGATCTCGGTGACACGGCGGCCGAGACGCTTGCCGGTGCGCAGATAGAAGGGGACGCCCGCCCAGCGGCGGTTGTCGATGCCCAGCCTGATCGCGGCGTACGTGTCGGTCTTCGAGTTGGCGTCGATGCCCTCCTCCTGGAGGTACCCGACCGCCTTCTCGCCGCCCTGCCAGCCGGCCGCGTACTGCCCGAACACCGTGTCCCGGCCCAGGTCCTTCGGCAGCCGTACGGCACCGAGCACCTTGGTCTTCTCCGCCGCCAGCGCGTCCGCGTCGAAGGAGGCGGGCTCCTCCATGGCCGTGAGGGCCATGAGCTGGAGCAGGTGGTTCTGGATGACGTCACGGGCGGCGCCGATGCCGTCGTAGTAGCCGGCGCGGCCGCCGATGCCGATGTCCTCGGCCATGGTGATCTGTACGTGGTCCACGAAGGACCGGTTCCAGATCGGCTCGAACATCGTGTTGGCGAAGCGCAGCGCCAGGATGTTCTGGACGGTCTCCTTGCCCAGGTAGTGGTCGATCCGGAAGACCTGGTCCGGGGCGAAGACCTCATGGACGACCTTGTTGAGCTCCTCGGCCGACTCCAGGTTGTGCCCGAACGGCTTCTCGATGACCGCGCGCCGCCAGGAGCTGGGCGTCTGGTCGGCGAGGCCGTGCTTCTTCAGCTGCTGGATGACCACCGGGAAGGAACTCGGCGGCACCGACAGGTAGAAGGCGAAGTTGCCGCCCGTGCCCTGGGCCTTGTCCAGCTCCTCGATGGTGCCGCGCAGCCGCTCGAAGGCGTCGTCGTCGTCGAAGGTGCCCTGCACGAAGCGCATGCCCTGGATGAGCTGCTGCCAGACCTCCTCGCGGAAGGGGGTGCGGGCGTGCTCCTTGACCGCGTCGTGGACCTCTTGGGCGAAGTCCTCATGGGCCCACTCGCGGCGGGCGAAGCCGACCAGCGAGAAACCCGGTGGCAGCAGACCCCGGTTGGCGAGGTCATAAACCGCTGGCATCAGCTTCTTACGTGACAAATCGCCCGTAACGCCGAAAATCACCAGGCCCGACGGCCCCGCGATACGCGGGAGCCGTCGGTCGGCGGCGTCACGAAGCGGGTTCGCTTCCGTGACGGTAAAGGGTGGCAAGGGATCAGCCCTCCGAGGGGGCGAGGCGCTCCAGCTCCGCCTCGGTCGACTTGAGCAGGTCGTTCCAGGACGCCTCGAACTTCTCTACGCCCTCGTCCTCCAGCAGCTGCACCACCTCGTCGTACGAGATGCCGAGCGCCTCCACCGCGTCCAGGTCGGCGCGCGCCTGCTGGTAGGTACCCGCGATGGTGTTGCCGGTGATCTCGCCCTGGGCCTCGGTGGCCTCCAGGGTGGCCTCCGGCATGGTGTTGACCGTGTTCGGCGCGACCAGGTCGTCGACGTACAGGGTCGGCTTGTAGGCCTTGTCCTTCACGCCGGTCGAGGCCCACAGCGGACGCTGCTTGTTGGCGCCCGCGTTCTCCAGCGCGCTCCAGCGGCCGTCCGAGAAGATCTCCTCGTACGCCTGGTAGGCGAGCCGCGCGTTGGCCACGCCCGCCTTGCCGCGCGCGGCCTTGGCCGCGTCGGTGCCGAGCGCGTCGATCCGCTTGTCGATCTCGGTGTCCACCCGGGACACGAAGAAGGACGCCACGGACTGGATCTTGGACAGGTCCAGGCCCCTGGCCTTCGCCTTCTCCAGGCCCGCGAGGTAGGCGTTCATGACCTCGCGGTAGCGCTCCAGCGAGAAGATCAGCGTGACGTTGACGCTGATGCCGAGGCCGATGACCTCGGTGATCGCCGGAAGGCCCGCCTTGGTGGCCGGGATCTTGATCAGGGTGTTCGGGCGGTCGACGAGCCAGGCCAGCTGCTTGGCCTCGGCGACGGTCGCCCGGGTGTTGTGGGCCAGGCGCGGGTCGACCTCGATCGACACGCGGCCGTCCTGGCCGCCGGTGGCGTCGAAGACCGGGCGCAGGATGTCGGCGGCGTCCCGGACGTCCGCCGTGGTGATCATGCGGATCGCCTCTTCGACGGTGACCTTGCGGGCGGCGAGGTCGGCGACCTGCTGCTCGTAGCCCTCACCGCCGCTGATCGCCTTCTGGAAGATCGACGGGTTGGTCGTCACACCCACGACGTGCTGCTGGTCGATCAGCTCGGCGAGATTGCCGGACGTGATGCGCTGGCGCGACAGGTCGTCCAGCCAGATCGCCACGCCCTCCTCGGAGAGGCGCTTCAGTGCGTCTGTCATGGAAAATCAAACTCCTACGTCTCGTATATGAGCGTCAGCGCTGGACTGCGGCGAGGGATTCCCGCGCGACGGCCGCCACGTTCTCGGCAGTGAAGCCGTACTCCCGGAAAAGGACCTTGCCGTCGGCCGAAGCACCGAAGTGCTCCAGGGAAACGATGCGACCCGCGTCCCCGACGTACTTGTGCCAGGTCAGACCGATCCCGGCCTCCACCGCGACCCGCGCCTTGACCGCCGGCGGCAGAACGCTGTCCCGGTACCCCTGGTCCTGCTCCTCGAACCACTCCACGGACGGCATCGACACGACCCGCGTCGGCACCCCGTCGGCCTGCAGCTGCTCGCGCGCCTCCACGGCCACGTGCACCTCGGAACCGGTCGCGATCAGCACGACCTGCGGCTCGCCGCCCTCGGCCTCGAACAGCACGTAACCGCCGCGCGCGGCGTCCTCGTTGGCCTCGTACGTCGGCACACCCTGACGGGTCAGCGCGAGGCCGTGCGGGGCGCCCTTGCCGAACTCCTTGGTCCAGCGCTTGAGGATCTCGCGCCAGGCGATCGCGGTCTCGTTGGCGTCGGCCGGACGGACCACGTTCAGCCCCGGGATCGCCCGCAGCGACGCGAGGTGCTCGATCGGCTGGTGGGTGGGGCCGTCCTCGCCGAGCCCGATGGAGTCGTGCGTCCACACGTACGTCACCGGCAGGTGCATCAGCGCCGACAGACGCACGGCGTTGCGCATGTAGTCGGAGAACACGAGGAACGTGCCGCCGTAGACACGGGTGTTGCCGTGCAACGCGATGCCGTTCATCTCCGCGGCCATGGAGTGCTCGCGGATGCCGAAGTGGATCGTGCGGCCGTACGGGTCCGCCTCCGGGAGCGGGTTGTCCGCCGGGAGGAACGACGACGTCTTGTCGATCGTCGTGTTGTTGGAGCCCGCCAGGTCGGCCGAACCGCCCCACAGCTCCGGGATGACCGCACCCAGCGCCTGGAGGATCTTGCCGGACGCGGCACGCGTCGCGACACCCTTGCCGGGCTCGAAGACCGGGAGCTTCTCCTCCCAGCCGGTGGGCAGCTCGCCGGCCGCGATGCGGTCGAACTCCGCGGCGCGCTCCGGGTTGTTGTCCCGCCACTGCTGGAACGACTTCTCCCACACGGCACGGGCGGCCTGGCCGCGCTCCAGGGCGCCGCGGGTGTGGCCGATGACCTCGTCGGAGACCTCGAAGGACTGCTCCGGGTCGAAGCCGAGGACGCGCTTGGTCGCCGCGACCTCGTCGTCGCCGAGCGCCGAGCCGTGGGCGGCCTCGGTGTTCTGCGCGTTCGGGGCCGGCCAGGCGATGATCGAGCGCATCGCGATGAAGGACGGCTTGTCGGTGACCGCCTTCGCCTTCTCGATGGCGGCGTAGATGGCGGCCGGGTCGAGGTCGCCGTTGGCCTGCGGCTCGACACGCTGGACGTGCCAGCCGTACGCCTCGTACCGCAGAGCGGTGTCCTCGGAGACGGCCGTCTCCGTGTCGCCCTCGATCGAGATGTGGTTGTCGTCCCACAGCAGGACCAGGTTGCCGAGCTTCTGGTGGCCGGCCATCGACGACGCCTCGGCGGAGATGCCCTCCTGGAGGCAGCCGTCACCGGCGATGCAGTAGATGTAGTGGTCGAAGGGGGAGGTGCCCTCGGGGGCCTCCGGGTCGAACAGACCGCGCTCGTAGCGGGCGGCCATCGCCATGCCGACGGCGTTGGCGACACCCTGGCCCAGCGGGCCGGTCGTCGTCTCCACGCCCGTGGTGTGGCCGTACTCCGGGTGGCCGGGGGTCTTCGAGCCCCACGTCCGGAACGCCTTCAGATCGTCCAGCTCCAGGCCGAAGCCGGCCAGGTACAGCTGGGTGTAGAGGGTCAGGGACGAATGGCCGGCGGACAGCACGAAGCGGTCGCGCCCGACCCAGTCGGCGTCCGCCGGGTCGTGCCGCATCACCTTCTGGAAGAGGGTGTAGGCGGCAGGCGCCAGGCTCATCGCCGTACCCGGATGGCCGTTACCGACCTTCTGTACGGCGTCGGCGGCCAGGACGCGGGCGGTGTCCACGGCCCGCTGGTCCAACTCGGTCCACTCGAGGTCTGTGGTGGTCGGCTTGGTGCTCACCCTGGGTCAGGGCTCCTCTCCACATGTCGGTTGCCGGTGTCACGGGCACACGCCCACCGGCTGCCGGCGTTCTCGGCGTCGGCCGGCCGTTGTCGAGCCTACCCCCGGAAGTACGTGCGTTTTTTCGAGTCATTCCAGACTGCCGGGAGTCACCGGGATGTGCCTCCCGACCGGGTCGTTCCGCATTCGGCAAGTGAATACGCAGCCGCTCATCCGGGTGCTCAATCGAGCTTCGGCGCGCCCGTCGGACGGTGCCCTCCAACACGACCCCACCCCCGCGAATGTCCGGGTCTGGGCAACGTCTACAGTGGCGTGGTACGCGCGAGCCTTTACCGGGACTTCACACGGGGAGGCTCGCTGGGATGTCTCTGTCAGGGGTGTGCGTGACGGCCGTTGAATCCCGTCCAGCGGGGATTATCGGGACGAGCCAGAGCCCGAGCCGGCGGCCGGTAGGGGCCCGGGTCAAGGCGTTCGTGGCGCTGACCAAGCCGCGGATCATCGAGCTGCTGCTCATCACCACCGTTCCGGTGATGTTCCTTGCCGAGCAGGGGGTGCCCGACCTCGGTCTGGTGCTGCTCACCTGCGTCGGCGGCTACCTGTCCGCGGGCGGCGCCAACGCGCTGAACATGTACATCGACCGCGACATCGACGCGCTCATGGACCGCACCTCGCAGCGCCCCCTGGTCACCGGCATGGTCAGTCCGCGAGAGTGCCTGGCCTTCGGCATCGCGCTGGCCGTCGCCTCCACGCTGCTGTTCGGCCTCACCGTGAACTGGCTGAGCGCCTGGCTCTCCCTCGGCGCGCTCCTCTTCTACGTCGTCGTCTACACGATGATCCTCAAGCGCCGCACCTCGCAGAACATCGTGTGGGGCGGCATCGCGGGCTGCATGCCGGTGCTGATCGGCTGGACGGCCGTCACGAACTCCCTCACCTGGGCGCCGCTCATCCTCTTCCTGGTCATCTTCTTCTGGACGCCGCCGCACTACTGGCCGCTGTCCATGAAGGTGAAGGAGGACTACGCGCGCGTGGGCGTGCCCATGCTCCCCGTCATCGCCTCCAACAAGGTCGTCGCCAAGCAGATCGTCATCTACAGCTGGGTGATGGTCGCGGTGTCCCTGCTGTTGACGCCGCTCGGCTACACGGGCTGGTTCTACACCGCGGTCGCACTGGCCGCGGGCGGCTGGTGGCTGTGGGAGGCGCACGCCCTGCAGAACCGGGCGAAGGCGGAGGTGACGGGTGGGAAGCTGAAGGAGATGCGGCTGTTCCACTGGTCGATCACCTATGTCTCGCTGCTGTTCGTGGCCGTGGCGGTGGACCCCTTCCTGCGGTAGGGCCGCCGAGGCGGCGCCGTTGAGGCGCGGGTCACGCACCCCGCCCGTCGCCATTCGATCTACTCGTCGGTAGCATCCTGGCCATGGCAGACAAGGTGGCCAAGCTGGCCAAGCAGATCAACGCCTTCGCGAAGTCCCACGGCGGCGCCGAGGCCCAGGTCGCGTACCTCGGACAGCGCGGCGCCCGCATCGTGCTCGTCGGCGAGGACGGCGGCTGGGGCGACCTGGTGGCACCGACGTACGAGATCGCCGAGCAGGCGGTCGGGAAGGCCGGCGTCACCGTCCACGAGGACTTCGACGGCGAGTTCGCGGCGAAGGTGAAGACCGGCCCGTACGAGTGGAAGCGGATGGCGGGCATCCAGATCGGCGGCTGAGCATCGCCCGTCTCGCGGACGCGGGGCCGGGTCCGTCCGCGGCTCTGCCGCGCCCGTGCGACGAGCCACGAGTCACCCGCACCCGCCCGACAACCTGAGCCGCCCTCCCCGCCGTTTCGCACGGGGTGTGCGACACCAACACCTGAGGCCCGGTTCACCCGTTAGGACCTGTGACAAGCACACGGTCCTGCTGACGGGGAGCCCGGATGATCGAAACGCCGTCCCTCGTGGACCAGTACTGCCACGGGGTGCTCAGGACGGAACTGGGCCTCGGCACCTTCGAGGCCCAGCTGGCCCGCACCGAGGGCCCGCCGGCGCCCGGCACCACGCTCTTCGACACCCAGACCGGGTTCGCCGTACGCCGCTGGTGCCCGCCGTTACTCGGCCTGGAACCGCACTGCGCGCCCGCCCGCTATCTGGCCAGACGCCGTGAACTCGGCGTACTGGAGGCGGGCCGGCGTCTGCTGCGGGGCAGCGGCATCACGACGTATCTGATCGACACCGGCCTGCCCGGCGACCTCACCGGCCCCCCGGAGATGGCGTCCACCGCGTCCGCCGAGGTCCACGAGATCGTGCGGCTCGAACTCCTCGCCGAACAGGTCGCCGACACCTCCGGCACCGTCGAGTCCTTCCTGGCCAACCTCGCCGAGTCCGTGCACGGCGCGGCGGCCAACGCGGTGGCCTTCACCTCCGTGGCGGGCGTACGGCACGGTCTCGCGCTCGCGCCCGAACCGCCCGGCCCGGGAGAGGTACGGGGCGCGGCGGGGCGCTGGCTGGCCGCGCGCAGGGTCGGCGGCGAGCTGAGCGACCCGGTGCTGCTCCGGCATCTGCTGTGGATCGCGGTGGCGTCGGGGCTGCCGCTGCAACTGCACGCCGGGCTGGGGGAGCCGGGGCTGCGCATCGACCGTACGGACCCGGTGCTGCTCACGGACTTCGTCCGCGCCACGGCCGGCCTCGGCACCGACCTGATCCTGCTGCACGGCTACCCGTACCACCGCCACGCCGCCCACCTGGCCGGCGTCTTCCCGCACGTCTACGCCGACTCCGGCGCCGCCCTCATCCGCACCGGCGCGCGTGCCGCCACCATCCTCGCCGAGATCCTCGAGATGGCCCCCTTCGGCAAGATCCTCTTCTCCAGTGGCGCGCAGGGCCTGCCCGAGCTGCACGTGGTGGGCGCCCGGCTCTTCCGCGAGGCGCTCGCCAGGGTGCTCGGCGGGTGGGTCGCCGAGGGGGCGTGGTCCTTGGGGGACGCGCAACGGGTGGCCGGGATGGTGGCGGCGGGCAACGCCAGACGGGTGTACGGGGTGGAGTGAGCTGTACAGACTGGGCCCATGCCGACCGATGCCCTACTCGACCGCTTCCTTCACGAACTGACCGCCCTGGACCCCGTCGCCGTCTGGGCGCACGGCTCGCTCGCCGGCGGCGACTACCAGGAGGGCCGCAGCGACCTGGACCTGATCGCCGTACTGGAGGGCCCGTTGACCCCCGGAACCGTCTGGCGGGTGGCGAAGCTCCACGCCAGGCTGCGGGCCGAGCCGCTCGCGGAGCTGCTGCACTGCACGTATCTGACGCCGGACACGGCGGACGACGCCGGCCGGCGTCACCTCACCTGGGCGCACCAGGAGTTGTTCAGACGGACGGTGACCCCGGTGACCCGGCGCGAGTTGCACGCCTTCGGCCGGGTGCTGCACGGCCGGGCGCCCGCCGGTCTGCTGCCGCCGGTGCCGGACCGGGAGCTCGCCGAGTTCGTCGTACGCGATCAGCGGGACTTCTGGCGGCCGGCCGTCGACAACGCCCAGCTGTGGACCCGCGAGGTGTGGGTCGACCTGGGGACGATCACCTTCGCCCGGGCGAGCGTGACCCTGCGCGACGGCCGGCTGATCTCCAAGCGGGAGGCCCTGGACCTGCTCCCCGGTCTCGGGGCACCCGCCGAGGTCGTCGAGGACATCCGCAGCCGCCGCTACGACGCTGCCGCGCCGCCGCCGGCTGACGGGTGGGCGGCGCGCAGGGCCGCGCTGACGCGGGACTACCTGGGGCCGGCGATCGACGGGCTGGTGGCGGCGTACGGCTGACTCACGCGCGCGTGCCGACCGCCGCCTCGGCCGCCGGGGCCGGGATCGCCGTCTCGTCGAACGGCCGTTCCCGCAGGGCCAGCATCACCCGCAGCACCGCGATCCAGGTCACGGCCGAGCCGAGCATGTGCAGGCCGACCAGGATCTCCGGGAGGTCCGTGAAGTACTGGACGTAACCGATGACGCCCTGGGCGAGGAGGATCAGGAAGAGGTCGCGGGTGCGGTTCAGCGGGCCCTTCGGGGCGTCGACCGCCTTGAGGACGAACCACAGGGCGAAGGTCAGCGTGACCACGATCCAGGCCAGCACGGCGTGCAGCTTGGTGACCGTCTCCCAGTCGACCGGCATCCGCTCGACCTCGCTGGAGTCGCCCGCGTGCGGTCCCGCGCCGGTCACCACCGTGCCGACCAGGATCAGCAGCGCCGAGGCCCCGACCAGCACCCACACCAGCTGCTGCACGGCCTTGCCGACCAGCGGGCGCGGTGTGGTGTCACCCTCACGGGTGCGCTGCCACATCACGGTGGCCACGGCGATCAGGGCGGACGTCGCCACGAAGTGGGCGGCGACCGTGTACGGGTTCAGGCCGACCAGGACGACGATGCCGCCGAGCACCGCGTTGCTCATCACGATCCAGAACTGGGCCCAGCCCAGCCGGGTCAGACCGCGCCGGTACGGCTTCTCGGAGCGCGCGGCGATGATCGCCCAGCCGACGGCGGCGCACAGCACGTACGTCAGCATGCGGTTGCCGAACTCGATGGCGCCGTGCAGGCCCATCTCGGTGGTCGCGGTGAGCGAGTCCTCGGTGCACTTGGGCCAGGTCGGGCAGCCGAGCCCGGACCCGGTGAGCCGCACCGCGCCGCCGGTGATCACGATGATCACCGACATCACGAGTGCGGCGAGGGCCGCCCGTTGGACCGTCCTCGGGGTCGGGGTCCAGCGTGCGGCGATGAAGGCGAGCGGGTTGCGCACGGCCGCTACGGCGTCGGCGCGGGTCAGCTTTGGCACGCGCCCTATCGTAGGCGGACGCTTGTGCACGCTTTCACGAGGGTCCCGCCCGGCCCCGGCGGGTCACTCCCAGCGGAACCAGCGCCCGGCGGCCGCCAGCCCGGCGACCGCCCACACGGCCAGGATCCCCAGGTCGCCCCACGGGGTCCCGGCCCCGTGCTGGAGCACGTCGCGCAGTCCGTCGGAGAGCGCCGAGATGGGGAGCAGACCGAGCACGTCCTGGGCGCCGGAGGGGAACTTGTCCAGCGGCACGATCACGCCGCCGCCGACGAGCAGCAGCAGGAACACCAGGTTGGCGGCGGCCAGCGTGGCCTCCGCCTTGAGCGTGCCCGCCATCAGCAGGCCGAGCCCGGAGAAGGCCGCCGTGCCGAGGACCAGGAGCAGCAGGACGGCCAGCGGGTTGCCGTGCGGCGACCAGCCCAGCGCGAACGCGATCACCGTCAACAGGGCGATCTGCAGCACCTCGGTGACCAGCACCGACACCGTCTTCGCCGTCATCAGGCCCCAGCGCGGCAGCGGTGCGGAGGCCAGCCGCTTCAGCACTCCGTACCGGCGCTCGAAGCCCGTGGCGATGGCCTGCCCGGTGAACGCCGTCGACATCACGGCGAGCGCGAGAACGCCGGGGGCCAGGAAGTCGACGGCCTCGCCGGAGCCCGTGTCGACGATGTCCACCGAGCTGAACAGGACCAGCAGCAGGGTGGGGATCACGACGGTCAGCAGCAGCTGCTCGCCGTTGCGCAGCAGCATCTTCGTCTCCAGGGCCGCCTGCGCCGCGATCATGCGGGGGAGCGGGGCGGCGCCCGGCTTCGGGGTGTACGTACCCGGACCTGTACCGACGGCGGTCACGCGCGCAGCTCCTTACCGGTGAGCTCCAGGAAGACGTCTTCGAGGGTGTGCCGTTCGACCGAGATGCGGTCGGGCATCACGCCGTGCTGCGCACACCACGACGTCACGGTCGCGAGCAGCTGCGGGTCGACCTTGCCGACGACGCGGTACGAGCCCGGCGTGAGCTCCGCGGCCGTGCAGTCGGCGGGCAGGGCCTTCAGCAGGGACCCCACGTCGAGGCCGGGGCGGCCGGTGAAGCGCAGGGTGTTCTCGGCGCCGCCCCGGCACAGCTCCTCCGGGGAGCCCTGGGCGATGACCCGGCCGGCGTCGATGATCGCCACGTCGTCGGCGAGCTGCTCGGCCTCGTCCATGTAGTGCGTGGTGAGGATCACGGAGACCCCGTCGGAGCGCAGGTCCCGGATCAGGTCCCAGGTGGCCCGGCGGGCCTGCGGGTCGAGTCCGGCGGTGGGCTCGTCGAGGAACACCAGTTCCGGGCGCCCCACCACGGCCATGGCGAGCGCGAGCCGCTGCTGCTGGCCGCCGGAGAGACGGCGGTACGTGGTCCGGCCGCAGCTGTCCAGCCCGAGCCGCTCGACGAGGGCGTCGACGTCCAGGGGATGCGCGTGCAGCCTGGCGACATGGCGCAGCATCTCGTCGGCCCGCGCGCCCGAGTAGACGCCGCCGGACTGGAGCATCACGCCGATCCGGGGCCGCAGCTCGCCGGACTGTCTCACCGGGTCGAGCCCCAGGACACGCACGGTGCCGGAGTCCGGCTTGCGGTATCCCTCGCAGGTCTCCAAGGTCGTGGTCTTGCCCGCGCCGTTGGGTCCGAGTACGGCGGTGACACCGGCCCGGGCCACCAGGTCGAGGCCGTCCACCGCGGTTTTGCCGCCGTACCGCTTCACCAGGGCCTGGACCTGGAGCACGGGCTCAGTTCGCATGGCTCCAGAGTCTAGGTACGGGGCGGGTGACCCGAACGGCCGGGTTCACATCACCTCCGCGCGGGACCGGTGTATCCCCAGCCACCGCTCCGCGTACGCCACCGCCTCCGCCACCGGGAACAGCCGTACGTCGGCCGCGCCCACCTTCCCGCGGACGACGGGCCGGTCCCGCTCGAAGTCGTGACCCAGCTCGTCGAACCGCTCCGAGCTGATCGATACCTCGGTGACCACCTCCCATCCCGCTGGCCCCGGCCGCCCCACCCTCACCAGTGGCGTCGGGATCCGGTACTCGGCCAGATGGAAGCTGGTACAGGTGTCGTAGCCGGCGCCGAGCAGCAGCACGCGCGCGTGGAGCGCCTCCAGCCGGGCCAGCGGGCTGCGCTCACCCAGCCGGCAGTCGACGGCGTGGCCGTCCAGCACCTCGGCCGCGCGCGGGCCGACGGCGGCGAAGGAGGTCTGGGGGTGCGCGCTGCGCAGGGCTCCGGGCCAGGTCCGTACGGTTTCGGGGATGACGCCGACCCCGCGCGTGGGCGTGATCAGGGGGTCGTACGCGGGCATGGTGGCCCGGATCACCGGCCACCACTCCTCGGGCACGGGCGGGTTGCTCCACACCGCCGGGTCGGACAGGTCACCGCTCTGGGTGGGGACGACCAGAGTGCCGTCCGGGCCGAGGGCGTCGAGCAGACCTTGGACGACCGCCACGGGGCCTCCGCAGACCCAGCCGAGCGAGCTGAGCGAGGAGTGCACGAGGAGGGTCTCACCGCTTCGGACGCCCAGCTCGCGCACTTGCTCGGCGAGGGTGTCCCGAGTGACAAGAGGGCCGGTGGGAGGGGGTGTGGACATGCTTCGGGAGTGTTCCGGACGGGTCCGTACGCCGCCACCGAATTGATCGATCAGAGATCATTTCCGCAGGTCAGATTAGGTATGCCTAAGTGACGCAGCGCACCGTCGGGGCGGCCGGGCGCGGCTTGCCCGGTCCTGAGGAATTACGCAACAATGGCGTTGTGAAAAACGTCGGCGAGGCTCGGGAGACCCCTACGGGGGCCCCTCAGGAGGAGCTCGCGACCGGGGAGCGCTCGACGCGCAACCGGGTCGCGCGGTCCATCCTGGACCACGGGCCGTCGACCGTCGCGGAGCTGGCGCGCCGGCTGGGGCTCACCCAGGCCGCCGTCCGCAGGCATCTGGACGCGCTGGTCGCGGACGATGTCGTGGAGGCCAGGGAACAGCGGGTGTACGGCACGCGCACGCGTGGCCGTCCCGCCAAGGTCTTCGCGCTCACCGACTGCGGCCGCGACGCCTTCGACCAGTCGTACGACAAGCTGGCCGCGGACGCCCTGAAGTGGATCGCCGAGCGTGAGGGCGGGAGCGAGGCGGTCGCCGCCTTCGCCCGCGCCCGGATCGCCGCCCAGGCGAGCGCGTACCGCAAGGCGATCGAGGCCGTCAGCCCGGACGAGCGCACCGAAGCCCTGGCCAAGGCCTTGAGCGCCGACGGGTACGCTGCTACGGCGCGCAGCGCACCCCTCCCTCAAAAGGGCGAGCAGCTCTGCCAGCACCACTGCCCGGTCGCCCATGTGGCGGAGCAGTTCCCCCAGCTGTGCGAGGCGGAGACGGAGATCTTCGCCGAGCTGCTCGGAACGCACGTCCAGAGACTGGCGACCATTGCGCACGGCGACGGCGTCTGCACGACGTTCATCCCGAAGATTTCCCAGCACACCGATAACGCATCTGCAAGCACGGCCGGGAGGAACCCCGCATGACTCTCCCCATCGAGGAGACTGCCCACCCTGAGCTCGATGGCCTGGGCAAGTACGAATACGGCTGGGCCGACTCCGACGAAGCCGGCGCCTCTGCGAAGCGTGGTCTGAGCGAGGACGTCGTCCGTGACATCTCCGCCAAGAAGAACGAGCCGGACTGGATGACCAAGCTCCGTCTCAAGGGCCTGCGGCTGTTCGACAAGAAGCCCATGCCGAACTGGGGCTCGGACCTCTCCGGCATCGACTTCGACAACATCAAGTACTTCGTGCGTTCCACGGAGAAGCAGGCGGAGTCCTGGGAGGACCTGCCCGAGGACATCAAGAACACGTACGACAAGCTCGGCATCCCCGAGGCGGAGAAGCAGCGCCTCGTCGCCGGTGTCGCGGCCCAGTACGAGTCCGAGGTCGTCTACCACCAGATCCGCGAGGACCTGGAGGAGCAGGGCGTCATCTTCCTGGACACCGACACCGCCCTGAAGGAGCACCCGGAGCTCTTCAAGGAGTACTTCGGGACCGTCATCCCGGTCGGTGACAACAAGTTCGCGTCGCTGAACACCGCCGTGTGGTCGGGCGGCTCCTTCATCTACGTCCCGCCGGGCGTCCACGTGGAGATCCCGCTCCAGGCCTACTTCCGCATCAACACGGAGAACATGGGCCAGTTCGAGCGGACCCTGATCATCGTCGACGAGGGTGCCTACGTGCACTACGTCGAGGGTTGCACGGCCCCGATCTACAAGTCGGACTCGCTGCACTCCGCGGTCGTCGAGATCATCGTCAAGAAGAACGCCCGCTGCCGCTACACGACCATCCAGAACTGGTCGAACAACGTCTACAACCTGGTCACCAAGCGCGCCGTCGCCTACGAGGGCGCGACCATGGAGTGGATCGACGGCAACATCGGCTCCAAGGTGACGATGAAGTACCCGGCCGTCTACCTGATGGGCGAGCACGCCAAGGGCGAGACCCTGTCCATCGCCTTCGCGGGCGAGGGGCAGCACCAGGACGCCGGCTCCAAGATGGTCCACATGGCGCCGAACACCTCCTCCAACATCGTGTCGAAGTCCGTGGCGCGTGGCGGCGGCCGTACCTCGTACCGCGGGCTCGTCGAGATCGGCGAGGGCGCCCACGGCTCGAAGTCCAACGTGCTGTGCGACGCGCTGCTCGTCGACACCATCTCCCGCTCCGACACGTACCCCTACGTGGACGTCCGTGAGGACGACGTGTCCATGGGCCACGAGGCGACCGTCTCCAAGGTCTCCGAGGACCAGCTCTTCTACCTGATGAGCCGCGGTCTGAGCGAGTTCGAGGCGATGGCGATGATCGTGCGCGGCTTCGTCGAGCCGATCGCCAAGGAGCTGCCCATGGAGTACGCCCTCGAGCTCAACCGGCTGATCGAGCTGCAGATGGAGGGCGCGGTCGGCTAGGGCCGGTCTCCGTACAAGCAGCTAGCGAAATCTGACGTAGGAAAGAGAGCAGACCGACAGCCATGGCTGAGGCTCAGAACATCCCCGTGGGCTCCACCACCGCGGGCCAGATCGCGGTGGCCGCCGAGTCGACCGTCGCCACGCGCATGAGCGCGCCCCCGTCCTTCGACGTGGCGGACTTCCCGGTCCCGCACGGCCGCGAGGAGGAGTGGCGGTTCACCCCGCTGGAGCGCCTGCGCGGGCTGCACGACGGCACCGCCGCCGCGACCGGTGACGGTGTGAAGGTCGACGTGCAGGCCCCCGAGGGCGTCACCGTCGAGACCGTCGGCCGTGACGACGCCCGGATCGGCAAGGCGGGCACCCCGGTGGACCGCGTCGCCGCCCAGGCGTTCTCGTCGTTCGAGAAGGCCGGCGTGGTCACCGTCCCCAAGGAGACGGTCCTCACCGAGCCGATCCGCATCGCCGTGCACGGCGAGGGCGGGGTCCGCTACGGCCACCAGGTCATCGAACTCGGAGCCTTCGCCGAGGCCGTCGTCGTCATCGACCACACCGGTGACGGGGTACTCGCCGCCAACGTGGACTACATCCTGGGCGACGGCGCCAAGCTGACCGTCGTCTCCGTCCAGGACTGGGACGACAAGGCCGTGCACGTGGCCCAGCACAACGCCCTCATCGGCCGGGACGCGAGCTTCAAGTCGGTCGTGGTGACCTTCGGTGGCGACCTCGTGCGCCTCCACCCGCGCGTCACCTACGCCGGCCCCGGCGGCGAGGCCGAGCTGCTCGGTCTGTACTTCACGGACGCCGGTCAGCACCAGGAGCACCGCCTCCTGGTCGACCACAACGTCCCGCACTGCAAGTCCAACGTCGTCTACAAGGGCGCGCTGCAGGGCGACAACGCCCACGCGGTGTGGATCGGCGACGTCCTCATCGAGGCCAAGGCCGAGGGCACGGACACGTACGAGATGAACCGGAACCTCGTCCTCACGGACGGCGCCCGGGTCGACTCCGTGCCGAACCTGGAGATCGAGACCGGCGAGATCGTCGGCGCCGGCCACGCCTCGGCGACCGGCCGCTTCGACGACGAGCAGCTCTTCTACCTGATGGCCCGCGGCATCCCCGCCGACGAGGCCCGTCGCCTGGTCGTGCGCGGCTTCTTCGCCGAGCTCGTCCAGCAGATCGGCGTCGACGACATCGAAGAGCGCCTCCTCGTGAAGATCGACGAGGAGCTGGAGGCCACGGTCTGATGGCTTTCGTACGCGCCTGCGGGCTGAGCGAGCTGGAGGAGGACACCCCGAAGCGGGTGGAACTCGACGGCACGCCGGTCTCGGTCGTGCAGACCGAGGGCGAGGTGTTCGCGATCCACGACATCTGCTCCCACGCGAACGTCTCGCTCTCCGAGGGCGAGGTGGAGGACTGCCAGATCGAGTGCTGGCTGCACGGCTCCAGCTTCGACCTCCGCACCGGCAAGCCGTCCGGCCTCCCCGCGACGCGCCCCGTCCCCGTATACCCCGTAAAGATCGAAGGGGACGACGTACTCGTCTCCCTCACCCAGGAGTCCTGAGGCACCCATGGCAACGCTTGAAATCCGAGACCTGCACGTCACCGTCGAGGCCGACAACGCCACGAAGGAGATCCTCAAGGGCGTCGACCTCACCGTGAAGCAGGGCGAGACGCACGCCATCATGGGCCCCAACGGCTCCGGCAAGTCGACCCTCGCCTACTCCCTCGCGGGTCACCCGAAGTACACGATCACTTCCGGCACCGTCACCCTCGACGGCGAGGACGTCCTGGAGATGTCCGTCGACGAGCGCGCCCGCGCGGGCCTGTTCCTGGCGATGCAGTACCCGGTCGAGGTCCCCGGCGTCTCCGTCTCCAACTTCCTGCGCACCTCCGCCACCGCCGTCCGCGGCGAGGCCCCCAAGCTGCGCACCTGGGTCAAGGAGGTCAAGGAGGCCATGGAGCGCCTCAACATGGACTCCTCCTTCGCCGAGCGCAACGTCAACGAGGGCTTCTCCGGCGGTGAGAAGAAGCGCCACGAGATCCTTCAGCTGGAGCTGCTCAAGCCGAAGATCGCGATCCTCGACGAGACCGACTCCGGCCTGGACGTCGACGCCCTGCGCGTCGTCTCCGAGGGCGTGAACCGGGTCCGTGAGACCGGCGAGGTCGGCACCCTGCTGATCACGCACTACACGCGCATCCTGCGCTACATCAAGCCCGACCACGTGCACGTGTTCGCGAACGGCCGTATCGCCGAGTCCGGCGGAGCCGAGCTCGCGGACCAGCTCGAGGCCGAGGGCTACGACAAGTACGTGAAGGGTGGCGCATCCGCGTGACACAGCTGCCGGGCCTCCTCGACACCGAGGCGCTCCGCAAGGACTTCCCGATCCTGGACCGCGTCGTCCACGACGGCAAGAAGCTCGTGTACCTGGACAACGCGGCGACCTCGCAGACGCCGCGCCAGGTGCTCGACGTGCTCTCCGAGTACTACGAGCAGCACAACGCCAACGTCCACCGTGGCGTGCACGTCCTCGCCGAGGAGGCCACGGCGCTGTACGAGGGCGCGCGCGACAAGGTCGCGGAGTTCATCAACGCGCCCTCGCGCGACGAGGTGATCTTCACCAAGAACGCCTCCGAGTCGCTGAACCTCGTGGCCAACATGCTCGGCTGGGCCGACGAGCCCTACCGGGTGGACCACGAGACCGAGATCGTCATCACGGAGATGGAGCACCACTCCAACATCGTGCCGTGGCAGCTGCTCGCGCAGCGCACGGGCGCGAAGCTGAAGTGGTTCGGCCTCACCGACGACGGCCGTCTCGACCTGTCCAACATCGACGAGATCATCACGGAGAAGACGAAGATCGTCTCCTTCGTGCTGGTGTCCAACATCCTGGGCACGCTCAACCCGGTCGAGGCGATAGTGCGCCGTGCGCAGGAGGTCGGCGCGCTGGTCTGCATCGACGCCTCGCAGGCAGCGCCCCACATGCCGCTGGACGTGCAGTCGCTGCAGGCCGACTTCGTGGCCTTCACCGGCCACAAGATGTGCGGCCCGACCGGCATCGGCGTCCTCTGGGGCCGCCAGGAGCTGCTGGAGGACCTGCCCCCGTTCCTCGGCGGCGGCGAGATGATCGAGACGGTGTCGATGCACTCCTCGACCTACGCCCCGGCCCCGCACAAGTTCGAGGCGGGCACGCCTCCGATCTCGCAGGCCATCGGCCTGGGCGCGGCGATCGACTACCTCAACTCGATCGGCATGGACAAGATCCTCGCCCATGAGCACGCCCTCACCGAGTACGCGGTGAAGCGGCTCGGTGAGGTCCCGGACCTCAGGATCATCGGCCCGACCACGGCCGAGGACCGCGGCGCCGCGATCTCCTTCACCCTCGGCGACATCCACCCGCACGACGTGGGCCAGGTCCTCGACGAGCAGGGCATCGCGGTCCGGGTCGGCCACCACTGCGCCCGCCCGGTCTGCCTGCGCTACGGAATTCCTGCGACCACGCGAGCGTCGTTCTATCTGTACTCCACGCCGGCCGAGATCGACGCTCTGGTGGACGGCCTGGAGCACGTACGGAACTTCTTCGGCTGACGGGACGGGACGAGCGACGCATGAAGCTGGATTCGATGTACCAGGAAGTCATCCTGGACCACTACAAGAACCCGCACGGGCGTGGTCTGAGGGATGGCGACGCCGAGGTGCACCACGTGAACCCGACGTGCGGCGACGAGATCACCCTGCGTGTGAAGTACGACGGCACAAAGATCGAGGACGTCTCGTACGAGGGCCAGGGCTGTTCCATCAGCCAGGCGAGCGCGTCCGTACTGAACGAGCTCCTCGTCGGCAAGGACCTCTCCGACGCGCAGAAGATCCAGGAGACCTTCCTGGAGCTGATGCAGTCCAAGGGGAAGATCGAGCCGGACGACGCGATGGAGGAGGTCCTGGAGGACGCGGTCGCGTTCGCCGGGGTCTCCAAGTACCCGGCCCGGGTCAAGTGCGCCCTCCTCAGCTGGATGGCGTGGAAGGACGCGACGGCCCAGGTGCTGGGCGGAGCCGACGCCGAAAGGAAGACGGCATGAGTGACACCGTGGAGATGAAGCCGGCCTCGGAGGAAGAGGTCCGCGAGGCCCTGTATGACGTCGTCGACCCCGAGCTGGGTATCGACGTCGTCAACCTCGGCCTGATCTACGGCATCCACATCGACGAGGCGAACATCGCCACGCTCGACATGACCCTGACCTCGGCGGCCTGCCCGCTGACGGACGTCATCGAGGACCAGGCCAAGTCCGCCACGGACGGCCTCGTCAGCGAGCTGCGCATCAACTGGGTGTGGATGCCGCCGTGGGGCCCGGACAAGATCACGGACGACGGGCGTGAGCAGCTTCGGGCGCTGGGCTTCAACGTCTGAGTGCATGTGAGAGCGGCGGCACCTTCCGGGTGCCGCCGCTTTTGCGTGCGCCGCTTTCTGCGCGCCGCTCTTCTGTGCGCGGATTCTCTGGGCGCGGATTCCTTGTGCGCGCCGTTCTTCCCGAGCGCTCAGGCCAGCCCGCCCACCAGCCGGAACGACGAATCCGCCAGGTACAGGGAGCTGTACTCGAAGCGTTCGAGGCGGACGACGAAGTTCTTGTGGCGGAGGAAGTAGCCCGGGTAGTTGACCGACTCCAGCATGACGGCGCCGGAGTAGGAGGAGCTCCGGGCGCAGAAGGTGGCGTCCTGGCCGAACATTGCGGAGCCGTCGTTGCGCTCGGGCCGCAGGACGAAGTTGCGGTGGCGCAGGTAGCTGCCGTCCTGGGTGACGAAGGAGTGGCAGGAGCGGTCGGCGAGGCCCTTGACCTGCTTGAAGGTGGAGTCCTCGCGGGACTCGGAGCCGCGGACCGGGTCCAGGGCCACGGAGCCGCCGCTCGCATGCCAGTAGCGGTCGGGATAGTTGACCGAGCGGACGGACCGCCAGGTGGTGGCCGGCGGCTTCGGGTCGCCGGGTGGTGAACTCGCCTCGTGGGGAGCCGACTTGGACGGCTCCGGCGCGGGTTCGGGGGTGCCGGCGTCCTGTTGGCGAGGCGCCTTGCTGGTCGGCTTCTCCGTCGCCAGGCCGCTCTTGCCCTCGGGGGGAGTCTCCGACGGCGTGGCGAAGGAGATCAGGCCGGGGACCGATGCCTTGTCGCCGGCCGGCGCGGAACGCGACTGGCCGTCAGGCGCCCGGTCCGTCACGACGATCGCCGTGGCGCACGCGACGATCGTCGCCACCGCCATCGTGCCGGCCAGCCACAGGCGGCGCGTTCCCGGCGCCCGCGAGGTGTCCGGGGCCCAGCCGTTCTCCCAAGGCTGGTCCTGGGGTGGCCGGGGCTTGTTTTCTGACATGCGCTGTTCCTCCAGCGGGGGCACGCGACGACAGCCGCGGCTGCGAAGGCCCGGTATGTGAACGGTGAAACACTAGTGGCTGCAGGGGTGTTGGAGTAGCTGTTCGGAACGAGCCGTATCCAGATCGAATCCATTGTGTACGGTCGTACGCAACGTTGTGTACGCTCGTACATATGGGATACCTGCTGCTCGCCGGAGCCATAGCGGCCGAGGTGGCCGCCACCACGGCCATGAAGTACAGCGACGGTTTCAGCAGGCTGTGGCCGTCACTGCTGACCGCCACCGGATACCTCGTCTCCTTCACGCTGCTCGCCCAGACGCTGAAGTCCGTCTCCATGGGCACGGCGTACGCGATCTGGGCCGGGGTCGGCACTGCGGCCATCGCCACCATCGGGATCCTGTTTCTGGGGGAGGGGATGACCGTCGTCAAGGCCGCGGGCATCGCCCTGATCATCGTCGGGGTCGTCGTGCTGAACCTGGGGGGTGCGCACTGATGGGCCGGCGCTACGACCCCGAGCGTCGGCAGCGGATCATCGACGCGGCGATCCGGGTGGTCGGGGAGAAGGGGATCGCCGGGTTGAGCCACCGCACGGTGGCGGCGGAGGCGGATGTGCCGCTCGGATCGACCACGTATCACTTCAAGACCCTCGATGATCTGCTGGTCGCGGCTCTGCGTCAGGCGAACGAAGGGTTTGCCAAGGTGATCGCTTCGCGCGGTGCGCTGGAGGATCCGGAGGTCGATCTGGCCGGTGAGCTCGCGGGGCGGATGGGGGAGTGGCTGGCGGGCGACCGTACCGGTGTGGAACTGGAGTGCGAGCTGTATCTCGCTGCTCTGCGTCGGCCGGCGTTGCGGCCGGTCGCCGCCGAGTGGGGGCGTGATCTTGCCGATCGGCTGGCCTGTCGTACGGATGCGGTTACGGCGCGGGCGTTGGTGGCGTTGTTGGACGGGATCTGTCTGCAGGTGCTGCTTACGGAGGTGCCGTACGACGAGGAGTACGCGCGGGAGGTGCTGGCTCGGGTCATTCCGTGACCGCCGCCGGTTCCTTGCCCCCGCCGCCGCTGTCTCGCCGTACCGCCCGGCACGTGAGACGCGCCCCCGTCGGTTCGCCCCCGCGGTGTGGGCCACGTTAGGTTGCCCTTATGACCGACACGACTGCTCCTCGTACCACCGGCGCCGTGGCCGCCGGCCTTGCCACGATCGCTGGCGACGGCACTGTTCTCGACACATGGTTCCCCGCGCCCGAGCTCGTCGCCGAGCCCGGTCCCTCCGGCAGTGAGCGGCTTTCGGCCGAGCAGGCCGCGGAGCTGCTCGGTGGCGGTGCCACCGCGGCGATCGGGCCGGACGCGCGTCGGGGCGTCGAGGTCGTGGCGGTCCGTACGGTCATCGCCTCGCTCGACGAGAAGCCGATCGACGCGCATGACGTCTACCTGCGTCTGCACCTGCTCTCCCACCGCCTGGTCAAGCCGCACGGCCTGAGCCTGGAGGGTCAGTTCGGGTTCCTCGCGAACGTCGCCTGGACCTCGCTGGGCCCGGTCGCCGTCGACGACATCGAGAAGGTCCGGCTGAACGCGCGGGCCGAGGGCCTGCACCTCCAGGTGACCTCGGTCGACAAGTTCCCGCGGATGACGGATTACGTCGCCCCCAAGGGCGTCCGCATCGCCGACGCCGACCGGGTCCGCCTCGGCGCGCACCTCGCCGAGGGCACGACCGTCATGCACGAGGGCTTCGTCAACTTCAA
This sequence comes from Streptomyces sp. NPDC008086, assembly GCF_042957325.1. Taxonomy (NCBI): domain Bacteria; kingdom Bacillati; phylum Actinomycetota; class Actinomycetes; order Kitasatosporales; family Streptomycetaceae; genus Streptomyces; species Streptomyces sp. NPDC008086. The sequence continues at coordinate 391,845 of NZ_JBIBIA010000008.1, forward strand.
CGCCGGCACCCTCGGCACGTCGATGGTCGAGGGCCGTATCTCGGCCGGCGTCGTGATCGGCGACGGCTCCGACATCGGTGGCGGCGCGTCGACCATGGGCACCCTCTCCGGCGGCGGAAACGTGATCATCTCCATCGGCGAGCGCTGCCTGATCGGCGCCGAGGCGGGCGTCGGCATCGCGCTCGGCGACGAGTGCGTCGTCGAGGCCGGGCTGTACGTCACCGCGGGCACCCGGGTGACCATGCCCGACGGGCAGATCGTCAAGGCCCGCGAGCTGTCCGGCGCCTCCAACATCCTCTTCCGCCGCAACTCGGTCACCGGCACGGTCGAGGCCCGCCCGAACAACGCGGTGTGGGGCGGCCTGAACGAGATCCTGCACAGCCACAACTGAGCCACCCGACAACCCCACTCCCTCACGTACGGGTTACTCCACGTGACCTCACCCCGGTCCAGGCAGATGAACGGTTGGACGCAGTTTCCGATCACACGCCGAACCGACGAGATGAGGGCCGATGACGGGTCGAGGGCAGACGAGGGCGCGGAGCAGGGTCGTGCTCCGGCTGGTGGTGGGGGCGTTGGCCGTGGGGGCGGTGTGCTGGCTGCCGGCGGGCGGCGCGTATGCCGACGAGACCAACACGGGCTCGCACAACGGCCCCCGGATCGGGCTGGTCAACGTCGGACAGGTGGACGATCCGATGGAGGACGTGCTGGAGCACTTCCTGCTCTTCGGTGACGGGTACAAGTGGGGTTGATCAGCCGTACAGCACGGGTCGGGGCCCGTACCGCTTCCTCTGCGGTACGGGCCCCGACCCGTTTCCTGATTATTTTCTGTGAGGTGGCATAGCGGCCACCCGTCGCACGCGTCACCAGGAGTAGGAGTGGCGGGCGCCGGGCCGGCCCGGGGGAAGAGAAGGTGACGATGGATGCCGAAGCGCAGGACAGGTTTCGCGAGTTCGTGGAGAACCGGTCGTCCGCGCTGTTGAGGACCGCGGTGCTGCTGAGCGGCGGCGACCGGCACGCCGCGGAGGACCTTCTGCAGAACGCCCTGGTCAAGGCTGCCGACCGCTGGCACCGCATCGACGAGCCGGAGGCGTACGTACGGCAGATCCTGTACCGGCAGCAGATCAGCCGTTGGCGGCTGAAGTGGCGCCGCCGCGAGTTCACCGTCGCCGAGCCGCCCGAGACCGGCGCGAGCCCGGACGCCGCGCCCGACGCGGAGCTGCGGCTGCTGATGCGCGGCGCGCTGGCCCGGCTGACGGCAAGGCAGCGGATGGTGCTGGTGCTGCGCTACTTCGAGGACCTGCCCGAGGGCGACGTGGCCCGTGTCCTGGGCTGCTCCGTGGGCACCGTACGGTCCACCACCCACCGTTCGCTCGCCCGGCTGCGCGCGCTCGCCCCCGAGTTGGCGGCCCTGGGCCCGGCCGAGGTCGAGTCGCAGTCGTCCCGTGACTTCTCGCCCGTGGAGGTGCGACCGTGAACGTCGAGGAACTCGTGCGTGACTCCCTGCGGGAGTTGGCAGACGAGCAGACGTCGGCCGGACCCGGGCTCGCCGAGCGAGTCCTGCTGGTGCGGCGGCGCCGGCGCACCCGGCGGATCGCCTCCGTCGCCGCGGCCACGGCGGCCGTCGTCGCCATCGGCGTCGCGGTGCCGCTGCTGGACTCCGGCAAGGAGGACGTACGGCCCGCGGACGTCGTCCAGAAGAGCAAGGACGTCGCACACCCGGACCAGTCGCCGCCACGCGATCTGATCTCGGCCGGGAACACGGTGCTGGCCGCCTACTACATCCCCCGGACCGTCAAGCACTCCGCCGGCCGGGCCGAACGCGTCCGCGACTACTGGCTGCTGGACCAGCGGACGGGCAAGTACGTGAAGACCACCAAGTGGTCCTACGTCGCCGTCGCCCCCGGCCTGAAGACCGCCGCCGTGCTGGAGCGCGACCTGCCCGCCTCCCGGATCGGCATGCTCGACCTCGCCACCGGCGAGGTCGAGCGGTGGATCGAGCTCGACCACAAGGTCGCCGGGCTCTCCTTCTCGCGCGACGGTCTGAAGCTGGTCGCGACGACCTACGGCGAGAACCCCGACCAGCTGGTCAAGACGGAGGGCTCCGACTTCTGGGACCAGATGCAGCCCTCGACCCGTACCGGCTTCTACGTCCTCGACACGGTCTCCGGCAAGGGCTCCTGGAGCGAGGTCAAGCTGAAGGGCGACCCGAACGACCCCATGGGCGCCGGTTTCATCAACGCCCGCCAGGACTTCGCCCTCAGCCCCGACGGCAGACATGTCTGGGCCGGCAACCCCATGGGGGAGATCGGCAAGCAGTTCTACGACTTCACCGGCGCCGAGGTCCCCGTACCGGCGGACCAGAAGCACCTCCAGTGGTACGTCGACGCATGGCAGTCGCCCAGCGGCAGGCTGGTCGCGGGTGACTTCGCCGGCAAGAAGTGGAAGACGTCCTCCTGGGTCCTCGACGCGCGCACCGGCCGCAAGACCGAGGTCCGCGGGCAGCAGCTGCTCGCCTGGGTCGGCGACACGTCGCTGATCGCCTGGGACATGGGGCCGGACAGCAAGAACGAGTTCCATCAGCGGCTCGTGAAGGTCACCATCGGCAGCGACAGGACGGTCCCCCTCAGCGGCTTCCGCAAGGGCAACGACGGGGACGCCGGACGCTGGGAGCCCGTCTTCGCCGAGCGCTGAGCACCGAGTGCTCGGCGCACCGGACGCTGACCGGGAAACGGCCCTGACCAAGCCGGGTCCCGATCAGCCGGTGACGTACTCCTGGTAGACCGCCAGCAGCCTGTCGACCGCCTCGCGGTCGGCGGGCCGCAGCGGTGCCCGGACGGGACCCGCCGGCAGGCCCAGCTCGTTGAGCAGGGCCTTGGCGGTGACCGTGCCGGGCAGACCCGCCGACATCATCGACTCGATGAGCGGCGTGGCGCGTTGTTGGAGGCGGGCGGACACGGGGGTGTCGCCCGCCTCGAACACGTCCAGTACGGCCCGCATCCGGGCCGGCACGACATTGGCGACCGTGCTGATGTAACCGGCGCCCCCCACCGCGTACAGCGCCAGATTGTGCTCGTCGCAGCCCGCGTAGTACGCCAACTCCGTGCGCGCCAGCACCTTCTGGGCGCCGAGGAAGTCGTAGGAGCAGTCCTTCACGGCCACGATCCGGGGGTGCTCGGCGAGCCGGATCAGCGTCTCCGGCTCGATGCGGGTGCCGGTGCGGCCCGGGATGTCGTACAGCGCGAGAGGCAGTCCGGCGGCGTCCGCGACCTCGCGGAAGTGCGCCTCGACGGCGTCCTGCGGGGGCCTGCTGTAGTACGGCGCGACCACCAACAGGCCGTCGGCGCCCGCCTTCTCGGCCGCCAGGGCCAGCTCGACCGTGTGCCGGGTGTCGAAGGTGCCGACGCCCGCGACGACCGACGCCCGGCCCGGCACCGCCTCCCGGACGGCCCTGATCAGCTCCGACTTCTCGGCGTCCGTCGTGGTCGGCGACTCGCCTGTCGTACCGGAGAGCACCAGCCCGTCACAGCCCTCGTCCACCAGCCACGCGGCGAGCCGCTGCGCCCCGTCCAGGTCGAGCGCGCCGGCCTCGGTGAAGGGCGTGATCATGGCGCAGAGGGCGCGGCCGAAGGGCGGGGCGGGGGAGGGGTTCGTCGTCATGGCAGTAGTGTCGGCAGGATGACTGTGAAGCTCTACTTAATTCTTCTACAGTGTGTTGGTAAGTAATGCTGCGGCATGGGGGCTGATCAGGGTGGTCGTACGCCCTATGTCCAAGTCGGGCGCCATGGGTCACTATGGCCAGGACGGTGAAGGACCCCTGGTCATGGGAGGCGTCATGAAGCTCGGCAAAGCACTCGCCACCGGAGTCGCGCAGGAGCGGCCGCAGGACCACGACGAGGAAACCGAACTCGCCGAGGAGATCGCGGAGATCGCCGGGACCGGGACCGTCGAGACGGCGTCGGCGCACGAAGAGGTCCCGGTCACCCGATGAGACTGCGGCTTCCGGAGGAACGCCCGACGGAGCCGCCGACCGGATACAAGATCGCCCACCCGATGCTGTCCCAGGACGGTACCCGGGCCGGGTTCACCGGTGTGTCGCTGGGCGGCGCGCTGCCGTACGGGGTCCTGGCCGACGCGTCCTGCGTCTACGGCCTGCGGCACCCGGCGCCGAGCCGCCGCTGCGACTGCGGCTTCCACTGCGTCCACGACCGTACGACGGCGGAGGCGCTGCTGTGCACGGCCGAGCACCGGGCGGCCGTACTGCTCGAGGTCACCGTGCTGGGCCGGTACATCCGCTTCGAGCGCGGCTTCCGCTACGCCCGTCAGCGGGTGCGCACCGCCACGGTCGGCCCCTGCGCCTGCGGTACGGTCGCCGCCGCCCTGGCCGACACCGGCTGGGGCCGCCCCGGCTGGAAGGCCCTCGCGCCCTCCTGTGCGGGCTGCCTGCGCGGCCGTACGTCCGTCTCGCTCGCGGAGTTCGCCCGGCTGGCGGGGCAGGGGCTGCGGGTGGTGGCCGGGCAGGGGGCCTCCGTGGCGGTCGCCGGCCTCGCCGCGGCCGGTGAACCGGGCGTACCCGAACTCACCGCCGAGGCCGCCCTGTTGCAGGCCCGCCTCGACTGGTTCCAGGCTCAGCTGGCCCGGCTGGGCGAGCGCGGACCGGGCGGCGGCCGGCAGGGATAGCGGGGGCCGCGACGGGTACCCGGGTGTTCCGAACCGAGAGGAGGCGGAACACCGTGACCGGTTCCATGGCTCCCGAGCGGCAGCGCGACGAGCATCGCTCGGTGAGCGAACTCGTAGGACAGGCCGGCGAGCAGCTCTCCCGGCTCGTACGGCAGGAAGTCGCCCTCGCCAAGGAGGAGCTGGCCGAGAAGGGCCGGCGCGCCGGCCGCGGCGGTGGCCTGCTGGGGGCCGCGGGTGCGGTCGCGTACGCCGGTCTGCTGTTCCTGGCCGCGGCGGCCACCGCCGCGCTCTCGCTGACGCTGCCCCTGTGGGCCGCGGCGCTGATCGTGACGGGGGCCCTGTTCGCCCTCGCCGGCCTGCTGGCCGCGACCGGCCGCGCACAGTTGCGCCGCGCCGCCCCTCCCACCCCGGAGGAGGCTCTCGGCAGCGTCAGGGCCGATGTCGAGGAGATGAAGGGAAGGGCGCACCGATGACGGACAAGAAGGCGGGGGCGACGGGCGGCGGAGAGGCCGCGAAGAAGGGCGCCGCGAAAGCCGCGGCCGCGGGGAGGAGCGCGGCCAAGAAGGCGGGCGGCGGGGCCAAGGGCCCCGACGAACTGCGCCGCCAGATCGAGCGGACGCGGGGCGAACTCGGCGACACCGTCGAGGAGTTGGCGGGCAAGGCCGACGTGAAGGGCCGCGCCATGGCTCGCGCCGCCGACCTGAAGGACAAGGCGGGCGCGATGACCGTGCAACTGCGCAGCAGCGCGACCCAGGCCGGGCACGTGGTCCAGGACCGGGCGGCGCGCGCCGGGCACGTCGTGCAGGACAAGGCGGCGCAGGCCGGGCACGTCGTGCAGGACCGCGCCACGCAGGCCGGGCACACCGTGCAGGACCGGGCCACCCGGACCGGCCACACCGTCCAGGACAGGGCGACGCACGCGGGCCATGTGGTCGAGCACAGTGTCCCGCGTCCCGTCCGCACCGTCGTGCAGGCCGGTCTGCGGCATCCGCGGCCGGTGCTGATCGTCGGGGCGGTGGTGGGAGCGGTCGTCGCGACCCGGGTGCTGCGCAGGCGGGGGCACGGAGCCTTCTGACCGGCGTCCGCCCGAGAACGTGCCTGGGGGCTGCCGCCCCCAGGCCCCCGCGTCTGCCCTGAAGGGGCCTCGTCCTCAAACGCCGGACGGGCTGAATGATGCCGGGCGGTGTGAGGCAGGCGCGGTCGCAGAGGCACACCGGTACGGCGGAGTCAGGGGCCGGCCCCGCCCCGGCCGGGGTCGGTCCGGCCGAGGTCGGTCGCCGGGCGGCGTCTTGACCTCAAGTCCGGTTGAGGGCGAAAGGTGATCGGTGCACGCATCGACCACCCCTCCCGGAGGCCGCCATGCCCCGCCGTACCGACGCCCACCCCGACCTCACCCGCCCCGACATGGGCGCCCCCTTCTTCAGCACCTGGCGGGTGGGCACCCCTCTGCGGCAGAAGCAGACCGTCGAGGCCATCGCCGGCACCTGGGAGGCCCGCCCCTGGCCCGCCGACGACCTGCTCGGCTACCACGTCTACACCGGCCACGACGGCTCCACCCTCCTCCACCACGCGCAGTGGCGCGATGAGCAGGCCTACGAGTCGTTCGTACGGACGCACCGGCAGGAGCGCGTCGACGAGATCGACACCGCCGTACCGGGCATCGAGCGGCTGGGGCTCGGCCGGTACCGGCGCTACCGCGGTGTCCGGCGGGACGGCGACCCCCGGGTCCCCGGCTGTGTCGTGATCGTCGACATCGAGTTCGAGGGACCCGACCCCGAGCGGCAGCGCGCCTGGGTGGACGCCGTCCTGGAGGCGCTCGCGGCCGAGCCGAACCCCCACCCCGGCGGCATCTCCGCCCACTTCCACCTCGGCACCGACGGCACCCGCGTCCTGAACTACGCCGAGTGGGAGAGCGCTCAGGCCCACGCCGACGCCCTCGCCGCCCCCGGCGACGGTGTGGGCTCGGCGACGGAACCGTGGCATCGGGTGCAGAACTGGCCGGGGCTGAAGCGCAGCACGGTCAGCCGGTACGACCACGCGCTCGGACTCCTGCCCGGCTGAAGCGACTCACCGAAAATTTGAACCGCCTGGACAAAAAAAGTTTTCGGTGAGACGGTGGACGCATGCTGGACGTCACCGTGATCGAGGACCCCGAGGCCGCAGCCGTCTCCCTGGACCCCACAAGGGCCCGGCTGCTCGCCGAACTGGCGGCCGGACCCGCGTCCGCCGCCATGCTGGCCGGCAAGGTCGGACTGCCCCGGCAGAAGGTGAACTACCACCTCAAGGCACTGGAGCGGCACGGCCTCGTCGAGCTGGCCGGGGAGCGTCGCAAGGGAAACGTCACCGAACGGCTCATGCGGGCGACGGCGGCGTCGTACGTCATCTCGCCGCTCGCGCTCGCCTCCGTGCAGCCGGACCCGGACCGCTTCCGCGACCAGCTCTCCGCCCGCTGGCTGCTCGCACTCGGCGCCCGGCTGGTGCGGGACGTCGGTTCGCTGATCACCGGCGCCACGAAGGCCCGCAAACGGCTGGCGACCTACGCGCTCGACGGCGAGGTCCGCTTCGCCTCGGCCGCCGAACGAGCCGCCTTCATCGAGGAGTTGACGGCCGGCGTGAGCGCCCTGATCCGCAAGTACGACGCGCCCGGCACCGAGGGCGGCCGTGACCACCGGATCGTCGTCGCCGTCCACCCCACGGTCAAGGACCAGCAGCCCACCCAGGAAATCGAGCAGTAGGACCCAGGAGCCCGCCATGTCCAAGGAATTCGAGATCGCCCGCGAGTTCGAGGTCGACGCCACGCCCGAGGAGGTCTGGGAGGCGGTCACCACCGGCACCGGAGGCTACCTCTGGCCGATGGAACCGCCGGAGCCCCGGGTCGGCGGCCGCGGGCCGTTCGGGTCCAAGGTCACCGCCTGGGACCCGCCGCACCGCTACACCAACCTCGTCGAGGACGTCGAGGGCATCGCCGAACAGTCGAGGAACCAGCTCGACTACACCATCGAGCCCCGCGACGAGGGTCGGCGCGCCTGGGTGCGGTACGTGCACAGCGGCATCTTCGTCGACGACTGGGACAACCAGTACGACGGCGCCGCCAAGCACACCGACTTCTATCTGCACACCCTGCGTGAGTACCTTGTCCACTTCGCGCCCCGCCCGGCCGCCTTCGCCACGTTCGACGGCCCCGAGGCGGCGAAGGCCGCCGATGCCCTGGCCGTGGTCGGGCGGGCCCTCGGCGTCGGGGAGGACGTGACCGCCGGGACGAGCGTGCGGGTGCACGGCCCCGACGACTTCGACGCCGTGGTCGACTTCCGCGACCCCCACTTCATCGGGCTGCGCACGGAGCGGGGCCTGACCCGCGTCTTCGGACGCAACCACTGGGGCCACCCCGTCGGCATCTCCCTGCACGACTTCACGCCCGGCGCCGACATCAAGGAGTGCGAAGCCGCCTGGCAGAGCTGGCTGAACGGCGTGTTCAGCCAGCCCTGAGCCCGGGCGTGACTACGGGCGGAACCGCAGCACCTGCGGGTCGTGGTCGCTGATCTGGTCGTTGAACTCCGAGTTGATGTGCACGCTGTCGTACTCGAAGTCGCAGGACTTCCGGATCGACGGGCTGATCAGGATCTGGTCCAGCGTCTGGGCGTTGCCCTGGTAGACGTACGAGTAACGCTCGCTCCTGGGCAGCGACTTGATCGCCGACCACAGCGCCCCGTCGTCCTCCAGCAGCTTGGCGGTGCCGGAGAACTCGAAGTCGTTGATGTCGCCGAGCGTGACGACATCCGCGTTCTTCTGGACGGCCAGGATGTCCTTCACGAACGAGTTCACCGCGGTCGCCTGGAGGTGGCGCTGGGTCTCCGAGCTGCGGACCGGCGGCTGGAACTGCGCGTGCAGCGGCTGGTCGCCTCCCTTGGAGGCGAAGTGGTTGGCGATCACGAAGACCGTCCGGCCACGGAAGGTGAACTCGCCGGCCAGCGGCTTACGGCTGTTCGTCCAGGCCGCGTTCGCCGGGTCGACCCGCCCCGGGGAGACCGTCAGCGCGGCCTTGCCCTTGACCTTGGTAACGCCGACGGCCGTCGCGGCGTCGCCGCCCGCACGGTCCACGAAGGACACCCGCTCCGGGTTGAACAGGAACGCCTGCCGGATGTTGCCGCCCGGCTCACCGCCGTCGGCCTTGTCCACCGGGTCGATCGAACGCCACTGGTACGCCGGGCCGCCCGCGGCGACGATCGCGTCGATCAGCTTCTGCATCGTCTGGTCGGCGGCGACCGTACCGTCGTCCTTCGCGCCGTTGTTGTCCTGGATCTCCTCCAGGGACACGATGTCGGGCGACTGGAGGCTGTTCACGATCGCGGAGGCGTGCTCGGCGAAGGTGGCGTCGGACGGGTCGAGGTTCTCGACGTTGTACGTCGCGACCGCCAGCTCGCCGCGCCCCTGCTTCCGCGTGGTCTCCCGCTTCAGGCCACCGCTCTTGAGCGTCCCCAGCTCGCTCGCGACCAGGGTGTAGCCGCCGAACTGGGTGTAGTCCAGCGGACCTGTGGTGGTGCCGGCGAGGGTGTCACCGACGTTCGCGACCGGGAAGTCGGCCGGCTTGCCCAGGGACTGGATCTGGAGGCGTCCGGTGTTCTGGGACTCGTAGGAGCCGTAGACCGTGCCGCCGCGCCGGTTGCGGTGCTCCCACGGCTTCACCGTGACCCACAGCTCGGTGTACGGATCGGTGGCGGTGACCACGCGGGCGTCGGCGACCTGGACGTTCATGTGCTCCAGGGACTCGTAGTAGTCCAGGGCGTACGCCCTGGGCCTGAGCGTCAGGCCGTTGACCGAGCCGTTCGCGGCCGCGTCGCCGGCGGGGGCGTAGGCGGCCGGCACGGATCTGTCGGAGATGACCACGGCCGCCGGCAGGGCGTTGCCGCTGGAGACGACGGTGAACGTCGGCTTGGTGATCTCGGTGATCGACTGGTTGCCGGTGGCGGCGCCGCCCGGGACGTACTCCTGGACCGTACCCGACACCGTGACCGCGTCGCCGACGGCGACACCCTTCGGCGTGGAGTTGGTGTAGACGAAGATGGCCTCGCTGGTGGCCGGGTTGTCGTCCGCCTGCGGATCCTGGATCCAGAAGCCTCTGGACGAACCGTAGGTGCGTACGCCGGTGACGATTCCGGCCACGTCCGTGACCTCCTTGCCGGCGTACGGGGATATGCGCGTGCTGCCCTGGACGTCATGGATGCGCACGGAGTCGGCGTGCGCGGGGGCGGTGAGGACGACGGTGGACGCAGCGGAACACACGGCGGCGACGGTGAGCGCGGCGAGACGCGCGGACTTCTTGCTCGGCAACGGAATCCCTCCGGGGACGTGAATGAGCGCCGGGACGAGGGTGGTGCGTGGAACGGTCGGTGCAAACGCTGGGTGCAGGCGCGACCGGTGGGGCGGTGGCGACGCGCGTAGAAAATACAGTGAACAGATGTCCGCCCGGTTTCTACGCGCGTCAATCTCCTGCCTGGTCAAGTCACTTGTCAAGGTTTCGGCCATGTACAGCGCCCGACGGGGAGATGAACCGGGTGGCATGGGTCGAAATCCGTCTAGGCTGAGCGGTCGAGCCGTGATGCGTACGGCCGAGGGCCGTGTCGCTTACGGCCATGCAGAACGCCCTAGGAGAAACAGCCGATGTCAGACAGCTCCTCCCTGCCGCCGGTGCGGCTGCACCCCGAAGCGGAGCTGGCGCGGGACGCGCTGTCCACGCCGTTGCTCGCCCGGGCCACGCGGCTCGCCCGCTGGGCCGGACCCGACACCCGGGTCGACGCCGGGGGCGGCCTCGTGGAGGAGCAGCTGCCGGCGGCCGCCGAGGCACTCGGGCTGAGCGGCGACGACGCCGCCGCGTACGCGAGCGAGGCCTGGCGCGTGGCCGTCGACGCCGGGCTGGTCGAGATCGTCGACGAGGAGGCCGGCACGGTCGAGCCCGGCGCCGACCTGGCGCTGCTGACCGGCGGTTCGCCGCAGGACGTGCTCGCGGTGTGGCTGGCGGCGCTGGAGACGGTCCTCGCCGACGCGAGCGTGCCCGACCTCGACGACCTCGTCGACGCCATCGACACGGGCGGCGAGATCGACTTCTCCTCGCTGGACTGGGACCCGGAGGCCGAGGCGGAGTTCCTCGACGGAGTCCTCGGCAACCTGTACCTGCTCACCGTCGGCGAGGACGGCCCCGGCGAGGCACCCGTGCCGCTGCCCGCCCTCGCCGCGTCGATGATCGTGCCCAGCGACATGGGCGAGCCCACGAACGACGTGCTGGAGCAGGTCTCCGACGCGATGATGCGCCTCGACGACCAGTTCCGGGTGCTGGCGCCGGTCGGGCTGGTGGAGTACCAGCCGGTGGACGAGGCGCTGATGGCCGACGCGGACGCGGAGGCCGAGGGCGCCGGAGAGGCGTCGGCCGCCGTCGACGACACCGACGTATCGCGCTACGGCATGGTGCGGCTGACCCCGCTCGGCCTGTACGGGCTGCGGTCGCGACTGCTGGAGGCCGGGTTCGAGGCGCCCGCCGTCGGGGACCTCGCGGACAAGGGCGCCGACGCACTGCTCGACGGCACCGCCACCTTCCCGCAGGTCGCCGCGCGCACCGAGACCGAGATGTGGCTCGCCCGGCGCGAATCCCTCGCCGCGGCACGGGAGTTGCTGGCGGCGGCGCGCGGCCTGGACGCCGGGGCCCCGCTGCGGCGGCTGCGCTGCCAGCAGGCGCTGTCCCTGCTGGGCGCGGACGCCGAGCCGGCGCTGCGGGAGGTCCTCGACGATCCCGAGCTGGGCGGGCTGGCCCGGGTCTGGCTGACCGAGGCGGGGTTCTCCGACGTTCCCGCGCCCTCCCAGGACCTGGTGTTCTGGCTGACCGTCGACACGGTGGCGGCGCAGCTGGCGGCGGAGGGGAACTCCGACGAGCTGCGGGCGCTGGTGGAGGGGCTGGCCGCGCAGCACGGTGGGTTCTTCGCGGCGGCGTGGCGGGTGGATCATCCGGCCACCGCGGATGTGCTGGAGGCGATGGGGCGGTTGCATCCGGACAAGAAGATCGCGAAGGAGGCGCGGAAGGCCGCGTTCAAGGCGCGGTCGCAGCAGGGGGGCTGAGCCTGTCCTGCGAGTGCCGGTCGAGTGTCGCTGGTCGCGCCCGCGCGGCGGAGCCGCATATGGATACCGTCCCGCGCCCCTTAGGGCGTTGTTCAACCGGTGTTCACGCATGGGCGGCACCGTTGCGCCGACTCGAGGTCCGCCACCCTCCACGGCACCCACTGTCTCAGGAGACACCATGTCGCTCACCCGTAGGGACTTCGCCAGGAACTCCGCGATCACCGGTGCCGGTGTCGCGCTGGCGGGCAGCGCCGGCGTTCTGGCCAGCGCGCCCAACGCGCTCGCGTCCACGGAGGCCGCGGCCGAGGGCGAGAAGTCGGCGGACGCCCACGGTGGCGGCGTCGGGTACGGCCCGCTGATCCCGGACCCGAAGGGCATCCTCGCGCTGCCCGCCGGGTTCGAGTACCGCGTCATCACCTACAGCGGCAGGACCAAGCTGGAGTCGGGCGAGTTCACCCCCTCCAACCACGACGGCACGGCCGCCTTCGACGGGCCGCGCGGCACGACCCTCCTCGTCAACAACCACGAGCTGAAGGGCCCCCGCGCCAACTGGAAGCACCCCGTCCCGCTCACCGAGGGACTCGTCTACGACCCCGCCGCCTCCGGCGGTTGCACGGTCGTCGAGGTCCGCCCCGGCGGACAGGTCGCCGAGTGGGTCGGCATCGCCGGCACCTCCACCAACTGCGCGGGCGGCCGCACCCCCTGGGGCACCTGGCTCACCTGCGAGGAGAACTCCGACCGGGCCGGCACCAACGGCATGACCAAGGACCACGGCTACGTCTTCGAGGTCGACCCCGTCGACCGGCGCGCCAACCAGGACCCCAAGCCGCTGAAGTTCTTCGGCCGCTACGACCACGAGGCCGTCGTCATCGACCCCAGGCGCGGCCACGCCTACCTCACCGAGGACGCCGCGGGCCCCAACGGACTGCTGTTCCGCTGGACCCCGCCGAAGGGCTTCGAGTACGGCCACGGCAGGTTCCGCACGCTGGCCGACGACGCCGGTGTCCTCCAGGCCCCCAAGTGCTTCGACTCGGGCGGCAAGTTCGTCGATGACCTCTCCCGCGCCACGAGGATCGGCACGGTGTACGGCGTCGACTGGGTGGACGTCCCCGACCGCGACGCCAGGACCACGCCCGTGCGCAAGCAGTTCGCCGGCGATGAGATCACCCGCGCCCGCAAGCTCGAGGGCATGTGGTGGGGCGACGGCGGCACCTACATCGTCTCCTCCTACGCCCGCGAGGAGAGCCCCCTCCAGCACGACGGCCAGGTCTGGTTCTACGACCCCAAGCGCCGCACCCTGACACTGAAGGTCCTCCTCGGCGTCAACCCCGACCCGTCCAAGGACGGCGCTTTCGACGGCCCCGACAACATCACCGTCTCCCCGTACGGCGGCCTCGTCATCGCCGAGGACGGCGAGGGTGTCCAGCACCTCTTCGGCGCCACCGACAGCGGCCGCACCTACCCCATCGCCCGCAACGAACTCAACATCGGCACGGACGACGAGCCCGAATACAGCGAGTTCACCGGCGTCACCTTCTCCTGCGACGGAAAGACCCTCTACGCCAACATCCAGACGCCGGGCATCATGCTGGCGATCACGGGGCCCTGGAAGCGGCAGCGGCGTTAGAACGCTGGGTCACTCGAATAGGTGAGCCTGTCCGATTCGAGGGGCGGTGCCTGGCGCTCGACATACCGTTCACGCATGTCCAAGTTGTGTGAGCAGTGCGCCACGCCGGTGAAGAGGCAGGGCAGACGCTTCTGTAGTAACCGGTGCAGCCTCGTGGGGACAGCCGTGCAACGTGCTGAAGGCAGGCGCAGGCCGAAGCCGGTGTGCCCTCAGTGCGGGGAACCTGTACTGACCAGGGGCGCGATCCATTGCAGCCGAACCTGCGCCAATACAACCCGAAGGCAGCAGGCGGCGGCACGTCGTGGGAATCCCGCGCCGTGCCGCCGTTGCGGAGCGACGGGGCGTCGTCCTCGCTGCGACGGGCCGTACTGCTCTTGGGAGTGTTTCAACGAGGATCGCTATGAGCGGACGGGCACGTTCGCGCGATGGCTCGCTGCCTGGCAGGCGGGTGAGGTCAGCGGAACCCGAGAGGACGGCAGCCCGGACTGGCGTGTGCGCCAAGCCTTGGTCCTGCTCAGAGGGCAGTGCTGCGAGAAGTGCGGCTGGGCCGAGATCAACCCCGTGTCCGGACGTGTCCCCCTGCACGTTGATCACGTCGACGGAGATCGTACGAAGAACCGTCCGGAGGACCTTCGACTGCTGTGCCCGAACTGCCACGCGCTCACGCCCAACTACCAGCACTTGAACAACCCCCGAGTACAGCCTGTGCGGCAGCAGCAGAGCCGCCGCTATCAAGAGGTCTGGCTTGGCCAACGCAAGGCAGCGGACACTCGCTCAAGGGGAGATGAGGCGTCGCCGACGCCGTACGCCGCCTCTACGGCGGCAAGGCGCTGCTGAAGTACGACACCGCGTCCAAGGGCTACCGCTTCGGCGACATCCTCAACCTGGTGCACGCGGCGCCGGACCCGGACAAGCCGTGGCAGGGCGAGCTGTTCCAGTACGCCCTCGCCCGCCGGCACAACCCGGACACCGCCGTGCCGCCCGCGTCCGCCCGGACGCTGGTCGCGCACCGCGAGCTGATGGCGCTGCCCGTCGAGGAGCGCCGTGCCGTGGTCACCTCGCGGGGCGGGGCCGAGCGGCTCGCGGCGGCCGGGATGACGTGGGAGGCGCTGGCGGGCTGGCTCCAGGGGCCGATGGACAGGGCGGCCTGGGAGTCGGTCATCCCGTCCATGGGCGCGATGGCGCTGATCCGCAACCTGCGGAACTTCGACGAGGCAGGGGTCTCCGACGAGGTGGCGGCCCAGGTCGCGGCGCGGATCAGCGACCCCGCCGAGGTCGTACGGGCGCGGCAGTTCCCCTTCCGGTACCTCGCCGCGTACCGGCACGCGCCGTCGCTGCGCTGGGCGTACCCGCTGGAGCAGGCGCTCGGTCACTCGCTGGCCAATGTGCCCACGCTGCCCGGCCGGACGCTGGTGCTCGTCGACCGTTCCGGCTCCATGTGGGGTCCGCTGTCCGACCGTTCGAAGCTCAACCGCGCCGACGCGGCGGCGATCTTCGGCACGGCACTGGCGTTGCGGGCGAAGAACGCGGACCTTGTGGAGTTCGGCACCACGAGCGCCCCGGTGAGGTTCCGCGGGGGCGAGTCGGTGCTGAAGATCCTCGGCCGCTTCGGTGGCCTGGGCGGCACCGACACCACCGGGGCGGTCCGCCGGCACTACCGGAAGCACGATCGGGTGCTGATCGTCACCGACGAGCAGTACGCGTACAGCCGCCACGGCGACCCGACCGAGCAGGTCCCCGCCGACGTGCCGGTCTACACCTGGAACCTCGCCGGCTACCGGGCGGGACACGGCCCGTCGGGCAAGGCGAACCGGCACACCTTCGGAGGGCTCTCGGACGCGGCTTTCCGGATGGTTCCCCTGCTGGAGAGCGCTCGGAACGCCGACTGGCCCTGGGTGAACTGAGGTCCGGCACGAGCCGGGAGCGTGGCCCGCACTCACGGGGTGCGGGCCACACTCTTGTCCGCACTCGAACTGACATCTAACATTTCAGTCGTGGAGGCCATACGACCCGTAGCCCGGACCCTGCTCAGGGACCGCGCGTACGAATCGATCCGGGACGCCATCGTGGCCGGGGAGATCGAGCCCGGTGCGGTGGTGCGGGACGCCGATCTCGCGGAGCGGCTCGGGCTGTCGCGGGCGCCGGTGCGGGAGGCGTTCTCGCGGCTGGTGGACGAGGGGCTGCTGGAGAGCAAGCCGCAGAGCTACACGCGGGTGACTCCGGTCGTGGCGGCCGACGTACGGGACGCCGCCTCCGTGGTCGGCGCGATGCACGAGCTGGTGACACGGGTCGCCGTGCCCCGGCTGACGGCCGCGGACGTGGAGATCATGCGTGCCGCCAACGACCGGTTCGCCGCAGCCGTCGCGTCCGGCGCAGTGGACCTCGCGCTCCGGGCCGACGACGAACTGCACGACGTACTGGTACGGGTGAGCGGCAACCGCGCCGCCGCCGCCACCGTCGCCCGCTACACCCCGCTCATCCGCCGCCTGGAGCGCCGGCGCTTCGGTGAGGGCGGGACCTGCCGTTCGGCAGGGCTGCACGAGCGGCTGATCGAGGCGTGCGCCGGCGGTGACGTGGACGGAGCGGTCCAGGTCACGGCGGAGATCTGGCGCACCCTCGCCGACCTGGCCGACTCCGACCGACCGACGCCGTGACCCCGTGGAGGCACCCCATGTCCCTCTCTTCCTACGAGCGTTACCCCCTCCTCTTCGGCCCGTCCCCCGTGCACCCCCTGGAGCGCCTGACCGCGCACCTCGGCGGCGCCTCCCTCTGGGCCAAGCGCGAGGACTGCAACTCCGGTATCGCGTACGGCGGGAACAAGACCCGCAAACTCGAGTACCTGGTCGCCGACGCGCTGGCCAAGGGCTGCGACACCCTCGTCTCGATCGGTGGCGTGCAGTCCAACCACACCCGCCAGGTCGCCGCCGTCGCCGCCCGCGCGGGCCTCAAGTGCGTGCTGGTCCAGGAGAGCTGGGTGGACTGGCCCGACTCCGTGTACGACAAGGTCGGCAACATCCTCGTCAGCCGCCTCGCCGGCGCCGACGTACGCCTGGTGCGGGCCGGGTTCGGGATCGGCTTCAAGGAGAGCTGGGAGCAGGCGCTCAGGGAGGTCGAGGAATCGGGCGGCAAGCCGTACGCCATCCCGGCCGGCGCCTCCGACCACCCGCTCGGTGGACTGGGCTTCGCCGGCTGGGCCTACGAGGTCGCCGAGCAGGAGCGGGAGCTGGGCGTCTTCTTCGACACGGTGATCGTGTGCTCGGTCACCGGCTCCACCCAGGCCGGAATGGTCGCCGGCTTCGCCGCCCTGGAGGAGGCCGGCGCCCGACCGCGCCGCGTCCTCGGCATCGACGCCTCCGCCAAGCCCGCCACCACCCGCGAGCAGATCGCCCGCATCGCCCACAACACCGCTCAACTCATCGGCGTCAAGCGAGAGTTGACCGAGGACGACATCGACCTCGACGACCGGTACCACGCCGGCACGTACGGCATCCCGGACGAGACGACCCTCCACGCCATGCGCCTCGCGGCCGGGACAGAGGGCATGATCACCGACCCCGTGTACGAGGGCAAGTCGATGGCCGCAATGATCGACCTGGTCGGCCGCGGCGAGATCAGCCAGGCCTCAACCGTCCTGTACGCCCACCTCGGCGGTCAGCCGGCACTGAACGCGTACAGCGCGCTGTTCTGACCGCTAGGGGCGCCCCCTGAAAGGGGCGCGGGGAACTGCGCGACGAGCCACGATGGTGCCGCGGACGACCCACGACCGCCCCGTCAGGGGCGCGGGGAACTGCGCGACCAGCCACAACGGTCCCGCAGACAACCGACGACCTTTTGCGCGGCCAGTCAAGCGGAGCGCTACAGTGCCCCCGTGCGGCCGGACGATCAGCAGTGGGAGACGAGTGTCGGGCGACCTGACGGCACGCGCCGCCGGGCCACGATCCACGACGTCGCGAAGCTCGCCGGAGTGTCCCGGCAGACGGTCTCCCGCGCGGTCAACGACAAGGGCGAGATCGACCCGGCCACCAAGCAACGGGTGCTGGAGGCGGCTCGGCTGCTGGACTACCGGCCGAGCCGTTTCGCGCGCGGCATGGTGCAGAAGGGCGCCGTGACGGCCGGTCTGGTGATCCCGGATCTGATGAACCCCTTCTTCCCCGAGGTGGCCGCCGGTGTGCTGGAGGCGGCCGAGCAGCGGGGCTGGCAGGTGGTGATGTGGGACTCCCGCATCGACGAGGCCCGCGAGCGGGACGCGCTCGACGTGCTGTCCCACCAGGCCGACGCCATCGTCGGCTACTTCAAGAGCCCCGACGAAGTGCTGGCCCGGCACCTCGGAGGCGTACCGCTGGTGCTGCTGGAGCGCGGCCCCCAGCACACCCGTTTCGCGGCCGTGGGCATCGACGCCGCCGCCGGCCTCGAACAGGGCATGGCCCATCTGGTGGGCGCGGGGCATCGCAGGATCGGCATGCTGGACGGAGTGCACGGACCCGGCCCGCGCAGGGAGGCCTTCCTGGAGCAGGCCCGGCGCCACGGCCTGCCGGTCGACGACAGCTGGATCGCGCTGTGTGCCGAGCACAGCGTGGCCGGGGGCGAGGCCGCCATGGAGCGGCTGCTCGACGCCCGGCCCGACGTCACCGCCGTCTTCGGCTTCAACGACCTGATCGCGGTCGGCGCCATGCGCGCCGCCCGGCGCCGGGGCCGACGCGTACCGGAGGACCTGGCCGTGCTGGGCTTCGACGGACTGTCGCTGGGCGAGCTGGTGGAGCCCGCCCTGACCACCCTGCACATCGACAAACGGCGACTGGGGCGGCTGGCCGTCGAACAGGTCGCCCGCCTACGAGCAGGCGAGGAACCGCTGCGGGGCGCCGAGGCCTGGGTGGTTCCCGAGCTGGTGGTGCGGACCTCGGCCTGAGTGCGGTTACGCCTAGCGGCGGGGCTTGTGCCGCGACTTGAGGCCCGAGCCCGGGTACGCCTCGGCGCGCCGGAAACGCCCCCCGCCTCCGGCCCGAACCCTCTCGACGAGTTCCCGCAGGAAGTTCCTCTTCGGCACGCTTCTCGTCCCGTACATGATCCCCGCGCAGCTGTCGCTGGTGCCGCAGCTTGTCACCCTGGCCGAGTTCGGCTGGGTCGGCTCGCTGAAGGCGCTGATCATCCCCGGTGCGGCCAACGCCTTCGGCACCTTCTGGATGCGCACGAAGATGTGAAGCCTTCCCGTGTGCGAGCCGGGCGCCCCCTTCGGCCGGGGGCGCCCTGGGCGTCGTACGCGTGGGTCTACAGCGCCTGGGCCGCCGGCTTCACCATGCCCCGGACCGTGCGGGACTTCACGAAGTCGCCCATGGCCGTCATCTCCCACTCGCCGGAGAACTGCCTGATCAGCTTGGCCATCATGACGCCGGTCTGCGCCTCGGCGCTGGTGAGGTCGAAGCGGACGAGTTCCTCGCCGGAGGCGGCGTCGATCAGGCGGCAGTACGCCTTGGCCACCTCGGTGAACTTCTGGCCGGAGAACGAGTTGACCGTGAAGACGAGCCCGGTGACCTCCTGGGGGAGACGGCCGAGGTCGACGGTGATGACCTCGTCGTCCCCTCCGCCCTCGCCGGTGAGGTTGTCGCCGGAGTGGCGGATCGCGCCCTGCACGATCTGGAGCTTGCCGAAGTAGCAGCTGTCGATGTGGTTGCGCTGCGGGCCGTAGGCGATGACGGAGGCGTCCAGGTCGATGTCCTTGCCGCGGTACGCCGGCTCCCAGCCGAGGCCCATCTTGACCTGGGAGAGCAGGGGGCGGCCGCCCTTGACGAGGGACACGGTCTGGTTCTTCTGGAGGCTGACGCGGCCCTTGTCGAGGTTGATCTTCCCGGCGCCGGGGGCGGGGGGCGCGGGCGGGGCCGGGGGAGCGGCGGGGGCCTGGGGTGCCGGGGGAGTGGACATCGGCGGGGCGGGCGGGGCGGCCGGGGGCTGCATGGTGGGCTGAGGCGGGGCGGCGGGGGTGGCGGCCGGGGCCGGTTCCTCGACCGTGACGCCGAAGTCGGTGGCGATGCCGGCCAGGCCGTTGGCGTAGCCCTGGCCGACCGCGCGGGCCTTCCAGGCGCCGTTGCGGAGGTAGACCTCGACGATCACCAGTGCCGTCTCGGTGCCGAGCTGCGGGGGTGTGAAGGTGGCCAGGACGCTGTTGTCGTCCGCGTTGCGGATGGTGGCCGTGGGTTCGATGCCCTGGAAGGTCTGGCCGGCGGCGTCCGGGCTGGCGGTGACGACGATCTTCTCGATGCCGGGGGGTACGGCCGTGGTGTCGACGGTGATCGCGTCGGGGCTGGTGCCGCCGCCGGAGCGGTACGTCACGCCCGTGCCCTGGGGCTGGTTGTAGAAGATGAAGTCGTCGTCGGAGCGCACCTTGCCGTCGGCGGTGAGCAGCAGGCCCGATACGTCGAGCCGCACCGGGGCGGCGACGTCCACCGTCACGCGCGCGGCGGAGAGAGGGATGTTCGAGCCGGGGGTCATAGCTGTCATGCCGGGTGAACGAGCGGGGGCGTTTTACCGTTCCCTTACCTGCCGACCATTTGGCGGACCCGACTCGGCGGAGCGCCCCCAACAGGGCTCGCCCCCGCCGCCCCTACCCGTCCCATCCCCAGGGGCTCCGCCCCTTCGACCCCGGGTCGGTCTTCGGGTGCGGGTGGGTGGGGGCTGGTCGCGCCCACGCGGCTGAGCCGCATATCGACACAGCCCCGCGCCCCTTTCTGGGGCTCCGCCCCAGACCCCGCTCCGATCTTCCAGCCCGTCCGGCGTTTGAGAACGAGGCCCGGAGGGCCGATCAGGGGGGTCTGGGGGCGCAGCCCCAGGGATGGGACGGGTAGGGGCGGCGGGGGCGAGGAAACCGCTATGGGATCACGACGATCTTTCGGCCAACCCCGGACGCGAACTGTTCCAACGCCTCCGGATACCGCTCCAGCGGGATCCTGTCGCTGATGAAGATGTCCGGGTCGAGAACCCCGTTCGCGAACAGCTCCGCCGCGCGTTCGAAGCTGTGGAGGACGGCCATGGAGCCGGTGATGGTGATCTCCTGGTTGTAGATGCGGTACGGATCGATCGTCACGCGGGTCGAGTAGTCGGCCACCCCGAACTGGAGGAACGTGCCGGCCTTGGCCACCCGGTCCAGGCCGTCCTGGATCGCGGCGGCGTTGCCGGTGGCGTCGATGACGAGGTCCCAGCCCTGGGGGCGGTCCAGTTCGTCGGGGTTGGCGGCGGATGCCGAGACGCCGAGCGTGCGTGCCGTTTCCAGGCGGGCGGGGTTCACGTCCACCACGTCCACGCTCGCCGCGCCCGTCCGCTTGGCGAGCTCCAGCATCATCAGGCCCATCGTGCCGGACCCGTAGATGAGGACGTGGGCGCCGAGGCGGGACCGGAGGACGTCGTAGCCGCGGACCGCGCAGGACAGGGGCTCGACCAGGGCCGCGTCCTGGGTGCGGACGTGCTCGGGGAGCCGTACGCAGTTCGCGACCGGTGCCACCGCGTACCGCGCCGCACCGCCCGCCGTGGTCACGCCGATCGCCGCCCAGCGTTCGCAGAGGTTGTTGTGGCCCGTGCGGCAGTAGCGGCACTCGTAGCAGTACAGGGACGGGTCGACCGCCACCCGGTCGCCCACCGACAGCTCCGTGACCCTGGTCCCGACCCCGACCACCTCGCCCGCGAACTCGTGCCCGGGCACGATCGGCAGCTTGGGCGCGAACTCGCCCTGGAGGATGTGCAGATCCGTGCCGCACAGGCCGCAGGCCGCGACCTCGACGACCACCTCCCGGGGGCCTGGCGTCGGGTCGGGGACCTCGGCGACGACTGCCTTGCCCACGGACTCGATGACGGCGGCCTTCATTTCACGGCTCCCAACGACAGGCCCTGGACCAGCTTGTCCTGGGCGGCGAACCCCGCGGCGAGCACCGGCAGGGAGATGACGAGCGACGCGGCGCACACCTTCGCCAGGAACAGGCCCTGGCTGGTGATGAAGCCGGTCAGGAAGACGGGGGCTGTCTCCGCCACCACGCCGGTCAGCACGCGGGCGAAGAGAAGTTCATTCCAGCTGAAGATGAAGCAGATCAGGGCTGTCGCGGCGATGCCGGGCAACGCGACGGGGGCCACCACGCGCGTGAGGATCGTGGGCAGCTTCGCCCCGTCCACCCTCGCCGCCTCGATGATCGCGACCGGGATCTCGGCGAGGAAGGACTGCATCATCCACACCGCGATCGGCAGGTTCATGGAGGTGTAGAGGATGACCAGCAGCCAGATGTTGTCGAGCATGTCCGTGTTCTTCGCGAACAGGTACAGGGGCAGCAGGCCCGCCACGGCCGGCAGCATTTTCGTGGACAGGAAGAAGAACAGGACGTCCGTCCATTTCTTCACCGGGCGGATGGACAGGGCGTACGCCGCGGGGAGCGCCAGGACCAGGACGAACAGGGTCGACGCGATCGACGCCACCGTCGAGTTGACCAGTGCCGGCCAGGGGCTCGCGCCACCGCCCGCGCCGAAGAACTCGCGGTAGCCGTCCAGCGTCAGCGACGCGGCGAAGGACGGCGGGTTGGTCGCCGCGTCCTCCTCGGAGTGGAAGGACGTCAGGGCCATCCACGCGATCGGCAGGAAGAACAGGATCCCGAGCAGCCAGGCCACCAGGCCGAGGCCGACTCCCTTGCGGCGGCTGCGTATCGCCGGTCGTACGGCTGCTGCACTCATGCGCGCGACACCTCCTCGCGGAACAGGGACGACACCACGCGCAGCGCGAAGGTCGCGATGATGATCGAGCCGATGACCACCAGGACGCCCGCGGCC
This sequence comes from Streptomyces sp. NPDC008086, assembly GCF_042957325.1. NCBI lineage: Bacteria > Bacillati > Actinomycetota > Actinomycetes > Kitasatosporales > Streptomycetaceae > Streptomyces > Streptomyces sp. NPDC008086. The sequence continues at coordinate 414,052 of NZ_JBIBIA010000008.1, forward strand.
GAGGCGAGGCCGTTCTCGTGGGCCTGGTAGAAGCTCTGGTAGACGGTGTAGGGGAGGTTGGCGGTGCCCAGGCCGCCGGACGTGATCGTGAAGACCGCGTCGAAGTTCTGGACGATGTAGATCGAGCCCAGCAGGGCGCCGAGTTCGAGGTAGCGGCGCAGATGGGGGAGGGTGAGGTGGCGGAAGATCTGCCAGTCGCTCGCGCCGTCGACCCGCGCCGCCTCGATCTGCTCGTGGTCACGGCTCTGCAGGCCGGCCAGCAGGATCAGCATCATGAACGGCGTCCACTGCCAGACCAGGGAGGCCTCGACCGCGAGGAGCGGGGTGTTGGAGATCCAGTCCGGCTGTGGGCCGCCCACATAGTGCAACAACCCATTGAACAGGCCGTATTCGGGGTTGTAGAGCACATGTTTCCAGAGCAGGGCCGCCGCCACCGGGACCACCAGGAACGGGGCGATCAGCAGGGTGCGGACCACCCCGCGGCCCTTGAACCTGCGGTCCAGCAGCAGGGCGAGCACCAGGCCGAGGACCAGGCTGGCCAGCACCACCGCTGCCGTCAGCAGCACGGTCGTCCAGACCGAGTGGCGCAGGTCGGCGTCGGTGAGGACCTCCTGGTAGTTGCCCAGGCCGGCGAACTTCCGGGCGTCCGGGTAGAGGGAGTTCCAGTCGAAGAACGAGATCACCAGGGTGGCCACGAACGGCAGCTGGGTCACCGCGATCATGAAGATCAGAGCGGGGAGCAAGGGGGCCCGGGTCGCCCAGGCGCGCAGCCGGGCGGAGGGCGGACGGGTGGTGCGTACCTCAGTCGTGGCCACCGGGGCCGTGGTCGTCGCTGTCATCGCCCCTCGTACTCCTCGGAGATCTTCTCGGCGAGCTGCTGGGACTTCTTCAGGGCCGAGTCGACGGACTGGCGTCCGGCGATGGCCGCGCTGATCTCCTGGGAGACCTTGGTACCGAGGTCGGTGAACTCGGGGATGCCGACGAACTGGATGCCGGGCGCGGGGCGCGGCTGCACGCCGGGGTCGTTCGGGCGGGCGCCCTCGATGGCCTCCTTCGTCATCTCCTGGAAGGCCGCCGCCTCCTCGCGGTACGCCGGGTTGGCGTAGGTGGAGGCACGCTTGCCGGCCGGCACGTTGGACCAGCCGATCTCGTCGCCGACCAGTTGCTCGTACTGCTTGCCGGACGCCCAGGAGACGAACTTCCAGGCCTCGTCGGGGTTGCGGGACGCCTGCTGGATGCCCCACGCCCAGGTGTAGAGCCAGCCGGCGGACTCGGTCTTCTCGACGGGGGCCGGCGCGTAGCCGACCTTGCCCTTGACCGGGCTCTTCGCCGACTCCAGGGAGCCGGCCGCCGAGGTGGCGTCGTACCACATGGCGACCTTGCCCTGGGTCATGTTGTTCAGGCACTCGGCGAACCCGGACTGGGCGGCTCCGGACTCACCGTGTTCACGGACCAGGTCGACATAGAACTTCGTCGCCTTCTCCCACTCGGGGGAGTCCAGCCGCGCCTTCCAGTCCTTGTCGAACCAGGTGCCGCCGAAGGTGTTCACGACGGTGGTGAGCGGGGCCATCACCTCGCCCCAGCCGGGCAGCCCGCGCAGACAGATGCCCTTCATGCCGGGCTCGGCGCCGTCCGTCCTGGCCGCGAGGTCCGCAACCTGCTGCCAGGTGGGGTGCGCGGGCATCGTCAGGCCCTGCTTCTCGAACACGTCCTTGCGGTACATCAGGAAGGACGACTCGCCGTAGAAGGGCTGGCCGTAGAGCTTGCCGTCGTCACCGGTCAGGGACTGGCGCATCGGCTTGAGGACGTCCTGCTCGTCGTACGCCGGGTCCTTGGCGACGTAGGAGTTCATCTCCTTCAGCCAGCCGTTGCGGGCGTAGATCGGTATCTCGTAGTTGGAGAGGGTGGCGACGTCGTACTGGCCGGCCTGGTTGGCGAAGTCCTGGCTGATCTTGTCGCGGACGTCGTTCTCGGGTAGGACGGTGAAGTTGACCTTGATGCCGGTCTCTTCGGTGAAGCGGGGGGCGAGCTTCTGCAACTCGGTCATCTGGGGGTTGTTGACCATCAGGACGTTGATCGAGTCGCCGCCCGACCCCGCCCCGCCGGCTCCGACCCAGCAGCCGGAGAGCAGCGGGGCGAGCAGCGTCCCTGCGGCGGCCATGGCGAGCGTGGCTCGCGGTGGCCGTCGTCGGCTCTGGGTTCGCATGGATCGCTCCTGGACGATTGGGGTGAATAGGGAGATATGGGGTGCGCGGAGGCGTGCGGATGCCCCCTGGGGAGTGACTTCGGTGGTCAGACGCGGATGACCTGGGGGCCCTGGAGTGAGTAGCGGTGGGCCTCGGCCGCCGGGAGCAGGGTGCTCGTCACGATCGTCTCCAGTGCGCCGATGCCGGCGAACCGGCAGAAGCTGACCGCTCCGAACTTGGTGTGCACGCCCGCGAACACCGTGCGCCGCGAGGCCCGGATCGCCTGCGCCTTGACCTCGCTGACGGCCGGGTCGGGGGTGGTCAGGCCGTGCTCGCGGGAGATGCCGTTGGCGCCGATGAACGCCAGGTCGATGACGAATCCGGCCAGCATCTTCGTCGTCCAGTGGTCGACGGTGGCGAGGGTTCCGGACCGCACCCGGCCGCCGAGCAGCAATACGGAGACCTGCTCGGCCTCGGCGAGGGCGCCCGCGACCGGAAGGGACGCGGTGACCACGGTCAGCGGCCGGTCGGTGGGCAGGGACTCGGCGATGAGCTGCGGGGTGAAGCCCTCGTCGACGAAGACGGTCTCGGCGTCCCCGAGCAGCTCGGCCGCCGCGGCGGCGATCCGGCGCTTCTCGGGGACGTGGCTGGTGGCGCGGAAGGCGAGCGTCGTCTCGAAGCCGGCGCTCTCCACGGGGTAGGCGCCGCCATGGGTACGGCGGAGCAGGCCGTGGTCCTCCAGGACGCGCAGATCCCGTCGTACGGTCTCCTTGGCCACGCCCAGTTCGGCGGCCAGCGCGGTGACGTCGACGGAGCCGCTCGCGCGGGCGGTGCGGACGATCTCGCGCTGGCGTTCCTCCGCTGTTCTGTTCATGGTCGTCACCTGCCTTCTCGCTGGGCTGCCCGTTCGGGCCCTCCTGTGGGCCTTGGGGGAAGTTCTACAGCGGGTGCGGTGTGGTGACCAGGTCTGTTACGGGGGTGATACTGCCCGGTGTGTGCCCGTTCGGTCTTGTGTGTGCCCGGGGCGGACCCGGAGCTCGGGGGATGCGGTCGTGTGGTGTCCGCGGGTGTGTTGTGGCTGGTGGCGCAGTTCCCCGCGCCCCTCGGGTGGGTGGTGGTCTCGTGTCCTGGTCTGCGGGAGGCGGGCCCGGGTTCTGCCCGAACACGGCGGCGGGCGGGCCCGTTCGGTGCCCGCCCGCCGTCTGTGACGACTCTTTCCGGTCAGTACGGCCAGATCGGGGGGTCGCTGACGAAGTGGCCGCCCAGGTAGGCGTGCGCGATGTTGTCCGGGTCCAGCTCGCCCTGCTCGGCGATGAGCTTCTCGGCGTAGGGCTCGGAGTCGTCCCGCGGGTCGTAGCCGAGGGAGCGGGCGGTGGTCAGGTCCCACCACAGGCGGGTGTTCGCGGAGGAGCCGTAGACGACCGTGTGCCCGACGTTCTCGGCGGTCAGGGCCGCGTGGAAGAGGCGGGCGCCGTCGGCCGGGCTCATCCAGACCGAGAGCATGCGCACGCTGGTCGGCTCGGGGAAACAGGAGCCGATGCGCACGGACACCGTCTCCAGGCCGTGCTTGTCCCAGTAGAACTGCGCGAGGTCCTCGCCGAAGGACTTGGACAGGCCGTAGAAGGTGTCCGGGCGGCGCGGGGTGTCGACGGGGATCAGCGGGTCGTCGCCCTGGGGGCGGGGCGTGAAGCCGACCGCGTGGTTGGAGGAGGCGAGGACGAGGCGTCCGACGCCCTCCTCGCGGGCGGCCTCGTAGAGGTTGTAGGTGCCCTCGATGTTGGCGCGCAGGATCTTCTCGAACGGGGCTTCCAGGGAGATGCCCGCGAGATGGATGATCGCGTCGACGCCCCGGACGGCCTCGCGCACCGCCTCCCGGTCGCCGAGGTCGGCGACGATCGCGTCCGGCTCGCCCTCGATGGGGCGCAGGTCGAGCAGCTGCAGCTCGTAGCCGTACGCCGGGAGCAGGTCCCGCATCAGGGTGCCGAGGCCGCCGGCGGCGCCGGTGAGCAGAACGGTGCGGGGTGCGGGCATCCTCGGGGCTCCTTGAGTGATCGGCCGCGTGCGTGCACGGTATTCACATTCGTGGACTAGTTAAGGATCACCACCTCCCTACGTCAAGGGTGGTGCGGACTGTGTTCATAACCATAAACTCTGATCAGAGACCTGCATCAGACCTGTATCCCATCCGTCCCTCTTGCTCCGTTCTCGTTCAGGGAGAGCCCGTGACGCCAGCCCCCCTCGCCGCACGCCTCAGCGTCCCCGGCGGGCCGCTGTTCTTCCCCGTCACCGCCTACGGCCCCGACGGCACGGTCGACCTCGACACCTACCGGACCCATGTGCGCCGGGGCGTCGAGGCGGGGGCCGCGGCCGTGTTCGCCTGCTGCGGCACCGGGGAGTTCCACGCGCTGACGCCCGAGGAGTACGAGGCGTGCGTACGGGCGGCCGTCGAGACGGCGGACGGACGGGTGCCGGTCGTCGCGGGCGCCGGATACGGCACCGCGCTCGCCGTGCGGTACGCGCGGCTCGCCGAGGCGGCCGGGGCGGACGGGCTGCTCGCCATGCCGCCGTATCTCGTCGTCGCCGGGCAGGAGGGGCTGCTGCGGCACTACCGGGAGATCGCGGCGGCGACCGCGCTGCCCGTGATCGTCTACCAGCGCGACAACGCCGTGTTCACCCCGGCCACCGTCGTCGAGCTGGCCCGCACGGACGGTGTCATCGGCCTCAAGGACGGCCTCGGCGACCTGGACCTGATGCAGCGGATCGTCAGCGCCGTACGCTCCGAGGTCCCCGGCGACTTCCTGTACTTCAACGGCCTGCCGACCGCCGAACAGACCCAGCTCGCCTACCGCGCGATCGGCGTAACCCTCTACTCCTCCGCCGTGTTCTGCTTCGCCCCGGAGATCGCCCTCGCCTTCTACCGGGCGCTGGAGGCGGGCGACGACACCACCGTCACCCGCCTCCTGGACGGCTTCTACCGCCCGTTCGTCGAACTGCGCGCCCAGGGCCGCGGATACGCCGTAGCCCTGGTCAAGGCCGGTGTACGGATGCGCGGCCTGGACGTGGGGGAGGTCCGGCCGCCGCTGCACGAGCCGGGCGAGGATCATGTGAAGCAGCTCGCCGAGGTGATCGAGCGCGGCTACGCGCTGCTGGAGAAGGAGCCGGAGGACACCAAGTGAAGGCGTCGACATTCGTCTACCCCTGGGACATCAACGGAGACCCGCAGGCGCCCGGCCGGATCGCCGCGCTCGGCGTGCGGCAGGTGACGCTCGCCGCCGCCTACCACTCCACCCGGGCCCTCACCCCCCGCCACCCGCGCCACCGCATCGTCACCGCCGAACACGCCGCCGTGCTCTACCCGACGGACGACCGGTGGCAGCGCCACGCCCTGCGCCCGTACCCGGCCGGTGACTGGGCGCCCGGCGACGCCTTCGGCGAGGCGGCCGCCGCGCTCACGGCCGCCGGTCTGGAGGTGCACACCTGGGTGGTCCTCGCCCACAACTCCCGCCTGGGCGCCGAGCATCCGGACACCTCGGTCGTCAACGCCTACGGCGACCGCTACCCCTGGGCCCCGTGCATCGCACAGCCCGCCACGCGCGCGTACCTCGTCGAACTGGCCGCCGAGGCCGCCGTACGCCCCGGAGCGCGCGGCACGGAGCTGGAGTCCCTCGGCTGGTACGGCCTCCAGCATCTGCACGCGCACGACAAGACCGGCGGGGTGCCGCTCGGCGACGCCGGGATGTACCTGATGGCGCTCTGCTTCTGCCCGACCTGCGAGGAGGGCTACGGCGCCCAGGGTCTGGACGCCGACGAACTGGCGGTCGCCGTACGCGCCGCCCTCGAACCGCTCTGGCAGGGCACCGTCGCCGACGAGGGCTGGGCCGGCGTCGAGAAGCTGCTCGGCGAGTCGAACGCGGCGGCCACGCGCGCGTGGCGCGACGAAACCGCCCGTACGCTCCAGGAGACCGCGGTCCGCGCGGTACGCCAGGCCGCCCCCGACGGCTTCCAGGTGCTGCTGCACGCCGACCCGGTGACCTACCACGTCGGCGCCAACCCCGGCGTCGACCCCGAGCACATCCTCTCCGTGGCGGACGGCGTCGTCGTGCCCTGCGCGGGCGGCCCCGGCCTGCTGACGCCCTTCGCCGAGCAGGGTCGCGCGGGCGCGGTCATCGCCGCCAACCTCGGTGTGGTCTCCGGGATGGGCGGCAGCCCGGCCACCCTGGCGTCGGACGCGGCACGCGCGCGTGAGCTGGGCGCGACGGAGATCCGGCTCTATCACGCGGGGTTGGCGTCGGACGGGGACCTGGTGGCGGTACGGGAGGGACTCGCCGCGCTCTGAAGCAGCGGTACGGCCGTCACCAGCCACACCACGCCGAGGACGGGCGACACGAGCCGGATGTCGAGCAGTTCGACCAGCGCCGCCCCCGCCGCCAGCCCGATGACGTTCGGTGTGAAGACGAGCGTGTTGGCGGTGGCGGCGGTCCGGCCGAGCAGGGCGTCCGGTGTCTCGCGCTGCACGGCCGTGAGCGCCGCGATCAACACACAGGGCAGCCTCACGCCGCTCGCCGCGCTGCACGCCAGGGCCACGGCGTCGGACGGGATCGCCCGCAGGCCCGCCGCGACGGCCGTCAGGGCGATGCCGTACGCGGCGAAACGGAGCTCGCCCAGGCGGCGCAGCGCGGGCCCCGAGAGCAGCCCGATCGCCACCGACCCGGCGCCCTGGACGGCGTACAGCACACCGGCGTACGCGGGGGCGTGCCCAAGGCCCTCGATGACGGCGTAGAGCATCGCGCCGTTGAGGCCGGCGCAGAGCATGGTGCTGCCGCCGGCCAGGGCGAGGGGGCGCAGCCGGGGGTGCGTCCAGAGGAAGCGGGCCCCTTCGGCGGTCTGGGCCCGCCGACCGCCCTTCACAGGTTCGGGCCTGCTCTCGCGCACCCGGAGGCAGGCGTACAGGCCGGTCGCGACCACGAACGTCACCGCGTCGAGCAGGGCGACGCTCGCGCCGCCGTACGCCGCGTAGACGCCGGCGCCGGCCGGCGGGGCGAGGAGTTTCATGCCCTCGGAGGCCGTGATGCGCAGCCCGTTGAAGTCGCCGAGCAGGGGGGCGGGGACCGCGGCGGCGACGAGGGCGGACTCGGCCGCGTCGTGGACGACGCCCGCGGCGCCGTACACGAACAGGACCGCGAAGAGGAGCCAGAGGCCGTCGGGGGACTCGACGGTGAAGAGGGTGAGCAGGAGGGCGGCCAGGAGGAGGTTCGCGCCGATCAGGAGGGGTTTGCGGCGGGTACGGTCGGCGAGCGTGCCGAGGACCGGGCCGGCCAGGGTGGGTGCCCACATGGCGAGCATGCACAGCGCGGCGAGGCCGTCGGAGCCGGTGAGGTCCTTGACCCATACGCCGGACACCAGCCACAACGCCGAGGTGCCGAAGCCGGAGACCACGACTCCGGCGAGGTAGAAGGCGGCGTTGCGGTCGCGCAGGACGCGGGGGAGTGCCCAGGTGGTGGTGGTCGTCATGCCACGCCATCGTGGGTCTAAGGCGGGGGTGTGCGGATGGGGGAAGTGCCTTAGTCGTGGCAGCGCACGCGCACCGGCCGATGCGGCACGCGGGGGGCGTGCGGCGAGGTGAACAGTGCCCCAATTCCCTGTGTGCGACCGCAATTTGATCGTGACTCGGGGGTGGATCACAAGGTAATGTTCAGGCAAAGAGGCGCTCGCGGCGGTCAAGGGAGCCGCGGCTCGACAATGCTTGAAGGAGGCAATGGTGTTCGATCTCCGGACCGAGGCTGAAATGAGGCTGTTCTCGGAAAAGACGGCCAGGGAACTCGCTCTGAAGAAGCAGCGGGAAGAGGGCGTGGAGTCCGACGAGTCGACGATCGCGGAGTCATCGGCCGCCATTGCGGTGGAGCCGGTCGGCTGACGTCCGACCGGAAGTACGGTGACGGTCCGTCGGGTTCTCCGGCGGGCCGTTCTGGGTTTCCGGAAGCCGAATCGATGCCCCCCCGGCTGCGCCCTCTGCGCCCTCTGCGCCCTCTGCGGCCCGGTGATCGCCCTGTGGTGCTTCGCGGGCGGGAAGACGCCGAGGGAGTTGCTGGGGGTGGAGGCGAGGGTGGCCGGCCCGGGTGGGGGAGGCGGGGCCGGGGGCGTGGTCGGGGGGTACGGCTGACCGATGAGTTTCGCCGGCCCCGTCGGTCCACCCTTCAGGACCACATCTGTGAGGAGCCGGACCATGACCGACACGAGCAGCATCGACCTCGGACCGCAGACGCGTGTCATCGCCCGTCTCGCCGACGGCGTCGCCGACGACCAGCTCACGGCGTCCACGCCCTGCCCGGACCTGGCGGTGCGCAACCTCCTGGGGCACCTGCTCGGCCTGACGGTCGCCTTCCGTGACGCCGCCCGCAAGGACCTCGGTGTCACGACCGACACCAGCCCCGGAGCCGCCGTGCCGGACATCGGGCGGGGCTGGCGCGAGGAGCTGCCCAAGGTGCTCGACGAACTGGCCGAAGCGTGGCGCGACCCCGGCGCCCGGACCGGCATGACCCGTGCGGGCGGCGTGGACCTGCCGGGCGAGGTGGCGGCCGCCGTGGCCGTGGACGAGCTGGTGATCCACGGCTGGGACCTGGCCCGCGCGACCCGCCAGGAGTACACCCCCGACCCCGCCGCGTTGCAGGCCTCGCACGACTTCCTCCTGGCCTCCGTCGACGACCCCGGCCGAGGCCAGATCTTCGGTCCCGTGGTGCCGGTCCCCGCCGACGCGCCCCTGCTCGACCGGGCGATCGGCCTGAGCGGACGGGACCCGGGCTGGGGGCCCGAGCGACGCTGACCTAGCCGACCTGATGCTCCACCCGGTGCCGCAGATACTCGTCGGGGTGCGTACGCGCGATGTGTACCGCCCGTGCGACCAGGTCGTGGAGCTCGCTGGGGTAGTGGCGCGGGTTCAGGGGGAGCCCGGAGAGGATACAGCGGCGTACGTCGAGGTCGTCGTTGGCCACGAACTCGCGCAGGGTCGCCTCGTGCCAGGTGGCGCGGAGGTCGGCCACGGCGTCGGACTCGGCCTTGCTCTCGGGCGTCGGCACACGCGTCTGCCCGCCACGGAATCTCAGCGGTGCCTGCGCCCAGTACCAGGCGCGGGCCGCTCCGGCACGCTCGCTGTCGGTTCCCGACCGCACATACTCGATCAGCGCGGTCTGCACCCGGCGGCGGCCGAACACCCTCACCGCGGCCTCCACGAACATCCGGTTGTGGCTGGGGTCGGGATCGAGGACGGCCGCGTCCAGCAGGGGCTCGAAGAGCTGGTCGGGGAGGGCGTCGACGTCGCGCAGCGCCCGCCGGAACGCCATCCGTGCCTGCCCCTGCCACTCCCGGTCGTACGGCACCCCGGTGGGGAGGCCGACACTCATCAGCCGGGCCAGCGCGGCCAGTTGCAGACGGAACGCCGATGTCCGGTCCTGCGGTCGGCCGGGAAGCGGTGCGAACGTCATCGGCTGTTTCCCTCCTGGGGTGTTGTGGGAGCAGCGTAGGCCCGCGCAACCCCAACTTCCTTTGTCAGAAGCATTGACGAAACATGCGCCCCCTCCTACCTTCATCGCGTCGTACTTCGTACGTCATATATGAGACGCGATACGTGAGATCCCATACGCGAGAGCCATCCCGCGAAGATCCGAGAGGCGCGCATGACCTCTGTGCCCACGCCGATCCCCTCGCGCACGCAGTTTGTGCAGGAGGAGATCAAACGCCGCATCCTCACCGGACAGTTGACGCCCGGTCAGGCCCTGGTGGAGACCGAGCTCGCCGCGCAGTTCGGGGTGTCGAAGACCCCGGTCCGCGAGGCGCTCAAGACGCTGGCCGGGACCGGTCTTGTCGTGATGAGCCAGTACAAGGGCGTCACGGTGCGCATGGTGGACGCGGACATGGCGCGCGAGGTCTACGACGTCCGGCTGCTCCTCGAACCCGAGGCGCTCAAGCGGGCCGTGCGACGGGGCGCCTCCCTCGACGCCGCCCGGGACGCGCTGACCCGCGCCGACGCGGCCGGCGACACCGCCGAACGCTCCCTCGCCAACCGGGAGTTCCACCGCGCCCTCTATCTGCCCTGCGGCAACCCGCTGCTCGGCCGGATGCTCGACGAGGTCCGCGACCAGGCCGCCCTCGTCTCGGCCGTCGCCTGGGCCGCCTCGCCCTCCTGGGAACGGGAGGCCGGCGAGCACCGGGAGATCCTGCGGCTCGCGCTGGAGGGCGACGCGGACGGCGCCGCGCGCGCCCTGCACGCCCACATCGCCTCGTTCGTGCAACGGGCCTTCCTCGACGCGGAGGTCGAGGCCCAGGGAGAGGACGGTCCGGCATGACCACGACTTTCGAGACCCAGCGGACGGCCCTGGCCGACGTGGTGGCGATCCCGGTGACCCCGTTCACCGAGGACGGCCACGTGGACCAGGACGCCCACCGGGCCCTGCTGCGTCGACTGCTCGACGGCGGCATCACCACCCTCACCCCCAACGGCAACACCGGCGAGTTCTACGCCCTCAGCCCCGAAGAGCGCCGCCTGGTCACCGAGCTGACCGTCGAGGAGACCCGCGGCCGTGACGCCGTCCTCCTCGTCGGCGTCGGCCACGACGTGCCCACCGCCATCGCCTCCGCCCGGCACGCCCGCGAGCTCGGCGCCCAGATGGTCATGGTCCACCAGCCCGTCCACCCGTACGTCTCCCAGAACGGCTGGGTCGACTACCACCGCGCCATCGCCGCCGCCGTGCCCGAACTCGGCGTCGTCCCCTACATCCGCAACGCCCAGCTCGGCGGCGCCCGCCTCGCCGAACTCGCCGACGACTGCCCGAACGTCATCGGCGTGAAGTACGCCGTGCCGGACGCCGCCAAGTTCGCCGCCTTCGCACGGGACGCGGGCCTGGAACGCTTCGTCTGGGTCGCCGGCCTCGCCGAGCCCTACGCCCCCTCCTACTTCTCCGCGGGCGCCACCGGCTTCACCTCCGGACTCGTGAACGTCGCCCCGTCCGTCTCGCTGAACATGATCGAAGCGCTTCGATCCGGGGACTACCCGGCCGCCATGAAGGTGTGGGAGCAGATCCGCCGCTTCGAGGAACTGCGCGCCGCGAACGGCTCCGCGAACAACGTCACCGTGGTCAAGGAGGCCCTGGCCTCGCTGGGCCTGTGCCGCCGGGACGTGCGCCCGCCCAGCCGGGAACTGCCCGAGGACGAGCGGGCCGAGGTCGCCGCCATAGCCGCCGGGTGGTCGATATGACCGATGAAAAGCGCATGAGTCCGCAGGAACTGCGCAGCCACCAGTGGTACGGCACCGAGGGCCAGCTGCGCACCTGGTCGCACAACGCCCGGATGCGCCAGCTGGGCTACGAGGCGGAGGAGTACCGGGGCCGCCCGGTGATCGCCGTCCTCAACACCTGGTCCGACATCAACCCCTGCCACGTCCATCTGCGCGAGCGGGCCGAGGCGGTCAAGCGGGGGGTGTGGCAGGCCGGGGGCTTCCCGCTCGAGTTCCCGGTCGCCACGCTCTCGGAGACGTACCAGAAGCCGACCCCGATGCTCTATCGCAACCTGCTCGCGATGGAGACGGAGGAACTGCTGCGGTCGTACCCGATCGACGCGGCGGTCCTGCTCGGCGGCTGCGACAAGTCCACCCCGGCGCTGCTCATGGGCGCCGCCTCGGCCGACGTACCGTCGATCTTCGCTCCCGCGGGGCCGATGCTGCCCGGCCACTGGCGCGGTGAGACCCTCGGCTCCGGCACCGACATGTGGAAGTACTGGGACGAGCACCGCGCGGGCAACCTGACCGACTGCGAACTGCGGGAACTCCAGGGCGGGTTGGCTCGCTCCCCCGGGCACTGCATGACCATGGGGACCGCCTCCACGATGACCGCGGCGGCGGAGGCCCTCGGCATGACACTGCCGGGCGCCTCCTCGATCCCGGCCGTCGACTCCGGGCACGAGCGGATGGCCGCCGCCTCCGGGCGCCGCGCCGTGGAACTCGCCTGGACCGGGCTCAAGCCGTCCGAGATCCTCACCCGGGACGCCTTCGAGGACGCCGTCACCACGGTGCTCGGGCTCGGCGGCTCCACCAACGCGGTCATCCACCTGATCGCGATGGCCGGCCGCGCGGGCGTCAGCCTCACCCTCGACGACTTCGACCGCATCGCCCGCACGGTCCCGGTCCTGGCCAACGTCCGGCCCGGCGGACAGACGTACCTCATGGAGGACTTCCACTTCGCCGGCGGTCTGCCCGCCTTCCTCTCGCGGATCACCGACCTGCTGCACCTCGACCGCCGCACGGTCAACGGCACCCTGGGCGGGCAGCTCGAAGGCGCCGTCGTCCACAACGACGCCGTCATCCGCACCCGCGACAACCCGGTCGCCCGCGAGGGCGGGGTCGCGGTCCTGCGTGGCAACCTCTGTCCGGACGGCGCCGTCATCAAGCACATCGCCGCCGAGCGGCACCTGCTCAAGCACACCGGGCGGGCGGTCGTCTTCGACGACTACAAGTCGATGCAGCGGACCATCAACGACCCGTCCCTCGGCATCACCGCCGACAGCGTGCTCGTCCTGCGCAACGCCGGCCCCAAGGGCGGCCCGGGCATGCCCGAGTACGGCATGCTGCCGCTGCCCGACCATCTGCTCAAGCAGGGCGTACGGGACATGGTCCGGATCTCCGACGCCCGGATGAGCGGCACGAGTTACGGCACCTGCGTGCTCCATGTGGCGCCCGAGTCGTACATCGGCGGCCCCCTGGCCCTCGTGCGGACGGGGGACTCGATCACCCTTGACGTCGAGTCCCGCCTCCTCCAACTCAACGTGAGCGACGAGGAGTTGGAGCGCCGAAGGGCGCAGTGGACTCCTCCGCCCACCCGCTACGAACGCGGCTACGGCGCCCTCTACAACGACCAGATCACCCAGGCCGACTCAGGCTGCGACTTCGAGTTCCTGGCAAGAGCAGGCAAGGTCCCAGACCCCTACGCCGGTTGACCGGGCCCACCCGGGAGCGCGGGGAACTACGCGACCGACACAACACACCCGCAGCCGCCGCACCACAGCCAGAGGCACCCCGTCCCGCGTGTCCGGGGCCGGGCCGACCTCCGCACATCGAGAAAGCGCTTCCTGAACGACCTCGCACGACGTACCGAGATCGGAGACCCTGTCATGGCCCAAGCCGCAGCCGTGGCGAAACCGCCCACGCCACCCCGGCGACGCCGTGCCTCCGCCACGCCGCGCAGGCTCCCGTACCTGCTGATCGCCCCGGCCGCCCTGCTCATGCTGGGCTTCATCGCCTACCCCGTGATCAGCGTCTTCTACTACAGCCTCCAGGAGTACAACCCCACCAAGCCGTGGCGGAACGGCTTCGCGGGCTTCGACAACTTCGTCCACGCCTTCACCGACGACCCGCTGTTCTGGGACACGCTGGTCTTCAGCGCCAAGTGGGTGTTCGTCGAGGTCGGGCTGCAACTGCTGTTCGGGCTCGCGCTGGCGCTGATCGTGAACCAGACCTTCGCGGGCAGGGCGCTGGGACGCGCCCTGGTCTTCTCCCCGTGGGCCGTCTCCGGCGTGCTGACCTCCGCGATCTGGGTGCTGCTCTACAACTCCCAGACGGGCATCACCCGTTACCTCGCCGACGTCGGCATCGGCTCCTACGGCACCAGCTGGCTGTCGGACACCTCCACGGTGTTCTCGGCGGCGGTGGTCGCCGACCTGTGGCGCGGCGTGCCGTTCTTCGCGATCCTCATCCTCGCCGACCTCCAGTCCGTCTCGAAGGACCTGTACGAGGCCGCCGAGGTCGACGGGGCCAGCCGGATCAAGCAGTTCTGGCACATCACACTGCCCCATCTGAAGGACGCGATCGTCCTGTCCACGCTGCTGCGCGCGGTGTGGGAGTTCAACAACGTCGACCTGCTGTACACGCTGACCGGCGGCGGGCCGGCGGGAGTCACCACCACCCTGCCGCTCTACATCGCCAACACCAGCGTCGACGCGCACAACTTCGGCTACGCGTCCGCCCTGACCACGGTCGCGTTCGTGATTCTGCTCTTCTGCTCGATCGTCTATCTGCGGCTGAGCAAGTTCGGAGGTGAGGACAAGTGAGCGTGAAGGAAGCCACCAAGGCCGCGCCCGCGCCCGTGCGCGTCGCCCCCGAACCGCCGCTTGCGAAGAAGCGGAACCGCTCCTGGGACGAGGTGCCGCGCTGGCAGATCTACCTGCCGCTGTCGATCTACCTGGTCTTCACCCTCATCCCCTTCTACTGGATCCTGCTGTTCTCCCTGCGCCCGGCCGGCTCGACCTCGCTCGTGCCCTGGCCGATGACCTTCGACCACTTCGAGAAGGTCTGGACGGAGCGGAGCTTCGGGACGTACTTCCAGAACAGCGTCCTCGTCGGCGTCGTCACCCTGCTGATGACGACCCTCGTCGCCCTGGCCGGCGGGTACGCCCTCGCGCGCTTCAACTTCAAGATCAAGCGCGCGTTCATGCTGGCCCTGCTGTGCTCCCAGTTCGTGCCGGGCGCGCTGCTCCTGGTGCCGCTGTTCGAGATCTTCGCCGAGCTCCAGATGATCAACTCGCTGGGCAGCGTCATCATCGCCGAGACGGTGTTCCAGCTGCCGCTGTCGATGATCCTGATCAGCAACTTCATCAAGAACGTGCCGTATTCGCTGGAGGAGGCGGCCTGGGTCGACGGCTGCAACCGGATGACGGCGTTCAGGATCGTCGTCCTGCCGCTGCTGCGGCCGGGTCTGATCGCCGTCGGGTCCTTCGCCTTCGTGCACTCCTGGAACCACTTCCTGTTCGCCCTGATGTTCCTCAACAACCAGGAGAAGCAGACGATCCCGGTCGGCCTCAACACGTTGATGGGGGCGGACAGTGTGGATCTGGGGGCGTTGGCCGCGGGCGGGATCATCGCCGCGGTGCCGGTGGTGGTTGTGTTCGCCTTCATTCAGAAGTGGCTGATCACCGGGTTCAGTGCGGGGGCGGTGAAGGGATGAGGCTCCGTCAAGTAGCTTTGGCAACAGCCTTGTTCGGGCTGCTCTGCGTCCCTGCTCAGGCCGGCGCCGCTGGAAGTGCCGCGATCGGTGGTCGGGCGTCCACTGCGCCGTCGTGGCTGTTCGCGCAGTTCGCCGCCCCCCTTGGGGACGCTGCCGCGGACGTCCCTCGTAGCGACAGCCGCGAAATCCTGCCGGAGAACGACGGCTGGGCCGCCGCCGACGGTGGTACCACGGGGGGTTCCACCGCCGACGCCGCCCATGTCTTCACCGTACGCAACCGCAGTGAGCTGGTCCGCGCCCTCGACGGGGGCAGTGCCACCCCGAAGATCATCCAGGTCGCGGGCACCATCGACGCCAACACCGACGACCACGGCGACCACCTGGACTGCGCCGACTACGCCACCGACGGCTACGACACGAAGAATTACCTGGCGGCCTACGACCCCCGCACCTGGGGTTCCGCCAAGCCGAGCGGCCCGCAGGAGGAGGCGCGGCAGGCGTCGGCGGCGCGGCAGGCCGAGCGGATCGAGCTGACCGTCGGCTCCAACACCACCATCGTGGGCCTTGGCGACAAGGCCGTACTGAAAGGCGCGAGCCTCCAGCTCAAGGGCGCGGACAATGTCATCGTCCGCAACCTCGAACTCCGGGACGCCTACGACTGCTTCCCGGTGTGGCAGCCCAACACAGGTGGCCTCGGCGACTGGAAGACGGCCTACGACAACATCTGGCTGCGCGGCGCCACCCATGTGTGGATCGACCATGTGACCCTCAGCGACAAGGGCCACCCGGACGAGAACGAGCCCACCCACTTCGGCCGCAACTACCTCCGTCACGACGGCCTGCTCGACATCACCAACGCCTCCGACCTGGTCACCGTCTCCTGGAGCCGGTTCGCCGACCACGACAAGGCGATCCTCATCGGCAACGGCGACACGGCGACCGGGGACCGGGGCAAGCTGCGGGTCACGCTGCACCACAACGAGTTCGACTCCGTCGTCCAGCGCGCCCCGCGCGTCCGCTTCGGGCAGGTGCACCTCTACAACAACCGGTACGTCGTCCCGGCCGACGCCCACGACTACCGCTACTCCCTCGGCGTGTCGACCGAGTCCGCCCTCTACGCCGAGAACAACGCCTTCCACACGCCCGGCCACATCGAGGTCGCCGACCTGGTCAAGAGCTGGAACGGCACCGCCGTCCACCAGTCCGGCACCCTCTTCAACGGCTATCCGGTGGACCTGCTGGCCATCTACAACGCCTACAACTCCGGCAGCGAGCGTGATCTCACGGCCGACGTCGGCTGGACCCCTACCCTGCACACAAAGATCGACAGCGCCGCCACGGCCGACCGTGAGGTGGCACGCGGCGCGGGCGCAGGGAGGATCCCATGAGCACTGCCGTACCCGTCGTCCTCGCGGGAGCCCGCGGCCACGGCCGCTGGCACCTGGACAACATCCGCCGGCTCCAGGACAAGGGGATCGTCCGGCTCGCGGGGATCTGCGAGCTGACCCCGGTGGGCGCGGACGAGCTCCCCGACGGCCTGGGAACACCCGAGCAGTCCGCCGACTTCGGCGCGCTCCTCGACTCCACCGGGGCGAGCGTCGCCGTGATCTGCACGCCGATCCCGACCCACACCGACCTGGCGTTGACGGCTGCCCGCAGGGGCGCGCACATCCTGCTGGAGAAGCCGCCCGCCCCGTCGTACGCCGAGTTCCGGCGCATGGCGGACGGGGTCGCCGAGGCCGGAGTCGTCTGCCAGATCGGCTTCCAGTCGCTGGGCTCGCGCGCGGTGCCCGCGATCCGGGAACTGATGGCCGAGGGCGCCATCGGCGAGATCGCCGGGATCGGCGGGGCCGGTGCCTGGGCGCGTGCCGAGGCGTACTACCGGCGGGCGCCCTGGGCGGGCAAGCGGCGCCTGAACGGCGTCGACGTCATCGACGGCGTACTGACCAACCCGCTCGCGCACGCCGTCGCCACCGCCCTCGCGCTCGGCGGCACGGTGCGCGCCGAGGACGTCACCGCCATCGAGACCGAGCTGCTGCGCGCCAACGACATCGAGTCCGACGACACCTCCTGCGTCCGCGTCACCACCGCGCACGGCCCCCAGGTCGTCGTCGCCGCGACCCTGTGCGCCGAGGACCCCGACGAGCCGTACGTCGTCGTCCACGGCGACCACGGCCGGATCACCTTCTGGTACAAGCAGGACCGCGTCCTGCTCCAGCGCGCCGGCCACGGCCCCGAGGAGTTCGAGTACGACCGCACGGACCTGCTGGAGAACCTCGTCGAGCACCTGACCGACGGCACCCCCCTGCTGGCCGCGCCCGACGCGACCGGCGCCTTCATGAAGGTCGTCGAGGCGATCCGGCTGGCCCCCGACCCGACCCCGCTGCCGGACGGCACCTGGCACCTGCTCCCCGACGAGCAGCGCCGGGTCGTGCCCGGCATCGACGGCCTGGTCGCGGCCGCCGCCGACACCCTCGCCCTCTACTCCGAGCTGGGCGCCGCCTGGGCGCCGCCGGCGAGAACGAAAGAGGTGAGCACCTGATGACCCCCCACGACACCGCGGTGCTGCGCGTCGCGGGCCGCCCCGTCGGCCGGTACGTCACCCGGCCCGAACTGCCGCCCCGGCTCGCCCCCCGCCCCTACCTGCACCCCGTCACCACCCTGGCCGGCACGGCGGTCACCGAGCTCAGCCCCGCCGACCACATACACCACCTCGGCGTCGGTGTCGCGGTTCCCGACGTCGAGGGGTCCAACTTCTGGGGCGGACGCACCTACGTCCGCGACCAGGGCCCGACCGAACTGGACAACCACGGCGCCCAGCGGCACACCGCCTTCCAGCTGCGCGACCCCGACGGCTTCGTCGAGGAACTGCGCTGGGTGGCCGCCGGAGCCGAGCTGCTGCGCGAGCGCCGTACGGTCGCGGCCACCGAACTCACCGACTCCGCCTGGGCGTTGGACTTCACCTTCTCCCTGACCAACGTCACCTCCGGCCCGCTGTCCATCGGCAGCCCCGCCACCAACGGCCGCCCCGGCGCGGCGTACGGCGGCTTCTTCTGGCGGGCCCGCAAGGAGGACTCGGCACCGGACGTGTTCACCCTCGACCGGGAGGGAGAGCGGGAGATCCACGGCACCCGCGCCCCCTGGGTGGCGCTCACCGGCTCCACCTGGACCCTGATCTTCGCCGGGGCCACCGAGCAGACCCGCCGGGACCCGTGGTTCGTGCGCGCCGAGGAGTACCCCGGCGTCGGCTCCTCCCTCGCCTCCGAGGAACGGCTGCCGATCCCGGCCGGCGAGACCGCCGTACGCCGGATCGTCACCGTCGTCGCCGACGGCAGGATCAGCCGGCTCGAAGCGGCCTCCCTGGTCCGCAAGGCGGTGAGCCCGTGACCGCCGGGACGACGTACACCAACCCCGTCCTGAACGCCGACTGGTCCGACCCGGACGTCCTCCGCGTCGGCGACGACTTCTACCTCACCGCCTCCAGCTTCGGCCGCGCCCCGGGCCTGCCCCTGCTGCACTCCCGGGACCTGGTCAACTGGACCCTGGTGGGCCACGCAGTCGACCACCCGGAACCGGCCGAGGAGTTCGCGGTCCCACGGCACGACTGCGGCGTGTGGGCCCCCTCCCTCCGCCACCACGACGACCGGTTCTGGATCTTCTGGGGCGACCCCGACCAGGGCATCTTCCAGGTCAACGCCCCCGAGATCCGCGGCCCCTGGACCCGCCCGCACCTGGTCAAGGCCGGCAAGGGCCTCATCGACCCCTGCCCCCTGTGGGACGACGAGACCGGCGAGGCCTACCTCGTGCACGCCTGGGCCAAGTCCCGGTCCGGCGTCAAGAACCGCCTCACCGGCCACCGTATGCGCCCCGACGGCACCGAACTCCTCGACGAGGGCAAGCTGATCGTCGACGGCGACCGGATCCCCGGCTGGTTCACCCTCGAAGGCCCCAAGCTCTACCAGCACGACGGCTGGTTCTGGATCCTCGCGCCCGCCGGGGGAGTGGAGACCGGCTGGCAGGGCGCCTTCCGCTCCCGCGAGTTCTTCGGGCCGTACGAGGAGCGGATCGTCCTCGAACAGAAGGACACCGACGTCAACGGGCCGCACCAGGGCGGCTGGGTGCGCACCCCGTCCGGTGAGGACTGGTTCCTGCACTTCCAGCAGCGCGGCGCCTACGGCCGTGTCGTCCACCTCCAGCCGATGAACTGGGGCGCCGACGGCTGGCCGGTGCTCGGCGACGACGGCGCCCCCGTCGCCGTACACCGCAGGCCCGACCTGCCGCCGCAGCCGCCCGCCGCGCCCGCCACCGACGACGACTTCCCCGGCGGACGCTTCGGCCGCCAGTGGTCCTGGACCGCCACCCCGCGGGACGGCTGGGCCACCCAGCACTCAGGCGACGGGCTCAAGCTGACCTGCGTCCGCTCGGCCGACGCCCATGACCTGCGGAGACTGTCGAACATCCTCACCCAGCGACTGCCGGGCACGCCCTGCGCCGTCGAGGTGGAGCTACGGCTGGACAGCGAGGAGCCGGGAGCGCGGGCGGGGCTCGCGGTGCTCGGGGACGCGTTCGGCTGGATCGGGCTCCAGCGGGGCACGGACGGACACGTGCAGGTGGTGCACCGGTTCGCGGAGGGCGTCGCGGAGCGGGAGCGGGACGCCGCACACGCCCGGCCTGCTCCCGAGGGGCGCGCACGGCTGCGGATCGAGATCGGGGCGGGGGCGCGCTGCCGGTTCCTCCACGACGTGGGGGAGGGGCTGGTCCCGTCCGGTCCCGTCTTCGCGGCCACGCCGTGGCGCTGGGTCGGCGCCCTGCTCGGCCTGTTCGCCCTCGCGCCCGTCGGCCCGGGACACGCCGGCGCGGCAACCTTCTCGCACTTCAGGATCGACCCCCTGTAACGCATCTGACCCGTAAGCCTGTTGGGACCCGTAAGCCTGTTGGGAGCCGCAATGACGCAGCACCTTGATAGCAAGCGCTTGCACGGACCGGGGCAAGGCAAGGTCCTGGCCGCCGTGCTCGGCCTGGTCGCCGCGCTGAGCCTCGGGGCGATCGGCGAGGCGAAGGCCGTGAGCCCGAGCACGGCGACCCCGGTCTCCGCCGACCGCTGGAGCGACCGGCCGCACGGTTTCGCCTCCCTCGCCGGAGGCACGACCGGCGGGGCGGGAGGCAAGGTCGTCACCGTCACGGACCAGGCCTCGCTGGCCGAGTACGCCGGGGCGAGGGAGCCGTACATCATCCGCGTGGCGGGTTCGATCGACGTCGAACCCTTCGGATCGGACATCGTGGTGGCGTCCGACAAGACCATCGTCGGCGTCGGCGACACCGGCGAGATCGTCCACGGCGAACTGCACCTCAACCCCGGCACCAGCAATGTCATCATCCGCAACCTGACGATCCGCGACTCCTACGTCGAGGGCGACTGGGACGGCAAGACCACCGACTTCGACGCCATCCAGATGGACACCGTCGACCACGTCTGGATCGACCACAACCGCTTCACGCACATGGGCGACGGGCTGCTCGACATCCGCAAGGACAGCCGGTACATCACCGTCTCCTACAACCAGTTCACGAACCACAACAAGGCGTTCGGGATCGGCTGGACCACGAACGTCCAGACCGAGATCACGATCGACCACAACTGGTTCACGGGCACCAAGCAGCGCAACCCGTCCGCCGACAACTGCGCCTACGCCCACCTCTACAACAACTACGTCTCCGCGCAGGTGGCCGACGGCGACCCGACGTGGACGTACGGGAACTGGTCGCGCGGCAGGACCCGGATGGTCATCGAGAACGGCTACTACGACGGCGTCCAGCACCCCTACCAGGCCGACGCCACGGCGGAGTTGGTGCAGCGCGGCTCGATCCTGAGGAACGTCAGCGGACGGCAGGACGAGTGGGGGAGGGCCTTCGACCCGCGTGACTTCTACGACTACCGCCTCGACCCGGCGGCCGCCGTACCCGCGCTGGTGAAGAAGTTCTCCGGACCGCAGCGGCGGATCGGCACGACCCTGCACGTCCCGGCCGACCACCCGACCGTGCAGGCGGCCGTGGACGCCGTGCCCGACCGGAACGCCGTGCCGGTGACGATCGCCGTCGCGCCGGGGACGTACCGCGAGAAGGTGTTCATCCCGGCAAGCAAGCCGAACATCGTGCTGCTGGGGACCGGACGGGACCGCTCCGACACCGTCATCGTCTTCGACACGCCCGCCGCGTTCGGCGGCTCGACGGGCAGCGCGACGGTCCGCATCGCCGCGCACGACGTCACCGCACGCAACCTCACCTTCAGCAACGACTTCGACGAGGCCGCGGTCGAGCTGAACGGTGAGCAGGCCCTCGCCATGAAGACGACGGGCGACCGGATCGTCTTCGAGAACACCGCCTTCCTGGGCAACCAGGACACGCTCATGACCGACAGCCCCAAGCTGGACGTCATCAACCGGGTCTACATCCGGGACTCGTACATCGAGGGCGACGTCGACTTCGTGTACGGGCGGGCGACCACCGTGGTGGAGCGGTCCGTCATCCGGGCGCTGAGCCGGGGCTCGGACACCAACAACGGGTACATCACGGCCGCCTCGACCTGGACCGGCAACCCGTACGGCTTCCTGATCACCCGGTCGAGGATCGTGAGCGACGCCCCGGACGGGACCTACCACCTCGGGCGGCCCTGGCACCCGGGCGGTGAGCCGGCGGCGGTCGCGCAGGTGCTGATCCGCGAGACCGAACTGCCCGCCGCGATCAAGTCCTCCCCGTGGACCGACATGAGCGGGTTCTCGTGGAAGGACGCGCGGTTCGCGGAGTACCGGAACTTCGGGCCGGGGGCGGCCGTCACCGCGGACCGGCCGCAGATGAGCGCCGCCGACGCGCGGACGCACACCGTCGCCGACTACCTCCGGGGCACGGACGGCTGGGCGCCGTACGCGCGCCACTGAGACCCCCACAACCGCATATCTCCACTCGATCCAGAAGTGCTTGATCCAGACGAAGAGAGCCGAGCAATGAAGAGCAGCATTCGCAGAAGCAGGCGCGCCGCCGTGGCCGTCGCTCTGGGGTCCGTCCTCGCCCTGACCGCCACCGCCTGCGGTGACGACGGCAGCGGCGGCGGGGGCGGCGACAGCGGCGCCGAGGGCAGCGGCAAGGGAGAGATCGTCTTCTGGGACAACAACGGCGGCGTCCGCACCGACAGCTGGAAGGAGATCATCGCCGACTTCGAGAAGGCGAACCCGGACATCAAGGTCGAGTACGTCGGGATCCCGTCCACCGACTACCAGTCCAAGGTGGACACCGCCATCCAGGGCGGCGGCCTGCCCGACGTCGGCGGTGTCGGCGCGGCCATGCTGGCCGGGTTCGCCGCGCAGAACGCGCTGGAGCCGCTGGACGACCGGCTCGCCAAGTCCTCCCTGAACGGCAAGCTCAACGAGGACATGGTCACCTCGCTGAAGGCCGCGGGCGGCGGCGACGACAAGCTGTACTCGATTCCGACCTCCGCGAACAACGGGGTGCTGTACTACCGCACCGACCTGTTCAAGAAGGCCGGGCTGGCGGAGCCGACCACGTGGGACAACTTCTACACGGCCGCGGAGAAGCTCACCAACTCCGGCAAGAACGAGTTCGGTTACACCATCCGGGGTGGCTCCGGTTCCATCGCGCAGGCGCTGGACGCGATGTACGGGCAGTCCGGAATCACCTCCTTCTGGGATTCCAGCGGGGAGAAGACGACCGTCAACGACCCGAAGAACGTGGCCGCGCTGGAGAAGTACGCCGCGCTCTACAAGAAGGTCACTCCGGCCGCCGACCTCAACAACGACTTCACCAAGATGGTCGCCCAGTGGGATTCCGGCACGATCGGGATGCTGAACCACAACCTGGGGTCGTACCAGGACCATGTGAAGGCGCTCGGGACGGACAAGTTCCGGGGTATTCCGCAGCCGGTCGGCTCCTCCGGTAAGCGGGTCCAGGTGTCCAACCCCGTGGACGGGATGGGGCTGTTCAAGAGTTCCAAGAACAAGGAAGCCGCCTGGAAGTTCATCGAGTTCGCCACGTCGAAGGCGGAGAACTCGAAGTTCAACGAGGCGGCGGGGCAGGTGCCGTCGAACAATGACGCGGCCAAGGACGCGTGGATCTCGAAGGCCGAGCCGACGAAGCTGGCTGCGGCGGCGTTGACCGACGGGTCGACGACGATTGTGCAGCTGCCGTACTACCTGCCTGACTGGAACACCATCTCCAAGGCCGACAACGAGCCGAACTTCCAGAAGGTGCTGAACGGGGACATGAGCGCCAAGGAGTTTCTGGACACGATGGCCGGTCAGCTGAACGAGGCTCAGGCCGAGTGGAAGGAAAGGAACGGCTGAGAGGCCGGTCGCTTCGCTGCGTGGCCGGCCGCGGGTTCGTGGCGGCTGGTCGCGCCCACGCGGCGGAGCCGCAAATCGATGCAGCCCCGCGCCCCTGGGGCGCTGCCGCACCCCGCGTTGGAAGGCACCGCCGAACGGACCTACCCCAGTGGCTCTGTCGAGAAAGGCACCTCTGTGTCGCTCACCCGTAGACAGGCAACCCTGGCGGCCCTCGCCGCCGCCCCGCTCGCGCTCGCGGTCACCGGTACCGCCCAAGCAGCGCAGCGCCGTCGCAGCCGAACTCTCTACATCGCCGGCGACTCCACCGCCGCCCAGAAATACGCCGACGCCGCCCCGGAGACCGGGTGGGGCATGGCGCTCCCCTTCTTCTTGCGCAAGGACCTGCTCGTCTCCAATCACGCGGTGAACGGGCGCAGTTCGAAGAGCTTTGTCGACGAAGCCCGACTCGACGTCGTTCTCCAGGCCATCAAGCCCGGAGACCTCCTGCTCATCCAGTTCGCGCACAACGACGAGAAGGTCGCCGATCCGACCCGGTACACCGAGCCCTGGACGACGTACCAGGACTATCTGCGGCTGTACATCGAGGGCGCTCGGGCTCGTGGGGCGCGGCCGGTGCTGGCCACCGCTGTGGAGCGGCGGAAGTTCGACGCCGGCGGCAACGCCGTGCCGACGCACGGCGACTATCCGGCGGCGATGCGTGCGCTGGCCCGGGAGGAGCGGGTCACGCTGCTCGACGTCCAGGCCCTGTCCCTCGCGCTGTGGCAGCGGATCGGGGTCGAGGGGACGAAGACGTACTTCAACTGGACGGCGACGGAGCAGGACAACACACACTTCAATCCGCCGGGCGCCATCGCCGTGGCGCGTCTCGTGGCACGGGAGCTGCTGCGGACGGGTGTGCTCGCCCCGCAGGACGTGCGCCGGCTCGGCGAGGACATCCCGGAGTCCTGGATCACCTGGCCGCAGGCCGCCGCGTAACCACCCCGACCGTAGAAAAGAGAGCCGCACAATGAACGCACATGTATGGCATGGGCATGCCACAACTAAGGCCGCTGTGCTGATCGGCTGCACCGCGCTCGTTCTCGCTCTCACCGGCACCAGCGCCGAGGCGGGTCCCCGCGAGCTCGGCCGGCAGGTGCTGGGCGCGAACGACGGCTGGGGGTCGCAGGGCGCCGGGACGACCGGCGGGTCGGCCGCCGACGCCGAGCACGTGTACACCGTCACGACCTGGGCGGAGTTCAAGGCCGCGCTGAAGGCGGGCGGTGACGCGCCGAAGATCATCAAGGTCAAGGGCATGATCGACGCCGTCTCGGAGGGCTGCGAGGCCTTCGTCACCGACGGCTACGACCTCCAGCAGTACCTCAAGGACTACGACCCGGCCGTCTGGGGCAACGACGAGGTCGCCAGCGGCCCGCAGGAGGACGCCCGGGTCGCCTCCGCGGCCAAGCAGGACACCGAGATCAAGGCCAACGTCCCCAGCAACACCACCATCGTCGGCGTCGGCCAGAACTCCGGCATCCTCGGCGGCAGCCTCCAGATCAAGGGCGTCTCGAACGTCATCATGCGCAACCTCACCATCGAGGCCCCGCTCGACTGCTTCCCCAAGTGGGACCCGACCGACGACAACAAGACCGGCAACTGGAACTCCGAGTACGACGCCGTCGTCGTCTACGGCACGGATCACGTGTGGCTCGACCACAACACGTTCACCGACGGGCGCTACCCCGACAGCGAGCGCCCGGTCTACTTCGGCAAGGTCTTCCAGCAGCACGACGGGCTCACCGACATCGTGCGCGGCTCCAACTACGTGACCGTCTCCTGGAACCGCTTCCAGGACCACGACAAGAACATGCTGATCGGCAACGGCGACGGCCTCGCCTCCACCGACGGCGGCAAGCTCAAGGTCACCATGCACCACAACCGCTTCGAGGGCATCCTCCAGCGCTCCCCGCGCGTGCGGTTCGGCCAGGTCGACGTCTACAACAACCACTACGTGGTCACCGAGGAACAGAAGGACGACTACTACGTCTTCGGCGTCGGCATCTCCTCGCAGCTCCACGCCAGCGACAACGCCATCTCGCTGCCGGCCGGCGCGAGCGTCGGCAAGGTCCTGAAGAAGTGGAACGAGTCGCCGCTGACGGCCGAGAACAACTACGTCAACGGCAGGCTGACGGACCTCATCGCCGTCCACAACGCCGAGATCCCGGAGGAGACCCTCCAGTCCGGCGCCGGTTGGAAGCCGACCCTGCGGACCAAGGTCGACAACCCCAAGGCGCTGCCCGGGATCCTCAACCGCTGCGCGGGCGCCGGCCGCCTGCACTGACCCACCCCAGCCGGGCCGGGGCGCGCAGCCCCGGCCCACTGCGAAGGAGCACCCGCATGCCCTCGCCCCACCGCCGACTCCCCCTGCCCCCGTCCAGAAGAGGCTTCCTGCTCGCGAGCGCCGCAGCCGGAGCCGCCGTCGTGCTCACGTCCGGCACCGCCCGAGCCGCCGCCCGCCCCCGCCCCTTCGGCCGCCACGGCTCCCCGGCCGACCGCCTGACCCCGCAGACCCTGTACGTCGACGCGTCTGGCCAGGGCGACTTCACCTCCGTCCAGTCCGCCGTCACCGCCGCCACCGGCAGCGGCTGGACGCTGGTCATCGCGCCGGGCACCTACCGGGAGACCGTCTCCGTCGACGTGACCCGTACGGAGATGACCTGGCTCGGCGCCGGTGAAGACCCGCGTGACGTCGTCATCGTCCACGACAACGCCGCCGGCACCCCCAAGCCCGGCGGCGGCACCTACGGCACCACCGGCTCCGCCACCACCCTCGTCCAGGCAGCCGGCTTCACGGCCCACCGCATCACCTTCGCCAACGACTGGCTGCGCGCGGACCACCCCGGCGTCTCCGGCCCCCAGGCCGTCGCCCTCAAGGTGCAGGGCGACCGCTCGGCCTTCCACCACTGCCACTTCCTCGGCCACCAGGACACCCTGTACGCCGACTCGACGGCCCTGACCGCCTTCGGCCGCCAGTACTTCTCGCACTGCTACGCCGAGGGCGACGTCGACTTCGTCTTCGGCCGGGCCACGGCCGTCTACGAGCACTGCCACTTCCGGACCCTGACCCGCACGGACCTGGGCTCGGCGCCGTACGGCTTCGTCTTCGCGCCCTCGACGGCGGGCGCCAACCCGCTCGGCTACCTGGTCACCGGGAGCCGTGTCAGCAGCGAGGCCCCGGACGCCTACTACAAGCTGGCCCGCCCCTGGGTGCCCAGCTCCGACACCACCGCCCGGCCCTCGCTCGTGGTGCGGAACACGTGGCTCGGCCCCGGCATCGACGCGGTCGCGCCCTACACCAACATGTCGGACAGCTTTCCGTGGCAGGAGCAGCGGTTCGCCGAGTACCGCAACACCGGCCCCGGCGCCCGTATCACCGTCCCGGAGAACCGGCCCCAACTCACCCGTGACCAGGCCGAGTCGGCGACCCGAGAGGCCTACCTCGGTGACTGGCGGCCATGGCGGGAGGTGTGCTGACGTGCTGCGCAGACGCACCCTCCTCGCCGGCGTCACGGCCGGGCTCCTCGCCGCGGGCAGCCGTCCCGCCCTCGCCGGGACCCCGCACACCGGCCGCCGTGTCCTGCACGTCCGCCCCGGCGACTCCGTCCAGGCCGCCGTGGACGCGGTGGACGGGCCCGGCCGGACGATCGTCGTGCACCCGGGGACGTATCGCGAGGTCGTCCAAGTTCCCGCCCACGCGGGTGAGTTGACGCTGCGCGGCGCCTCCCGCGACCCGCGTGACGCCGTCATCGTCTTCGCCAACGCCAACGGCACGCCCAAGCCCGACGGCTCGGGCACCTACGGCACCGCGGGCTCCGCCACCTTCAGCTCGGCGGCCCCCGGACTCACCGTCCGCGACCTCACCCTGGCCAACGACTGGCTCCGTGCCGACCACCCGGACATCACCGGGACCCAGGCCGTCGCCGCGTACGTCACCGGCGACCGGACCCACTTCGAGAACGTCCGTCTCCTCGCCCACCAGGACACCCTCTTCGTCGACACGACGGCGCTCGACGCCTTCGACCGGCAGTACTTCCACCGCTGCCACATCGAGGGCGACGTCGACTTCGTCTTCGGCCGGGCCACCGCCGTCTTCGAGGACTGCCACTTCCACACCCTCCAGCGGAACGTCGACTTCACCCCCAAGGGCATGGTCTTCGCCCCGTCCACCGCCCGCGCCAACCCGTACGGCATCCTCGCCGTCCGCTCCCGCATCACCTCCGGCGCCGAGGACGGGGCGTACAAGCTGGCCCGGCCGTGGGTGCCGTCGTACGAGACGACCGCATGGCCGTCCCTCGTCGTGCGGGACACCCGGATCGGGCCCGGCATCGACCCGGTGACGCCGTACACCGACATGCGGGAGCAGTACCCCTGGCAGACCATGCGGTTCCGGGAGTACCGCAACACGGGCCCGGGAGCGGTGATCACGGTTCCGGAGAACCGGCCTCGACTGACGCCTGCCGAGGCCGAGGTGCACACCAAGGAGACCTATCTGCGTGGCTGGCGGCCCCATGCGTAGAGTCGCCGCCCTCCTCGCGTGCGCCTGCCTGACCCTGGCCGCGGCGCCGGCCTCCGCCGCCGAGCGCGGCCCCGTCGGCTGGGGCGCCGGCACCACCGGCGGCGCGGGCGGCACGACCCGGACCGTGCACACCCGCGCCGAACTCAAGGAGGCCCTCGCGAACGACGGCGACCCGACCGCGCCCAAGGTGATCCGCGTCGTCGGCGCCATCAACGGGCACGAGAGCGACGACGGTTCACTGCTCGGGGAGCAGGACTACGCGCCCGGTTACGACCGGGGGAAGTACATGTCCTGCTTCGGCCAGGACGGTGCCGAGTGGTCGGACACCCGCCACGACTACTGCGCACAGCAGCGCCGGCTCCGGCAGACGGGGTCGAACAAGGAGAAGGCGCAGATCCAGCTGACCGTGCCGAGCAACACCACGCTGGTGGGTGTGGGGGACGACGCCCGGCTCCTCGGGGTCTTCCTGACCGTCAACACCGGCACGAACATCGTGGTCAGGAACCTGCGACTCGAAGCGCCCGTCGACCACTTCACCAGCTGGTCGCCCGACGACGGCACCCGGGGCAGCTGGAACGCCCGCTTCGACGCGCTGACGGTCATCACCGGCAGGAACCTCTGGATCGACCACTGCACCTTCACCGACGGCCGCTTCCCGGACCGCGCCGCCCCCCTCGGCTTCCACGGCGAACGCGTGCAGCGCCACGACGGGCTGCTGGACATCGAGGACGGCTCCGACTTCGTCACCGTCTCCGACAGCCGTTTCGAGGACCACGACAAGGCGATCCTCGTCGGCTCCGGTGACGGGCGCGGTGACCGGGACCGGGGGCATCTGAAGGTGACGTTCGTCCGGAACCTGTTCGACGACATCGTCCAGCGCGGGCCCCGCGTCCGCTTCGGGCAGGTGCACGTCGTCAACAACGTGTACGTGTCCCGGGGCCGGGCCCCTCTCTACGCCCTGGGCGTCGGCGTCGAGTCGGCGCTCTACTCCGAGCGCAACGTCTTCCGTCACGACGCGGTCCTCGCCGCCTACGGAGGCGAGCGCTTCCACGACACCGGCTCCTGGATCGACGGCCGTCCGGCCCGCCTGAACGCGGTGGCCGCCGGGCTCGGCCTGACCGACGACGTGGGCTGGGACCCGGCCGACGTCCACCACCACCGGCCGCTCACCTCCGCCGCGGCGGTCGAGCACCACGTCCTCACGCACGCCGGCACCGGGAGGCAGTATGGGCGGCCATGACGCCCTCGGGCGAAGGGCGTTCGTGCTGGGCGCCGGAGCGGCCGTACTGGCCGGGGGAGCGGTGAGCCCCGCGGCGGCCGGGGTGGTGGACGGCCCGCTGCCCGACTTCCACCCGGCGCTCAAGCAGCGGCTGGACTTCCCGCTCGCCTGGGGGACTTCACCGGTCCGCGACTTCCGGTCCTGGCGCCGCGCGGCCCGCGCCAAGGTCGAGGAGCACCTCCTCGTCGACCGCGAGGACGGGACGCCGTACGCCGCCGAGTCCACCGATGCGCACCAAGAGGGCGGCTACACCAGGGAGTTGGTCACCCTCTCCCTCACCCGCCACGAACGCGTCCGCGCCGCCCTGCTCACCCCGGACGGACCCGGACCGTTCCCCGCCGTGCTGCTGCTGCACGACCACGGCGCCAAGTTCGACATCGGCAAGGAGAAGCTGGTCCGGCCCTGGTACGACGACATCCGGCTCGCCTCCGCCCAGGCCTGGGCGGACAAGTACTTCAGCGGGCGGTTCGTCGGCGACGAACTGGCCCGGCGCGGCTACGTCGTGCTGTGCGCGGACGCGCTCGGCTGGGGCGACCGGGGCCCGCTCGCCTACGACCAACAGCAGGCCCTCGCCTCCAACTTCTACCACCTCGGCTCCTCGCTCGCCGGACTCATGGCCCGCGAGGACGCCCGGGCCGCCGGTTTCCTGGCGGACCTCGACCGCGTGGACGCGCGCCGGATCGCGGCCCTCGGGTTCTCCATGGGCGCCTACCGCGCCTGGCAGACCGCCGCGCTGACCGACACTGTCGCGGCCACCGCCGCCGTCTGCTGGATGACCGGCCTGAAGGAAATGATGGTGCCCGGCAACAACACGCTGCGCGGGCAGTCGTCGTACTACATGCTCCACCCGGGGCTGCCCCGGTTCCTCGACTTCCCCGACGTGGCGAGCATCGCCGCACCCAGGCCGATGCTCTTCTTCGACGGCGGGCTCGACCCGCTGTTCCCCGCCGACGGCGTCCGCGCGGCCCACGACAAGCTGCGCGCCGTCTGGCGTTCCCGCCATGCCGAGGAGCGGTTGCGGCTGAAGACCTGGCCCGACCTCGGCCACGTCTTCGTCGACCGCATGCAGGAAGAGGCCTTCACCTGGCTCGACGCCGTCCTGTGAACCCTCTCCCGCGCACCGTCCCCCCACCCGCACGAGGAAGGACCCGCTCTCCATGTCTCGTCGTACCGCTCTCGCCACCCTGGCGGCCCTCACCCTGGGCGCCGGCCTGGCCGTCCTCCCCACCCAGGCGCAGGCCGCGACCGTGGTCGTCAGCAACTCCACCGACCTCGCCAACGCCATCAAGAACGCCACCGCCGGCACCGTCATCCAGGTCCGCGGCGGCACCTACTACCCGACGGCGACCCTCCAGTCCACGGCGAACGGCAGCTCGTCGTCGCCGGTCACGCTGACCGCGTACGGCTCGGAGACCGTGAGGATCGACGGTTCGAACCTGCCCGACGGCGACTGGATCCTCAAGCTGACCGCCGACTACTGGAACGTCTCCAACCTCACCTTCCAGAACTCCCCGGACAGCGCGGTCGTCTGCCAGTCCTGCACCGGCACCAACTGGAACAACATCAAGACCATCAACGGCGGTGACTCCGGCTTCACGCTCACCGGCGACGGGACGGTCAACAACACCGTCAGGAACATCGACTCCTACGGTCACTACGACGCCGCCAACCACGGCGAGAACGCCGACGGCATCGCCGTGAAGTTCGGCTCCGGCACCGGCAATCTGATCACCGGGGCGCGCCTGTACAACAACTCGGACGACGGTCTGGACTTCTGGTCCTTCTCCTCACCGGTCACCGTCGAGCACACCTGGGCCATGGGCAACGGCAAGAACCGCTGGTCCGACTCGGCCTTCGCGGGCGACGGCAACGGCTACAAGCTGGGCGGCGACGGCGAGACCGTGGCCCACGTCGTCAACAACTCGGCCGCCTGGGACAACGCGGGCAACGGCTTCACCGAGAACAGCAACAAGGGCGCGATCGTCATCAACCGCACCACCGCCTACGCCAACGCCAAGTGGGGCTACTACTTCGCCACCGGCGCCGCCCGCCTCGGCAGGAACCTCGCCGTGAGCAACGGCGGCGGGCAGGTGAACAAGGGCTCCTCGGTCGTCTCGGCCGGGAACAACTGGGACTCCGGGATATCGACGCCGGCGTTCAGGTCCACGGACGCGTCGAGCACGTACAACGCCCGCAGCTCCAGCGGCACGCTGCCCGCGACCACGTTCCTGACCACGGGCAGCACCACCATCGGCGCGACGATGAACTAGCGCCGCACGGGCCTGACGCCCTCCAGCGTCGGCACCACCGGCTCGATCGTGCCGTCGGCCGCGAACCTCAGGCGGTCGACGGTCGTCTCCCGGTGCATGCCGTCACCGCCGGGCCTGCCGGGGCCGTTCAGGGCGAACCGGTGGTAGACGGCGTACCAGTCGTCGGTGCCGGGGGTGTTCACCACGGAGTGGTGGCCCGTGCCGAGGATGCCGTACTCGGGACGCTTGGACAGGATCGTCCCCTTCTTGGTCCACGGGCCCAGCGGGGACGGTCCCGTCGCGTAGGCGACGTGGTAGTTCTCGCTACGGGTGTCGTCCTCCGACCACATGAAGTAGTAGACGCCCTTGCGCTTGATCACGAAGGAGCCCTCGCGGAAGTTGTCCGGGGTGATGTCCCGCACCTTCGAGGCGTCGTACGACACCATGTCGTCGTTCAGCGGGACCACGTACCCGTGCCCGTTGCCCCAGTACAGATACGACGTGCCGTCGTCGTCCGTGAAGACGGCCGGGTCGATCATCTGGCCCTTCAGTGAACCGCCCTTGGCGACCAGCGGCCTGCCCAGCGCGTCCTTGAACGGCCCCGCAGGGGAGTCGGCCACGGCCACGCCGATCTGCTGCTCGGCGCAGAAGTAGAAGTAGTACTTGCCGTCGCGCTCGGCTATCGCGGGCGCCCAGGCGTATGTGTCGGCCCAGCTCACGTCCGGACCGAGGTCCAGGATGACGCCGTGGTCCTTCCAGTGGACCAGGTCCTTCGAGGAGTACGCCTTGAACCGGGTCCCGCTCCAGCCCTGGAAGCCGTCGGTCGTCGGGTAGATCCAGTACTCGCCGTTCAGATAGTGCACGTCAGGGTCGGCGTTGAGGCCCGGCAGCGTGGGGCTGTTGGTGCGCACCGCCTCGACCGTCCAGGTGCGCTTCGTGCCGTCCGCCGCCGTCACCGTGTACTTCTGCGGCTTGCGGAAGTCGCGCCGGGTGCCGGAGCGGGGGCTGACCGAGGCGCCCTCGCCGAGCCACAGCTTCGGGGCGAGGCGGGAGAGGTCCGCGTCCGGCCGCATCGGGAGCACCACCTTCGCGGCGCTGTCCGTGACGATCGCGTACCCCTTCTGGTCCTTCGCCGTCGCGTCCACGACCGATGCGGGGCTCGCCGGGTACGCGGCCAGCAACCGGTCGTACTCCGCCTGTGTCACCGGGATCACCGTGCCGTGCCGGGGGCTCGCGGGCAGCTGGTAGTTCTGCGAGGGCGTCCACTTGCCCGAGTCGAGGTCGGTGGTCTCGAACGGGACGTAGCCGCGGCCGCCGTACTCGTCGACGAACAGGTACCACTTCTCCTCGGTGTTCGACTTGAACACCGTCGGACCCTCACCGCGCTCCATCGCGCCGCTGCCGATGCAGTCGGCCACGAAGTCGTACTTCGTCGAGGTCAGCGTCGTCGACTTCTCGGCGGTGATGAACTTCGAGCAGGGCGAGCCGGAGGACGGGTCGCGCTCGTCCTTGGTGTAGCGGTAGTAGGTGCCCTCGTGCTCGACGACCGTGGAGTCGATGACGGAGTAGCCCGGGTCGTTCCAGACCTTCGGGGCGCTGAAGGTGCGGAAGTCCTTCGTGGTCGCGTACAGCATCTTGTTGTACGTCGATCCGGTGTGGTCGGGGTCGTCGTCGGCGTACAGCTTCGACGCCCAGAAGACGACGAACTCACCCAGGCTGTCGTCCCAGTAGGCCTCCGGCGCCCAGGTGTTGCCCGCGTTGTCCGGGGAGACCTTCACCAGGCGCTGGTCGGTCCAGTGGACCAGGTCGGTGGACTCCCAGACCATGATCGACTTGCTGCCGTGCCGCTGGACCTGGTCCCAGCTGCCGCTGCTGTTCTGGTACATCCGCAGATCGGTGGCGATCATGTAGAACTTGTCGCCCTCGGGGGAGCGGATCACGAACGGGTCGCGCAGGCCCTTCTCACCGATGGTGGAGGTGAGCACCGGCTTCCCGGCGTTCAGCTCCCGCCAGTGCAGCGCGTCGTTCCCGCGGCTGAGGGCGTAGCGGATCTGCTCGCCGTCGGCGGTGCCCTCGCCGGTGAAGTAGGCGAAGAGATAGCCGGCGTACTTGGATTTCTTCACGGGTGGTGCTCCGGAGTTGGCGGTACCGGCGGTACTGGAAGGGGCGGTGAGAAGCGCGACAAGCAGTGAGAGACAGGCGACTAGGAGGATTCGTGGGCGCATGTCACTCCTGTGGGGGTGTGGGGGTTCCTGTTGGGTCGTGTGCGCCTTCGGAGTCTCACCAGTGGGAAACAGCACGTCAATCGGTGAGTGGGCGATGAGCGCCGGCGAAAGTTTCGCTTGCTTTCGGTGAGGCGCGGCAACCTTCCCCGGCATGGCGGCGACCGGAGAGCAGAAGCGGGCCGGGGCGGCCCCTCCGGCCTGCTTCGTCCTCGTTGGCCCAGGAAAGGAACCAACCCGTGCGCCCGAGCACCGGCCGTCACCGCAGGACCCGTACGCTCTCCATCGCCGCGGCGATCGCCGTCGCCTCCGGAGCGGGCGGCGTCTGGCTCGGCCTCTCCGACGGCGGCGCCCGGGCCGCCGCCGCGACGGTCACCGTGTCCGACACCGCGGGGCTGGAGTCAGCCGTCAAGAACGCGGTCGCCGGTACGACGATCCAGGTCCGCGGCGGCACGTACAAGCCCTCGGCGGCCCTCAAGTCCACGGCGAACGGCACGAGTTCGGCCCGGATCACGCTGCGGGCGCACGGCGCCGAGAAGGTGCGGATCGACGGGTCCGAGCTGCCCGACGGGTCCTGGCTCGCCGGCATCTACGGCGACTACTGGACCGTCCAGAACCTCACCTTCGTCAACTCCCCGGCCCAGGGCTTCGTCGCCACGTCGTCCGCCGGCGGCGTCTTCAGGAACCTCGTCACCGCGGACAACGGGGACTCCGGGTTCACTCTGCGCGGCGACGGCACCACGGACAACCTCGTGCAGAACATAGACAGCCACGGCAACTACGACCCGGCCGGACACGGGCAGAACGCCGACGGGATCGCCGTGAAGTTCGGCTCCGGCACGGGCAACCGGATCACCGGGGCGCGCCTGTACAACAACTCGGATGACGGCATCGACCTGTGGCAGTTCTCCTCGCCGGTCACCGTCGAACACACCTGGGCCTTCGGCAACGGCAGGAACCGCTGGGGCGACCCGGCCTTCGAGGGCAACGGCAACGGGTTCGAGCTCGGCGGCGGGGGCGCCTCGGTGGCCCACGTCGTCAATGACAACGCGGCCTGGGGCAACACGCTGCACGGCTTCACCGAGAACTCCAACACCGGCGCGATCGTCCTGAACCGCAACACCGCGTACGCCAACGCCGAGACCGGCTTCTACTTCGCCACGGGCAAGGCCCGGCTGGCCCGGAACCTCTCGGTGGGCAACGGGAAGGGGCTTTCCAAGGTGGGGGCGTCGACGGTGAACGCGGCGAACAACTGGGACGGCGGGGTGGCTGCTCAGGCGTTCAGGTCGACGGACGCGGCAACGGCGTACGTGGGCTCGTGAGGCGGACGGTTCGCTGCCCGCCACGACCTTCCTGACCACGGGCTCCACGGTCATCGGCTCGACGATGGCCCCCGCAGCACGCGCGAACGCCCCGCCGGTCGTCACCGGCGGGGCGTTCTGTTCTGCTGACCGAGGGGGGCTCAGATCAGCAGGTCTCTGGGGATTCGATCACTGGTACGTGATGTCAGATGCC
This sequence comes from Streptomyces sp. NPDC008086, assembly GCF_042957325.1. Classification (NCBI taxonomy): domain Bacteria; kingdom Bacillati; phylum Actinomycetota; class Actinomycetes; order Kitasatosporales; family Streptomycetaceae; genus Streptomyces; species Streptomyces sp. NPDC008086. The sequence goes on from NZ_JBIBIA010000008.1 coordinate 449,395, forward strand.
GAGAACCTGCAAGCGGTTCCATCCGGGCCGGTACCGATCTCCTTCGGCTCCTTGCCGCTGCTGTTGCCCTCGAAACGGGTGCAGGTCCTGATCTTCTTGCCGCTGTCGCCGTGGACGCGGATCTTGCGCAGCGCCGCCGTGTCACCGTAGTTGGAGTTGACGCCCACGATCGAGTTGCCGGGCGCGGTGACGTCCACGTCGTTGATGATGATCGACCGCTTGTACTGCGTGGAGCAGTTGCCGCAACTGCGCACCAGCTTGCCGAAGTTCTGCACCTGGAACTTGGTCACGACCAGCTTCCCGGCGCCGTTGAACTGCAGCACCTTGTCGTCGGCGTTCTTCGCGCCGCCGCCGTACACCGTGTACACGGCCGAGGACGACTTGCCCTTGAAGGTCGCGGCGTCCTCGCCGACGTCCTGCCACCACACGTTCTGCAGGGTGCAGGAGCCCTTGCAGTGGACGCCGTCCGCGGCCGGGGTGCCGATGACGACGTTCTTCAGGACCGCCCCGTCGGCCAGCTCGAAGATCGGGTCCTGGCCTTCCTCCTGGCCGCTGCCGCCCAGGTCGCCGGTGCCGTAGAACTTCGCCAGCTTGCCGTCGTACGTGCCCGACACCGGGATCGTCTTCGACACCGGCTTGCTGTCGGTGGGCGTCGGCCAGGACGCGGCCGCACTGGCCGACGACAGTAACGACGTGGTGGTGAAGACGGCCGCGCCGGTGATGCCGAGGGCGGAGACTCCGGCGATCAGCGCCCGCCGCTTCGTGGCCTTACGGCGGTGCCGGACGCGCTGTTCGGTCTGTGCTGTCATGAACCGGTTCCTTGCGTGGAGGGGAAATCCTTGCGTCTCCTGGTCGCCACGCGTGCGGGAAGGGTTGCCGGTCCGGCGGGAACTTCTCTACGAATCCCCGTCCGCCGCCGAGTCGTTGTCGTCGTGCGCCGCGAAGCCGCCCGCCACGGACAGCTGCTCGCCGCCCGCCGTGGCCGTCATCGCATAGCGGTCGTCCTGCGCGTCCCGGCCGCCGCGCTCATGGTCGTACTGCCCGGCGAACACCCACTCGCCCGCGCGGACCGTACGGCCCTCCTTGAGCACCCAGGTGTAGACGAGGAAGCCGTCCTTCTCCTCGACGGTCAGCGTGAAGTCGTCCTCCGGCAGCGAACGCCAGGCGCCCGCGTTGTTGACCCCACCCGTCTGCGCCACCCTCAACCGCACGGTGAGCGCGGTGAGTTGCTCGCTCGTCCTGAGGGTCAGGTTGCTCTGCGCCCAGAAGTCGTTGCTGTGCGGGTCCACGGAGCCGTCCGACCACAGCGGGCCGTCCTCCTCGCCCTCGGCGGCGGGCGGCGCGGCGGTGGGGGTCGGCTGCCGGGTCGGCGCCCCGTTCGTCCCGCGGGACCCCGGTGTGTCTCCGGGCGTCGGGTCCGCCGGCGGGGCGGGCGGGGCCGGGGGTCGGCTCGTGGCGTCCGGGGACGGGGCGGGTGTCGGCGAGGTGGCCACCGTCTGCTGCGGGGTGTCCTCTTTCACTGCGGACGCCACCGCGTAGCCGCCGACCGCGAGGACGCCGGCGACCGCGGCCGTGGCGGTCACCACCCTGGCCCAGCCGTACACGGGCGGCCGGGACGCGCGGTGGTCGCGGTGGGACTGCCCGGACGGGGCCGCCATCCCGCGTTCGATCCGGGCCAGGATCCGTGCGCGGTCGGGCTCGTGCCCCTCGGCCGCCTCGTGCAGCCGGGCGCGCAGTTCGTCGTGCACGTCCCGCCGCATCATCGGTTCCTTCCTCCGGCGTCCCCGGTGCGGGCCATCGCCGCCGCATGCACCTTGAGCGGAGCGCCCTGCGTCCCGAGCAGCCGCTGCAGTTCGGCCATCCCCTTCGAGGTCTGACTCTTCACCGTACCGACCGATATGCCCAGGGTGAGCGCGGTGTCCTTCTCGGAGAGGTCGAACGCATGCCGCAGTACCACACAGGCGCGTTTGCGGAACGGAAGTCTACGCAACGCCTCCTGGACGTCGACGACCCCCGCCACGTCCGGGTTCTCGGTCTTCTCCTCGCGCTGCGACCAGAACAGCGCCACCCGCCGCCGCTCCCGGACCGCGCTGCGGATCCTCGTGCGGGCCAGGTTGGCGACGACGCCGCGCGCGTAGGCCACCGGATGGTCGGCGGCGCGCACCCGGTCCCAGCGGTGCCAGAGCGCGAGCAGCGCGTCCGCCGCCAGATCGTCCGCGGCGTCCGCCTCGCCCGTCAACAGATGGGCCAGGCGGGACAGTTCGGCATAGTGGCGCTCGAAGAAGGCATGGAACTCAACGGAGGCGGCGTCGTCGACGACCGTGCCCACGGGCGACCCCTCCTGCCTGCGAAGTTTCGTTTAGGTGACGAATGTGGTCATCCGGCGATCAATTCGCGATCATCCGGTCGAGGTCCGGAACTGTAGCAGCGATCGAGAGCTCGATTCGTACGGGACTTCGAACACCGTGTGGTACGTCGCACGTGAACAGCCCTGATTCCGTAACACGGAGAAAACCTGAACCCCGTTCAACGCGGGAACAATCCAGCCAGCATCCGCACACCGAACCGTCAGGAAGCAAGGAGCGACAGCCATGTCCGAGACCCAGAAGGTGGCCGACCGGTCAAGTGCCCCGCCGCCAGGCGTGAACAGCGTCGACCGGTACTTCAAGATCTCCGCGCGGGGCTCCACCTTCGCCCGTGAGATACGCGGCGGCTTCGCCACGTTCTTCACGATGGCCTACATCCTTGTCCTGAATCCCATCATCCTCGGCAGCGCGAAGGACAAGTTCGGCCACCAGCTGGACGCCGTCCAACTCACCACCGCCACCGCCCTGGTGGCCGCCGTCATGACGATCATCATGGGCGTCGGCGGCAACCTCCCGCTCGCGCTCGCCGCCGGGCTCGGCCTGAACGCCGTCGTCGCCTTCCAGATCGCCCCGCTCATGGCGTGGGACGACGCGATGGGACTGGTCGTCCTCGAAGGCCTGCTGATCTGTGTGCTCGTGCTCACCGGGCTGCGCGAGGCCGTCATGCACGCCATCCCGCAACCGCTCAAGCAGGCGATCAGCGTCGGCATCGGCCTGTTCATCGCCTTCATCGGCTTCGTGGACGCCGGGTTCGTCAGCCGCATCCCGGACGCCGCCAACACCACCGTGCCGGTTCAGATGGGCGGCACCGGCCAGCTCGGCGGGTGGCCGATCCTCGTGTTCTGCCTCGGTGTTCTGCTGACGATCGCCCTGCTCGCCCGCAAGGTGAAGGGCGCCATCCTCATCAGCATCGTGACGATGACGGTCGTGGCGATGATCATCAACTCGATCGCCGACATCAAGGCCTGGGGCCTGACCACACCCGCCTGGCCCGACAAGATCGTCGACACCCCGGACTTCGGACTCCTCGGCGACTTCAGCCTCTTCGGCGCGTTCGGCGAGACCACCGCCATCACCGTCGTCCTGCTGGTCTTCACCCTGGTCCTGTCCGACTTCTTCGACACCATGGGCACGGTCGTCGGCATCAGCGCCGAGGCCGGACTCCTCGACGAACAGGGCAAGGTGCCGAACCTCGGCCGGGTGCTGCTGATCGACGGCGCCGCGGCGGCCGCGGGCGGCGCGGCCTCCTCGTCCTCGGCGACCTCCTACATCGAGTCGGCGGCCGGCGTCGGCGAGGGCGCCCGCACCGGCTTCTCCAACCTGGTCACCGGCGGCCTCTTCGCCCTGGCCCTCTTCCTGACCCCGCTGCTCACCATCGTCCCGCTCCAGGCGGCCGCCCCCGCCCTGGTCGCCGTCGGCTTCCTGATGATGACCCAGGTCAAGCACATCGACTGGGACAGGTACGAGATCGCCATCCCGGCGTTCCTGACCATCGCCGTCATGCCGTTCACGTACTCCATCACCAACGGCATCGGGGCCGGCTTCGTCGCCTACGTCGTCATCAAGCTCGTGCTCGGCAAGGCGAAGGAGATCCACTGGCTGCTGTGGGGGACCTCGCTGCTGTTCCTGGTGTACTTCGCGATCAACCCGATCGAGCAGCTCCTGGGTGTCAAGTAAGCGTCCCAGGGCCTGTCCCTAGCCGTTGAGCGCCGCCTCCATCACCTTCCTGGCGACGGGGGCGGCCAGCCCGTTGCCGCTGACCTCCGAGCGCTCCGCGTTCGACTGCTCGATGATCACCGCCACGGCGACCTCCTTGCCGTCGGCCTTCCCGTAGGACGTGAACCAGGCGAACGGCGTCTTGCTGTTGTTCTCGCCGTGCTGGGCCGTGCCCGTCTTGCCGCCGACCGTCGCGCCCGAGATCTGCGCGTTGGTGCCGGTGCCCTTCTCCACGACCGTCTGCATCGCCGACTGGAGCTGCTCGGCGGTGTCGGAGCTGACGATCTCCTTGCTGTCGGCGCTGTCGTCGTAGTTCTCCAGGACGTCGCCGCCGCCGTCGGTGATCTGGGACACCATGTGCGGCGAGACCAGCTTGCCGTCGTTGGCTATGGCTGCCGACACCATGGCCATCTGGAGCGGCGTGGCGGTGACGTCGAACTGGCCGATACCGCTCAGAGCGGTCGACGCCTCGTCCATGTCGGAGGGGTACACGCTGGTGTACGCCCGCACCGGCACGTCCTGCTCCTTGTCGTTGAAGCCGAACTTCTCGGCCATCTCCCTGACCTTGTCCTGGCCCAGGGCGACGGCCATGCTGCCGAAGACGTTGTTGCAGGAGTACTGCAGGGCGACCCGGATCGAGGCGTTCTCGCAGGGCGCGTTCGGGTTCTCGTTCCCCAGCTTGTCGCTCGACTGCGGCAGCGGGTACGGGTCCGGGCTGTCCGTCTTCTCGTCCACCGACGAGTACAGCCCGTCCTCCAGCGCGGCCGCCGCCACGACCAGCTTGAACGTCGAACCCGGCGGCAGCGGCTGGCGCAGCGCGCGGTTCGTCATCGGCTTGTCGGAGTCCTTGGTCAGCTGCTTCCAGGCGTCCGAGTCGCCCGTGGTGATCCGCGACGGGTCGTACGACGGGGTGGAGACGACCGCGAGGATCTTCCCCGTGGTCGGGTCGATCGCGACGGCGGCGCCCTTGTTGTCGCCGAGCGCGTCGTACGCGGCCTTCTGGACGTCCGGGTCGATCGTCGTGATCACGTTGCCCGGCTCGGACCGCTTGTTGGTGATGGTGTCCATCACGCTCTTCAGGCGGTTGTCCGTACCGTCGAGCAGGTCCCGGTAGACGCCCTCCAGCTGGGTCGCCCCGAACGCCTGCGAGCTGTACCCGGTCACCGCCGCGTACAGCGCGCCGTCCTTGTACGTCCGCTTGTACGCCAGGTCGCCGCTCTTCATCCGCGCCGAGCCGGTGACGGCCTCTCCGCCCACGATGATGTTGCCGAGCGGCTCGCTGTACAGCGCGATCGTGTTCCGCCGGTTTTCCTTGTCGTCCGCGAGCGCCTGGCCTTCGTAGAACTGCACCCATGTCGCCCTGACCAGCAGAGCCAGCACCAGCAGCAGCGCGAAGACGGACGCCCGCCTGATCGTCTTGTTCATCCCACTCCGAAGGACGATCAGGATGGGGTGGAACGTTCCCTTCCACCCGGTTTTCTCATCGGGCGTTCATGAAGCCGCGTTCATGAAGCCCGCCTCGTACGCGGCGATCACCGCCTGCGTACGGTCCCGGGTGCCGGTCTTCGCGAGGATCGCCGCCACATGCGACTTCACGGTGGCCGGACCGACCTCCATGCGCCGCGCGATCTCCGCGTTGGTCAGGCCCCGCGCCATCAGCCGCAGCACCTCGCTCTCGCGGCAGGTGAGCCGCGCCACCCAGGGCGGCGGCGCCGGGTACGCGCGCGCGTGCTCGGCCGCCAGGGTGCGCACCGCCGCCGGGAACAGCAGGGTGTCGGTGTGCGAGACCAGCCGTACGGCCTGCACCAGCGCGTCGGCGTCCGCCCGCTTCAGCAGGAACCCGGCGGCCCCCGCGCGTAGCGCGTCGTACACATAGGAGTCGTTCTCGAAGGTGGTGACGACCACGATGCGGGGCGGCTCGTCGAGCGTGGCGAGGATCTGCTCGGTGGCCCGGATGCCGTCGACGTCGGGCATACGGACGTCCATCAGGACCACGTCGGGCCGCAGCTCCCGCACCACGGACACCGCCTCGGCCCCGGAGGCCGCCTCGCCGACCACCTCCAGGTCGGGCTCGACGGAGAGGATGGCGCGCAGGGCGGTGCGCACCATGCGCTCGTCGTCGGCGAGGACGACGCGGACGGGCGGACGGGCGGTCATGCGGGTCCCTTCATGGGCAGTCGTACCTTCAGCCGCCACGTCCCCTCGGCGGCACCGGCCTGCGCGGTCCCGCCCAGCAGCCGCGCCCGGTCGGCGATGCCACGCAGACCGTGCCCGCCGCCGGGGCGGCAGGCGGAGGCGTCGGCCAGGGCGGCGGTCAGCGGGTTCTCGACGCTGATCTCCAGGTGTTCGTCGGCGACCCGGATCCGCAGGGCCACGCCCGTCCGCTCACCGGCGTGCTTGAGGACGTTGCTCAGCCCCTCCTGCACGATCCGGTAGGCCTCGCGGGACAGCACGGGCGGCAGCGCCCCGGGGTCGGCGTCGAGGCTCGCGGTGACCCGCAGCCCGGCCGCGCGGGTGCGGCGCAGCAGGCCGGTGAGGTCGGCGGCGAGGGTGGGCGCGGGCGCCGTACCGGGAGAGTCGCCGTCCCGCAACACGCCCAGAACGGCGTCGAGTTCACCGACGGTGCGCCGGGTCGTGTCCTCGATCGCGGCGAGGGCCTCGCGGACGAACTCCGGGTCGCTGTCGAGGACCCGGCGGGCCGCGCTCGCCTGGAGCGTCACCGCGCTCAGGGCATGGCCCACGGAGTCGTGCAGCTCGCGCGCGAGCCGGTTGCGTACCGCGAGGTCGGCGGCGCGCGCCTCGGCCGCCGCCAGCCGGTCCTCGGGCGTGGGGCCGAGCAGGGCGGGCGCCCAGCGGGCGAGCAGCTCCCCGGCGACGGCCGCGCAGCCGGCCAGCGCGAGCAGCGTCGCCACACCCGCGACCGGCGCACACGCCAACACCCAGGGCCGGTCCAGGAATGCGGGCAGCTCGACGGCCTCGGCGCCGCCCGCCCAGACGATCAGCGGCAGCGCGGTGAGGAAGCCCGCGAACGGCGGCACCGCCAGCGACATCCCCGAGATGACCCCGCCGAACCCCAGATGCAGCGTGAACCAGGCCGCCGCCCGCCCCTTCGCCGCCCGCGTCCGGGCCGGGCCGTACGCCAGCAGCCCCGCCTCCACCCCGCACAGCGACCGCGCCGCACCCGCCTCCAGGGACCGGGTCAGCGGGAACAGCGCGGCGGTGAGCGCGGCGAGCGGCAACCCCACGGCGAACGACAGCAGTTGCAGGGGCAGGTCGTTGAAGACGTACCGGGAGTCGGTGGCGGGGCCCACGACGAGCTGGCCGACGAAGACGTACGGCATGGCGAGCGCGCCGCCCAGGATCAGATGGATCCAGCGCCGACGCGCCCGCCGTCCGAACAGGAACCGGCCGAACCCGCTGAGCCGGCTGAATCCGCCGGCGCTGAATCCGCTGAACTCGCTCACGCCGTACGACGATTCCGGCTCGCGTCGCGCTCCGCGAGGAAGTGCACGCCGAGACAGGCGACGAGGATGCCGACGATCATCTGGCCAGCGTAGGTGAGGTTCAGCAGCGGTGCCGGGCCGTCGGCGACGTCGGTGAGCGGGGCCAGCGACAGCCAGGCCGCCCAGCACACCGTGGCGGCCGAGCCGACCCAGACGAGACCGAGCGGCACCAGGACGGGCAGCGGGCGGCCGCGCCGGAACGCCAGGAGGACGCCGCCGGCGACGGCCATGGCGAGGAACACGACGGACAGCGCCTCCATGACGTAGAAGCCGCTGTTACGGCCGGTGACATGACGCTCGTCGAGTCCCACCGTGCCGCCGCACGCCCACAGGAGGTGGGTCAGCAGCGGCGGAAGCGCGCAGCCCGCCGCCGCGACGGCGACGGCACGCTGGGCCGCCCCGATCAGGCCGACCGGGAGTTCCCAGACCCGCCCCGCCCACAACCGGCCCCAGCGGTCCCGGGCGTACAGCACGAACAGGGCGCCCAGGGTGAGCCCCTGCACGATGAACCCGGTGTAGACGACCCCGAACACCCAGGCGTCGAGGAAGGGTTCGGCGCCGGCGGACGCCGGGGTTCCGCCGAGCAGGTCGACGAGGAGCTGGAGCGGGAACCCGGCCATGATCGGCGCGAGCAGCCCGGTGGCCACCCATGCGGGGAGGCCGAGCAGCCACGCGGGCGCCCGCAACCCCCACGGCCGGGTCAGCACCAGCGCGAGCACGATCACCGCGCCGTCCAGGAGGACGGTGACACCATTGGCGACGGCCATGCTCGCGCGGTGCTCCAGCAGCCGGCTGCCCCGCGGGATCCCGAGCTGACTCCCGGCGATCCACGCGATCTTGAGGGCGAGGTACGGCACACAGGAGACGATCGCGACGGCGCGCAGCAGCCGACGGGGCCGGTCGGCGCCGACGGTCAGGGTCTCCTGCGGGGGAGCGAGTGTGTGCGTCATGCCTCCACGCTCCCGCGCGACGGCCTCGGGGCACCTCCTGCCCGACGGTGATCCGACTCCGCCGTACGGGGGAGAAGGGGCTCAGCCCCGCAACGCCAGGACCAGCTCGTCGATCTCCTCGCCCCGCGCGTTGGCGAACCCCGTCGCCTGCGCGGTCACCCGGATCCCGCACTTGTGCAGCACCCGCAGCGAGCCCTCGTTGTCCGCCGCCGCACGCGCGTACAGCGGGCGTTCGGGCACCTCGGTGAGCAGCCCGCGCAGGGCGGCCGTCGCGATGCCGCGTCCCCAGTACGCGCGGTCGACCCAGTACGTCACCTCGCGCTCGCCCGGCTCCCCGTACACCGCCGCACTGCCCACCACGTCACCGTCGACCAGGATCGTGCGCAGGACGTCCGCCGAGGACCGGATCCGTTTCCAGTGCTCGTCGAAGGCGTCCCGGTCGGCCGGGTCCTTGGGGGTGAAGGCCGCCATGCGCAGGGCCTCCGGGTCGTTCATCTGCCGGTAGAAGACCGGCAGATCGCTGTCGTGCACCTCACGGAGTTCCACATCCATGAGGACAGAGCCTAGGCAGTCAGAGCCTGCGCGTGGCCAGCGTCAGTCGGTCGCGTGCGTCGAACAGGGCGTCCTTCACCATCTGCTCGTGCGCGGGCGTCAGCCGGGCCACCGGCACCGAGCAGCTGATCGCGTCGCGGGCCGGGGTGCGGTACGGGATCGCGACGCCGAAGCAGCGCAGGCCGAGGGTGTTCTCCTCGCGGTCCACGGCGAAGCCCTGGTCGCGGATCTGGTGGAGCTCCTCGATGAGCTTCTCGCGGTCGGTGATCGTGTTCTCGGTCAGCGCGGGCAGCGTCTCCGGGAGCAGCTTGCGGACCTGTTCGTCCGAGTAGGTGCTCAGCAGCGCCTTGCCGAGGGAGGTGGAGTGCGCCGGGAGGCGGCGGCCGACCCGGGTGAAGGGGCGCAGGTAGTGCTGGGACTGGCGGGTGGCCAGGTAGACGACGTTGGTGCCGTCGAGACGGGCCAGGTGGATCGTCTCGGTGGTGTCGTCCGAGAGGCGGTCCAGGGTCGGGCGGGCCGCGGCGACCACCTCGTCGCCGTCGATGTAGGACGTGCCGACCAGCAGCGCCCGGACGCCGATGCCGTACCGCGTGCCCGTCGCGTCCGTCTCCACCCAGCCCAGCTCCACGAGCGTGCGGAGCAGCATGTAGAGACTGGACTTCGGGTATCCGACGGCCTCCTGGACCGACGCGAGGGAGTGCATGCCGGGGCGTCCGGCGAAGTATTCCAGCAGTTCAACCGTCCGTACCGCGGACTTGACCTGCGCCCCGCCGCCCGTCTCGCCAGCCGACATCGCCCTTGACCCCTTCGTTCGACGGGAAATAGTCTCCGAAGCATATTCATCATCAGAGACAGCGTTCAGTATATCGAACGAGCCTGGTGGATGACCCCGTACTGCGGCAATACATGTGGAGGGACCCGCGGTGGCAGCAGCACCAGTCTGGAGTGTCGACCCCCGAACCGGGAAGCAGCGTGAACAGGTTGCGGTGGAGGCCACAGCCCAGGAGGTGGACGCCGCCGTCCGCGCCGCGCACGAGGCGCGCGGCGCCCTCGCCGACCGCACGGTCCGCGCCGCCTTCCTGCGCACCGCCGCCGACCGGCTCCAGGCGGCCAAGGACCAGCTCGTCGAGGCCGCCGACGCCGAGACCGCGCTCGGCCCGGTCCGCCTCACCGGCGAACTCGCCCGCACCTGCTTCCAGCTGCGGGCCTTCGCCGACATCGTCGACGAGGGCGCCTTCCTCGACGTCGTGATCAACCACCCCGACGACACCGCGACCCCGCCGATCCCGGACCTGCGCCGCTACAAGGTGTCCCTCGGCGTCGTCGCCGTCTACTCGGCGTCCAACTTCCCCTTCGCCTTCTCTGTCGCCGGCGGCGACACGGCGAGCGCGCTCGGCGCGGGCTGCCCGGTCGTCGTCAAGGCCCACCCCGACCACCCGGCGCTGTCCGAGCTGGTCGCGGCCGTCCTGCGCCGCGCCGCCGCCGAGCACGGCATCCCCGAGGGCGTCATCGGTCTCGTGCACGGCTTCGAGGCCGGCATCGAGCTGATCAGGCACCCGCTGGTCGCCGCGGCCGGCTTCACCGGTTCGATCCGGGGCGGCCGCGCCCTCTTCGACGCGGCGGCCGCGCGGCCCGTGCCGATCCCGTTCCACGGAGAGCTGGGCTCCCTGAACCCGGTCGTGATCACCGAGGCGGCCGCCGCCGAGCGCGCCGAGGCGATCGGCGCCGGGCTGGCGGGCTCGATGACGCTGGGCGTCGGCCAGTTCTGCGTGAAGCCCGGCCTGGTGCTGGTGCCGTCCGGCGCGGCGGGTGACGGCCTGGTCAAGTCGCTCACGGACGCCGTCAGCGACACCGACTCCGGTGTCCTCCTCGACCACCGCATGCGGGACAACTTCATCGCCGGGGTCGCCGAGCGCGCCGAGCTCCCCGAGGTGGAGACCCCGGTGACGCCGGGCGCGGGCGGCGAGCACACCGTCAGCGCCGGCTTCCTGACGGTCGCCGCCGAGAAGCTGACCAGCGAGGGCGCGTACGACCTGCTGCTGGAGGAGTGCTTCGGCCCGGTGACCGTCGTGGTCCGCTACGACGACGACGCGCAGGCCCAGGCCGTGCTGTCCCGGCTGCCCGGCAACCTCACGGCGACGGTTCATCTGTCGGCCGAGGAGGCGGCCGGTGAGGGACGTGGCGCGCAGATCCTCGCGGAGCTGACGCCGCTCGCCGGTCGTGTGCTGGTGAACGGGTGGCCGACGGGCGTTGCCGTCGCGGCGGCCCAGCACCACGGGGGGCCGTACCCGGCGACGACCTCGACGTCCACGTCGGTGGGCGGTACGGCGATCGAGCGGTGGATGCGGCCGGTGGCGTACCAGGGTGCCCCTGAGGCGCTGCTGCCGCCGGAGCTGCGGGATGAGAATCCGCTGGGGCTGCCGCGCCGGTTCAACGGTCAGCTCGAACGCTGAACGAATTAAGGGCCCCATGGCGGAGGGGAAACTGAAAGACTCAGGGGATGGACGTGGAACTTCCTGAACTGCCCTTTCCCCTCCGCACCTACGGTCCCGACGGTCACTGGGCCTACGAGGACGGCATCCTCTCCGGATGGGCCGGTCCCCGGCAGGACCGGTTCGTGCCGCCCACCGGGGAGGGGCTCGACCCGGCCTCGGACGCGCCGCGGCTGCTCGGGGCGCCCGAGGGCGACTTCCAGCTGATCGCGCGGGTCACCGTGGGGTTCGCCGCGGCCTTCGACGCCGGGGTGCTCTACGTCCACGTCGGGGAACGGGCCTGGGCGAAGCTCTGTCTGGAGTACTCCCCGGACGTGCCCACCGTCTGCACGGTGGTCACCCGGGGGCACTCCGACGACGCCAACTCCTTCACGGTGGAGGGGAGTTCGGTCTGGCTGCGGGTGAGCCGGACCGGGCGGGCCTTCGCCTTCCACGCCTCCCGTGACGGCGAGCGCTGGACCTTCGTCCGGCTGTTCACGCTGGGGGAGGAGAAGGAGACCGAGGCCGCCCTGGTCGGTTTCATGACGCAGTCGCCGATGGGGGAGGGGTGCGTCGTGACGTACGACCACCTGGAGTTCAGGCCCGACTGGCCGAAGGACCTGCGAGACGGAAGCTGAGCAGCCCGGTCACCGCGAGCAGCGCCGCGCTGACCACCAGGCTCAGCCGCATCCCCGTCACGAAACCGTCGGAGACCAGCGCCCCGAAGACGGCGATCCCCAGCGCCCCGGCCATCTGCCGCGCCGCGTTGAGCACACCGGCCGCCAGCCCCGCCCGCTCGGCGGGCACGGCCTCCAGCATCGCCGCCGTCAGCGGTGGCACCGTCAGCGCGCAGCCCAGGGCCATGGGGACGAGGAGCAGGGCCACCACGGCCGGCGGCGTGTCGGCGTCGACGTACAGCATCGCGAGCAGTCCCGCCACGGCCAGGCCCTGCCCCAGCAGCATCGGCAGCCGGGCGCCGTGGCGCCCCGCGAGCTTGCCCGCCACCACGTTGGTCACCGCGATCAGGCCCGTCATCGGCAGGAACATCAGGCCGGCCTGCAGCGCGGAACGACCCTGTACCTGCTGGAAGAAGAGCGAGAAGACGAAGACCATGCTGTAGAAGGCCACGCTGACAGCCGCGCCCGCCGCCACCGTCACCGCGACGGTCCGGTCACGGAAGAGGCCGAGCGGGACGACCGGATGCGGGTGACGTGCCTCGATCCGCAGGAACGCGGCCGCCGCCACCACGGCCACCGCCAGTGCCGCCCAGCCCGCCGTGCCGCCCTCGATCACCGCGAACGTCAGCGCGGTGAGCGCTATGACCGCCGTTACCTGGCCGGGCAGGTCCAGCGGCGCCGGACGGCGTTCCGAGCGCGGGGCCCGCAGGAGCAGCACGAGGATCAGGGCGCCGACGGGAAGGTTGACGAAGAAGATCCCGCGCCAGTCCCACGCCGTGGTCAGCGCACCGCCCGCCACCGGCCCCAGCGCCACCGCCACCGAACCGCCCGCCGCCCACACGGCCACCGCCCGCGCCCGCCGCGCCGGATCGGCGTACGCCTGCCGCACCAGCGACAGCGAGGCCGGCAGGACGACGGCCGCCGCCACGCCCTGCACCACCCGCGCGCCGACCAGCGTCGGCAGGTTCGGCGCCAGACCGCAGGCCGCCGAGGCCAGCGTGAACACGGCGGTACCGAGCCCGAACGCCCGGCTCGCGCCCACCCGGTCCGAGAACGCGCCGGTCGACAGCATCAGCGCGGCGAACGCCAAGGTGTAGGCGTCCACCACCCACTGGAGCCCGGACATCCCGCCCCCGAGCGAGGAACCCATCGCCGGCAGGGCCACGTTCACGATCGACGCGTCGAGGCAGACCAGCGCGAAGCCGAGGAGGCCGGCGGTGAGGGTGACGGCGGCGGAGGACCGCCTGGGCTCCAACTCGCGGTGTGCCACGGCGAGTTCGTCGCCCTTCAGGGTCTGGTTCGTTGACATGCCCTCCATGCTGCGGGTCCGGGCCGACGTACAGTAGTGGCCGGAATGCCATGCACCCGGAGGTTCTGGCCATGTCGCAGTCGCGCGCCCCGCACCGCATCGCCGTCGTCGCCCCGTCACCCGTGTCGATGTTCAACCTCGCCATCCCGGAGATGCTGTTCGGCAAGGTCGAGGTGGACGGACGGCCCGGCTACGAGGTGGTCATCTGCGCCGCCGAGCCGGGCCCGGTGCCCACCAGCGGCGGACTCGACCTGTACGTACGCCATGGACTCGACGCCGTGCGCGGGGCGGACACGGTGCTCGTCGCCGGGACCGGGGAACCCTACGAACCGGAGGCCAGGATCGTGACCGCCGTCCGTGAGGCGGCCGCCGACGGCAAGCGGATCGCGTCCCTGTGCACCGGCGCCTTCCAGCTCGCCGAGGCGGGCCTGCTGCACGGGCGCAGGGCCACGACGTACTGGGCGCACGCCGACGAGCTGCGCCGCCGCTACCCGCACGTCCAGCTCTGCGGGGACGTGCTGTACGTCCAGGACGGGCCGTACGTCACCTCCTCCGGCTACGCCGCCGGCATCGACCTGTGCCTGCACGTCATCCGCACCGACTACGGCGCGGCCGTCGCCAACGAGGTCGCCCGGCGTGCCCTCGTCGCGCCCGTACGGCCCGGCGGCCAGACCCAGTTCACCCAGACCCCGCTGCCGCCCGAGCGCGGCGAGGCCTGCGCCGACACCCGGGGCTGGGCCATGCGCAACCTCGACAAGCCGCTCACCCTCACCGACCTGGCCCGGCACGCCGGCGTCAGTGTCCGCACCCTCACCCGCCGCTTCCACGCCGAGAGCGGGGTGAGCCCGCTGCAGTGGCTGCTCCACCAGCGCATCGAGCGCGCCAAGGAGCTGCTGGAGACCACCACCCTGCCCATGGACCAGGTGGCCCACGCCAGCGGCCTCGGCACGGCCGACTCGCTGCGGGGGCACCTGGTCCGGCGTACGGGACTGACGCCCAGCGCCTACCGGGCGCAGTTCAGCCGGCTCGGAACCGGCGCCGCGGCGGTCACGTCCTCCGTTGCGTGATCAGTGACCGGATGACCGCCGCGCACCGCGTGATTCGCACCGCCGTGCCCGCCGAGGCCGAGGACGTCGTCGCGCTGCACGCCCGCGCCCGGGCGACGTACTACCCCGACGGGATCCCGCAGGACGGCACCGACTGGCTCGCCTCCTGGCGGAGCGCCATCGAGCGGCCGGACGGGCATGTCCTGTGCGTCGTCGAGAAAGGACGGATCATCGGGCTGGCCTCCTTCCGCACCCCGCAGGACGCCCCCGCCCACACGGTCAAGCTGTTCCAGTTCCACGTCGACCCCGACCACTGGCGCACCGGCGTCGGCGCTGCCCTGCACGCGGCCTGCGTCGAGGAGTGGCGGGCCGACGGCAAGCGGACGGCCGTGCTGGACGTGCATGTCGGCAACCGGCGCGCCCAGGCCTTCTACGCCCGCCAGGGCTGGGTCCCGGATCCGGAGAACCCGCCCGCCGAGGACGACCACCATCTCTTTCTGCGCTACCGCGTCACCGGGGAATGAAGTCGACTGATTGAAGGTTCACGCATCAAGCGGAGGGAGTCTCCGAACCGAACGACTGGAGAGAGCCACAGACATGCGCGTGGAGATCTGGAGCGACATCGCCTGCCCCTGGTGCTACGTGGGCAAGGCCCGCTTCGAGAAGGCGCTCGACGCCTTCCCGCACCGCGCCCAGGTCGAGGTGGTGCACCGCTCGTTCGAACTGGACCCCGGACGCGCCAAGGGTGACATCCAGCCCGTGATCACCATGCTCACCAGGAAGTACGGCATGAGCGAGGCGCAGGCGCAGGCCGGCGAGGACAACCTCGGGGCGCAGGCCGCCGCGGAGGGGCTCGACTACCGCACCCACGGCCGCGACCACGGCAACACCTTCGACATGCACCGGCTGCTCCACCTCGCCAAGGAGCGGGGCAGGCAGGACGCGCTGATCCAGGCCTTCTACCGGGCGAACTTCGCCGAGGAGCGGTCCGTCTTCGCCGAGGGCGACGAGCGGCTCGTCGAGCTGGCCGTCGCCGCCGGGCTCGACGCCGACGACGTCCGAGGGGTCCTCGCCGACCCGGACGCCTACGCCGACGACGTCCGCGCCGACGAGCGCGAGGCCGCCGAGCTCGGCGCGGGCGGTGTGCCGTTCTTCGTCCTCGACCGCAGGTTCGGCGTCTCCGGCGCCCAGCCCGCCGAGGTCTTCACCCAGGCGCTCACGCAGGCGTGGGGCGACCGGTCGCCGCTCCAGCTCATCGACGAGGGCGACGCGGACGCCTGCGGCCCCGACGGCTGCGCGGTGCCACAGCACTGAGCCGCCGGGCGAACCCGCAGGTCACGGGGGATCTATAAGCGTTGCTTAGCGAAACCACGTAAGGAATCGCAATGGACCAACAGGTGCTCAGGGCCCAGAGTGGAGCCATGGAGACCTTCGAGAGCCTGGTCCGTGCCGAGTTCGCCCCGAAGAACGTCTATCTCAACACCGCGAGCAACGGCCTGCTGCCGGCCCGCACCGTCACCGCCCTGGACCGGGCGGTGCGGATGCGTGCCGAGGGCACGCCGCTCGGGCCCCTGTACGAGGACGTGGAGGGCGTGCGCGCCTCCTTCGCCCGGCTGGCCGGCGTGCCCGTCGCACGGGTCGCGACCGGTGCCTCGGTCGCCGAGTACGGCGGGCTGATCGCCGCCTCGCTGCCCGCGGGCGCCGAAGTCCTCACCGCGGAGGCCGACTTCGCCTCCCTCGTGAACCCCTTCCACATGCGCGACGACCTCAAGGTCCGCGCCGTCCCGCTGGAGCGCCTCGCCGAGTCCGTCCGCCCGGACACCGCCCTCGTCGCGGTCAGCGCCGCCCAGTCCGCCGACGGCAGGATCGCCGACCTGGCCGCGGTGCGCGCGGCGGCCGATGCGCACGGGGCCCGCACCTACATCGACGCCTCCCAGTCGGCCGGCTGGCTGCCGCTGGACGCCGGCGAGCACGACTTCGTCGCCGCCGTCGGCTTCAAGTGGCTGCTCGGCCCGCACGGCGCGGCGTTCTGCGTCGTCCCAGAGGACTTCGGCGGGCTGACCCCGCTGCTCGCCGGCTGGGTCGCCGGGGAACTCCCCTGGGACAGCTGCTACGGCCCCGTCCAGGACCTCGCCCACTCCGCGCGGTGCTTCGACATCAGCCCCAGCCTCTTCAGCTACGCCGGGCTGCGCGCCTCCCTGGAGCTCATCGAGGAACTCGGTGTCCCCGCCATCCAGGCCCACGACCTCGGCCTCGCCGACCGCTTCCGCGCGGGACTCGCGACCCTCGGCCACGAACCGGTGCCCGCGCCCGGCTCGGCGATCGTCTCCGTGCCCGGACTGGGCCGACGCCAGCCCGAGTTGAGCGCGGCCGGCATCGAGGTCTCCAACCGCGCGGGCAACCTGCGCGCGGCCTTCCACCTCTACAACACGGCCGCCGACGTCGACCGCCTGCTGGACGTCCTGTCCTCCTGAGGAACCACTGGTGGGCCGACGCAGCCGCTGAAGGGGCGCGGGGAACGGCGCGACCAGCCACAACGCGGCGGCACTCGCCACACAACCCGCGCCCCCCGAGCTGTCGGGCGGCCTGGGCGCGCAGCCGCCGAAGGGGCGCGGGGAACGGCGCGACCAGCCACAACTCAGCGGCACCCGCCACACAACCCGCGCCCCCCGAGCCCCAAGGCGCCCGGCCCAGCGGCGCGGCGTCACCTCACCGGCGTGAAGTCCCTCGCGCCGATGAACTCCGGCCGGCGTACCGGAGCCGCGAAGGGCTCCACGGCCGCGTTCTCCACGCTGTTGAACACGATGAACACGTTGCTGCGCGGGAACGGCGTGATGTTGTCGCCCGAGCCGTGCATGCAGTTGCAGTCGAACCACGTCGCCGAACCGGCCTTGCCCGTGAACAGCTTGATGCCGTACTCGGAGGCCATCTTGGTCAGCGCCTCGTCCGAGGGCGTGCCCGCGTCCTGCATCTGCAGGGACTTCTTGTAGTTGTCCTTCGGCGTGGCCCCCGCGCACCCGAGGAAGGTGCGGTGCGAACCGGGCATGATCATCAGCCCGCCGTTGGTGTCGTAGTTCTCGGTCAGCGCGATCGAGACGGACACCGTCCGCATGTTGGGCAGCCCGTCCTCGGCGTGCCAGGTCTCGAAGTCCGAGTGCCAGTAGAAGCCGCTCGCCCCGAAGCCCGGCTTGACGTTGATCCGCGACTGGTGGACGTACACGTCCGAGCCGAGGATCTGCCGTGCCCGGCCGACGACCCGCTCGTCGCGCACCAGGTTTGCGAACACCTCGCTGATCTTGTGCACTTCGAAGACGGAGCGGATCTCCTTGGACTGCGGCTCGATGATCGACCGCTCGTCCATCCGGATCGCCGGGTCGGTGACCAGCCGCTCCAACTCCTGCGCGTAGACCGCGACCTCGTCCTCGGTGATGAGCTGGTCGATGGCGAGGAAGCCGTCGCGCTCGAAGGACTGCAGGTCACCGGTGGCGATCGGGCCCGGCGTGTCGGGGGAGCCCCACACGACGGGGTCCTGGCGCGGGGTCGACACCTCGGTGGCGCCGCGGCTGGGGTACAGGTCAGTCATCGTCGTCACGATGTCTCACACCTCCTCGGGCTCGGTGAGCAGCGGGTACACGCCGTTCTCGTCGTGGTCCTCCCGGCCGGTCACGGGTGGGTTGAAGACACAGAGGCAGCGGAAGTCCTCCTTCACCCGCAGCGTGTGCCTCTCGTGGCCGTCCAGGAGGTACATGGTTCCGGGCGTGATCAGGTGTGTCCGCCCGGTCTCGTGGTCGGTCAGCTCGGCCTCGCCCTCGACGCAGACGACGGCCTCGATGTGGTTCGCGTACCACATCGACGTCTCCGTACCCGCGTACAGGATCGTCTCGTGGAGCGAGAAGCCGACCCGCTCCTTGGCGAGGACGATGCGTTTGCTCTCCCAGGTGCCCGACGCCGACTTCACATGGCGGTCGGTTCCTTCGATGTCCTTGAACGAACGGACGATCACGGTGCTGCGATGCCTCCTAGGTGGTGTTTCAGATGGTTTCCCGGACGGCGCGGGCGAGGACGCTGAGTCCCTCGTCCAGCTCTTCCGGGGTGATCGTGAGCGCCGGAAGCAGCTTCACGACCTCGCTCTCGGGGCCCGACGTCTCGATGAGCAGCCCGAGTTCGAAGGCTCGGTGCGCGACACGTCCCGCGCGCTCCTTGTCGTGGAACTCCAGGCCCCACACGAGCCCGCGCCCGCGGTACTCCTTGATGTCGGCGAGGTTCTCCTCGGTGATGGAGATCAGCGCCTGCTCGACCTGCTCACCGCGCTTGCGGGTCTGCTTCTCCATCGCGGACCCGTCCGCCCAGTACGCCTCCAGGGCCGCGGTGGCGGTGACGAAGGCGGGGTTGTTGCCGCGGAAGGTGCCGTTGTGCTCGCCCGGCTCCCAGATGTCCAGCTCGGGCTTGAACAGGCACAGGGACATGGGCAGTCCGTAGCCGCTGATCGACTTCGACACGGTGACGATGTCGGGGGTGATGCCCGCCTCCTCGAACGAGAAGAAGGCACCGGTACGCCCGCAGCCCATCTGGATGTCGTCGACGATGAGCAGCATGTCCTGCCGCTCGCACAGCGCGGCGAGTGCCTGCAGCCACTCCCGGCGGGCGACGTTGATGCCGCCCTCGCCCTGCACGGTCTCGACGATCACGGCGGCGGGCTTGTTCAGCCCGGACCCCTGGTCCTCGAGCAGCCGCTCGAACCACAGGAAGTCCTCGACCGTGCCGTCGAAGTAGTTGTCGAACGGCATCGGCGTCCCGTGCACCAGCGGAATCCCCGCCCCGGCCCGCTTGAAGGCGTTGCCGGTGACGGCGAGGGAGCCCAGGGACATGCCGTGGAAGGCGTTGGTGAAGGACACGATGGCCTCGCGCCCCTTGACCTTCCGGGCCAGCTTCAGCGCCGACTCGACGGCGTTGGTCCCGGTCGGGCCCGGGAACATGACCTTGTACGGCAGGTCACGCGGCCGCAGCACCAGGTCCTGGAAGGTCTGCAGGAAGGCCCGCTTGGCGCTGGTGGACATGTCGAGCCCGTGCGTGACGCCGTCACGCTCCAGGTAGTCGATCAGCGCCCGTTTCAGGACGGGGTTGTTGTGTCCGTAGTTCAGCGAGCCGGCACCGGCGAAGAAGTCCAGGTACTCGTGGCCGTCCTCGTCGTACATCCGGCTGCCCCGGGCACGGTCGAAGACGGTGGGCCAGCCGCGGCAGTAGCTGCGCACCTCGGACTCCAGGGTCTCGAAGACGCTGAGGTCGGGCTGGGTGATGGTCACGACGAATCGCTCCTCGTTGCGTGGGGGGAGTCGGGGAAGTCAGTGGGGGAGGTCACAGGGAGAGGGGACCGATGCGGTACAGGACCTCGGGGTCGTGCGGCCCGTCGGGGAACAGGCCGGTGGAGAACAGCACCTCGCGCTCCAGAGCGGCACCGTGCCGCTCGGCGAAGGCGCCGAACAGGCGCTCGGAGGCGATGTTGCCGGGTGTGATGGTGGTCTCGACGTTCGTGACGCCGTACTCGCCGCCGACGCGTGCGACGAGCCCGTCGAGCAGCGCGGCGGCGATGCCGCGGCCGCGGTAGGCGTCGTCCACGGCCACCTGCCAGACGAGCAGGGTGCGCGGTCGCTCCGGCCGTACGTATCCGGTGACGAAGCCGACCGGCTCCCCGCGCTCGTCGCGGGCGACGGCCGACGTGCCCGCGAAGTCGCGGCACCACAGCAGATAGCTGTACGACGAGTTGAGGTCGAGGGCCTTGGAGTCTCGGGCAATACGCCACAGCGCGGCCCCGTCGGCCACCGCCGGACGGTCGATTTGCAGGTCTGCTTGTGCGGCAGTCATGCGAATTGAATTTACCGAGGGAAAAACGAAATTGCATGGCCGTGTGGGGTTACGTATGAGCGCTGGGTGTGTTATCACGCGGGCGTGAGGGTGGCCGACCAGCCGGGGTGATATGCCTGGTTCTGTCCCTTAAATCCATCCCAAAGCGGACACGGTGTGGAACGCGTCACAGCCATGTAACTCTCACGAGACCTGCCCGAATTGAGCCGGATGGCGTTCGCGAAATCTTTGCGTTTAGGGCTGGGGAAAGCGGGCAGAAGAAGATGGGAAGCTGCCCGGAAAAGAATTCCAGGAATTGCGTTGAATTTAGGCTCCGGTTACACCGTCGATGCGTTCTCGCAGAATATCGGCGTGGCCGTTGTGCCGCGCGTACTCCTCGATCATGTGAATGAGCACCCACCGCAGACTGACCTCGACCCCCGCCATCGGCCCGTCCCCGATCCGCCCGACGCTGTCCAGGTCCCGCGCCCCACACGCCTCGCGCCCCCGCGCGATCTCCTTCCGCCACGCCTCCAGCGCCTCGCCGATCCCGCGTCCGGCGTCGAGGGCGTACCCGCTCTCGTTCTCCTCGCCGTACACCGGCGGTACGTCGACTCCACCCACCACCCGCTGGAACCAGTTCCGCTCACACTCCGCGAGGTGCTGCACCAGGCCGAGCAGCGTCAGCCCCGAGGGCTCGGCGGAGGCCAGCCGCACCTGGGCGTCGTCCAGTCCCGCACACTTCAGCTCCAGCGTGGCGCGGTGAAAGTCCAGCCAGCTCTCCAGCATGGGGCGCTCGTCGCCGGTCAGGAGGGGGATGGGGCGGCCGTCGGGGAGGTTCATCGGGGCGGTCATGAGTGGAGCGTGGCACGGCGGTGTGACGCAGCCGGCACGTTCAGCGCCCAGCGAACCGCCCCTTCGCCCCCGCCGCCAGGGGCTCCGCCCCAGACCCCGCTCCTCAAACGCCGGACGGGGCTGAGTTCTTCAGCCCGTCCGGCGTTTGAGGACGAGGCCCGAAGGGCCGATCAGGGGGTCTGGGGGCGCAGCCCCCAGGGATGGGACGGGTAGGGGCGGCGGGGGCGAGGGAAGTCGGGTCAGTGCCAGGGGGCGTCGGCTGCCCGCAGGGCCCCCTCCACGTCCACGGTCACACCCTCCTCCGCCAGCGCAGCGCCCAGCGCCGCGAGGCACCCCCGCACCACACCCACCCCCGCATCCGCCCCGTAGTGATTGACCCGGATCATCTCCTTGGCCAACGCCCCACCCCCGGCGACCAGCGGCAACCCCGGATCACCCGCCACCGCCCGAGCCGCCACCTCCGACGCCACGACCCCCTCCGGCACCCTCAACGTCGTAGCGACCGGAGCAGCCTCCCGCACATCGCGCAATACGGCTCCAACCCCCCACCCAGAGCCACCGCCCCGGTCCGAGTGGACGCCGCGGCGGCCCGATGCCGGCCCATCACCGCCTCCAGCCCGTCCGCCTCGATCCGCTCCACGCAAGCCTCCAGCGCCAGCATCTCCAGCTGTGCCGGCGCGTGCAGCAGCGCCTTCCGGCCCCCGTCGACCCACCGCTCCTTCCAGTCCAGCAGCGACAGATACGACCGCCGCGGCGCCCGCGGATTGGACGCCATCCGCGCCCACGCCCGCTCGCTCACGGACACCGCCGACACCCCGGCCGGCCCACCCATCGCCTTCTGCGCCCCGATGACACACAGGTCCACACCCCACGCGTCCACCAGCACCGGCTCGGCCCCGATCGACGCCACCGCGTCCAGGTAGAACAGCGCCCCGTGCGCCCGCACGACCTCACCGATCTCCGCGACGGGATTGGTGTTGCCGGTCGCCGCCTCCGCGTGCACCAGGGACACGAAGTCGATCTCCGGGTGCTCGGCGAAGGCCTCCCGGACCTGGTCCGCGGTGACCGCCGTGTGGAAGGGCACCGGCAGATCGATCACGGTCGCCCCACAGTCGCGCAGCCAGTCACCGAAGGTCTGCCCGTAGGGGCCGGTGATGACGTTCAACGCGACCGTGCCGGGCCCGGCCGTCCCCCGGATCGCCCCTTCGAGCGGCAGCAGCGCCTCGCCCTGCATGATCACGACGTCCTGCTCGGTACCGAGCAGCCGCGCCACCCGGTCCTCGATGGCGGCGAATCGGGCGGCGCTCAGCGGGGCCAGGTCCAGGAAGGGATGGGTCGAGGCGGGGTGGGTCACGGCGGGCTCTCTTCGCTCTCTTCGCTCCGGGGATCGACGTGACGAGCGTAACCGCGCACCCCAACGCCCCTTCCCACACTCGACTTCTTAGGTCGAACGGCCCCTTAACCATCGGTTTGGTTTGGGGATCTCAAACCTCTCCTTATAATCGGAACTCATAGTTCCCTGACAGGAGGCCCCCCGTGAAGACGACCCTCGGGCGCCGGACCCGCGTTCTGGCCGCCACCACCGCGACGGCCGGGCTGGTGCTCGTGGCCGGCTGCTCCTCCGACGGCGACGGCGGCAGCGGTACGAAGACGGCGGCCGGCGGTGTCGAAGTCGTCAAGGCGGGCCAGCTCACCACCTGCACCCACCTGCCGTACCCGCCCTTCCAGTCGGAGATCGACGGCAAGGTGCAGGGCTTCGACGTCTCGCTGATCGACCTGGTCGCGGACGACCTCGGCGTGAAGCAGGCGATCGTCGACCAGCCCTTCGAGAACTTCAAGACCGGCGGCTCCCTCAACGCCGGCCAGTGCGACCTCGCCGCCGCCGGCATGACCATCACCGAGGAGCGCAAGAAGAACGTCGACTTCTCGGACCCGTACTTCGAGGCCACCCAGGCCGTCCTCGTCGACAAGAAGAGCGGCATCTCGTCCTTCGCCGACCTCAAGGGCAAGAAGGTCGGCGCCCAGGCCCAGACCACCGGCGAGGACTACGCCAAGAGCAAGGGCCTGGACCCGGTCTCCTTCGAGTCCTCCGACGCCGTGATCAACGGCCTGCGCACCGGCCAGGTCCAGGCCGTCGTCATCGACTACCCGGTCGTCCAGGGCTGGCTGAAGGACAAGGCCAACGCGGCCGCCTTCGAGGTCGCCGAGCAGATCAACACCGGTGAGCAGTACGGCTTCACGGTGAAGAAGGGCAACACCAAGCTCCGCGAGGCCATCAACAAGGCGATCAAGGACGCGAAGGCCGACGGCACGTACAAGAAGCTGTACGAGCAGTGGATCGGCCCGTACGACGAGTCGGCGGCGTCGGCGTCTCCGTCCGCCTCATGACGGGCACGGACGTACGACTCCAGCCGAGGAAAAAGGGCCTGACCCGGCGTCAGAAGCGCAGCCTGTCCCGCGGCGTCCAGTACGTCGTCTTCGTCGCGGCCGTGATCGCCTTCGCGGTCGCGGCCGACTGGGACCGGCTCGCGAACCAGTTCGCGCAAGGGGACATCGCCCGGCAGATGTTCCCGGACGTCATCACACTGGCGCTCAAGAACACCGTGCTGTACACCGTGTCCGGCTTCGTCGTCGGACTGGTCCTCGGCATGGTGATCGCGCTGATGCGGCTGTCGTCCGTCGGGCCGTACCGCTGGCTCGCGGGCGTCTACATCGAGATCTTCCGCGGTCTGCCCGCCCTGCTGATCTTCATCTTCATCGGGGTCGCCGTACCGCTGGCCTTCCCCGGCACGGAGATCCCGGGCGGCACGTACGGCAAGGTCGCGCTCGCGCTCGGCCTCGTCGCCGCCGCCTACATGGCGGAGACGATCCGCGCGGGCATCCAGGCGGTGCCCAAGGGGCAGATGGAGGCGGCGCGCTCGCTCGGCTTCTCGCCCGCCCGCGCCATGGTCTCGATCATCATCCCGCAGGCGTTCCGGATCATCCTCCCGCCGCTCACCAACGAACTCGTCCTGCTCTTCAAGGACTCCTCGCTGGTGCTGTTCCTCGGTGTCACGCTGGAGGAGCGCGAGCTGTCCAAGTTCGGCCGCGACCTGGCCAGCCAGACCGCCAACTCCACGCCGATCCTGGTCGCCGGCCTGTGCTACCTGCTGGTGACCATCCCGCTCGGCTTCGTCGTGCGCCGCATGGAGGCGAAGGCCCAGGAGGCCGTGAAGTGACCGACAAGACCCTCGGCCCCCGACCCGAGATCGACGTCCGGGGCCTGCACAAGTCCTTCGGCGACAACGAGGTGCTGCGCGGCATCGACCTGCAGATCAGGCAGGGCGAGGTCGTCTGTGTGATCGGCCCGTCCGGCTCGGGCAAGTCGACGCTGCTGCGGTGCGTGAACCTGCTCGAGGAGCCCAGCAAGGGCCAGGTCTTCGTCGGCGGCGCCGAGCTCACCGACCCGGACGTCGACATCGACGCCGTACGCCGCCGTATCGGCATGGTCTTCCAGCAGTTCAACCTGTTCCCGCACCTCACGGTGACCGAGAACCTGACCCTCCCGCAGCGCCGGGTCCTCAAGCGGGACAAGGCCGCCGCCGCGAAGGTCGCCGCCGAGAACCTGGAGCGCGTCGGCCTCTCGGAGAAGGCGTCGGCCTACCCCGCCTCCCTCTCCGGGGGCCAGCAGCAGCGCGTCGCCATCGCCCGCGCCCTCGCCATGGGCCCCGCGGTGATGCTCTTCGACGAGCCGACCTCGGCGCTGGACCCCGAGCTGGTGGGGGACGTCCTGGCCGTCATGCGCATGCTCGCCAACGAGGGCATGACCATGATGGTCGTCACCCACGAGATGACCTTCGCACGCGAGGTCGCCGACCGCGTCGTCTTCATGGACGGCGGAGTGATCGTCGAGGACGGCACCCCCGACCAGGTCATCGGCAACCCGACCCACGACCGGACTCGCCACTTCCTGTCACGGTTGCTGGACCCCGCGATGGCTGAGGTCGAGGAGGAGGGCAACGCCACCTAGGGGCGCGGGGACCTGCGCGACCAGCCACGACGGACCCGCAGGCGAAGAACTATGGTGCGTGGCATGAGCGATCTGGCGGTGCTGCACGTAAGAGGGCGGGTCCTCGTCGGCCCCGATGACGTCCGCGACGAACTGTGGGTCATGGACGGACGGATCACCTACGACCGTCCGGTCCACGCCCGCGACACCCGCACTGTGGAAGGCTGGGCCCTCCCCGGCCTCGTCGACGCCCACTGCCACGTCGGCCTCGGCCCGCACGGCCCCGTCGACGACGACGTGGCGGAGAAGCAGGCGCTCACCGACCGCGAGGCCGGCACCCTGCTGATCCGCGACGCCGGCTCGCCCTCCGACACGCGCTGGGTCGACGACCGCGAGGACCTGCCGAAGATCATCAGGGCCGGCCGGCACATCGCCCGCACCCGCCGCTACATCCGCGGCTACGCCCACGAGATCGAACCGGAGGACCTGGTCGCCTACGTCGCCCAGGAGGCCCGCCGCGGCGACGGCTGGGTCAAGCTGGTCGGGGACTGGATCGACCGCGACCTCGGGGACCTCGCACCGACCTGGCCGCGGGACGCGGTCGAGGCGGGCATCGCTCAGGCCCATCGGCTGGGCGCCCGGGTCACCGCGCACTGCTTCTCCGAGGACTCCCTCCAGGACCTGGTCGAGGCGGGCATCGACTGCATCGAGCACGCCACCGGCCTGACCGAGGACCTGATCCCCCTCTTCGCCGAGCGCGGTGTGGCCATCGTGCCCACCCTCGTGAACATCGCGACCTTCCCGAAGCTGGCCGACGGCGGCCAGTCCAGGTTCCCCCGCTGGTCGGCCCATATGCGCCGGCTCCACGAACGCCGCTACGACACCGTCCGCTCCGCCTACGACGCCGGCATCCCGGTCTTCGTCGGCACCGACGCGGGCGGCACCCTGCCGCACGGCCTGGTGGCCGCCGAGGTGGCGGAACTGGTCACCGCCGGCATCCCCGCGGTCGAGGCCCTCGCGGCGACGACCTGGTCGGCCCGGAGCTGGCTCGGCCGCCCCGGCCTGGAGGAGGGCGCCGCGGCCGACCTCGTGGTGTACGAGTCCGACCCGCGAGCGGACGTACGGGTGCTGGCGGCGCCCCGGCGGGTGGTGCTGAACGGGCAGGTCGTCGGCTGACCCCACGGGACGCGACGACGCGACGGAGCGTGACGGAACCCGACGGTGGGGCAGTCGCGCACGCCGTCCCGCGCTCCGGGGCGTCGACCGGCGTATTCGCAAAGATGCCGGTGCGACGGCGAAAGCATGGAACACCCGTGCCGCAGGATTCGAAAAGGTTCACGGAAACCCCACGTAGGAGTGAAGTCCTGGCGGATTGCTGACTGTTCACTCTCGGTACGCGATTCTTGCCAGGTCCCGAGCAAGTCTCCTCTGGGGGTCCCCACCTTGAACGGCAAGAACTTCCGCCTGCCCGCACGCCGTCTCGCCACCGTCGCGACGGCCACCGCCCTGGCCGCCGGCCCCGCGGCCCTGGGCGCCGCGGGCACCGCGCACGCGACCGGTGACGAGGGTCGCGCGAGCGCCGTCGTGCTCCGCACCGGACTCGACGTCTCCCTGCTCAACAAGACCGTGAACGTCCCGCTCGCGGTCTCCCTCAACGAGGTGCAGGCGCCGCAGAGCGCCGAGAAGGCCACGCTGACCGCCGAGTTGAACGGTGTCGACGGCGGCCGGCCCTTCAGTGTGCTGAACGCCGAGGTCGCCCAGTCGAAGGCCACCGTCGAGGACGGCAGGGCCGAGGGGTACACCCGCCTCGCCCACGCCAAGGTCCACGTCCCCGGACTGCCGCTGCTCTCGCTCATCGAGGTCGGCCAGGTCACCTCCAAGGCGACCTGCGAGGCCGGCAAGACGCCCACCGCCACCTCCGACCTGCTCGGCGACGTCACCGTCCTGGGCAAGAAGGTCACCCTGACCGCCGGCGGCACCACCAACGTCAAGGTGCCCGGCGTGGGCGACGTGCGCCTCGACTACTCCAAGACGGAGCAGACCTCGCGTACGGCGGCCGCCACCGCCCTCGAACTCAAGGTGTCCGTCAACCCGTTGAAGCTGAACGTGGCCGACGTCCAGGGCACCTTGACCCTGGCCAGGGCGACCTGCGAGACCCCTGCCGAGCCCGCGCAGCAGGAGGACCCGAGCGCCGAGCCCGGCACCGACCCGGGCGCCGGTTCGGCCGGTGACGTGAAGCCCCAGGGCGAGTCCGGCGACGAGGGCCTCGCGGAGACCGGCGGCAACCCGATGACGCCGTACATCGCGGGCGGTGCGGTCGCCCTGCTCCTCGCGGGCGGGGGCGCGGTGGCCCTGGCGCGGCGCGGCAGGAGCTGACCCGCAAGGCGGCCGTCCCGCGGCAACCCTGGTCAACAGCCCTTCCTGTCAGGGCTGTTGACTGGCGTCTGAAAACGTTTTAACTTCCCCTCACCCCAACTCCGAGATACGAGGGGTTCAGTGGAGCGTAAACGGTTTCAATCCCGCGCCCTCCTCCTGCTCATGCTCCCCGGCCTCGCCTACTTCCTGCTGTTCCACTACGGCGCCCTGGTCGGCAACGTCATCGCCTTCAAGGAGTACGTGCCCTTCGACGGGCTCTGGGGCAGCCCCTGGGTGGGCCTCGGCAACTTCCAGCGGATGTTCGAGGACGGCGCGTTCTGGGACTCCGTCCTCAATACGGTGTGGATCGCCGTCCTCCAGCTCGCCTTCTACTTCCCGGTGCCGCTCGCCCTCGCCCTGCTCCTGCACAGCCTCACCTGGAGCACGGTCCGCCGCTTCGTGCAGTCGGTGGCGTATCTGCCGCACTTCATCTCGTGGGTGATCGTCGTCGCCCTCTTCCAGCAGGTCCTCGGCGACACCGGGCTGCTCAACTCCTCGCTGGACGGCATGGGCCTGCACACCGTCGACATCATCGGCGACCCCGACGCCTTCAAGCCGCTCGTGGTCGCCCAGGTCATCTGGAAGGACGCCGGCTGGGGCACGATCATCTTCCTCGCCGCCCTCGCACAGGTCGACGAGCAGCAGTACGAGGCCGCCGCGATCGACGGCGCCGGGCCCTGGCGCCGCTTCTGGCACGTCACCCTGCCCGCCATCCGCCCGGTGATCGTGCTGCTGCTGATCATGCGGCTCGGCGACATCCTCTCCGTCGGCTTCGAGCAGATGCTCCTCCAGCGCGACGCGGTCGGCCCCGAGGCCGCCGAGATCATCGACACCTTCGTCTACTACCAGGGCATCGTCGGCGGCGACTACGGATTCGCCGCCGCCGCGGGTCTGTTCAAGGGTGTCATCGGCGCGCTCCTCGTCTACGCCGCCAACAAGGTCGCCCACCGCCTCGGCGAACAGGGGGTCTACAAGTGAGCGCCGGAACCCGCACCCCCGCCCGGCCGGGCTGGATGGAGAAGCCGAGGCCCGTCACCCAGGGCGCGAAAGCCGTGGCCCTCGTCGCCGTCGTGCTCCTGGTCTGCGTACCGTTCCTCGTCATCGTCTCGACGTCGCTCGCCTCCACCGACGAGGTCGTGGCGAACGGCGGCTGGGTGTTGTGGCCGACCGAACCCAGCCTGGACGCCTACCGCGACATCCTCGACGGCGGCATCGTCACCCACGCCCTCGGCGTCAGCGCCGGCGTCACGCTCGTCGGCACCCTGCTCAGCCTCGCCTGCACCGTCACCCTCGCCTACGCCCTCTCCCGCCCCGGCGTCCTCGGCGGCCGGCCCGTCCTGCTCCTGGTCCTGTTCACCTTCCTCTTCCCGCCCGGCATGATCCCGAGCTTCCTGCTGGTCAAGGAGCTGGGCCTGCTGGACAACTACGCCTCGCTGGTGCTGCCGGTCCTCGTCAACGTCTTCAACCTCGTCGTCCTGCGCGGCTTCTTCCAGGGCATCCCCGAGGAGCTGTACGAGGCGGCGCGGCTGGACGGGGCGGGGGACTGGCGGGTGCTCGTCTCCGTCGTACTGCCGCTGTCCAAGGCCGCGTTGGCCGTCGTGGGACTCTTCTACGCGGTGGCCTACTGGAACTCCTGGTTCTACGCCTCGCTCTACCTGGAGAGCGACCACTGGCCCCTCCAGCAGGTCCTGCGCACCTACGTCGTCGCGGGCTCCGGACTCACCGACGCCACCACCGGCGAGGGCACCGTCACCGCGCCGCAGACCGTGCAGATGGCGGTCCTGGTGATCGCCACCGTCCCGATCCTGCTCGCCTACCCGTTCCTGCAGAAGTACTTCACCAAGGGCGTGCTCACCGGCGCCATCAAGAGCTGACGCAGCATCAACACATGTACGCAGAGAGGTGATTCGCCCATGCCCGGCCTGTCCCGTCGTACCGTACTGCGTTCCGTCGCCGCCGGCGGCGCCGTGGCCGCCGCCCCCGGTCTGCTGACCGCCTGCTCCACCGGCTCCGGTGACAGCGACGTCTCCAACGCGGGCAAGGACCTCGCGCCCTGGCCGACGTACCGGCCCGCCACCGGTCCCAGGCCCGACCTCGCCGCCACCGACGCCGGAGTGCAGGCCGGCTACACCTCCTACCCCGCCGACCTCGTCAAGTCCGTCGCCCGCACCCCCGGTGACGGCTCCACCGTCAAGGTCATGTCGGTCTCCTTCGGCACCCCGCCCAAGCCGGCCCCCGCCAACCGGTTCTGGGCCGCTGTCGAGAAGGCCCTCGGGGTGAGGATCGAGTACACGATCGTCTCCCAGGCCGACTACCAGAAGAAGATGGCGACGGTGATGGCGGCCGACGCCGACACTCTGCCTGACATCATCAACCTGTTCTCCGGCTTCGTCCTGCCCCGCGAGGCCGAGTTCGTACAGCGGCGCGCCGAGGACCTCACCCCCTACCTCTCCGGCGAGGCGATCACCGACTACCCCAACCTCGCCGGCATCCCCACCCACGCCTGGCGCGACATGGGCCGTATCGGCGGCCGCCTCTACGGCATCCCGCTGGAACGCCCGCTGCCCGGCTCGACCCTCTGGCTCAACCAGGGCATGTTCGCCGACGCGGGCATGAAGGAGGGCTGGACCTCCGACGACTTCGCCGCCGTGGCCAAGCGGGCCACCAGCGGCCGTACGTACGCGCTGGGCGCCGCCAACGGCTCCCTGTTCGGCAACGCCGTCCACTCCGCCGCCCACAACGCGCCCCAGAACTGGGCCGTCACCAAGGACGGCACCTTCCTGCCGGCCTGCGCCGACGAACGGTACAAGGCGTCCATCGCCTTCCAGGCCCGGCTGCGCAAGGACGGCTGCTACCACCCCGACGCCACGTCCGTCTCCCAGATCGACCTGACCACCCTCTACTACAACGGCACCGTCGGCTCCATGCAGGACGGCTTCGGCGCCTACCTGCCCAAGTACCGCGAGGCACCCGACGGGATGACCCCGGCCGCGGCGCTCCCGTACAGCGTCGGCGGCGAGCCGGGCGGCGTCGTCGCGGCCCGCCGCTCCTTCGGGTACACCGTGCTGAAGAAGGCGAAGAGGGAACGGATCGAACTGCTCCTGCGCGTCCTCGACCACCTCGCCGCCCCCTTCGGCAGCCAGGAGTGGGAACTCGTCCACTACGGCGTCGAGGGCACCCACTTCACCCGCGGCAAGGACGGCTCACCCGAGCCCACGAAGCTCGGCGAGACCGAGAACAACACCAACCTGCCGCTGAAGTACCTCGCCGAGGGCCCCCAGGTGCTGTTCGTGCCCGGCATGCCGGACGCCGTACGGGCCCTGCACGCCTGGCAGCGGAAGGTCGTCCCGCACGCCGTCCGCGACGCCTCCTTCGGCCTGCAGTCCCGCACCAGGAACTCCCAGGGCACCACCCTCAAGGCCCTCCTCGACGACACCGTCACCGGGATCGTCGCGGGACGGCTGCCGCTGACGGAGTGGGACGCGGCGGTGAAGACCTGGCGGTCGCGGGGCGGCGACAGAATGGCCGAGGAGTTCGCGAAGGACCACGCGGCGGGCGCGTGAGCGGCGGGCCGACGGAACAGGAGGCGCGGGGGATGGGGAACACCATCGGGGACACGGGGCCCAGGCGGAGGGTGACGATCCGCGAGGTCGCCGAACGGGCGGGCGTGTCCGTGGCCACGGCGTCGCGCGCGCTCAGCGGCAACCATCCCGTGCCCACCTCCACCCGGACCCGCGTGCTGCGGGCCGCACGCGACCTCGACTACGTCGCCAACGCCCACGCCCGTGCCCTGGTGGGCGGCGGCCGGAAGATGGCCGCCGTCGTCGTCCGCCAGGTCACCAGCCCCTTCTACGCCCAGGTCGCCGAGGGCGTCGAGGCCGAGGCCGCCGACCGGGGCTGGCTCTGCGTGGTCGGCGCGACCGGCGGGGACCCGCAGCGCGAGATGGAGTTCGTGCAGCTGATGCGGGAGGAGGGGGCGCGGCTGGTGATCCTGGTCGGCGGGGTCGTCGAGGACGACGCGTACCGCTCGCGCGTGGCCCACTACGCGCAGGCGCTGGACGCGTCGGGGGCGCGGCTGGTGCTGTGCGGCCGGCCCGCGCCGGATCCCGACATCCCCGCGCTGGTCGTCGAGTTCGACAACGAGGCCGGTGCGCGGGCGGTCACCGGGCATCTGCTGTCGGCCGGTCACCGACGGATCGTCTTCCTCGGCGGGCTGCCCGGCAACACGGCCCTGGACGCCCGTGTCGCCGGTTACCGTGCCGCGCTCGCCGAACACGGGGTGCCTGCGGCGGCCGGGCGGGTCGTCGACTGCGGGCTCGGTCGGGCGGCGGGACTGCGGGCCATGGCTGAACTTCTCAAGGGGACGCGGGAGTTCACCGCCGTGGTCGCCGGGGAC
This sequence comes from Streptomyces sp. NPDC008086, assembly GCF_042957325.1. NCBI lineage: Bacteria > Bacillati > Actinomycetota > Actinomycetes > Kitasatosporales > Streptomycetaceae > Streptomyces > Streptomyces sp. NPDC008086. The sequence goes on from NZ_JBIBIA010000008.1 coordinate 481,480, forward strand.
GACATGGTCGCCGCGGGGGCGCTGCGTGCGATCGCCGACGCCGGTCTGCGGGTGCCTGAGGACGTCTCGGTCGTCGGGTACAACGACATTCCGCTGGCCGAGGACTTCAATCCGCCGCTGACGACTGTGCGTACGCCGGCCGAGGAGCTCGGGCGGGCTGCGGTGCGGATCGCTCTGCGTGACCCTGAGCATGCCGGGGGGAATCATCACCTGCTCGGTACGCACATCGTTGTGCGCCGGAGCGTCGCTTCGCCTCGGGTGCCGTAGGCGGCTGCGGGTGGTTTGTGGCTGGTCGCGCCCACACGGCGGAGCCGCATATCGATACAGCCCCGCGCCCCTACAGGGGCGCTTTCGCTGCCCCGACTCATGGAGGACCGAACCTCGTATGACCGTGCCGCGCGTCTCACACCTCGGCGCCCCGACGAACCTTCCCGAACTGCCGCCGACCGACCCGGTCCTCTCGCCCCTCACCGGCTGGACCCGCGCCCACTGGGAGGCGCTCGCCGACCGGCTCCTCGCCGGGCTGCTGCCCTACGCCACACCAGGATTCGCCCAGTACCGGCTACCCGGGCCGCCCAGCCATTCCGGCCCCTGGTCCGACGGGCTGGAAGGCTTCGCGCGCTCCTTCCTGCTCGCCGCGTTCCGCATCGCGGGCTCGGGCGGGCGGGTCGGTCCGGCCCTCGTCGAGCGGTACGCCGCCGGACTGGACGCCGGTACGGATCCGCACCACGCCGAGCACTGGCCGCCGATCACCGACCGGGCCCAGCCGATGGTGGAGGCCGCCTCGATCGCGCTCGCGTTGCACGAGTCCCGTGCGTGGCTGTGGGACCACCTGGACGACGGCGTACGGGAGCGGGTGTGCGGCTGGCTGGGTGGGTTCGTCGGGGCGGACGTCAACGACTCCAACTGGCGGCTGTTCCAGGTGATCACCGAGGAGTTCCTCGCCTCGGTGGGCGCGCCGCACAGCCGGGCCGAGATCGACGCGGGGCTGGCGCGGCTGGACGGCTGGTACCGGGGCGGGGGCTGGTACACCGACGGCGACGGGCGGAAGTTCGACTACTACAACGCCTGGGCGCTTCACCTGTATCCGGTGCTGTGGGCCCGGATCGCGGGGCCGCGCGCGGCCCCGGCCACCGTGACGCGGCACCGGGCGCGGCTGCGCGAGTTCCTCGCGGTCCACCAGCACTTCTTCGGCTCGGACGGTGCCCCCGTCCACCAGGGCCGCTCCCTCACCTACCGTTTCGCGGCCGCCGCCCCGCTGTGGGCGGGCGCCCTCGCCGACGCCACCCCGCTGCCGCCGGGCCGCACCCGCCGCCTCGCCTCCGGCACGCTGAAGCACTTCGCCGAGCGGGGCGTGCCCGACGAACGGGGCCTGCTCAGCCTCGGCTGGTACCGGCCCTTCCTCCCCGTCACCCAGCGCTACTCGGGCCCCGCCTCCCCGTACTGGGCGAGCAAGGCCTTCCTGGGGCTGCTCCTGCCCGCCGACCACCCGGTCTGGACGGCACCGGAGGAACCGGCCCCCGTCGACACCCGGGACGTCGGTCTGGCCCTGCCCGCCCCCGGCTGGCTGCTGCACTCCACCACGGCCGACGGCATCGTACGGCTGGTCAACCACGGCAGCGACCGCCTCCCGCCCCCACCGGCCACGGACGACGACAGCCCCCACTACGCCCGCCTCGCCTACTCCAGCGCGACCGCCCCCGAGACACCGGGCGCCGACAACCACCTCGCGCTCCTGGCCCCCGACGGCACCCCCTCCCGACGCGGGCGCATCCACCCCCTGGGCGCCGAAGCCGGGCGAGCCGGGTCCCGTGCGCAGGGCGGGCGGGTCGAAACCGTCAGCCTGGTGCGCGGCGCCTGGGAAGTCCGGGTGCACCGACTCGACGTACCGCCCGACACGGCCGTGCGGGAGGGCGGTTGGGCGGTGGCCGACGACGCGGCGGCTCCGGACGTACACACCGGCCCCGGCCGGGCGGTCGCCCGCCGCGCGGACGGACTGACCAGCGCGCTCGTCGGCCTCCACGGCTGGGACGGCGCCGAGACGTCGGTCGTACGGGCCACCGGTACGAACGCGGTGGGCCACCACTCGGCGACCCCCGTCCTCCAACTCGCCCGACCCCGCCCGCTGTTGGTCACCCTCGTCGTGCTCAGCGCCGACCCGCGGACCCCGCTCACGGGAGCGAGCGCGACCGTCACCGCCGACGGGACCGTGGAGGTCCGCTTCCCGGACGGCGGCGTGGCGCGCGTGCCGGCCGGGCTCAGCGCCGGGCCAGGGCCATCGCCTGGTCCAGCGCCCGCAGGAACCGGCTGACCGTCCCCCGGTCCCGCACCGCCAGCCGCAGCCACTCCTCGCCAAGACCGGGGAAGGTGTCCCCGCGCCGCACCGCGAACCCGAGGTCGCGCAGTTGGTGCCGTACGCCGGCCGCCCCCGGCAGCCGTACGAGGACGAAGGGACCCTCGGCGGGCCCGACGACCCGGAGCCCGAGCGAGGCGAACTCGCCGAGACCGGCGACGAGATGGGCCCGGTCGGCGGCGATGCGGTGCGCCGCGTGGGCCGCCTCCGCCAGGGCAGGGGGTGCCACGCAGGCCTCGGCGGCGGCGAGCGCGGGCGTGGAGACGGGCCACAGGGGCTGGGCGCGCTCCAGTTCGGCGATGGTCTCCGGCGCGGCGAGGACATAGCCGATCCGCAGCCCGGCCAGCCCCCACGTCTTGGTCAGGCTGCGCAGCACCACCAGACCCGGCACGTCCGTCCGCCCCGCCAGCGCCTCGCGCTCACCCGGCACCGCGTCCATGAACGCCTCGTCCACCACCAACGTCCGCCCGGGACGGGCGAGTTCGGCGAGGGCGGCGGCCGGGTGCAGCACGGAGGTGGGGTTGGTGGGATTGCCGATGACGACCAGGTCGGCGTCCTCGGGAACGGCCGCCGGGTCGAGACGGAAGCCGTCCTCCGCCCGCAGCAGCACGCGTTCGACGCTGTGCCCCGCGTCCCGCAGCGCCGCCTCCGGCTCCGTGAACTGCGGGTGCACCACGACCGGCCGCAGCACCTTCAGCGCCCGCGCCAGCAGCACGAACGCCTCAGCCGCCCCCGCCGTCAACAGCACACGTTCCACCGGCAGCCCGTGCCGAGCCGCGACCGCCGCCCGTGCCGCCCGCCCGTCCGGGTAGGCGGCGAGCGAGCCCAGCGAGCCCGCGATCCGCTCCCGCAGCCAAACGGGCGGCGTGTCCGCGCGGACGTTCACGGCGAGGTCGACGAGCGCCGAACCGTCGTCACGGACCTCGGCGTCGCCGTGATGCCGGAGGTCATGCGGTTCAGAGTGCATAAGAGTGCGCTTCCTGCTGTCCATGCCCAGGTACGTGTCCGTGTGCGGACCCGTGACGTCCGTCGGGTCCGTGCGGGCGATGGCCGTCGTGGCCGCTCCGGACCGCCTCCGCATACCGCTCCATCACCAGATCCAGCAGCTCCGGCACCGGACCGAGGACGCCCGCCGACCGCACCTCGACCTCCGGGTGCGCCGCCGCCCAGCCCTCGGTCTGATCGCGCACCCGGTCCGGCAGGACGCCGGGGAACAGGAAGTACGGCAGCACGACGATCCGCCGCGCGCCCAGCTTCACGCACCGGTCGAGGCCGCTCGGCACGTCCGGCGCCGCCAGTGACACGAACGCCGTCCCCACGCCCCCGAGCCCGCGCCCCTCCCACAACAGCCGCGCCGCCCGGTGCACCTCGGCGTTGGCCTCCGGGTCGGTCGAGCCCCGCCCGACCAGCAGCACGGTCACCTCGGCACGGTCCCCGGGCCTGCGCCCCGCGCTGCCGAGCGCCTCGTCCAGCCGCCGCTCCAGCACGGACAGCAGCGCGGGATGCGGGCCCAGCGGGCGGCCGTAGGCGTACGAGATCCCGGGGTGCCGCTCCTTCTCGTGGGCCAGCGCGGCCGGCAGGTCATCCTTGGCGTGCCCGGCGGACACCAGCATCAGCGGCACGGCGGCGAACCGGCGCACCCCCCGCCCGACCAGCTCCGCGACGGCCTCCCCCAGCGGCGGCGAGGACAGCGCGAGGAAGCCGCCCGAGACGGGCAGCTCGGGATGGCGGCGTCCCAACTCCCGTACGAACTCGCGGAACGCCTCGGCCCCGGCTTCGTCCCGGGTGCCGTGACCGGCGATGAGCAGCGCGGGCGGCGGAGTGGTCACGATGACTCCTCGGAGGGGGGAACAGTGCGGGCGGCACGGCCATCATGGCGCCCGTCCGGCCCGGGACGCCGTACGACGGCACAGGTCGCCCTCGCCGGCCGTCCGTCGGTGCGCCGCGACTTCCGCTTCGGTACGAGGAGTTCCCCGCCGCGCGCGAGGGCGGCGGCCTCGGCGACCGAGCGGGTGCCGGTCGCGGCGAGGGACGCGTCGGAGGGGTGGGGGACGTCGACGGCGGCCAGCTCGTCGGCGGAGTAGGTGACGAGGGGGACGCCGAGCCGGGCGGCGGCCCGGACGATGCCGGGTTCGCCGGCCTTGGCGTCGAGGGTGGCGAGTTCGGTGAGGGACGCGGGGGAGAGGCCGGCGTCGCCGAGGGCGCCGTCGATCAGAGCGAGGATCTCCGTGACAGGGACGCCCTTCGAGCCACCGACGCCCACCACGAGGTCCCAGGCCGTTCTCACGGGGCGACCCCGTCCGCGCCACGGCACCGCTCCACGAACCGCTGGGCCACCCCCGGCTCGGCCGCCCAGTGCGTGTGCAGATAGCTCGCGTGCACCCCGCCCCGCACGAACCCCTCGACCCGCTTGTGCGGCAGCCGCATCCCCCACGCGGGCAGCTCCCCCGCCCCGGGCTCCACGACCGTCCGATGGAACTCGTGCCCCCGCATCCGCGTCCCGGCCACCGCCAGCACACTGTCGCTCACGGCCACCGCGTCCCGATAACCGAGTGTCAGCCGCTCCGACATCCGAGCACCGGCATCGAGGACCCCGCACATCGGCTGCCCGTCGAGCTCCCGGCACAGATACAGCAGCCCCGCACACTCGGCGGCGACCGGAGCCCCGCTCAGCGCGAACTCCCCGACGGCCTTCCGCAACGGCTCGTTGGCCGACAACTCAGCCGCGTACACCTCCGGAAACCCACCCCCGATCACCAACCCCCGCGTCCCCTCCGGCAGCTCCTCGTCCCGCAACGGATCAAACGGAACGACAACGGCCCCGGCGGCGGTGAGCAACTCGGTGTGCTCGGCGTAGGAAAAGGTGAAGGCAGGCCCCCCGGCAACGGCGACCACGGGCTCTCGCAGCCCGTCCGGCGTTCGAGGACGAGCCGCACCACCCAGCCCGTCCGGCGTTTGAGGACGAGGCCCGAAGGGCCGATCAGGGGGGTCTGGGGGCGCAGCCCCCAGGGATGGGACGGGTAGGGGCGGCGGGGGCGAGGAAGCGAGCACCTCAGCCGCATCCCACCCCGCACATGACAACGCCCCCGCACCACGCGCCAGCGAAACCAACGCCTCCAGATCACACCCGTCCCGCACCTGCGCGGCCATGGCAGCCACCGCATCCACCGCAGCCCCCCGCCGCTCCGCGACCGGCACCAACCCCAGATGCCGCGAAGGCGTATCCACCTGAGCCGTCCGCCGCAACACCCCCAGCACCGGCACCCCGGCCGACTCCAACCCCTCCCGCAACAACTCCTCGTGCCGGTCGGACGCGACCTTGTTCAGGATCACCCCCCCGACCCGCACCTCCGGCTCCCACGACACGAACCCGTGCACCAGCGCCGCCACCGACCGGGACTGCGACGACGCGTCCACGACCAGCACCACCGGCGCCCGCAGCAGCTTCGCCACATGCGCGGTCGACGCCAGCTCCCCCTGCCCGGCGGCCCCGTCGAACATCCCCATGACCCCCTCGACGACCGCGATGTCGCAGCCGCGCGCCCCGTGCAGGAACAACGGCCCGACCAGCTCGGGCCCGCACAGGTACGCGTCGAGGTTCCGCCCCACCCGCCCCGTGGCGAGCGCGTGGTACCCCGGGTCGATGTAGTCCGGCCCCACCTTGTGCGGGGACACGGCGAGCCCCCGCGCGGCGAGCGCGGCCATCAGCCCCGTGGCGACGGTGGTCTTCCCGCTGCCGGACGACGGCGCGGCGATGACGAGCCGTGGGACGGAAGCCGACGAGGACGAGGACGAGGACATCACCACTCGATACCCCGCTGCCCCTTCTGCCCGGCGTCCATGGGGTGCTTGACCTTGGACATGTCGGTCACGAGGTCGGCGAATTCCACGAGCTTCTCCGGCGCGTTCCGCCCGGTGATGACGACATGCTGGGTTCCCGGCCGGTCACGCAGCACGTCGATCACCTCGTCGACGTCCACCCACCCCCAGTGCAGTGGATAGGCGAACTCGTCGAGGACGTACAGCTTGTACGACTCGGCGGCCAGGTCCCGCTTGACCTGCTCCCAGCCCTCCCGGGCCTTCTCCTCGTTGTCCATCTGGTCGTCGCGCTGCACCCACGACCAGCCCTCGCCCATCTTGTGCCAGTCGACGGTGCCGCCCTCGCCGCTGGCGCCCAGCACCCGCAGCGCGTTCTCCTCGCCGACCTTCCACTTCGCCGACTTGACGAACTGGAACACCCCGATCGGCCACCCCTGGTTCCAGGCGCGCAGCGCCATCCCGAAGGCGGCGGTGGACTTGCCCTTGCCCACCCCGGTGTGCACCATCACCAGCGGCCGGTTACGGCGCTGACGCGTCGTCAGCCCATCGTCCGGCACCACACTCGGCTGCCCCTGCGGCATTACGCGGCCCTCCTCTTCGACCCACCCTGCGATCCACCCTGAACATCCCTGACGAGCCCGGCGATCGAGTCCGCCCGCAACTCGTCCAGCGTCACCGCCGTACCGCCCAGCTCACCCGCCAACTGCCCGGCGAGCCCCAGCCGCACGTACCCCGTCTCGCAGTCCACGACCACGGACGCGATCCCCTCGGCGGCGAACAGCCGCGCGGCCCGCCCGGCCAGCGCGACCGGCTCCGGGCCGCCGGTGGCACGCCCGTCGGTCACCACGACGACCAGCGCCCGCCGAGCCGGGTCCCGCAGCCGCTCCACCCGGAGCACCTCGTGCGCCTTGAGCAGCCCGGCCGCGAGCGGCGTACGCCCCCCGGTCGGCAGCGACTCCAGCCGGGCCGCGGCCGCGTCCACCGACGAGGTCGGCGGCAGGGCCACGTCGGCACTCGTCCCCCGGAACGTCACCAGCCCCACCTTGTCCCGCCGCTGGTAGGCGTCCAGCAGGAGCGAGAGCACGGCTCCCTTGACCGCGGACATCCGCTGCCGCGCCGCCATCGACCCCGAGGCGTCGACCACGAACAGCACGAGGTTCCCCTCGCGCCCCTCCCGGGTCGCCTGCCGCAGATCGTCGCGCCGTACGACCAGTCCCGGCCCCGACCGTCCCCGCGTCCGCTGGTGCGGGGCGGCCGCGTGCACGGTGGCCGCCAGGTGCAGCTTGGTCAGCGCCCCCCTGGGGCGCCGCGCACCGGTCGTCCGCCCGTGCTCGGTCCGCGCCCGCGAACGCCGCCCCGCCGCGCCCTCGCCGAGACCGGGCACGCTGAGCACCTTGGTCCGGAAGGGCTCCGAGGCCCGCACGGGCTGCTGCTCCCCGGCACCAGGGGCCTGCGGCTGCCCGCCCTCCCCGGCCTCGGGCGGCGCGTCCACGTCACCGCTGCGCGGTCCCGGCGGCCCGTCAGGTCCGTCAGGCCCCTCCGGTCCGGAAGGCGGCTGCCCGCCGCCCCCGCCGGGCCCGTCCGGATCGGGGTCCTCGTCGCCCTCGTCCTCGTTCCGGCTCTCGTTCTCGTCGTCGCCGGCGAACTCCTGAAGCGTCTCGTCGAGCTTGTCCTCGTCGAGTCCCGGAGCGTCGAAGGGATTGCGCCGCCTGCGGTGCGGCAGCGCGAGCAGCGCCGCCTGCCGGACGTCCTCGGCGAGCACATCGGTACGCCCGGCCCACGCGGCCAGCGCGGTCGCCGTACGCGCCATCACGATGTCGGCCCGCATCCCGTCCACCTCGAACGCGGCACAGGTCGCCGCGATCTGCCGCAGCGCCCCGTCACCGAGCCGCACCGAGGGCAGCAACTCCCGTGCGGCGGCGATGCGCCCGCGTACCTCGGCCTCGTCGTCCGCCCAGCGCGCGGCGAAACCGGCCGGGTCGTCGTCGTAGGCGAGGCGCCGCCGTACGACCTCCACCCGCTGGTCGGGCTCCCGCGAGGCGGCGACCTCGACGGTCAGCCCGAACCGGTCGAGCAACTGCGGCCGCAGCTCGCCCTCTTCGGGGTTCATGGTGCCGACGAGCAGGAACTTCGAGGCGTGCCGTACGGAGACACCCTCGCGCTCGACGTACGAGGCGCCCATCGCGGCCGCGTCGAGGAGCAGGTCGACCAGGTGGTCGTGGAGGAGGTTGACCTCGTCGACGTACAGGATTCCGCGGTGCGCGTCCGCGAGCAGGCCGGGCTCGAAGGCCTTCACGCCCTCCGCCAGCGCCCGCTCGATGTCCAGGGCGCCCACCAGCCGGTCCTCGGAGGCGCCGACGGGCAGTTCGACCATACGGGCGGGCCGCTCGACGGCCGCTCCCGGCTCGTGCGGCCCGTCCGGGCACCCGGGGTCGGGCCGCCCGGGATCGCACGAGAATCGGCACCCGGCCACGACCGGGACCTCCGGCATCAGGGCCGAGAGCGCCCGTACGGCCGTCGACTTGGCGGTGCCCTTCTCGCCGCGCACCAGCACACCGCCGACCGCCGGTGACACGGCGTTCAGCAGCAGCGCCAGCCGCAGGTCGTCCTGGCCGACGACGGCCGTGAAGGGGAAGGGTGTGCTCATGCGGGCGCTCCCGGTGGAATGAAGGGCAGTCCTTGCGGCGCGCCCGACTCGATGAGCCGCCAGAGCGCGTCCGTGTCCGCGTGCTGTTCGATCAGGTCGCCGAGCCGGTCGAGCTGCTCCTCGCGCAGCGCGGCGAACGACGTGTCCGGCGCCGGCACGAAGCGTCGGCCCGCGGCGGCCGCCACCTCGTGCAGAAAGGCCCGCCGGAAACCGTCCGACTCCAGCGAGCCGTGCCAGTGCGTGCCCCAGGTCTGACCGACCCGGCACCCGTCCAGGCTGTGTCCTTTGTCATCAGAGATGAACACATCACCGCCGCCGACCTCGGCGATCCCGTGATGGATCTCGTACCCCTCGACCCGCTCCCCGAGGGCTTCGCCGACGGGCCGGGTGAGGGTCTTCTCCCGGGCGAACCGCACCCGCACGGGCAGGAGTCCCAGCCCGTCGACGTGCCCCGCGCGGCTCTCGACCTCGTCCTCGATGTGCTCGCCGAGCACCTGGAAGCCGCCGCAGATCCCGAGGATCGGCCGCCCCTCGGCGGCCCGTCGCACCAGGGCGTCCGCGAGCCCCCGCTCGCGCAGCCACTCCAGCGCGCGCACGGTTCCCCGGGTGCCGGGGAGCACCACCAGGTCCGCGTCGGCCAGCTCCTCCGGCCGGTCCACGAACCGCACGACGACACCCGGCTCGGCGGCGAGGGCGTCCACGTCGGTGAAGTTGGACATCAGCGGCACGGCGCAGACGGCGACCCGCAGCACGTCCTCGCCGACGGGCGGCGCGACGACCGACTCCCGGACCGTCCCGCGCAGCGAGACCCGCAGCCCGTCCTCCTCGTCGATGCCGAGGCCGTGCCGGAAGGGCAGGACGCCGTACGTGTGCCGGCCGGTGAGGCCGCGCAGCATGTCGAGCCCGGGTTCGAGCAGCGAGACGTCGCCCCGGAACTTGTTGACCAGGAACCCGGCGATCAGCGCCTGGTCCTCGGGGGAGAGCAGCGCCACCGTCCCGAAGAAGGAGGCGAAGACGCCCCCGCGGTCGATGTCGCCCACGACCAGCACGGGCAGCCGGGCGCTGCGGGCGACGCCCATGTTGACGATGTCGGTCCGCCGCAGATTGATCTCCGCCGGAGACCCCGCGCCCTCGCAGATCACCGCGTCATACGTGTCCCGCAGTTCGGCGAGGCAGTCGAGCACGGTCCCGAGCAGCGCCTGCTGCCGCCCGCCGTGGTACCCGCGCGCGCTCATCTCGCCCACCGGCTTGCCCAGCAGCACGACCTGGCTGCTCCGCTCGCCGCCGGGCTTGAGCAGCACGGGGTTCATCTGCGCGGTCGGCTCCACGCGGCACGCCTGCGCCTGCATGGCCTGCGCCCGCCCGATCTCGGCGCCCTCGCGCGTCACGAACGAGTTGAGGGACATGTTCTGCGCCTTGAACGGCGCGACCTTGACCCCCTGCCGCACCAGCCACCTGCAGATCCCCGCGGTGACGACGCTCTTGCCGGCGTCCGAGGTGGTGCCGGCGACGAGAAGTCCCCCGCCCGTCATGACGTACGTCCCTTCGCGATACGGCGCGCGGCGGCACAGACGCCGAGCGCCAGCCAGCCGACGCGCTTCGACAGCCGTACGGCCCGCTCGATGTCCTGGACGGCGACGGCGCGCCCCGCCCCGTTGAGCACCGGCCGGTGCTCGACCCGCCCGCCGTACGACAGCGTCCCGCCGAGGCGCACCCCGAGCGCCCCCGCGAACGAGGCCTCGACGGGCCCGGCGTTGGGGCTCGGGTGCTTGGCGGCATCGGCGCGCCAGGCACGCACCGCCCCGCGCGGATCGCCCCCGGCGACGGCGGCGAGTACGGCCGTCAGCCGCGCCCCCGGCCATCCGGCCACGTCGTCGAGCCGGGCCGAAGCCCAGCCGTACCGGCGGTACTTGGGCGACCTGTGGCCCACCATGGCGTCGAGCGTGTTCACGGCCCGGAACCCGAGCAGCCCCGGCACCCCGCCGACGGCCCCCCACACCAGCGCCCCCACCACCGCGTCGGAGGTGTTCTCGGCGACGGACTCCACGACGGCCCGCGCGATCCCGTCCGCGTCGAGCGCCTGCGGGTCCCGTCCACACAGATGCGGCAGCCGCGCCCGCGCGCCCTCGACGTCCCCGGCCTCCAGGGCCCGCCCGATCGTGCGGGCCTCCCGGGCGAGCGAAGTCCCGCCGACGACCGCCCAGGTGGCGGCGCCGGTCAGCGCGACGGAAGCGGTGGGGGAGCTACGGACGACACGGGCGGCGACGGCACCGAGCGCCACGGCGCCACCGGCGCACACGGCGCTGTGCACCGCACCCCGCGCGCGGTCGTCGCGCCACAACACTCTCTCCACGGCGCCCGCGGCACGTCCGAACGCGGCGACCGGATGCCCCCGGCGAGGGTCGCCGAGCAGCAGGTCACCGAGAAGTCCGGCGGCGGCGCCGTACGCGAAGACGCGATCGGCTCGCATCAGGGTCAGCCGACCGTGGGGTCAGACGACGGTCTGAAACTGCGTGTCGATCGGCAGGCGAGCATCGCGTTCTGTCCTCACTCAGGGTGTCCACGCCCTGGTTCGACGAGTCCGGCGGTGAGAGTTCCTGGCTCCCGGGGCTTTCTACCCCGGTGACAGTGGCGGGACCGCGCCGGATTCACACCGGCTTCCTCTCCTGCCGCCGTAGCTGGCCCCGGAAGTCCACCACGGGGTTGGAAGGGCCGTCAACTTGCCGTTGACCTGCGACGGGAGAGTGTGCGAAGGCCCACACACGCCTGAGGTGCGGGACGGTGATCCGTCCCGCACCTCGGGTGTTCGCGTCTGTCGTGGGTCAGGCCACGATCAGGTAGATCCCGTATCCCACGGCCGCCGCGCATGCCGCGAAGCACGCGTAGGCGCCCGTGACCGCGAGCGCGGCCGAGTCGCCCTGGGCCACCGCTCGTTCGCGGCGGGACAGACCCGAGATGCCGAGGGTGAACAGGCCCACGAGGGCCACGGTGACCACGAGGCTGACGCCGAAGACGGAGCCGAGAGCCGCCCAGTCGATCTTCATGCTTCTTCTTCCTTGAGTACCGGGAGGAGTAACCGGGTGGGGGTCAGACCGCGGCCTGCGAGGGCGACGGCGTCGGCTCGGAGGCCGGGGCCGGGATGGTGGCCGACAGGTCCTCGGCCGTCGTGCCCGCCGGGGGCGGGGTCACGGCGGCCATGGCCGTGGTCACCACGCCGGGCGGCTCCTCGGTCTCGTTGACGTTGGTGTGGTCGATGACCTCGCGGCGGGAGATCTTCCAGATCGCGGCGCTGGAGCCGATCAGGAAGACCGCGACGAGGGCCGTGCCCCAGGCGCCGAAGCCCGTCACGTACTCGGCGAGCGCGCCGACCAGGGCGGCGGCCGGCAGGGTCAGGCCCCAGGCGACGAACATCCGGGTGGCCGTCGACCAGCGGACCACGCCGCCCTTGCGGCCGAGGCCCGCGCCCATCACCGAACCGGAGACGGAGTGCGTGGTGGACAGGGAGAAGCCGAGGTGGGAGGAGGCCAGGATGACGGTGGCCGCGCTGGTCTGGGCGGCGAAGCCCTGCTGCGGCTGGAGGTCGGTCAGGCCCTTGCCCATGGTGCGGATGATGCGCCAGCCGCCCAGGTAGGTGCCGAGCGCGATGGCCAGACCCGCCGAGAGGATGACCCACATGGGCGGGTCGGAGTCGGGGGCGAGGGTGCCGCCGGCGACCAGGGCGAGGGTGATGATGCCCATCGTCTTCTGCGCGTCGTTGGTGCCGTGCGCGAGGGAGACCAGACCGGCGGAGGCGATCTGGCCGGCGCGGTATCCCTTCTTGCTGGCCTCGCCGTCGGCCTTCTTGCCGAGCGTGTAGGTCAGGCGGGTGGCGAGCAGCGCCGCGATGCCCGCGACCAGCGGGGCGGCGATGGCCGGGATCAGCACCTTGGTGACGAGCACGTCGCCGTGGACGGCGCCCATGCCGGCCGAGGCGATGGTGGCGCCGATCAGGCCGCCCATCAGGGCGTGCGAGGAACTGGAGGGCAGGCCCACCAGCCAGGTGAGCAGATTCCAGAGGATCGCGCCGACCAACGCCGCGAAGATGACCTCGGGACGGATGCCGCTCTCGTCGACGAGACCCTTGGAGATCGTGTTGGCGACCTCCACGGAGAGGAAGGCGCCTACAAGGTTCAGCACGGCGGACATGGCCACCGCGACCTTGGGCTTGAGCGCGCCGGTCGAGATGGTGGTGGCCATCGCGTTGGCGGTGTCGTGGAAACCGTTCGTGAAATCGAACGCGAGTGCGGTTACCACCACAATCGCGAGGATCAGCGAGAAGTTTTCCATTTACCCAGGCAATCGTTCGAGGTCATTGGCTGGACGAACGTAGGTAACCTGAGTGAACGGAAGATGAACTGAGGCGGGCCGCACGGTGTCCGTAAGAGGGGGTTGTTCGTCCGGAAGGGGAGGCCTCCCCTCCGCCCCCCTCCGGCGGTCACCGCACGGCCCGGGCGCCCCAAGGGTTCAGTAGCCCCGGGCGAACTTCCTGAGCTGGGCCATCGACCCGTTGAAGAGATTCTGGTCACCCGGCAGGCTGCCGCTGCCGTTGTCGTGCTGCCAGATGGTCCAGAACCGCCAACCGGCCGGCAGGCTCCCCGCCGTCGCGGAGTCGTAGCGGGCTATCCACAGTGCGTGGTTCGAGGCGAAGGCGCGGCTGGCGCCGGTGCAGGTGTTCCACCAGTGGGTGGTGGTGTAGATCACCGGACGCCGTCCGGTCAGTCGTTTCACCTCGTCGCTGAAGGACCGGATCCAGCCGACCATCGTCGCCTTGCCCAGCCCGTAGCACTTGTGCTTGCTGTACGGGTTGTACTCGATGTCGAGTGCGGGCGGCAGGGTCCAGCCGTCCGACCGCCAGCCGCCGCCGTTGCGCACGAAGTGTGCCGCCTGCGCCCTGCCCGACGACTTGTCCGGCAGCGCGAAGTGGTATGCGCCGCGGATCAGGCCCGCGTTGCGGGAGCCGTTGTACTGCTGGTTGAAGTACGGGTTGCGGTAGGTGTGGGACTCGGTCGCCTTGACGTAGGCGAACTGGGCGCCCTTCCCCTTCGCGCTCTGCCAGTTGACGTTCTTCTGGTGGGACGAGACGTCATGCCCCCTGGGCTTGCCGGCCGCCGCGGCCGGCATCTCGACCAGAGTGGTTCCGCCCAGGGTGAGCGCCACCACGGAGGCCGCCATCAGGCGGGAGCGATGACGGGACGGTTTGCGATCACGGGCCATATTTCCCCCCGGAATGGCTGCGTGCACGACAAATCCCCCAGAGATTACGGGAAGATCGTTGAATCCCGATCGATCTCAGGCCAAGCGGGAGGCGAGGCTGTTATGACCCGCTATGCCCCCTTCCGGACGTCGACCTTCCGCCCTAAAGTGCCCCGCCCCGACGGCGACTTGAGGTCAGGCCGCCGCCCGGCCTGGCAGGATCGCCACATGGCTGAGGAGCAGAGGGAGCAGCGGGGCGCACGGGAAGCGGGGGAGTCGTGGGGCAGAAGTGCCCGCCCCGAGGAGGTCGAGGCCTGGGAGGCCCTCGTGGCGACGGCTCGCCGGACCGTCTCCGACGGCCTGGTCGTCGGCACCTCCGGGAACGTCTCCGTGCGCGTCGGCGACACCGTGCTGGTCACACCGTCGGGAGTGCCCTACGACCGGCTGACCCCGGACGACGTGACCGGCGTCGACCTGACCGGCGAACGGGTCCTCGGCACCCTCCTGCCGACCAGCGAGCTGCCCATGCACCTCGCCGTCTACCGCGCCACCGACGCCGGCGCCGTCGTCCACACCCACGCGGTCCACGCCACCGCCGTCTCCACCCTCGTCCCCGAGCTCCCTCTGATCCACTACATGGCCGGCGCCCTCGGCGGCCCCGTCCGGGTTGCCCCGTATGCGACGTACGGCACGCCGGAGTTGGCCGAGAACATGCTCCGTGCCCTCACCGACCGCACCGCCTGCCTCCTCCAGAACCACGGCACGCTCACCTACGGCACCACCCTCGACCAGGCCTACGACCGCACGGCCCAACTCGAGTGGATGTCCCACCTCTGGCTCACGGCCTCCTCGGTACCCGGCCTGTCCCCGGCCCTGCTGTCGAAGGGGCAGGTGGCGGAGGCGGGGGAGCGGTTGCGGGGGTACGGGCAGCACGGCTAGGGCCTGGGTTCTGCAGCCCGTCCGACGTTTGAGGACGAGCCGCACCACCCAGCCCGTCCGGTGTTTGAGGACGAGTCGCACCACCCAGCCCGTCCGGTGTTTGAGGACGAGCCGCACCACCCAGCCCGTCCGGCGTTTGAGGACGAGGCCCGAAGGGCCGATGAGGGGGTCTGGGGGCCGCGGCCCCCAGGGATGGGACGGGTAGGGGCGGCGGGGGCGAGGAAAAGGCCGGTCACCCCAAGCCGCCCTCCCACTGGCCCCACCCCCCGTCCGCCAGGACACTGGACAGGTGCGCACAGTCAAAGCGACGGCCGCCGCCGTCACCGTGGCTCTCGCCGCCGGCGCCGCAACCGTCGCCGTCGGCCGATTCGCCAGCGGCGCCGCACTGACGGCCCCCGCCGGCCGCCCCCTGCCCACCGAACCCCGCCTCACCGTGCACGCCACGGCCGCAGGCCAGATCGCCCTCACCCGCGACCTCGCCTCCCTCCGCCCGGGCACCTACGGCCTCTCCGGCGACGCCTCCCACGCGGTCATCGGCCCCGTCCTCGCCACGGCGAAGCACTCCGCCGACACCGTCGTACGCCGTCTGGAACGCGTCACCCACGGCACCCTCGAACCCGGCGACAGCGTCTGGCTCACGCCGAACATCCACGTCGGCAACCCGAGCGCCGCCCTCGGCCTCGACCACGCCGACATCGACATCCCGGGCGAACTCGGCTCCCTGCCCGCCTGGTTCGTCCCCGGCGCCCGGGACACCTGGGTCATCGCGGTGCACGGCCTCGGCACCACCCGCGAACAGGCCATGAACCTCATGGAGTTCCTCGGCGCCCTCCACTTCCCGGTCCTCGCCCTCGCCTACCGCGGCGACCTCGGCGCACCCCGCCCCCCGGACGGCCTCGGCCACCTCGGCGAGACCGAGTGGCGCGACCTGGACGCGGCGATGCGCTACGCAGTGCGGTACGGCGCCCGGCAACTCGTCCTGCTCGGCTGGTCCACCGGCGCCACCATGGCGCTGCGCGCCGCCGCGCACTCGGGCCTGCGGGACCGGGTCTCGGGCCTGGTCCTGGACTCCCCGGTCCTCAGCTGGGAGACCACCCTGCGCGCCCTCGCCAGGGCCCGCCACACCCCGGGCGCGCTGCTGCCACTCGCGGTCCGCGCCGCACAGGGCCGCACCGGTCTGAGCGCCGACCACTTCACCGGCGACGGCACCCCCGAGCCGCTCACCGTGCCGACCCTGATCTTCCACGGCCCCGAGGACCGGGTGGCCCCCTGGAGCCTCTCCCGCCGCCTCGCCGACGCCCACCCCAACCTGGTGGCCCTCCGCACGGTCGAGGGCGCCCCGCACGCCGCCATGTGGAACGCCGACCCCGAGTCCTACGAGGAGTCCCTGCGCCGCTTCATGACACCGCTCATGTGACGCCGCCGGACCTGCCCCGGCCTGCTGCCGCCGACGTGCCCACAGCACCGGTGCCTCGGATTCCGTTTAACCCCGTACCACTGGCCTGTTCTGCGTCCCCCGCCGCGCGCCGGACCCCGTGCGTTGGCCATCCCCGTCGCCCCTCGTGACATTCCGTTTGGGTTTTCGGACCGTCAACCGGAAGACTGCACCCGTGACGTCCCGTATCCCGCGCGACTCCAGGCTTCGACTCGTCCGCCCGCGACCCCTGGCCGCCGCCCCCAGAGCCGTGAACCAGCGGCGCCCACGCCGCCCCGCACCCCGCCCCCCGGAGGGCACACCGGCCCGGTCCGAGCTGGCCAGAATGGCACGCTCGGGTCTGGCCGCCGCGGCCCGGGTCGCCCACTGGGCGGACGCCGCGCTGGGCCCCGGCCGGGACGGCGCGAGCCCCGACGGCAAGGGCACCCTCTCCGACGCGACCGCCGAACGCGCGGCCCGGGACCTCGGCCTGACCGTGGCTCAGGTCCGCGCCGACTGGGACACCGCCCGGCTCGCCGGCCTGGTCGAGGTGCACGGCGACAGCGCCCGCCCCGGCTGGCGGCTGCGCGCCTGGGACCGCGACGACAGCGCCGTGCTGCGCGGCTGGGTCGCCCTCTTCGACGCCTGGTCGCTCGCCCACCCGGAACCGGAGCAGCACGCCCACGGCGCCGTGTCCGACGTCGTCTCGGCCCTGCCCCAGGTGCTCTCCTTCCTCCAGCTGTCCGCCGGCCCCGTCCCCGTGGAGCAGCTCCTGGACCTGTTGGAGCAGCGGGTCACCGAACTGCGCACCGAACGCTGCGAGATCCCCTACGGATCGCAGCCCGAGCCGCTCCCCGACGCGCCGCCCGCCGACGCGGCCGAGGACACGCCCCTGGCCCCGCTCCTCGACTGGGCCCTGCACGCCCTCGCCTCCGTCGGAGCCCTCACCTACGGCGACGGACAGGCCACCCTGACCCCGCTCGGCAACTGGGCGGTCTGGGTCAAGCTGGAACAGATCTGCGTCGCCGCCCAGAGCCCCGCCGGGAACATCGAGCAGGCCGCCGAGGACATGCTCCGCGGCTGCGCCCAGCTCCGCCCGAACGCCGCCCGCGACGAGTACCGCGCCTGGCTCGCCGCCCGCCCCGTCGGCAGCGCCGTCACCGAACTCCTCGGCGCCGCCCGCGGCGACGACGCCCTGCTGCGCGGCCTCGCCTTCGAGGCGCTGCGCGTCGTCGGCGCCCCCGCCGAGCCCGACGTGCGCGCCGTCGCCGACGAGCCGACCCTGCGGCCGTACGCCCTGCTGTGGCTCGCCGAGCACGACGGCATCGACCCCGAGGACGCCCACGAGGTGCTCACCCGGGAAGAGGCCACCTGGCTGTGGGTCGACACCGCCGCCGCCGTCGCCGACCACGGCGAGGCCCCGATGCTCGTACGGCACCTGGAGTCCGCGGTGCAGCCGACGGTGCCGATGCTCCTGGACGAGGTGCGCGCCGTCGGGCACCCCCGCACCGTGCAGGTCCTGGTCGCGCTCGCCGCCGCGCACCCCGACCCCGCCCTCGCCAAGGCCGTACGCCGCGCCGCCTTCCAGGTACACACCGGGGGGAGCTGAGCGGGCCGGAGCCGGACCCCGGCGCTCGGCCCGCTATCTCGGGTCCAGGTCGGGGGTGTACGTGCCGAAGCTCCACACGTTGCCCTCGCGGTCCCGGGCCATGTAGTCCCGCGAGCCGTAGTCCTGGTCCGTCGGGGGCATCAGGATCTCCGCTCCCTGCTCCACGGCCCGCCGGTGGTGTGCGTCGACGTCCTCCACGACGACGTACACCCCGCTCGTCCCCGCGTCCTTCATCGCCTTGTCGAAGGTGCTGCCGGTGCCCTTGGAGCCGAGCATCACCACGCCGTTCCCCTGCGCCAGCTCGGCGTGGCCCACCGAGCCGTCCTCGCCCTCGTACACCACCAGCGTCGTGAACCCGAAGGCCTCCGTGAGCTGCTTGATCGCCGCCTTCGCGTCCGCGTAGAGCAGCGTGGGATACACGCTCGGACGCCCACCGCTCGTACCTGCCATGCCGATCACTCCCTTGTGACCCCAGTGCTCCCTCGCCGCCACCGGCCGGGACTCCCACCCGGTGCCCAGTCTCGCAGCGACCACTGACATCGGCCGGTCGTGCCGGGCCCCGGCAGCGGCCGAACGAGGGACGGACCCCCGCCCGTCCGACGTGTCGCCACGGGGTGCCCCGCCGACCGCCCCGGGCGTGGCTACGCTGTGGCGATCCGCTTCCGACTGCCGGCGCCCCTGCTCGCCCTCCTCGCCGTGATCCCACTCCTGACCGTCGCCCACCACGCCCGCCCCGCCCCCTACGGCGACCACCTCACGGTCTCGCGCACCGCCCCCGCGCGCGTGCCGCACGCCGCCCCGCGGCTCCGCACCGAAGGCGCCGCCGTCCGGGCCCACGACCCCCGCACCGGCGCCCTGCGCTGGCGCTACACCCGCGACGGCCGGCGCCCCCTCACCTCGCTGCACGCGCGCGGGGACGTCATCACGCTCTGGGACGACGGCCTGGTCACCGCCACCGACGGCCGTACCGTCCGCTGGCATCGCGCCCTGCCCGCCCCCGGCGACTGGCTGCCGGACCACGGCGGCACGGGCGTCCTGCGCCTCCTCGGCCACGGCATGCTGGCCGTCGTCACCCCGTACCGGATCGCCGCGTACCGGATCGCCGACGGTGACCTGCGCTGGGGGCTGCCCGCGAGCGACGGCTGCGCCTTCCAGCCCCGACGTGCCGTACATCACGCCAGGACGCTCGTCGTCGCCCAGCCCTGCCCCCACGCGGCCTGGACCGCGCAGCTCGTCGCCCTGGACGACCTGGGACGGATCGTCCCGCGCCGCAGACCGCTCGGCACCGAGCCGCGCGACGAGGACGGGCCGGGACGCGGAAGACCCCGTATCGAACACCCGAACCCAGAAAAAGTGCTTGCACAGCCCCGTTAGACTGACCCCATGGCCATTCTCCTCGCGCATTAGACGGCGGGAACGTCCTCAGCCGCCCATCCCGCCACCCACCCCGCCCTGGAGTCTGTCCGTGATCTCCGCCTCCGGTATCGAGCTGCGCGCCGGTGCGCGCGTCCTCATCGAGTCCGCGTCCTTCCGCGTCGCCAAGGGTGACCGCATCGGCCTCGTCGGCCGCAACGGCGCCGGCAAGACGACCCTCACCAAGTGCCTCGCCGGCGAAGGCATGCCCGCCGGCGGCACCATCACCCGCTCCGGCGAGGTCGGCTACCTCCCGCAGGACCCCCGCACCGGCGACCTCGACGTCCTCGCCCGTGACCGCGTGCTGTCCGCGCGCGGCCTGGACGTACTGATCCGCAAGATGCGCGAGAACGAACAGCGCATCGCCAACGGCCAGGGCGCCACCCGCGAGAAGGCCCTGAGGCAGTACGAGCGCCAGGAGACGGAGTTCCTCACCAAGGGCGGATACGCCGCCGAGGCCGAGGCCGCCACCATCGCCGCCGCGCTCAACCTGCCCGACCGGGTGCTCGGCCAGCCCCTGCACACGCTCTCCGGCGGTCAGCGCCGCCGTATCGAGCTCGCCCGCATCCTGTTCTCGGACGCCGACACCCTGCTCCTCGACGAGCCGACCAACCACCTCGACGCCGACTCGATCGTCTGGCTGCGCGACTACCTCAGGACCTACCGCGGCGGCTTCATCGTGATCTCCCACGACGAGGACCTGGTCGAGACGGTCGTCAACAAGGTGTTCTACCTGGACGCCAACCGCGCCCAGATCGACATCTACAACATGGGCTGGAAGCTCTACCAGCAGCAGCGCGAGGCCGACGAGAGGCGCCGCAAGCGCGAGCGGCAGAACGCCGAGAAGAAGGCGGCCGCGCTCAACGCCCAGGCCGACAAGATGCGCGCCAAGGCCACCAAGACGGTCGCCGCGCAGAACATGGCCCGCCGCGCCGAGCGCCTGCTGTCCGGCCTCGAGGAGGTCCGCCAGTCCGACAAGGTCGCCAGGCTGCGCTTCCCCGAGCCCGCGCCCTGCGGCAAGACCCCGCTGACCGCCGAGGGTCTGTCGAAGTCGTACGGCTCGCTGGAGATCTTCACCGACGTCGACCTGGCGATCGACAAGGGTTCCAGGGTCGTCATCCTCGGGCTCAACGGTGCCGGAAAGACGACCCTGCTCCGGCTCATCGCCGGCGTCGAGCAGCCGGACACGGGCGCCGTCATCCCCGGTCACGGGCTCAAGATCGGCTACTACGCCCAGGAGCACGAGACCCTGGACGCCGACCGCACCGTCCTGGAGAACATGCGGTCCGCGGCGCCCGACATGGACCTCGTCGAGGTCCGCAAGGTGCTCGGCTCGTTCCTGTTCTCCGGCGACGACGTCGACAAGCCCGCCGGTGTCCTCTCCGGCGGCGAGAAGACCCGCCTCGCCCTCGCCACCCTCGTGGTGTCCTCGGCGAACGTCCTGCTCCTCGACGAGCCCACCAACAACCTCGACCCGGCCAGCCGCGAGGAGATCCTCGGCGCGCTGCGCACCTACAAGGGCGCGGTCGTGCTCGTCACCCACGACGAGGGCGCCGTCGAGGCGCTCCAGCCGGAGCGGATCATTCTGCTGCCGGACGGCGTCGAGGACCTGTGGGGCGCGGATTACGCGGATCTCGTCGCCCTCGCTTGATCGAATGCGTGATCACCGGGCTATGGATCATTCGGCCCATCCGTGATCCATCATCTGTGTGAGATCTCCTCGTACCGAGGTGTGTGCTACATCGAATTCGCGGCCGAGTCCTTTATCGACAAGGGCTCGGCCGTCGTGCTGCTCTGACCTGGGGGTTCTTAAAAGAACCCGTTCGGCCGTACGGACAACTCCCGACGGAATCCCCTATTCCGCTTGTGGGGATGTGCTCCTGTCGTCAAAACCTTGTCTCACGGACCTTGCCGAATGGGTGGCCATGAAGGCCCGGAGGGGTGATCATGAGGAGACCAGAGCGCACTTCCCATGAGGAGGCACGGGTGGCCGAGACTCTGAAGAAGGGCAGCCGGGTAACCGGCGCCGCGCGCGACAAGCTCGCGGCAGACCTGAAGAAGAAGTACGACTCCGGTGCGAGCATCCGGGCGCTGGCCGAGGAAACCGGCCGCTCGTATGGCTTCGTTCACCGGATGCTCAGCGAGTCCGGCGTCACGCTTCGTGGGCGTGGCGGCGCGACACGAGGCAAGAAGGCCGCAGGCTGATCGCGGGCGGCCCATCGGCTTCGATGGTGACCACCCGGTCGGTCGGCTGATCGACCGGGTGGTTACTGTGCAGTCACTTAGGGGGTGCCCTCCGGGCATCCCATGATGACCGCACTCATCGGAGGCGCCCCATGGCTTCGCCCGACCAGGAACACGCACCCCTGCTCGACAAGAACGGCGTACGGCTCGTCGTCGACGGCGCTATCGC
Organism: Streptomyces sp. NPDC008086; assembly: GCF_042957325.1. Classification (NCBI taxonomy): domain Bacteria; kingdom Bacillati; phylum Actinomycetota; class Actinomycetes; order Kitasatosporales; family Streptomycetaceae; genus Streptomyces; species Streptomyces sp. NPDC008086. Next base: position 503,319 of record NZ_JBIBIA010000008.1, read on the forward strand.
CACGGTGACGCTGACCAACCCGGCCAAGCGCAACGCACAGAGCCCCGCCATGTGGCGGACGCTCGCCGAGGCCGGGCGCGCCGTGCCGGGCAGCGTGCGGGTCGTCGTGCTGCGCGGCGAGGGCAAGTCCTTCTCCGCCGGCCTCGACCGGCAGATGTTCACGCCCGACGGGATCGAGGGCGAGCCCTCGTTCATCGAGCTGGCGCGCAGCAGCGACGGTGAACTCGACGCTGCCATCGCCGAGTTCCAGGAGGGCTTCACCTGGTGGCGGCGCAACGACGTCGTGTCCATCGCCGCCGTACAGGGTTATGCCATCGGTGCGGGATTCCAGCTCGCGCTCGCCTGTGACGTGCGCGTCGTCGCGGACGACGTGCAGTTCGCCATGCGCGAGACCAGCCTCGGGCTGGTGCCGGACCTGACGGGTACCCACCCGCTGGTCGGGCTGGTCGGATACGGCCGCGCGCTGGAGATCTGCGTCACGGGCCGCTTCGTGACGGCCGAGGAGGCCGTCAGCAGCGGACTGGCCAACCTCGCGGTGCCCGTCGACCAGCTCGACGACGCCGTGCGGGATCTGGCGGGCGCGATCGTGGCCGCGCCGCGGGACGCGGTGATCGAGACCAAGGCGCTGCTGCGCGGTGCTGTGGACCGCACCTACGACGAGCAGCGCGGTGCCGAGCGGGCCGCGCAGGCGCGTCGGCTGAGGGACCTGGCGGGCCTCGGCGAATAGCGCCGCGCCGATCAACCGACGGCCGTGACCAGTACGGCCACCGTCGGGTGATCCAACAGTGCCTCGTGCACCCTCGCACGGACCTGCCGGGCCACTTCCACGGCCCGGTGGTCCGCGCTCACCGCGAGCTCCACCCGCACATGCCGGCGCGGCAGGGCCGTCCCGTCCTGCCGTTCCTCGATGTGCACCGCCCGGCTCGCCCCGCCCAGGACGCCCGTCAGTCGGGTGACCCCCGGCACCGCCAGGGTCACGGCGGCGACGCGCTCCTCGTCGGGGTTCCCGGGCTCGGCGGCCCGCGTCGGCTCCGGCTGCCGGACGGCAGCGGGTCCGGCGTCCTCGTCGAGCAGTTCCGTCACCCGCAGGTCCACCTCGGTCACGGTCAGGCCCAGGCGTTCCGTGGCCGTGGCGGCCAGCAGCCCCCGCAGCCGGTCCGCCGTCACCGGCAGCGCCTCGGCCGCCGTCGTCGCCACGTCCGCCGTCACCCGCAGCGGGCCCGGCGGCAGCGCGCTCGGCGGCGGCGGTACGGCGGCCTCGTACGTCTCCTCCGGGTCGGCCAGGGCGATCCGGAGCGCGTCCAGCCGTACCCCGCGCATGCCCTCGGCCGCGCGCCGCAGCGCCGCCGCGGCCGCCCACTCGGAGATCCACGCGCCGTCGCGGGCGCCGCCCAGAGGCAGCAGTCTGCCGAGCCCCAACTGCTGCCGCACCGTCTGCGTCCACCGATCAGCTGTCGTCATTCCTCCAGCCTGCCCCATCCCTCGGGCGCGATCGCGCAAGCGTGCTTACGGTGGTCGAGGGACCGCAACCGAAAAGGACGAACGGCCATGACTGAGACGACGGACCAGAACCGGGGGACCGAGGCCGAGGCCGCCACCTCACGCAGGACCCAGGTCACCAAGCGCGGCGGGGGAGACCCGGGAGCCCGGGGCCGGACGACCATCGCGGACGGCGTCGTGGAGAAGATCGCCGGGATGGCCGCACGCGATGTGGACGGCGTGCACGCCATGGGCAGCGGAATCTCGCGGACCTTCGGGGCCGTACGCGACCGGGTGCCGGGCGGGACGACGAAGTCGGTGACGCGCGGGGTGAAGGCCGAGGTCGGCGAGGTACAGGCCGCGCTCGACCTGGAGATCGTCGTCGAGTACGGCGTCTCCATCGCCGACGTCGCCCGGGACGTACGCGAGAACGTGATCACCGCCGTGGAACGGATGACCGGTCTCGAAGTCGTCGAGGTCAACATCGCGGTGAGTGATGTGAAGCTGCCCGAGGAAGAGGAAGAGGAACCGGAGCGCCGGATCCAGTGACGCGCCGGCGGCCGGACGACGCGGTGGCCGGGAGTTACCAGGGAGCGATGAGCTGAGGAGCGCATCATGAGCATGGCCGTGGTCGGCATGATCGCCGGCATGGCACTGGGATTCGCCGGGTACTTCGGCGGATTCGGCGCCTTCCTGCTGGTGGCGGCCCTGGGTGCCGTCGGTTTCGTCACCGGGCGGTTCCTGGAGGGGGACTGGGAGCTCGGTGACTTCTTCCGGCAGCGTGACGAACGGCGGCGGTGACGTCGGTGAGCGGTGGGGCCACGGAACTCGGCAGAGCGCCGTACGCCGTCCCACCCGGTGAGCGCGGGGCGACCCGGATCGCCGACCGGGTCGTGGCGAAGATCGCCTCACAGGCCGCGCGCGAGGCGGTCGGCCGGCTGCCCGAGGACGCCGCCCGGCCGTACGCCGATGTCGTCGTCCGGCCGCAGGCCGGGGACGGCACGCCCGTCGACGCCGCCCGGGTCCGCGTCCATGTCGAACTGGACTACCCCTGCGACATCGGCTCCCGGTGCGCCACCGTGCGTCGGCATGTCGTGGAGCGGGTAGGCGCGTTGGTGGGCATGGAGGTGCCGGAGGTCGCCGTGCACGTGGAGCGGCTGCACCCGGCGCGCGGGCAGGGCGCGGCAGGGAGGACGCGATGAGCGAGTCCCAGGGTTCCGAAGGCACCACACAACGACTGCCGGTCATCGAGAAGGAGACCGGCCCCGACCCCCTCGACCAGTCGGCGTCCGCGGCCGCTTACGACCCCCCGCCCCTGGTCGACGACAAGGGCCGCGGCGACGGCCGCTTCTGGTCGGCCCGGCGTGTCCCGGCCGCGATCACGGCACTGGTGCTGGCGCTCGGTGCGGGCTTCTTCCTGTACGACATCGCCTCCGTGCGCGCCGACCGGCCGCCCATGTACTGGCGCCGGGAACTGGCCCGCCAACTCGCCGAGCGCCCCCTCGACGACATCTGGGTGCTCGTCGGCGCCGGCGTCGCCGCCGTGCTCGGCCTCTGGCTCCTCGTCCTGGCCGTCACTCCCGGCCTGCGCTCCGTCCTGCCGATGCGCCGCACCCACCCCGACGTACGCGCCGGCCTCCACCGCGACCTCGCCGCCCTGGTCCTGCGCGACCGGGCCGTCGAGGTCTCCGGCGTCCAGTCGGTACGGGTGCGGGTACGCCGCCGCCGCGCCGACGTCCGCGCCGTCTCGCACTTCCGCGAACTGGACGAGGTACGCGCCGACCTGGACGCCACGCTCGCCGACGCGATCAGGGGCCTGGGGCTGTCCCGCCCGCCCTCGCTGTCGGTGCGCGTGCGGCGGCTCGGACGGAAGGGGTGAGGGCCGTGCTCAGGGTGGTCAACCGGGTGCTGATCGGGCTCGTCGGCCTTGTGCTGCTCGTGATCGGCGGTTCCGTACTGGCCGTGGGGCTCGGTCTGGACCCGCCGTCCTGGTGGATCCACGACAGCCGGCACGACGTGCTGCTCAGCGACGCCGAGCGGACGCGCTGGCGGGACGACGGCTGGTGGTGGCCGACCGTGATCGCCGTGCTCGCCATCCTGGTCCTGCTCGCCCTGTGGTGGCTGACCTCGGTCCTGCGCCGGCACCGGCTCGCCGAGGTCCTCGTCGACACCGGCGACGGCGAGGGGGCGCTGCTGCGGGGCCGGGCCCTGGAAGGCGTCCTGGCGAGCGAGGCGGCGGGCCTGGAGGGCGTCCAGCGGGCCAAGGTCCACCTGACCGGCCGCCGCAGCGCCCCCGAGGCCCGGGCCCGCCTCCTGCTGCAACCGCACGTGGACCCGGGGGCCGCCCTGAACGACCTCACCGCACAGGCCCTGGCCCACGCCCGGAATTCGGCAGGCCTCGCGGCACTGCCGACGGAGGTCCGGCTGCGCGGTGTCAAACACCGTGCGGAGAGGGTGACTTGACGGCGCTCTCAGAATCCGTGTCGCATTCCGCCGTCCACCGGCACCATGATTCCCGTGAGATAGGAAGCCGCCGGGGACAACAGGAACGCGGCCGTACGTCCGAACTCCTCCGGAGTGCCATATCGGCGCAAGGGAATCCGCGCCTCGTTCGCCGCCCGCGTCGCCTCCGGATCGGCCGACATCCCGTCCAGCTCCCGTACCCGGTCCGTGTCGATGCGCGCCGGAAGCAGACCCACCACGCGAATGCCCCGCGGCCCCAGCTCGTCCGCGAGGGACTTCGCGAAACCGGCCAGCCCGGGCCGCAGTCCATTGGAGATGGTCAGCCCCGGAATCGGCTCGTGCACCGAACCCGACAGCACGAATCCGATGACCCCGCCGTCGTCGAGCTCGGCCGCCGCGGCCCGGGCCAGCCGGACCGCGCCCAGGAACACCGATTCGAACGCCGTCTGCCACTGTTCGTCGGAGTTGTCGGCGACGAACCCGGCGGGCGGCCCGCCCACGCTGATGAAGATGCCGTGGAAAGCGCCGAACCGTTCCCGCGCGGCGGCGACGAGCCGGGCGGGCGCCTCCGGGTCGGCGTTGTCGACGCCCACCCCGAACGCGTTCGGCCCCAGCTCGGCGGCGGCGTCGGCGGCCCGCTTCTCGTCCCTGCCGGTCAGCACGACCTTCGCCCCGTCGGCCGCGAGTTCACGCGCCGCCGCGTTGCCCAGGCCGCGGGTGGCTCCCGTGACGACGTACACCCGGTCCTTCAGTCCAAGATCCATGGCCCCTATCCTGCCCTGTCGTCCCCGAACAGGGCGAGGGCGGTGTTCACCAGGCCGATGTGACTGAAGGCCTGCGGGAAGTTGCCGAGCTGCCGGTCGGTGACCGGGTCGTACTCCTCGGACAGCAGGCCCACGTCGTTCGCCAGGCCCGTCAGCCGGTCGAACAGCTCCCGTGCCTCCTGCGTACGCCCCGTCATGTGCAGGGCTTCCGCGAGCCAGAACGAGCACGCCAGGAAGGTGCCCTCGTCGCCGGGCAGACCGTCGACGGTCGTCCCGTCGGTGCTGTAGCGCCGCAGGAACCCCTGATGGCTGAGCTCGGCGCGGATCGCGTCGATGGTGCCGACGACACGCGGATCGTCGGGCGGCAGGAAGCCCACACGCGGGATGAGCAGCAGCGCCGCGTCGAGTTCACGGGAGCCGTAGGACTGCGTGAAGGTGTTCCGCTCGGCGTCGTAGCCCTTCTCGCACACCTCGCGATGGACCTCGTCGCGCATCGCCCGCCAGCCTTCGAGGTCGCCCTCGAGGTGCGGGTTCTGCTCCAGGGTGCGCACGGCACGGTCGGCGGCCACCCACACCATCACCTTGGAGTGCACGAAGTGCCGGCGCCCGCCGCGCACCTCCCACAGCCCCTCGTCCGGCTGCCGCCACTGCGTCTCCAGCCACTCCATCAGGGAGGACTGGATCGCCCACATGTGCGGCTTGATGGGCAGGCCCGCCTGCCGGGCCAGGGCCAGCGTGTCCATGACCTCGCCGTAGACGTCCAACTGGAGCTGTGTCACGGCCTCGTTGCCGATGCGTACGGGAGCGGAGTCGGCGAAGCCGGACAGCCACGGCACCTCGAACTCGGGCAGCCGCCGCTCGCCCGCCAGGCCGTACATGATCTGGAGGTCGGCCGGGTCACCGGCGACCGCGCGCAGCAGCCAGTCCCGCCAGGCCTCCGCCTCCTCCCGGTAGCCCGCCGACAGTCCCACGTTCAGCAGGAGCGTGGAGTCGCGCAGCCAGCAGTAGCGGTAGTCCCAGTTGCGCACCCCGCCCAGTGCCTCGGGCAGGGAGGTGGTGGGGGCGGCGACGATGCCGCCGGTCGGCCGGTAGGTGAGGGCCTTGAGGGTGATCAGGGAACGGACCACGGCGTCCCGGTACGGGCCGTCGTAACGGCAGCACCCGGCCCAGTCCTGCCAGTCCCGGACGCTGCTGTGCAGCGCGTCGTACGCGTCGACGAGCGGCGGGCGCGGCTCGTGCGAGGGATGCCAGGTCAGGACGAAGGCGACCTTCTCGCCCTTTTCGACCGTGAACTCCGAGTGCGTACCGCAGTTCTCGCCCCAGGTGTGCACCTCGGGTTCGCTGCGCAGCCAGACCGAGTCCGGGCCGGCCACGGCCACCCGCTGTCCGTCGGACTCGCGCACCCAGGGCACGATCGAGCCGTAGTCGAAGCGGATCCGCAGGGTGCTGCGTACGGTGACCCGCCCGCCGAGGCCCTCGACGATGCGCACGAGGTCGGGGGCGCGGTCGCGTTGGGGCATCAGGTCGGTGACGCGGATCGCGCCCTCGTCGGTCTCCCACTCGGTGTCCAGCACCAGGGTGTCGGGGCGGTAGGCGCGGCGGGTGCAGGGGCCCCGCGCGTCCTTGGGGGCGATGCGCCAGTGGCCGTTGTCCTCGTCGCCGAGGAGTCTGGCGAAGCAGGCCCCCGAGTCGAAGCGGGGCAGGCACAGCCAGTCGACGGACCCGTCCCTGCCGATCAGGGCGGCCGTCTGCTCGTCGCCGATGAGGGCGTAGTCCTCGATGCGCGGGTGCACGCAAATGCGGGTTCCCCGAGGGCCGGTGGGCCAATCAGGGGCGGGACCGGGGGAGTGACGCGCGGAGGGCTACACGCCCGCCGGCTCGGCCTCCGCCTCCGTCGGCTTCGGCTGCGCCGCCGCCCGGTCACGGGCCTCGCGGCGGGCCAGGATCACCCACCCGAGGGGAACGCCCGCGGCGAACAGCCACCACTGGAGGGCGTACGCGTAGTTCAGCGGGGCGTTCTCCTCGCCGGGCTTCCCGATCAGCTCCGGTGTGTCGCCCTTCGGCTCCGGCGTGGTCTGCACGATGTAGCCGCCGAGCACGCGGGCGTCGAGGCGCCGCGCCTCCTGCTCGCTGTTGATCAGCATGACCTGGCGGTCGGGGAGGCCCTTGAGGTCCTTGATGCCGCTGGCCTCGGTCGTCTCGTCGGGCATCAGTCGCCCGGTGACGGTGATCCGGCCGCTCGGCGGCGCCGGGATCCTGGGGAACGCCGTCTGGCTGGGTCCGTCCGACGGGATCCAGCCGCGATTGACCAGCAGCACCTTGCCGTCCGCCAGGACGAAGGGGGTGAGGACGTGGAAGCCGACCTCTTCGTCGGAGTTGACGCGCCGCCTGACGACGACCTCGTGCCCGGTGTCGAAGCGGCCCACCGCGGTGACGGTGCGGTACCGCTCCTTGGTGGTGACGGTGTGGCCCGGGGCGGTCAGCTTCTCCACCGCCACCGGCTCCGCGCCCAGCGCGTCGGCGACCAACTGGTTGCGGGCGTGGCGCTCCTCGTAGCGGTGCATCTGCCAGATGCCCAGCCTGATCATCGTGGGGATGAGGAGCAGGGCGACCAGCGTGAGGATCACCCACTGCCGGGACAACAGGAAGCGGTACACCCCACGACCGTACAACTCGGTCGTGGGGTGCTTTCAGGCGGGTACGGGTCCGGGCAGGTCACACCTTGTCGACGATCCCCACCTTTCCCTCCGCGCGGGCGCAGTGGGCGCCGCAGAACCACTGGCCCTCGACCTCGACGCCCTGCCCGATGATCTGCACACGGCAGTGCTCGCAGACGGGTGCCATGCGGTGGATCGCGCAGGAGAAGCAGTCGAAGACGTGCACGGCGCCCTGCGCGTGCACCTCGAAGGTCATGCCGTAGTCGTTTCCACACACTTCACATGTCGCCATGCGCCACAGCGTGGGCCGTCGCCGCGGTCCGGGCGAGACGGCTCGGGGCGAGTCGCCCGGCAATCACCCGTCCGTACGGTCACTGCCGCGACGCCGGTTCCACGTCCCTGAGGAGTTGCCCGAACGCCGCCTCGTCGATCACCGGTGTCCCGTACTGGCGGGCCTTGACCACCTTCGACGTGCTCGCGTCCGGGTCGTTCGTGACGAGCAGGCTGGTCAGCCGGGACAGGCTCGTGGCCACGTGCAGCCCGGCCTCGATCGCGCGGTCCTCCAGCAGGTCGCGCTCGACCGACGTGTCCCCGGAGAAGGCGACCCGCATGCCCTGCTTGAGCCTTTTGCCCTCTTCGTAACGACCTGGGTTGGGATAGGGGCAAGCGGGCCGTTTGCGGGACGGGCGCCAACTGGTCGGACGGTAGCTGCCGTAGCCACCGCCATACCCGCCGCCGTGACCGCCACTTCCGCCCGCCTGCTGCCCGATCCGGGGCGTGGCCGTGTCCCGCCACTCCGTCAGCGGTCGGCACTCCTGGAGGGGCAGTCGCACGCTGCCCGCCGCCGCGGCCCGCAGGCTCGGCCGGAACGCCTCCGCCAGCACGCGCGCGTCGTCCAGCGCGTGGTGGGCGCGCTGCTGTACGACGCCGAAGTGGGCGGCCAGCGACTCCAGCTTGTGGTTGGGCAGCGGCAGCCCCAGCTCCTTGGACAGCGCGATGGTGCACAGCCGCTGCCGCACCGGGGCCTCGCGCTCCGCGCGCGCGTACTCCCGGGCGATCATCTGCCAGTCGAAGACGGCGTTGTGCGCGACGAGCACCCGCCCGTCGAGCCGGGCCGCGAACTCCTCGGCGATGTCCGGGAAGAGGGGAGCGCCCTCCAGCGCCTCGCTCGTCAGACCGTGGATCCAGACCGGGCCCGGGTCGCGCTCCGGATTGACCATCGTGTACCAGTGGTCCTCGACCTCGCCGCGCGCGTCCAGACGGTAGACGGCCGCGGAGATTATCCGGTCGTCCCGGGCCAGGCCGGTGGTCTCCACGTCAACGACCGCGTATCCCTCGGGATACGCGGTCGGCCACGCGGTGGGGGAGGGTGCTGCGATCGCACGGTCTTCGAGCATGGTCACTGAGGATACGGGCCGGGACCGACAGTCCGGGCCGTCAGGTGCCTTGCGCCGCCCGCCTGTTCGAGCGCCACGAACGCCCGCCCGTCAACCGGTCGCCGTACGCGCGGTGTTGCCGCACGCCGATGGCCCCGCGCCCGCCCAGGAGCGTCGATACCTCCCGGATGTCCCCCGTGGTGCGATGCTCCGCATGTGACCGAATCGACGCATGACGAGACCCACGGCGCCTCACTGGGCGGGCGGCTGAACTGGCTGCGGGCGGCCGTTCTCGGGGCGAACGACGGCATCGTGTCCACCGCGGGCCTCGTGGTCGGCGTGGCCGGCGCGACCGACGACCGCTCGGCCCTGCTCACGGCCGGCCTCGCCGGACTGCTCGCCGGGTCGATGTCGATGGCGGCGGGCGAGTACGTCTCGGTCTCCACGCAGCGCGACTCCGAGAAGGCCGCGCTGGCCCAGGAGAAGCGCGAGTTGCGGGAGCGGCCGGAGGCGGAACTGGACGAACTGACGGGACTGCTCGAACGACGCGGGCTGTCCGAGGGCGTGGCCCGGGAAGCGGCCGTCCAGCTGACGGAACGGGACGCGCTGAAGGCCCACGCGCGCGTGGAGCTCGGCATCGACCCCGACGACCTGACCAACCCCTGGCACGCGGCCTGGGCCAGCTTCCTGGCGTTCACGGCCGGCGCGCTGCTGCCGCTGCTGGCCATGGTGCTGCCCCCGGCGGACTGGCGTCTGACGGTCACCGTCGTCTCCGTCCTGACCGCCCTCGCCCTGACCGGCTGGAGCAGCGCCCGCCTCGGCGCCGCCGCCCCGCCCCGCGCGGTCCTGCGCAACACGGTGGGCGGGGCGCTGGCCATGGGGGTCACCTACGTGGCGGGGACGCTGCTGGACGCGGCGGGGGCTTAATGCCTGCTGGTGGCGGTCCGCCCTGGTCAGCGATGTGCCCGGCACCTCGGAGCGCGCCCGGTGCCCAGTGCGACGTACCGTGGGATGCGCGCTCGATCACCCCCTCGGGCGTACGCACGACACGAGACGAGAAGGATCCTCGCCATGCGCGCCACCACCATTCACGCCCCCTTCGACATGCGCGTGCAGGACGTGCCCGACCCCGTGGTGCGGGAGTCCACCGACGCCGTGGTGCGGGTGCTGCGCGCGTGTATCTGCGGCAGCGACCTGTGGGCGTACCGCGGGGAGGCGGCACGGCAGCCGGGGCAGCGGATCGGGCACGAGTTCCTGGGGGTCGTCGAGGAGACCGGCTCCGAGGTGACCGGTGTGCGGCGGGGCGACCTCGTCGTGGCGCCCTTCATGTGGTCCGACGGCGTCTGCGACTACTGCGTAGAGGGCCTCACCACCTCCTGCGAGCACGGCGGCTTCTGGGGCTCAGTGGGCTCCGACGGCGGCCAGGGCGAGGCCGTGCGCGTGCCGTTCGCCGACGGCACCCTCGTCCGGCTGCCCAAGGACGCCACCTCCGACGACCATCTGCTGTCCGCCCTGCTGACCCTGTCCGACGTCATGGGCACCGGCCACCACGCCGCCCTGGGCGCGGGAGCCCGCCCGGGCGCCACGGTCGCCGTCGTCGGCGACGGTGCCGTCGGGCTGTGCGCGGTGCTCGCCGCCAAGCGGCTCGGCGCCGAGCGGATCATCGCGCTGGGCCGCCACCAGGTCCGTACGGACATCGCGCGCCGCTTCGGCGCCACCGAGGTCGTCGCCGAGCGCGGGGACGCGGCCGTGGCGGCCGTACGCGAACTGACCCGCGGTCAGGGCGCCCACGCCGTCGTCGAGGCCGTCGGCACCGAACAGTCCATGCGGACGGCCGTCAACATCACCCGCGACGGCGGCGCCATCGGCTTCGTCGGAGTGCCGCACGGCAGCGGCACGGGCCTCGACCTCAGTGTCATGTTCGACGGGAACATCGCGCTGCGCGGCGGTGTCGCGCCCGTCCGCGCGTACATCCCCGAACTGCTGCCCGACGTCCTGGACGGCACGATCGACCCCTCACCCGTCTTCGACCTGACCGTCGGACTGGAGGACGTCCCGGCCGGCTACAAGGCGATGGACCAGCGCACCGCGCTCAAGGTCCTGGTCACCAACTGAGGCCGCGGAACAGGCCGACCGAGGACTCAATGCGCTCACCGACGAGGACCTGACGGGTTCACCAGCGGATCGGCACCGGCAGCGCCGTCAGCAGCCCCGACACCGCGACCACCGCTCCGAGGGCGACGACCTCCGCCCGGGCGGGAGCGCAGGCGGTCAGCGGGTCGGCCGCCCGGCGCAGCCGGAACCGGGCCCACAGGGCGAGCCCGGCCACGGCCACCATCAGCAGCACCTTGGCCAGCAGGGCCCGCCCGTACGCCGTCTCGGTGAGCTGCTGGAGGATCGTGTCCGAGGGCATCCGGCGCAGCGAACTCCACACGCCCGTCGCCGTGATGGCGGCGAGCAGTACGGCCGCCACGCGCGCGTAGAGGCCGAGCAGAGCCGCCCCGGTCTCCCTGACGCCCCATCCGCGCAGCGTCCGCAGGGCGTGCAGCAGCCCGCCGACCCAGAGCGTCGCGCAGGCCAGGTGCACGAACGTCAGACCTGAGCCCAGCAGCGGACTGTGCTCGGTCGTGGGGTGCGCGCGCAACGCCTCGGCGACCACGACCGCGGCCAGCGGCCAGAGCTGGGTCGTGGGCCGACGGGAGAGGGCGCACAGCCCGGCCACGGCGAAGGCGTTGACCTCCAGCAGCGCCAGCCTGCCGTCGCGCGACGCGTACAGGCCGCCGACGTCGAGGTCCCCGAGGCTGTGCGGCACGAGGTTGCCCGTGGAGACGACCGAGGCGAGACCCAGGGCGGCGACGAAACCGGCCCCGGCCGTGTACGGCGCCCAGCTGCGGGGCGCGACCGTCGGAGCGCCCGGCACGGACCGGGCCAGCCGGTTCACGAACCGCTCGCCCACCGGGACGCACAGCGCCGCGAACAGCACCGTACGCAGCAGCGCGATCCCCTCGGTGCCGGGCGCGGCGGCCTCCCCCGTGCCGTTCAGCGCGACCGACGGCCCGAGCAGCGGGATCAGCGCCGCCACCGCCACCAGGACGAGAACGGCGACGGCCCGGCCGGCGCCGGGGCGCGCTCCCGGTTCACTCCCGTCGGCTACACCAAGGGAGGGTCTTGTCAATGTCACCTCATGATCTTCACAAAACATTACAGACTCGGGCAAGCACCGGAAAACAAGTGGTGGTGCGGCATTCCGCACGGAGGTACGGCTGCCGGGTCCTCGAACCTCAGACCCACCGCGCCGGATCCGCGCCCCAGACCCCCGGAGGCCGCGCCCAGTCGACCGGACCGCCCGCGAACGACACCGGAGGCAGGGCGTACCGCAACCGCCCGAGCGCACTGCCCCGCTCGTTCAGCCAGGTGTCGGCCGCACTGTCGGCCTCGTACGCGCCGTCCACCAGGCCCTCCTCCGGGCCAGGCTCAATCCCGTTCATCAGCCACTCCGCCGTACGCGCCAGCGCCAGCCGTACGCACCGCCCCCGGCTTTCCTCCTGCTCCAGCTGCTCGGTCAGCGCCTGCAGCACGGCCGCCGCCAACAGATACCCCGTCCCGTGGTCGAGGGCCTGCGCGGGCAGGGCGCCGGGCGAGCTCATGGCGGCCGGCTCGTCGGCCGTGCCCCTCGTCCCTCCCGCGGACCCCTCGATCGCCGCGATTCCGGTGGCGACCTGCACGAGGCTGTCGAACCCGCGCCGCTCGCGCCACGGCCCGTACGCTCCCCAGGCCGACAACTCCGCCACGACCAGCCCCGGCCGTCGCTCGGCCAGTGCCCGCGCCGACAGCCCGTACCGGTCGAGGGCGCCCGGCCGGTACCCCGTGACGACGACGTCCGCCGCCGCGAGCAGCTCCTCGAAGGCGCGCCGGTCGGCCGCGAGGTCCAGCGTCGCCGAGCGCTTCCCGAAGCCCGTGTCGGTGTGCTGGTCGGCCAGTTCGGGCAGCTGCGGCGCGTCCACGCGCAGGACGTCCGCGCCGAGCAGCGCGAGCGTGCGGGTGGCGACCGGGCCCGCGATGACCCGCGTCAGGTCCAGTACGCGGACCCCGGCGGCGGGCAGCAGGGGAGTGCCGTCGAGCGACGGCAGCGCACGCGCGCGTACCGTGTCCACTCGCTCGTGCTCGACCAGCGGCCGCCGGGCCACCGTGGCCGCCTGCTCGTGCGCCGCCCACTCCGCGGGCGTCCGCAGGGCCACCGCCAGCCCGCCGGCCGCGTACACGGCCTCCTCCACCTCCAGCGAGGAACGCTCGGCGAGGGCCGCCCCGACGGCGTCGGGATCCTCCTCGGTCACGCCCAGCGCGGCCAGCAGACGGGCCCGGTGATGGGGGTAGTTGGCATGCGTCCGCACCCAGCCGTCCGCCGTCCGCCAGAAGCGCGACAGCGGCGCGAACGTCACGGGCGCGCGCCCGTCGACCAGCAGATGCCGTTCACTCACGAACGCCGTGGCGACCGCCCCGTCGTCCAGTGTCACCCCGGGCACCTCGGCGAGCCCGGCCCGCCGCGCCCCGAGCTCCGCGGCGGCCAGCGCGCACGCACCTACACAGGCACGCGCCAACTCCCGCACGGGAAGGCGCGCCTGAAGCGCGCCCTCCCGCACCACGGTCGTCACCCGGGAGAGCAGGGCGGGATCTCCGCCCACTGCGGACCAGGCGAAATTGATTCCAGTCATGACTGCACTATGCAGTATTGACTGAATCAATATATTCAGTCGACGGCATCCAGCGCGTCAACGACGCCGAACCCGTAGAACCCGTTGAACCTCTTGCCGCCTTCGCACACCGCGTCCTGCTTGCCGTCGCCGTCCTGGTCGTACGACTCCGGGCAGCCCGGGTTGTCCGCCTGGGCCTTCAGGAGGGCCTGCAGCATCGCCGGAGTCGCCTTCGGATACCGGGACTTGAGCAGCGCGGCGACGCCGGAGGCATGGGGCGCGGCCATCGACGTGCCCTGCAGCCAGCCGTACTCGCCGTTCGGCATGGTCGACAGGATGCGGCCGTTCTGCGACGGAGTGTCCGTCGGGGTCTGGAACTTCCGGTCACCGCCCGGTGCCGCGACGTCGACGACGCCGTAACCGTAGGACGAGTAGTACGACTTCTCGTCCTTGACCCCGGTCGCGCTCACCGTGACCACGCCCGGCAGTTGGGTCGGCACGTCGAAGCACGTGTGCGGGTTGATCGTGCGGGTCACCGGCGTGGAGTCGTCGGGACTGGTCTCGTCCACGATGGAGTCGGCGTCCATGTCGTGGCCGGAGTTCCCCGCCGAGGCCAGGTTGAGCGTGCCCTTCCTCTGGGCGTACAGCTGGGCCCTGTTGACCGCGTCGACGATGGCCTTCTGGTCGGGGTCGTCCATGCAGTTGTACAGCCACGGGTCAACGTAGTAGCTGTTGTTCGTGATCTCCACGCCGTGGTCGGCGGCGAACACGAAGGCGCAGACGACGCTCTCCGGGTAGAACAAACCGTTCTTGGGGTCGCTCACCTTGATGCCGGCGACCTTCACACCCGGTGCCACCCCGGCGACGCCGATGCCGTTGCGGGCCGCGGCTATCTCGCCCGCGACATGCGTGCCGTGGTAGTCCTCGATCGGGTTGTACGGACGCCAGGCGCCCGCGCTGGTGTCCGGGACACCGCCGGCGCAGTTCGCCGACTGGGCCGCGGAGAAGTTCGGGGCCAGGTCCGGATGGGTGTCGTCGATGCCGGTGTCGATGACGGCGACGGTGACCTTCGAACTCCCCGGGTTGATCTTGGCGGCCTTGTCGGCGCCGATCGCCCGCAGGTCCCACTGGTCGGCCTCGAGGGGCTCACTGTCGGCCGCCGTCCCGGACACTCGCGTGGTCTTCGTGGCCTGCTTCTTCGTCAGCAGTTGGACGGGTCCCTCGTCCGTGGTGCCGGCGGCGGTCAGGGGTGTCGTACGCGTCGCGCCCGCCGACTGCACCGCGCGCACCGTGCGCATGACCTTGGCGAAGTCGGCGTTCGCCGAGTGGGCGACGATCACGCCGATCTTGTCGTACGAGGTCAGGACGGTGCCGCCGGCCGCCGCGACCGCCTTCTTCACCGACTCGATCGTGCGATGGTCCGGTCGGGTGTTGACGACATACGCCAGGGCGCTCGCGTCCGCGGCCTGCGCGGACGGCTCCTCGAGCGGTGCGGCCGAGGCCGCCGCCGGCAGGAAGCCGAGCGAGGCGGTCAGCGACAGGGCGAGGGGTACGGCGAGGCCGAGTCGGCGTCTGGACCGCAGATGAGCCATGGGTTCTCCACATCATCCGGAACGGGAAACCCGCCCGAGGCAGGGATGGGCGGCCGGGCAGGTACATGACGATTCGTGCTGGAGCGAAGCTATCCGTGATCTTCCGGGCCAGCAATCACCGATCCGAGCGACTTCGGAAAGAAGCCCTCGCGGTTGAACCGGCCCTCGCGTGGCGCCGTGACCTTGGGAAGGAGGCGCGAGCAGGATCGAGCCCCCTGTCGGATCACGCGCCGTGGCCCTAACATCGCCACCCGGCTCAGGTGATCCACGTCACCATGAGGAACAGAGCCCCATGCCCGTACCCAACTCGTCCCCACCCCCCGACCCGTCCCCGTCCACCGTCGCAACAGCGCCCGCAACGCGAGGAGACTCCGTGGCTACCGACGCACCGCCCCCCTCGAAAGAGACACACAAACTCCCCACCACCGAGGAGTTCACCGAGGTGCAGCAGAGTGCGGAGTTCGGTGAACTGCGCCGCTCCTACCGCTCCTTCGCCTTCCCGCTGACCGTCGCCTTCATCGCCTGGTACCTGCTGTACGTCCTGCTCTCCAACTACGCGGGCGACTTCATGGGCACCAAGCTGTTCGGCAACATCAACATCGCGTTCGTCTTCGGTATCGCCCAGTTCGTCACCACGTTCCTCATCGCCTGGTGGTACTCGCGCCACGCCGGCGCGAAGCTCGACCCCAAGGCCGAGGCCATCAAGACCCGTATGGAGGGTGACGCATGAGCCCCGCGATGACCCAAGTGCAGCTCGCCGCGAACGAGGCCAGCGAGCACCGGCCGCTGATCATCACCCTGTTCGCCTGCTTCGTGGTCGCGACCCTGTTCATCACCGTCTGGGCCGGCCGCCAGACCAAGGACGCAGCCGACTTCTACGCGGGCGGCCGGTCCTTCAGCGCCTTCCAGAACGGCCTCGCCGTCTCCGGCGACTACATGTCCGCCGCGTCCTTCCTCGGCATCGCGGGCGCCATCGCCCTCTTCGGCTACGACGGCTTCCTGTACTCCATCGGCTTCCTGGTCGCCTGGCTGGTCGCCCTGCTCCTGGTGGCCGAGCCGCTGCGCAACTCCGGCCGCTACACGATGGGCGACGTCCTCGCGTACCGCATGCGCCAGCGCCCCGTGCGCACCGCCGCCGGCACCTCCACGATCGTCGTGTCGATCTTCTACCTGTTGGCCCAGATGGCTGGCGCGGGCGTCCTGGTCTCGCTGCTGCTCGGCATCACCTCCGACGCGGGCAAGATCCTCATCGTCGCCCTGGTCGGCGTCCTGATGATCGTGTACGTCTCCATCGGCGGCATGAAGGGCACGACCTGGGTCCAGATGGTCAAGGCAGTGCTCCTCATCGGCGGCACCATCCTGATCACCTTCCTGGTCCTGCTGAAGTTCAACTTCAACATCTCCGACCTGCTCGGCAAGGCCGCCGAGAACAGCGGCAAGGGCGCCGCCTTCCTGGAGCCCGGCCTCCAGTACGGTGCCACCGGCACCTCCAAGCTGGACTTCATCTCCCTCGGCATCGCCCTGGTCCTCGGCACCGCCGGTCTGCCGCACATCCTGATCCGCTTCTACACGGTGCCCAACGCCAAGGCCGCCCGTAAGTCCGTGAACTGGGCGATCGGCATCATCGGCGGCTTCTACCTGATGACCATCGCCCTCGGCTTCGGCGCCGCGGCGCTCATCTCGCAGGACGAGATCATCGCGTCCAACCCATCAGGCAACACGGCCGCTCCGCTGCTCGCCCTGCACCTGGGCGGCGTGGACTCGGCGTGGGGCGCGATCCTGCTCGCCACCATCTCGGCCGTCGCCTTCGCGACGATCCTCGCCGTGGTCGCCGGCCTGACCCTGGCCTCGTCGTCATCGTTCGCCCACGACATCTACGCGAACGTGATCAAGAAGGGCCAGGCCACCGAGAAGGAGGAGATCCGGGCCGCCCGCCTCGCCACCATCGGCATCGGCGCCGTCTCCATCCTCCTCGGCGCCCTGGCTCGCGACCTCAACGTCGCCGGCCTGGTCGCCCTGGCCTTCGCGGTCGCCGCCTCCGCCAACCTGCCGACGATCCTCTACAGCCTGTTCTGGAAGCGGTTCACCACCCAGGGCGCTTTGTGGTCGATCTACGGCGGTCTGATCGTCGCCGTCGGCCTGGTGCTGTTCTCGCCCGTCGTCTCCGGCGACCCCAAGGCGATGTTCCCCGACGTCGACTTCGCCTGGTTCCCGCTGAAGAACCCGGGCATCATCTCCATCCCGTTCGGCTTCCTCATGGGCTGGCTCGGCACGGTCCTGTCCAAGGAAGAGCCGGACGCCGGCAAGTACGCGGAGCTGGAGGTCCGGTCCCTGACCGGCACCGGCGCCCACTGAGCGGCACCCCTGAGCGGCCGCGTCGTAGATCCCTACGACGCGGCCGCGTCGTACGTCGTGGGATCGGGCCGGTGTCGCTGTCGGTGCGGTCACGTAGGCTCACAGGTGACGGAAGTTGAATCTGGTCGTGACGAGGGAGGGGGCCCAGTGCTCATCGACACCTACGGCCGTGTGGCCACCGACCTGAGGGTTTCGCTGACCGACCGCTGCAACCTGCGGTGCACCTACTGCATGCCCGAGGAGGGCCTGCAGTGGCTGGCCAAGCCCGACCTGCTCACGGACGACGAGATCGTCCGCCTGATCGACATCGCGGTGACCTCCCTCGGCATCGAAGAGGTCCGCTTCACCGGCGGCGAGCCCCTGCTGCGCCCCGGCCTGGTCGGCATCGTCGAGCGGGTCGGCGCCCTGGAGCCCCGCCCCCAGATGTCCCTGACGACGAACGGCATAGGACTCAAGCGCACCGCGTCCGCCCTGAAGGCGGCGGGCCTGGACCGGGTCAACGTCTCCCTGGACACGCTGCGCCCGGACGTCTTCAAGACCCTCACCCGCCGTGACCGCCACAAGGACGTCATCGAGGGCCTGCACGCCGCCCGCGAAGCCGGCCTGACCCCGGTCAAGGTCAACTCGGTCCTGATGCCGGGCCTGAACGACGACGAGGCCCCCGACCTGCTGGCCTGGGCGGTCGAGCACGACTACGAACTGCGCTTCATCGAGCAAATGCCCCTGGACGCCCAGCACGGCTGGAAGCGCGACGGCATGATCACCGCCGGGGACATCCTGACCTCCTTGCGCACCCGCTTCGAGCTGACCGCCGAGGGCGCGGAGAAGCGCGGCTCGGCCCCGGCGGAGCGCTGGCTGGTCGACGGCGGCCCGCATGTGGTGGGCGTGATCGCCTCCGTCACCCGCCCGTTCTGCTCGGCCTGCGACCGCACCCGCCTGACGGCCGACGGTCAGGTACGCACCTGCCTGTTCGCCACCGAGGAGACGGACCTGCGCGCGGCTCTGCGCTCGGGCGCCCCGGACGAGGAGATCGCCCGCATCTGGCGGCTGGCGATGTGGGGCAAGAAGGCGGGCGCGGGCCTGGACGACCCGTCGTTCGTCCAGCCGGACCGGCCGATGTCAGCCATCGGTGGTTGAGGAGCCCTCCCCGGAGTCCTCTTCCCACTCCTTCAACAGGACGACGTCCTTCAAAAACCCCCGCACTCCGAGGAACTGCGACAAATGCTCGCGATGCTCCTCACAAGCGAGCCACGTCTTGCGTCGCTCCGGCGTATGAATCTTCGGATTGTTCCACGCCAACACCCACACGGCGTCGGCACGGCACCCCTTGGCGGAGCAGATCGGCGTCTCGTCACTCACAGATTCGTCTCACAGATTCGCGCACAAAAAGGCGACGCCGAGCAGCCACGGGGGGAGCTGCCCGGCGTCGGTCCGTCGCTCCGACGGGGGATGCGGAGCGCCTACGAAGTATGTCACGGGTAACCCGCCGCCCGGCACCGGAACAACACTATTGATCTGAGCTTTTCCTGAGCTTGGCGCGGACTCGCCTTCCGGAAGGCACCGGTCCGCGAAGTCACACCCCGTCGCGGGGTTTGCTTTGTGCGCCCGGCGCGGAGTCACCCACGACATCTTCCGGGACGGATTCCGCGAAACCGTCATTCGTCCGTGACGGCGCGATCATCGGCCGCACATGCGCGGTCACGAACGTCGACGGCAGAGACGGCGCATTCTCCCGCCCCGCGTTCGCGATCACCACCGCGATATACGGCAGCACCGCACCGAGGACCAACGCCACGATCGCGACGTGCCGTTCGACGTTCCACAGCGTGGCCGCGAGAATCACCGACACCGTACGGACCGACATCGAGATGATGTACCGGCGCTGTCGCGCGCGCACATCATCGTGGAGACCCGCCCGGGCTCCGGTGATCCGGAACACCTCGGTGTTGCCGCTCGCATGCAGCTTCCGCATCACATTCCACCATCCGCCCGCATCGGACTCTCCCCCTGCCCGCACCCGTCCGCCCCCGGTCGGGGACCCTGGCCGGGACACCTTCCACGGTACGCCTCGCCTCCGCCGCCTACGAGACCGGGGCCCCTGCCACCTGGGGGAACGCCGTGAGCCGTAACGCGTACGGCCGCACCCGACATGCGACGTACCCCGCTCGGACCAACACTGGGCGTACTGCTCACCCCGAGCCGTGCGAGGAGGCAGCCATGGGCTGGTTGTGGGCGATCATCGTCGGATTCGTGCTGGGCCTGATCGCGAAGGCCCTCATCCCGGGCAAACAGCACAGCCCTCTCTGGCTGACCACCATCTTCGGCATGCTCGGCGCCATCGTCGGCAACGCCGTCGCCCGCGGATTCGGTGTCGACGAGACCAGGGGCATCGACTGGAGCCGGCACGTCTTCCAGATCGTCGCCGCGGTGATCATCGTGTACGCGGGGGACATGCTGTACATGTCGACGCTGGGCAGGCGGAAACAGCAACAACGGTGAGGCGGGCAACGCCGTGGGGGACGCGCCGCAAAGGGGCGCGGGGCTGCTTCAAATGTGTGGCTGGTCGCGTGGACGCGACCAGCCACAACCGCAGATCACCGCACCCCTGTGGCGCAATTCGAAACGGCGCCCCCGCGGAGCGCTACGCTCCCGTGACCTCCACGGCCGCCAGGTTCTTCTTCCCTCGCCGCAGCACCAGCCACCGCCCGTGCAGCAGGTCCTCCTTCGCGGGCACCGCGTCCTCGGCCGCGACCTTCACGTTGTTCACGTAGGCCCCGCCCTCCTTCACGGTCCGCCGCGCAGCCGACTTGCTGGCCACCAGCCCGACCTCGGCGAGGAGATCGACGACCGGGCCGAGCTGCCCGACCTGGATGTGCGGCACCTCGGACAGGGCCGCCGTCAGCGTCCGGTCGTCCAGCTCCGCCAGCTCGCCCTGCCCGAACAGAGCCTTCGACGCGGCGATCACGGCGGCCGTCTGGTCGGCCCCGTGCACCAGCGTCGTCAGCTCCTCGGCCAGCGCCCGCTGCGCGGCCCGAGCCTGCGGCCGCTCCTCCGTCTGCTTCTCCAGCTCCTCGAGCTCCGCGCGGGACCTGAAGGACAGGATCCGCATGTACGTCGAGATGTCCCGGTCGTCCGCGTTCAGCCAGAACTGGTAGAACGCGTACGGCGTCGTCATCTCCGCGTCGAGCCAGATGGCACCGCCCTCGGTCTTGCCGAACTTGGTGCCGTCCGCCTTGGTCATCAGCGGCGTCGCCAGCGCGTGCACATGGGCGTGCGGCTCCAGCCGGTGGATCAGGTCCAGACCCGCCGTGAGGTTGCCCCACTGGTCGCTGCCGCCCTGCTGGAGCGTGCAGCCGTGCCGCCGGTACAGCTCCAGGAAGTCCATGCCCTGGAGCAGCTGGTAGCTGAACTCCGTGTAGCTGATGCCCTCCTCGGACTGGAGCCGACGGGCCACCGAGTCCTTCGTGAGCATCTTGTTGACACGGAAGTGCTTGCCGATGTCGCGCAGGAACTCGATGGCCGACATGCCGGCCGTCCAGTCCAGGTTGTTCACCATCACCGCGGCGTTGTCGCCCTCGAAGGACAGGAACGGCTCGATCTGCGCGCGCAGGCGGTTCACCCAGTTCGCGACCGTCTCCGGGTCGTTCAGCGTGCGCTCCGCCGTCGGGCGCGGGTCGCCGATCTGGCCCGTGGCACCGCCCACCAGCGCCAGCGGGCGCAGGCCCGCCTGCTGGAGGCGGCGCATGGTCAGGACCTGGACCAGGTGGCCGACGTGCAGGCTCGCCGCGGTCGGGTCGAAACCGCAATAGAACGTGACGGGACCGTCCGCGAGAGCCTTGCGCAATGCGTCCTCGTCAGTGGACAGGGCGATCACGCCGCGCCACTTCAGCTCGTCGACGATGTCCGTCACGGTTCTCGTGTCTCCTCGATGATCTTCGGCCAGTCGGATGACAGCCGACTGCAAACGCCTACGAGGTTATACGCCCTGACTGACAGAGCTCATGTTGAAATCGGGGACGCGCAGCGCCGGCATCGCCGCCCTGGTGAACCAGTCGCTCCACTCCCGGGGCAGGGTCTTCTCCGTGCGCCCCGCCTCCGTCGCCCGCCCCAGCAGCCCCACCGGCGACTCGTTGAACCGGAAGTTGTTGACCTCGCCGGTCACCTCGCCGTTCTCGACGAGGTAGACACCGTCCCGGGTCAGGCCGGTGAGCAGCAGCGTCGCCGGGTCGACCTCGCGGATGTACCAGAGGCAGGTCAGCAGCAGCCCCCGCTCGGTGTTCGCGACCATCTCCGCCAGCGAGCGGTCCTCGCCGCCGTCCAGGATCAGGTTGTCGGCCCCGGGCGCGACCGGCAGACCGGTCAGGCCGGCACTGTGACGGGTGGTCGTGAGGTGCTTGAGCTCGCCGTCGCGCATCCACTCGGTGGCGGCGATCGGCAGCCCGTTGTCGAACACCGACTGGTCCCCGCCGGAGGAGTGCGCGATCACGAAGGGCGCGGACTCCAGACCCGGCTCGTTCGGGTCGCTGCGCAGGGTCAGCGGCAGTTCGCTCAGCTTCTCCCCGACGCGCGTCCTGCCGCCCGGCTTGGAGAACACCGTGCGGCCCTCGACCGCGTCCCGCCCCGACGCCGACCACATCTGGTAGATCAGCAGGTCCGCCACGGCGGTCGGCGGCAGCAGCGTCTCGTAGCGGCCCGCCGGCAGCTCCAGGCGCCGCTCGGCCCAGCCGAGGCGTACGGCCAGCTCCGCGTCTAGCGCCGTCGGGTCCACGTCCTTGAAGTCCCGTGTGGAGCGCCCCGCCCACGCCGAGCGGGTGCGGTCCGGGGACTTGGCGTTCAGCTCCAGCGTCCCGTTGGGCTGGTCGTGCCGCAGCCGCAGCCCCGTGGACGTGCCGACGTACGTCGACACCAGCTCGTGGTTGGCGAAGCCGTACAGCTCCCGACCGCCCGCACGCGCGCGGGCGAACGCCTCACCGAGCGCCGGGGCGAAGTCGGCGAACACGTTGGACGACGTCTCGGCCGGGGTGTCCGTGAAGTCCGGTGACGCCGGTGCGTCCGCCACCAGCGGCTGCGCGTCCTCGGCGGGCCCGGCAGCGCGCGCGGCGGCCTCGGCGGCCCGCACCAGCGGCTCCAGCTCGTCGGCGGTCACCGCGGACCGCGACACGACCCCGGAGGCCGTGCCCTCCTTGCCGTCGACGGTCGCGACGACGGTGAGCGTCCGCCCGCGCGTGACGCCGTTCGTGGTCAGCGCGTTCCCGGCCCAGCGCAGATTGGCGGTCGACTGCTCGTCGGCGATGACGACACACCCGTCCGCGCGGGACAGCTCCAGGGCCCGCTCGACGATCTCGTGCGGCTTGTTGGTGCGGGTGCTCATCGACCGGCCTCCTGCGTGGTGTTGAGGATGTTGACGCCCTTGAAGAGGGCCGAGGGGCAGCCGTGCGAGACCGCCGCGACCTGCCCCGGCTGGGCCTTGCCGCAGTTGAAGGCGCCGCCGAGCACATAGGTCTGGGGACCGCCGACGGCCGCCATCGACCCCCAGAAGTCCGTGGTCGTCGCCTGGTAGGCCACGTCCCGCAGCTGACCGGTGATCCGCCCGTTCTCGATCTTGAAGAACCGCTGTCCGGTGAACTGGAAGTTGTAGCGCTGCATGTCGATCGACCAGGACCGGTCGCCGACGACGTAGATCCCGCGGTCCACGCTCCCGATCAGGTCCTCGGTCGACATCCCGGCCGGATCCGGCTGCAACGAGACGTTGGCCATGCGCTGCACCGGCACATGGCCGGGGGAGTCGGCGAACGCGCACCCGTTGGAGCGCTCGAACCCGGTCAGCTTCGCGATCCGCCGGTCCAGCTGGTAGCCGACGAGCGTGCCGTCCTTGACCAGGTCCCAGGACTGGCCGGCGACGCCCTCGTCGTCGTAGCCGATGGTCGCGAGGCCGTGCTCGGCGGTGCGGTCACCGGTGACGTTCATCAGGTCGGAGCCGTACCGGAGCTTGCCGAGCTGGTCGAAGGTGGCGAAGGAGGTGCCGGCGTAGGCGGCCTCGTAGCCGAGGGCGCGGTCCAGTTCGGTGGCGTGCCCGATGGACTCGTGGATGGTCAGCCACAGGTTGGACGGGTCGACGACGAGGTCGTACGGCCCCGCCTGAACACTCGGCGCCCGCATCTTCTCGGCGAGCAGGGCGGGGATCTGCTCCAGCTCGCCCTCCCAGTCCCAGCCGGTCCCCGTCAGGTACTCCCAGCCGCGTCCGACCGGCGGCGCGATGGTGCGCATGGAGTCGAACTCGCCGCTGGACTCGTCGACCGACACGGCCGTCAGCTGCGGGTGCAGCCGGACGCGCTGCTGGGTGGTCACGGTCCCCGCGGTGTCGGCGTAGAACTTGTTCTCGTGGACCGTCAGCAGCGAGGCGTCCACGTGGTTGACGCCGTCCGCCGCCAGCAGCCGCGCGCTCCAGTCCGCGAGCAGCGCCGACTTCTCCTCGTCGGGCACGGAGAACGGATCGATCTCGTACGACGAGATCCAGGTCTTGTCGGCATGCACCGGCTCGTCGGCGAGCTCCACCCGCTCGTCCGACCCGGCCGCCTTGATCACCTGCGCCGACAGCTTCGCCATCGCCACCGCCTGCGAGGCCACCTTGGCCGCGGCGTCCAGCGTCAGGTCCACCCCGGACGCGAACCCCCAGGTCCCGCCGTGCACCACCCGCACCGCGTACCCGAGGTCGGTGGTGTCCGACGACCCGGCGAGCTTGGCGTCCCGCAGCCGCCAGGACGCGCTGCGCACCCGCTCGAACCGGAAGTCCGCGTGCTCGGCACCGAGCGCACGCGCGCGTGCCAGGGCGGCGTCGGCCAGGGCGCGTAGCGGAAGCGCCGTGAAGGCTTCGTCGATCGTATGAGGCACGGAGGTCTCCCTGCTGTCGTGGCCTGTCGGCACCGATCATGTCGCGCGGGCGGGGCCACGGACCACACGTTTCCGGCTGGAGCCGGCATCTTTCTGTAGGGACCCGACAGCGACACCGGTACGCCACTGTCGGTGCCCGAATGTCCCCGCACCGGACCGGCCCGATAGGTTTTCGGGGAAGCCGCCTGTCATCCAGCTGTTCGGGCGGATGTGTCAGACCCCTATCGAAAGGGTGATCCGTTGAGCCGCTCGGTTCTCGTCACCGGAGGCAACCGGGGCATCGGCCTCGCCATCGCCCGCGCTTTCGCCGACGCCGGCGACAAGGTCGCCATCACATACCGCTCGGGTGAGCCGCCGGCGGGCTTCCTTGCCGTCAAGTGCGACATCACCGACACCGAGCAGGTGGAGCAGGCCTACAAGGAGATCGAGGACGCGCACGGGCCCGTCGAGGTGCTCGTCGCCAACGCCGGCATCACCAAGGACCAGCTCCTGATGCGCATGTCCGAGGAGGACTTCACCTCGGTCATCGACACCAACCTCACCGGCACCTTCCGCGTCGTCAAGCGCGCCAACCGCGGCATGCTGCGCGCCAAGAAGGGCCGCGTGGTCCTCATCTCCTCGGTCGTCGGTCTGTACGGCGGTCCCGGCCAGGCCAACTACGCCGCCTCCAAGGCCGCCCTGGTCGGCTTCGCGCGCTCCCTCGCCCGTGAGCTGGGCTCGCGCAACCTCACCTTCAACGTCGTGGCGCCCGGCTTCGTCGACACCGACATGACCAAGGTGCTCACCGACGAGCAGCGCGCGAACATCGTGTCGCAGGTCCCGCTCGGCCGGTACGCGCAGCCCGAGGAGGTCGCCGCCGCCGTGCGCTTCCTCGCCTCGGACGACGCCTCGTACATCACTGGAGCCGTCATCCCCGTTGACGGCGGACTGGGAATGGGTCACTGATCACCATGAGCGGAATTCTCGAGGGCAAGCGCATCCTGATCACCGGTGTGCTGATGGAGTCCTCCATCGCCTTCCACACCGCCAAGCTGGCCCAGGAGCAGGGCGCGGAGATCATCCTCACCGCCTGGCCCCGGCCCACGCTGACCGAGCGCATCGCCAAGAAGCTGCCCAAGCCGGCCAAGGTCCTGGAGCTCGACGTCTCCAACGACGAGCACCTCGCCCGTCTGGAGAGCCAGGTCCGAGAGCACCTGGGCGACCGGCTCGACGGCATCGTGCACTCCATCGGCTTCGCGCCGCAGGACGCGCTCGGCGGGAACTTCCTGAACACGCCGTTCGAGTCCGTGGCCACCGCCATGCACGTCTCCGCCTTCTCCCTGAAGTCGCTGACCATGGCGCTGCTGCCGCTGATGACCGAGGGCGGCTCCGTCGTCGGCCTCACCTTCGACGCGCAGTTCGCCTGGCCGCAGTACGACTGGATGGGCCCCGCCAAGGCCGCGCTGGAGGCCACGAACCGCTACATGGCGCGTGACCTCGGCAAGCACGAGATCCGCTGCAACCTGATCTCGGCGGGTCCGATCGGCTCCATGGCCGCCAAGTCCATCCCCGGCTTCGCCGAGCTGGCGTCCGTCTGGGACAGCCGCTCCCCGCTGGAGTGGAAGCTGGAGGACCCGGAGCCGGCGGGCAAGGGCGTCGTCGCCCTGCTGTCGGACTGGTTCCCGAAGACCACCGGCGAGATCGTCCACGTGGACGGCGGCCTGCACGCCATCGGCGCCTGATCTCCCGTACGCCGTCCGACGCCCCGTTTCCCGCCCGTGCGCGGGGAGCGGGGCGTCACCCGTTCGGCCTATCCGGCCGGGCGGGCCGGGCCCACAACCGCGCACTCTGGAGTACGCGTTCACTTCGCGAGCCCCTCCCCACCACGGCCGAGGAGGTCCCCTTGTGCGCTTCTCCCGCCGCCTGGCCTCAACGACCGTCGCCGTCGCTCTCGTACTGCCCCTGTCGTACGACGCGATAGCCCACGCGCGCGTGCACACCGCGGAAGCGGAGCCCGACGACCCGTTCGGCGCCGCCTGCCGCATACGCGTCACCGGCTCCCAGGTGACCGCGTACTGCCACAACCCCTATCCGGAGACCGACAGCGTGAGCCTGCATGTCGAGTGCGCCCGCTGGTGGGACCTCGACAGCGACGGCTCCTCGGTGGACGCCGAGCCGGCGCAGACCGTACGGCTGACCGGGCGCTGCTGGAAAGAGGTCGCCTCGGTGTGGGTCAGCCACCGGCAGGAGAGCTGAAGCGCCCCGGACGGCACAGGAACGGATAGCTCGCCGCCTCCGCCGCGGCGGCCTCCGCGTCACCCGCGCGGATCGCGTCGACCAGCCGCGCGTGGTCCATGTGCGTCTCCGGCGTCAGCTCCTGGCCGACGTCCTCGCGCAGCCAGTCCCGCAGCACCTCGCCCAGGTCGGCGTACATCGCGGTCATCACGTCGTTGTGGGAGGCCGCCACCACCGCCAGATGGAAGGTGGCGTCGGCCGCCACGAACGCCTCCGCGTCACCCGACTCCCAGGCTTCCTCGCGCCGCACCAGCAGGGCGTCCAGCTGCTTGAGGTCCTTCTCCGAGCGTCGCTCGGCGGCCAGCTTCGCGGCGGCCGACTCCAGCGTGGAGCGCAGCTCCGCGATGTGCCGGGGGTCGGCGTCGGCGAAGCGGCGGTGCATGACGCCGGCCAGCTCGCTGGTGGCCACCACGTAGGTGCCGGAGCCCTGGCGGATGTCCAGCAGGCCGTTGTGAGCGAGCGCGCGGACGGCCTCGCGGACCGTGTTGCGGGCCACGCCGAGCTGCTCGACCAGCTCGGGCTCGGTCGGGATGCGGGCGCCGACCGGCCATTCGCCCGAGGTGATCTGGTTCCGCAACGCCGCGATGACCTGCTCGGACAGCGCCGAACGACGGGGGTGGCTCAAAGGCATGGCACACCTTCGCACGGGAGGACGGGCACTGGGCGACCCGGAGGTGGACAACCAATCATCCTATGATTCTATGATGGGCCTCATGGCACGCGAGGAACACCGGACGGCGACGTCCACGCGAATACGTACGGCCCAGACCCGCGGCGCCGAGGCTCCCACCTCCGCACGGCCCGCCACGCGCGCGTGGACGACGCGGCTCGTGGTGCTCGGCATCGTGCTGACCGCGTTGAACCTCCGCCCCGCCATCACCAGCCTCGGCGCCCTCCTAGAAGAGGTCCGCGACGGGCTCGGCATGAGCGGCAGCGTGGCCGGACTGCTCACCTCCGTGCCTCCGCTCTGCTTCGCCCTCTTCGGCGTCACGGCCCCCCGGCTCGCCCGCCGCTTCGGCCCCGGCGCCGTGGTCTGCGCCGGCATGGCCGCCATCACCGCCGGGCTGCTCCTGCGCCCGTACGTCGGCAGCACGGCCGGCTTCCTGGCCGCCAGCGCCCTCGCCCTCATGGGCATCGCGCTCAGCAACGTCCTGATGCCGGTCATCGTCAAGCGCTGGTTCCCCGACCGGGTCGGTTCCATGACCGGTCTGTACTCGATGGCCCTCGCCCTCGGCACGGCGTCCGCGGCGGCCGTCACGGTGCCCATGACCGAGGCGCTGGGCGGCAGTTGGCAGACCGGGCTCGCGGTGTGGGCGGGCCTCGCGGCGTTGGCCGTACTGCCGTGGATCCCCCTCGTGCGGGACCGCCACTCCGACGGGGAGCGGCGCCGGGACGGGGACCACGGCCGGGGCGGGGGAGCGGCGCCCGTCGTCTCCGCCCAGGAGAAGCACGCGCGCGTGCAGGCGCCCACGCTGCGGATCACCCGGAGCCGCACCGCCTGGGCCCTCGCCGTCTACTTCGGCCTCCAGGCCACCGGCGCCTACATCACCATGGGCTGGATGGCGCAGATCTTCCGCGACGCGGGCGTGCACGCCGGCACGGCGGGGCTGCTGCTCGCCGTCACCATGGTCATGGGCGTACCGCTGGCCTTCGTCATCCCGCGCCTCGCCACCCGACTGCCCCACCAGGGCCCGATCGTGCTCGCGCTGGGCGTCTGCGGCCTCGTGGGCTACGCCGGCCTGTACCTCGCGCCGGTCACCGGCTCCTGGGCCTGGGCCCTGCTGCTCGGCGTCTCCAACTGCTCGTTCCCGCTGGCCCTCACCATGGTCGGCATGCGGGCCAGGACCAGCGCGGGCGTGGCCCAGCTGTCGGGCTTCGCGCAGAGCACCGGCTACCTGATCTCCATCCCCGGGCCGCTGCTGGTGGGCGTGCTCTACCAGCACAGCGGCGGCTGGGGGCTGCCGATCGCCCTCATGGCCGGCCTGATGATCCCGCAGATGGCGGTGGGCGTCCTGGCGGGACGCGACCGCACCGTGGAGGACGAGGCGGCCCGCTGAGCGTCACCCCGGCGCACCCGCCGCGGACCGCGGGTGCGAGACTTGCCGCATGCCAGTGCTCGACCCGAACCCCCAGAACGGCCAGAAGAAGATGCTGCTCGTCTTCGGTGCCTTCTTCGCCATCTTCGTGATCATCGCCATCGTGGCGACGATCGCGGCGCCCTGAGACGGGGTGAACGACCCCCTGACGCGTGGCCCGTCGCCGCCCGCCCCCCGGCAGGATGGTCAAGCCTGTGGTGGGGCTAGCACCACCATCCCCTAGGGGGCGAGTGTCAGGGTCAACTGGGTGGATCACCGGATGGGTTGACGGCCGGGAAGTCCGTAGCTTCGAAGTGTGACCGCGAGAGGCGGACACGGACACTCGAAGACCACGGAGGCGACATGTCGGCCCGCACCCACACCCCGCCCCACCCGGCGTCCACGGGCCGTGCCGACATCCGGCTGCCCTGGTGGGCCCTCGCCCTGCCGACGCTAGCGTTCGTCACGCTCCTGACGCTGATCCTCAACCCCTCCGACGCGCACGCCGCGACCGCCGAGCCCGCGATCACGCAGCTCTTCGAGCACATACGGCAGTGGATCACGCGCTGAGCACCGCGGAAGCCGCCCGTCAACTCCCTGCGCCCCGTGGCGTGTTTCATGCGAAGCTGGATCTCATGAGCGTCGCAGAACCCCGCAGGATTGTCCTCTTCCGGCATGCGAAAGCCGACTGGCCACAGGTGAACGACCACGAGCGGCCGCTCGCCGACCGGGGCCGAAAGGACGCGGCAGAGGCCGGCCGCAGGCTGGTCGACACCGACGTCCCCTTCGATCTGGCCCTGTGCTCGACCGCGACCCGGACCAGGGAGACCTGGAAGCTCGCCGTCCACGAGTTCCCGCACCGGCCGAAAACCATCTACGAGGAGCGGGTCTACGAAGCCTCGCCCGGCGAGCTGATCGCCCTGCTCAACGAGACACCCGACGACGCGCAGAACGTCCTGCTGATCGGCCACAACCCGGGCGTGCAGGGCCTCGCCGAGATCCTCTCCGGCGCCACCGAGAGCGACGCACGCGAGCGTATGAGCCGCCGCGGCTTCCCGGCCGCCGCCTTCGCGGTCCTCTCCTTCAGCGGCAGCTGGAAGGCCCTGGAGCCCGGCGTGGCCACGCTGCTCGACTACTGGGCCCCCTCCGAGTGACCGACCCACGCGAAGGGGCCCGGCACCGTCACGGTGCCGGGCCCCTTCGCACGTAGGCCCTGGGATGCTGTCGGCCCACCTGCCGCACCTGCCGCACCTGCCGCACCTGCCGCGGCGGCCGTCAGACGTCGTCGTGACTGTCCGCCGTCTCGACCTCTTCGCGGGTGACGCCCAGCAGATACAGGACCGTGTCCAGGAACGGCACGTTCACCGCCGTGTGCGCCGCCTCCCGCACCACCGGCTTCGCGTTGAAGGCGACCCCCAGGCCGGCCGCGTTCAGCATGTCCAGGTCGTTGGCCCCGTCACCGATCGCCACCGTCTGGGCCAGCGGAACCCCTGCCTCGGCCGCGAACCGGCGCAGCAGCCGCGCTTTGCCCGCCCGGTCCACGATCTCGCCGGTGACCCGGCCGGTCAGCTTGCCGTCGACGATCTCCAGCGTGTTCGCCTGCGCGAAGTCGAGCCCGAGCCGCTCCTGGAGGTCATCGGTGACCTGCGTGAATCCACCGGACACGACACCCACTTGATACCCGAGGCGCTTCAACGTGCGGATCAGTGTGCGCGCGCCCGGCGTCAGCCGCACCTCGCTGCGCACCTTCTCCACCACCGAGGCGTCCAGTCCCTCCAGCAGTGCCACGCGCGCGTGCAGCGACTGCTCGAAGTCCAGCTCCCCGCGCATCGCGGCCGCCGTCACCTCGGCCACCTGGTCCTCACAGCCGGCGTGCGCCGCGAAGAGCTCGATCACCTCGTCCTGGATGAGGGTGGAGTCCACGTCCATGACGACCAGACGCTGGGCGCGCCGGTGCAGCCCGGCGGCGACGACCGCGATGTCGACACCCAGTGCCGCCGCGTCGGTGACCAGGGCGGTGCGCAGCGGCTCGGTCTCCACCCCGGACACCGCGAACTCCACCGCCGTCACGGGGTACTTGGCGAGGCGGAAGATACGGTCGATGTTGGCGCCGGACTTCGTGATCCTGGCGGCGATGGCGGCTGTGGCCTCCGCGGTCAGGGGGTGCCCGAGCACCGTCACCAGGGAGCGTCCGAGGCCGCGCGGCCGGTTGTCGCCCAGGCCGGAGATGATCTCCGCCTGCATCTTCATCGACTCGGCCCAGCTGTGGACGGTCGCCCGGAGGTCCCCCTCCATCCCGGCCGGAGGCTGCGTCACGAGAGCGCACAGCGTGATGCGGCCACGGGTGACGACCTGCTCGATGTCGACCACGTCGACCGAGTAGGCGGCCAGCGTGTCGAAGAGTCCGGCCGTGATGCCCGGCCTGTCCTTCCCGAAGATCTTGACGAGAAGGGTGGGGATGTCGGAGGTCTGCGAAGCGCTCATGGTGCTTCCACCGTATCCGGCACCCCGTGCCCGCCGCCCCTGAGGTCCGTCTGGCGGACACGGAACAGTGGGTGTCGGTCGGGTGGCGTGAGCCTTACGGCACGGCCACGACTGCCTCGGTGACGTTGAGGCGGCCCAGGCGGCCCAGGCGGCCCAGGGGGCCCAGGGGGCCCAGGGGGCCCAGGGGGCCCAGGGGGCCCGGCCACCCCAGACGCACTTGTGAGTGACACCCAGGAGCGCCGCTGGTGGATCAGGAACGCCCCTTCGGATTCCTCGGCGGCGGGGGAGTCGGCGGAGGCGGGGGTGGAGGTGGAGGGGGCGGGGATGGAGGCGGAGGCCCGTCGTCCGCTCCGGGCGACGGCCGTTTCCCACGTCCCCGTCCCCGAGGAGGCCGCGGCGACCTTGGAAGCGGCCCGATCGGCCGGACGACCGTGGGCGCACCGTACATGTCGTCGCCACCGTCACGCGCGGGCACGTCCTCGGGCGACCGCGCACCCTGCGCCGGGGCCGCTCCGGGCAGCCCCGCACCCTCCGCCGGGACAGCCCCCGGCGGCCGCGCGTCCTCCGGTTCGCGCAACTGGTCCGGCACACGCAGATACGGGTTCGTCGCCGGGTTCGGAGGCCGGTACGGGGCGCCGGGATCGTACGGCCCGGACCGCCCGGCATAGGGCGAACCCCCGGCACCCTCGGCCGTAGGCCCAGCAGGACCCGTAGACCCCGTGGCCCCCACACCAACCCCCGGGGCCACCCCCGGGTCCACCCTCAGCCCCACCCCCACTCCCACAGCCAACGGTGCCGCCCGCCGCCCCGCAGCCCCACTCACCCGGGCCAGCAGCGCCCCCACGGCCCCCGCCCCCGCGCCCCACGCCGCCCCGAGAACCAGCGCCATACCGAGGTTCCCCCGCAGCTCCACCCCGGCGCCGAACGCGTCGAAGCCCAGCACCGAGAGCGAGGCGTCCACGGACAACGCCGTCAGCCACACCAGCAACGGCAGCGTCAACGCCGTGGCGACCCCGAGCCGCAGCGCGCAGCGCCCGGCGAAACGGAGGGTCCCCGGATCCCGTGCACTCCCGGGATCCCCCGGGCCCCCCACCGGTGTCCGCACCGCCGTCAGCACCCCCGCGAGCAGCATCATCACCGCAGCCGCTACCCCCAGCAGCCACACCCGCCCGTCCAGCTCGGCCAGCCTGCCCAGCGTCACGGACTGGTCGGCGCCGCTGTCGAGCAGGTCGTCCAGGGGATCCGGCAGCAGAGCCGTCAGCGGCCCCGTCGCCCTGCCGTCGAACGGCACGAACAGGCCGAGCGGGATGCCGAGCCACACGCCGTTCGGGGCGCCGAGGAGGGCGGCGCCCGCGATCCGCCTGGGGTGGGCATCGCCGATCGCCGCGTACGCCGCCGCCGCGAGACCGGCCGCGACCGCCACCAGCACCACCGTGACGAGGGCGGACGCGGCGGGCCGTACGACACGGTGGACGGCCTCCCAGCCGCGCGGCAGCGGCGTGCGGCGCGAGGCCAGCAGGGCGATCAGCAGGATGCCGGCGCACCAGCCGAGGCCGCCGAGCAGCGTCGGCGCTGTGTCCACGGTGAAACCGACCGCCGCCTTCGCGTCGACGAGGTCGCCGATCTGGTCGGGCAGCAGCCCGCCGATGTCCCCGACGTCACCCACTCCGGGGATCTCGATCCCGCCCCCGCCGCCGCCCCCGCCTGGCAGGTCGTCGAGCCCCAACGAGCTCCCGTCGATCGTGATGACGTCGTGGCCCGCCCAGGCCAGTCCCCCCAGCATCGCCACGAACAGCGCGACCACCGCGCCCCCGCGCGCGAGAAGTTCGGACGGCGCGATCACAACTCCCGCGCCCCGCAGGGACCGTAGGAAGAACCACGACAGGAGGACCGCGCCGACCAGGCTGACGCCCAGTGGCGTGATCTCGACGGCGGTCGCCGCCTCCGCGCCCGTCAGCCCGAAAGCGGACACATCGCCGGACGGCGTGACAGAACCACCCGCCCCAAGGGCCACCACCGCCGCGGTCATGGGTCCGAGAGAGGCCGAGCTGTCGGCCTCCAGTAAGTGCAGTCCGAGTGCCGCCGTGCCCGCCATCCCGATCAACGCCCAGCTCACGCAGGCGATCGCGGACAACAGGATGTCCCCCCACGGCAACCGCGTGCCGTGCCCCGTGGTCTCGACGTTCGTGGACGCGCTCATGGCAGACCCCCCGATCCGCGGCGCGGCGACTGTTCGCCGCGCATGTCCCCCTCGCGTGGATTACCACTCTCCGGACTGATTTCAACCCCGTCAACGGAACCAGTCGAAGCGCGTAGGCGTGCTCCTCACAAGGCCCGACTTTCGGTCAGGGGGCGGAGCCTGAAATAGTTCCCGACGATGTTCGACATCCCTAGACTCCCTGTGTTGGGGGTAACTCGGGGGACTACTCAGTGGGGCATGGAGTGCCGGAACTCGTACTGGAATTGAATGGACGGACCTGGACGCTCGACGCGTCCAGGCCCTACACCCTCGGACGCGATCCGCAGGGTGACATCGTGCTCGATGACGCCAGGGTGTCCTGGCGGCACGCCACGATCAGCTGGAGCGGCCGCAGTTGGGTCATCGAGGACCACGGCAGCACCAACGGCACGTTCGTGCAGGGCCAGCGGATCCACCACCTGGAGATCGGCCCCGGCTCGGCCGTGCACCTGGGCAACGCGACCGACGGACCGCGCCTGAACCTCTCCGGCACCGCGGCCTCCGTCGCCTCGCCGCAGGCCCAGCCGCAGCAGCAGCCGTACGCCGCACAGGGCGCGAACCCCGGCTGGGCGCCACAGGCCCCCGCCCAGCAGGCACCGCCCCAGCAGATCCCGCAGCAGCAGGCCCCGCCGCAGCAGGCCGGCTGGCAGCAGCAGGCGACGCCGCAGCACCAGCCGCAGTCCGCGGCGAAGGTGCCGCACCAGCAGGGCCCCGGCGGTGGCGCGGGGGCGCCGCCGGTCTACGGCGACCGCAGCCCGACCACGTTCCACCAGTTCTCCGTCGGCCGCGTCATGCGCATCGGCCGTGCCCTGGAGAACGAACTGGTCGTCTCCGATCTCCAGGTCTCCCGGCACCACGCCGAGTTCCACTCGACGCCCGACGGCCGCATGGAGATCCGCGACCTCGGTTCCCACAACGGCACCTACGTCAACGGCCAGCCGATCGCCAAGGGCGGCTCGCAGCTGCTGGGCCCGGCGGACATCGTCGGTGTCGGTCACTCGACGTTCCGGATCGTCGGCGACCGGCTCGAGGAGTTCGTCGACACCGGTGAGGTCTCCTTCTCGGCCCGCCACCTGACCGTCACGGTCGACGGCGGCAAGCAGATCCTCAAGGACGTCTCCTTCGGCGTCCCGGAGAAGTCGCTCATCGCGGTCATCGGCCCGTCCGGCTCGGGCAAGTCGACCCTGCTCAAGGCACTCACCGGCTACCGCCCCGCCAACCAGGGCGACGTCCTCTACGACAACCGGAACCTGTACAAGCAGTTCGCCGAGCTCCGCCAGCGCATCGGTCTGGTCCCGCAGGACGACATCCTGCACAAGGAGCTGACCGTCAAGAAGGCCCTCAAGTACGCGGCCAAGCTCCGCTTCCCGGCCGACACCACGGCCCGCGAGCGCGAGCAGCGCATCGACGAGGTGCTGCGCGAACTCAAACTGGACATCCACAAGGAGAAGAAGGTCACCTCCCTCTCCGGCGGCCAGCGCAAGCGCGTCTCGGTGGCCCTGGAGCTCCTCACCAAGCCGTCGCTGATCTTCCTGGACGAGCCCACCTCGGGCCTCGACCCGGGCATGGACCGCGACGTCATGCAGCTGCTGCGCGGCCTCGCCGACGACGGCCGCACGGTCCTCGTCGTCACGCACTCCGTGGCCGAGCTGGCGATCTGCGACAAGCTCCTCGTCATGGCGCCGGGCGGTGCGGTCGCCTACTTCGGCCCGCCCGAGGAGGCCCTGAACTTCTTCGGCTACGACACCTGGGCCGACGTCTTCTCCGCCTTCGAGAACTACCGCGACTACGACTGGGCGGGACGCTGGAAGGGCTCGCAGCACTACCAGATGTACGCCGCGGACATCGACGCGATCGCGCCGCAGTCCGTACAGATGCCGCCCATGCAGGCGATGAAGCCGCCGAAGCCGCAGGGCTGGCTGTCCCAGTTCGGCACGCTGGTACGCCGCTATGTCTCGGTGATCGCCTCCGACAAGGGCTTCCTGGCCCTGTCGATCATCCTGCCGCTCGTCCTCGGCTCGGTGAGCCTGCTCATCGACTCCGGCAAGGACCTCCTGGTCAACACGGAGATCAACCCGAACACCGGCAAGCCCGTCGCCAACGGCACGGCCCTCACCGTCCTGCTGATCCTCGCGGTGGGCGCCTGCTTCGCCGGCGCCGCCAACTCCGTCCGTGAGCTGATCAAGGAACGGGTCATCTACGAGCGGGAGCGCGCGACCGGCCTGTCCCGGTCCGCGTACCTGATGTCCAAGGTGTTCGTGCTCGGCCTCATCACCGTGCTGCAGGGCCTGATGGTCGGCGTCATCGGCTTCTCCAGCCGCACCATCCCGGACCAGGGCCTGGTCCTCGGCAGCCAGATCCTGCTGGAGCTGTGCATTCCGATCATGGCGCTGGGCTTCACCGCGATGATGTTCGGCCTGATCATCTCGGCCCTGGTGAAGACCGCCGAGAAGACCATGCCGCTGCTGGTCATGTTCGCGATCGTCCAGGTCGTCTTCACCGGCTGCCTGTTCCCGCTGGCCGGCTCCATCGGCGTCAACGAGCTCTCGTACCTGATGCCGTCGCGCTGGGCGGTCGCCGCCGCGGGTGCCACGCTCGACTTCAACCAGATCAGCCCGCCCGCCAAGGGCGACAGCAACGACCCGCTGTGGGAGCACACGGTCGGTGCCTGGTCCATGGACATGATCGCCCTGATCGTCCTCGGTGTGATCTGCGGCTTCTTCGTGGCCCGCTTCCTGCGCCGCCACGAGCCCGAGGTCATGCGCAAGTAGTCGCGTCCCGTACGACGCCCGAAGGGCGGCACCCCGTCAGGAGGGTGCCGCCCTTCGGCGTACGGATCGCAAGGCCCGCGCTACCTCGCTCAGTACGCGCTGTTCACGTTGTCGATCGAGCCGTACCGGTCGGCCGCGTAGTTGGCGGCGGCGGTCAGGTTGGCGACCGGGTCGTACTGGCTGAAGGCCGTGCCCGGGACGTGGTAGGCGTCGAAGGTCGGCTTGATGACCTGCAGCAGACCGATCGACGGCACGCCGTTCTGGGCGTTGATGTCCCAGTTGTTGATCGCGTTCGGGTTGCCCGAGGACTCCCGCATGATGTTGCGGTGGAGGCCGTCGTAGGTGCCCGGGATCTTGTGCTTCTTCATGATGTCCAGGGCCTCGCGGATCCAGCCGTCGAGGTTGTTGGCGTAGGTCTTCGCGGCGACCGGCTTGACCTGGACGCGCTTGGCGGACCGGCTCGCGGCCTCCTTCGCCTTGCGCTCCGCCTCGGCCTTCTTCTTGGCGGCGGCAGCGGCGGCGGCCTTCTTCTTCGCGGCGGCGTCCGCGGCCTTCTTCTTGGCGGCGGCCTCGGCGGCCGCCTTCTTCTTGGCCGCGGCCTCCTGCTCGGCCTTCTTGGCCGCGATGTCCTCGGCCTTCACACTGGCGGAAGCGAGCTGGTCGGTGACGCTGCCCTTGACGTCCTTGATCTGCTCATTGCTGTACGCGACCTTGCCGGTGGGGGCTTCGGCCGTCGTCGTCTGGGCGTTGCCCGGTACGGCGGACAGCGCCAGAGCGGCGGCACCGAGCGTGCCGACACCGGCAATCGCGATCTTGTGCCGGTTGGTCAGCGTACGACTGAGTCGGTTCTTGGCGTTCTTGAGCATGGCAGTGGGACCTCTTCGAAATAGCGCGGAGGTCGCTCGCTGTCCGTCGGGGGACACGGGTGCTTCCTGCACAAACGCCGCGGTGAGAACCCGCGGCGCTGAGCGACGAGAGCAATTCTTAGCGGCCGCAAAATTGCGTGGCAAAGGTGTGACGTACGATCCCCGGTAGTGGACGCACGAAGGGCAAATCGGGACAGACAGGACCGTCTGTGCCGCTCAAAAGGGACGTCACTACCTACTACGGACTTTCGTACGTGACCTGCGCCCTATGCGCGGGCTCACATCGGTCGCGTAACAGTCTCACTGGCAGTTGCTGGCGCAATGCTCTGCGTGAGGGTCCTCCCCCGGGAGGACGAGATGCACGTCGCCGAACTCGTGCCACAGGTAGAGCCCGTGCAGCGCCGCCTCGTAACCGCGGTCGATCGCGGCCCGCCCGGCGACCGCCTCCAGCATCAGCAGATGCGAGGCCTCCGGCTCGTGCAGCCCGGTCAGCAGCCCGTCCACCGCGCGCACCCCGCGCTCCGGCGTGACGACGAGGTCCGTCCACCCCGCACGCGCGCGTACGACCCCGTCGGCGCCCACCGCCGACTCCACCGCCCGCACGGCCGTCGTCCCGACCGCCACCACCCGGCCACCCCCGGCCCGCACCGCGTTGATCAGCCGCGCCGAGCTCTCCGTCACCGCGAACCGCTCCGGATACGGCGGCTCATGCGCCTCCGCCGACGCCACCCCGGTGTGCAACGTCACCGGCGCGAACTGCACCCCCCGACTCACCAGCTCCGTCACCATCTCCACCGTGAAGGGCCGCGCCGCACTGGGCATCTCCGCACTCCCCGCCCCATCGCCCGACGGCAGCGCGAACACGGTCTGATACACGGAGAGCGGCTGGTCCCGCTCGGTATAGGAGTACCGAATCGGCCGCCCGTACTCCCGCATCAACCGGAGAATCCCCGTGCCGTCGTCTGCCACGGCTGGGGTTTCGTCGGTTCGCGCGCCCCGTGCTTCGGGGGTGTCCGTGACCGGGGCTGCGGCGCGGGCTCCCCGGGGGCCTGCGCCCCCTGGCCCGTCGCCGCCTGCGGCCCGCGAGCGCCCGGGACCGGCTCCCTCTCGTCCCTCCATCTGCGTGGCTCGGCCTCTCTCGAAGCCTGCTTCCCCGGCCGCGTCGGTAGCCGCGACCCGGCTTCCCTCGGAGCGGACCCTTTGAATCCCCTCCGAACCAGCTCCCTGCCGCCCCCCGGGACCTGCTCCGCCCACCCCCTCAGCTCCCGCGCGAGCCCCACCCTTTCCCTCGGAACGGACCCTTTGAATCCCCTCCGGACCAGCTCCCTGCCGCCCGCCGGGGCCTGCTCCGCCCACCCCCTCAGCTCCCGCGCGAGCCCCACCCTGTCCCGCGTCCTGCGCGCCACCTTGTCCCGCGTCCTGCGCGCCACTCGCCCCCGGGCCCCGCACGCCCCCCGCTCCCGCGCCCCACGCCCGACCATCACTCCAGGCCCTCGCCCACCAAAGCCGCCCGCTCCCCGAGCTCAGGGGCTCCTCCAGCAGCAGCCCGACCCCGCCCGGCAGCCGCACCTCAGTCCCCGCGGCCCCGCCCGCACGCGCGCGCGTGGTGCCCCGCCCGTCGGGATCCCGCAGCTCGACCGCCCACCGCCCGTCGTCCCCGCGCGTGGAGAAGTGCACGACCACGCGCGCTTGCCCGACCCACCCGTCCACGGCGGCGGCCAGCGTCTGCGACGTGTTGACCACCAGCAGATCCCCGGCCCGCAACAGCCGCGGCAGCTCCCGGAACGCGTGGTGCGACACCTCGGTGCCCCGCGACACCAGCAGCCGTACGGCGTCCCGGCCCAGCCCCGGCCCCCGCTGCTCGGCGGGAACCCGAGCCGACAGCTCCTCCGGCACCCGCACCGCGAGCGTCACCGCCGCCCCTCCAGCAGAGCCGGCGCCTCATAGCGGCCGCTCGCCGGACGCTGGTCCAGCAGCCGCAGGAACGCCGGCACCACACCGGACGGCGCCGGCCGCGGATCGTCGTCGTCCGGTACGGCCGCCGCATACAGGTCCGTGGCCATGTCCCCGGGATCCACCGCCCACACCCGCAGCCCCGGCTCCTCCTCGCCGAGCACCGCCGCGAGATGGTCCAGGGCGGCCTTCGACGCCCCGTACCCGCCCCACGTCTCGTACGCCTCGGCCGCCGCGTCCGAGCTGACCGTGATCACCGCGCCCGCCTCGGACGCCCGCAACAGCGGCAGCGCCTCCTGTACCAGGGCCAGCGCGGCCACCACGTTCACCTCCAGCGCCCGCCGCAGCCCCTCCAGGGGCAGGACGTCCAGCCGTACGAGCGGCTCGGCGCCCAACGCGCTGGCGTTGCTCACCAGCAGGTCGGCACCGCCCAGCCGCCAGGCCGCCGTCACCAGCTCGGACCGGTGCCCGGCGTCCGTTACGTCCCCCGGAACGGCCGTCACGCGCGTGCCGTACGCACGAAGCCCGGCCGCCGCCTCCTGGAGGGCCTCCGCCGTCCTGGCGTCGAGCACCAGATCCCAGCCCCGCGCGGCCAGCGCCTCGGCAAGCGCCCGGCCCAGCCCCTTGGACGCCCCTGTGATGATCGCTACCGGCATGACAACCGTCCCCTCGTCTCCGGCCGCCCGAGCGGCGGTGCCCTCAACCTAGGAACGGGCCCGCCCGCCCCGCCTCGGACGCCGGCCGCAAAGCCGTGGGGCCCTTGGTCCTACGCCGCCCACCGGGGGCCTTTCGCCCTACGCCGCCGAACCTGCGACCGCAGGCCTAGGTCCCGCGGCGCAGCCGGTCGCCGCCACAGGTCCGATCCGGCTGTCACACCCCGCCGGTACCGTGAGGGCATGAGTCAAGGCCCCAGGTCCGGCCTCGCCGCGGTGAGCTCCGCGCTGCTGGCCATGAGCAGGCACCTCGAGGTGCGCGACGTCCTCAAGACGATCGTCGCC
The DNA here is from genome assembly GCF_042957325.1 of Streptomyces sp. NPDC008086. NCBI lineage: Bacteria > Bacillati > Actinomycetota > Actinomycetes > Kitasatosporales > Streptomycetaceae > Streptomyces > Streptomyces sp. NPDC008086. The sequence continues at coordinate 543,247 of NZ_JBIBIA010000008.1, forward strand.
TCGGCCCGCGAGCTGCTCGACGCGCAGTACGCGGCGCTCGGCGTCCCGGACGACCACGGCGGCTTCGCCCAGTTCGTGGTCGACGGAGTCAGCGACGACCAGTGGAAGGCCATCGGCCCGCTCCCGCGCCAGCACGGCATCCTCGCGGCGATGCTCCAGGAGGCCAAGGTCGAGCGCCTCGCAGACGTCCGCAAGGACCCCCGCTTCGAGGGCTGGCCGTCGGCCCACCCCGACATGTCCGACTTCCTCGGCCTGCCGATCCGCGACGGCGACGAGGTCATCGGCGCCCTGTTCCTGGCCAACAAGACCTGCCCCAAGCCGGAGGGCAGCTGCGGCTTCACGGCAGAGGACGAGGAACTCCTCTCCATCCTCGCCCAGCACGCCGCCATCGCCCTCACCAACGCCCGCCTCTACGAACGCAGCCGCGAACTGACCATCGCCGAGGAACGCTCGAGGCTGGCCCACGAACTGCACGACGCGGTCAGCCAGAAGCTGTTCTCCCTGCGCCTGACGGCCCAGGCGGCCGCCGCCCTGATCGACCGCGACCCGGCCCGCGCCAAGGGCGAACTGCACCAGGTGGCCGCGCTCGCCGCCGAAGCCGCCGACGAACTGCGCGCCGCGGTCGTCGAGTTGCGCCCAGCGGCCCTCGACGAGGACGGCCTCGTAGCCACCCTGCGCACCCAGATCCACGTCCTCGACCGCGCCCACACCGCGCGCGTCACCTTCGCCGGCCGCGGCGTCAAGGCCCTGCCCGCCGCCCAGGAGGAGGCCGTACTGCGCGTCGCCCAGGAGGCCCTGCACAACGCCCTGCGGCACTCCGGGGCCGAGCACGTCGAGGTGACCCTGGACCGGCGCGGCAGCGGAGCGGTCCTCCGGGTCACGGACGACGGCAGCGGCTTCGACCCGAAGGCGATACGCCGAGCCGGACGCCACCTGGGCCTGGTCTCCATGCGGGACCGGTCGAGCGGGGTCGGCGGCACGCTCGCCGTGGAATCGGCGCCCGGCAAGGGCACCACGATCGAGATGGAGGTCCCCGGTGGGTGACGCAATCAAGGTGCTGCTCGTCGACGACCACCAGGTCGTCCGCCGGGGCCTGCGCACCTTCCTCGAAGTGCAGGACGACATCGAGGTCGTGGGCGAGGCAGCCGACGGCGCCGAGGGAGTGGCCCGCGCCGAGGAACTCAAGCCGGACGTCGTGCTGATGGACGTCAAGATGCCGGGCATGGATGGCGTCGACGCCCTGCGCAAGCTCCGCGAACTCGACAACCCCGCGCGCGTGCTGATCGTCACCAGCTTCACCGAACAGCGCACGGTGATCCCGGCCCTGCGCGCGGGCGCCGCCGGCTACGTCTACAAGGATGTGGACCCCGACGCCCTCGCCGGAGCCATCCGCTCCGTCCACGCCGGCCACATCCTGCTCCAACCCGAGGTCGCCGGCGCCCTGTTGTCCCAGGAGGAGGCCAACTCCGGGCAGGGCAGGGCCGGCTCCCTGACGGAGCGCGAACGCGAGGTGCTCGGCCTGATCGCGGACGGCCGCTCGAACCGCGAGATAGCCCGAGCCCTGGTCCTGTCCGAGAAGACCGTCAAGACCCACGTCTCGAACATCCTGATGAAACTCGACCTCGCGGACCGCACCCAGGCCGCCCTGTGGGCCGTACGCCATGGCGTGACCGGCTGAAACGCTCTCCGCAGGGCATGACGGACGGCAATACGGAGGGTTCCACTCCGGACTGAGATTCATACCGTCGTGGGAATGTCCCCCGGATGGCGCATCCTTCGTGGATCTCCGCCGTTCTTCAGTGCGTGCTGCGGCGACTGCCGCGGCAATCGCAAGGAGGGCTTGAAAGTGAAGAACCTGAAGAAGGCCGTGGCTGTGACGATGGTGGCGGGTGGCCTCATGGCCGCCGGTGCCGGAATGGCCTCCGCCACCGACGGCGCCCACGCCGACGGCAAGGCCGTGGGATCCCCGGGCGTCGCCTCGGGCAACCTCGTCCAGGCCCCGATCCACATCCCGGCCAACGTCTCGGGCAACACCGTGAACGTCGTGGGCATCCTGAACCCGGCCTTCGACAACCTGGCCGTCAACCGCTGACGCCACCCCGAAGCAAGCAGTGACCTCCGGCCTCCCGGCCCACCCCGGGAGGCCGGTCTGTATTCCAGCCCTTGCGCGGATCAGGCCTGTTCGGCGTTCGCGCTGGTCTCTCTGGACGGCGGCTCCGGCCGTTTCGGTGTCGGGGACCGCACGAGGGAGGCCGCATCAGACCGACCCCGTGCCCTCCGACCGTTTCGGCGTCGTGGATGAGCCCGTCTCCATCCCCAGCCCCACCCACCCGCCAGCGCCTTCGCCGCAGGAGGCAGCCCCCATCGGCGCCGCCCCACACCTCCAGCCCGTCCGGCGTTCGAGGACGAGGCCGTTCAGGCCGATACGGGGGCCTGGGGGCTCAGCCCCCGGGACACGGTCACACCAACGCCGGTCACCAACGGCCCGCGCCTCACCGCACCCCCCGCTCCCGCTCCTCCACAACGGAGTTGTACGCCGCGACGAGCGCCCGCCGAGCCACCCGCTCCACCGGCCGCAACGCCTCCGCCCGAGCCCCCATCTCAGCGGAACTCACCGCACCCCCGTGCCCGTTCTCATGAGCCAGCGAGACCAACAACCCCACCCGCTGTGCCAGCTCCAGCACCCGCACCGCCCGCGGCGGATACCCCGGCGCCAACACCTCCCTCCCGCCCGTCGCCCGACCACCGCCCCTCAACGAGGCGCTGCGCGCCGCCCCTCCCCGTTGCTCGACCCGCGCCCGATACGCATCGATCGCCGCCTCGGCCACCGGCCCCGACCCGGCGACGTCCAGCCGTGACAACACCTCCGTCGCGTCCCGCAGGGCCTCCGCGAGCTCCCGCTCGGCCTCACCCAGCGACGGCACATCCGCAGGCGGCGCCTCCCGCACGGGCAGCACATGCCAGACGACCTCGACATGCACATCACCGTCGGGCCCGGCCTCGTACACCTCCGGCACCAACCCGAACGCGGCGCCGTGGCAGACCACCGCCTCCTCGGCGTCCATCGCCCGCGCGTTGAACTCAGGCGGCCCGCTCAGCCCCAGCGGATGCCCCGGCACCGGCAGAGCGACCCGCAGCCCGTTCACCCCGAGCGTCCGCAGCCGGCCCAACGCCAGCGTGAGACCGACGGGCGCCGACTCACCCGGCAGCCCCTCCACCCGGTGCACGGCATCGTCCCCGACGATCTCCAGCACAGCGTCGTCCGGCGAGACAAGTCCGGCCAAAAGGGCATTTCCCCAAGCGGCAAGGTGTCCTGAACGTGGTTCCGAGAGCATGCCCCCACCCTAAGGACCGGACCGATGGAATGAAGCGCCCGACCGGTGGCGTAGATTTCCTAGAGGGCTGCGCCCACCGGCGCACGCGACCACCGAGACGCCGAGACGCCGAGACCGGTCACACTGCAAGGGGAGACAACGCGCTCATGAGCGATGTTCTGGAGCTTCAGGACGTATCCGTGGTCCGTGAGGGCCGGGCTCTGGTGGACCAGGTCTCCTGGTCGGTCAAGGAGGGCGAGCGCTGGGTCATCCTCGGCCCGAACGGAGCCGGCAAGACCACCCTCCTGAACCTCGCCTCCAGCTACCTCTACCCGACCACGGGCACCGCCACCATCCTCGGCGAGACCCTCGGCAAGCCCGGCACCGACGTCTTCGAGCTGCGTCCGCGCATCGGCATGGCCGGCATCGCCATGACCGAGAAGCTGCCCAAGCGCCAGACCGTCCTCCAGACCGTGCTGACCGCCGCGTACGGCATGACCGCCACCTGGAACGAGGACTACGAGGAGATCGACGAACAGCGCGCCCGCGCCTTCCTCGACCGCCTCGGCATGAGCGACTACCTCGACCGGAGGTTCGGCACCCTCTCAGAGGGCGAGCGCAAGCGCACCCTGATCTCCCGCGCCCTCATGGCCGACCCCGAGCTGCTCCTCCTCGACGAGCCCGCCGCCGGCCTCGACCTCGGCGGCCGCGAAGACCTGGTCCGCCGCCTCGGCCGCCTCGCCCGCGATCCGATCGCCCCCTCGATGCTCATGGTCACCCACCACGTCGAGGAGATCCCCCCGGGCTTCACCCACGTCCTGATGATCCGCCAGGGCAAGGTCCTCGCCGCCGGCCCGATGGAGCTCGAACTCACCTCCCGCAACCTCTCCCTCTGCTTCGGCCTCCCCCTGGTCGTCGAGCAGGTCGGCGACCGCTGGACCGCCCAGGGCCTCCCGCTCTCCTGACCTCCTCTCGAACGATCGGCGCCCTGTCCGCGACAGGGCCCTCGGTCCTACCATGACCATGTGGAAATCGACGCGTGGGTTTGGTGGTTGATAGGCGCGGCAGCGCTCGGCATCGGGCTCGTGATCACCGCGATGCCCGAACTCGGCATGCTGGCGGTCGGCGCCGTCGCCGCCGCCCTGGTGGCCGGCGTCTTCGGCGGTGACGCCGTGGTCCAGGTCGTGTCCTTCGTCGTCGTCTCGACCGCACTCATCGCCGTCGTCCGGCCCATCGCGAACAGACACCGTGCACAACGGCCCCAACTCGCCACCGGCATCGACGCGTTGAAGGGCAAACAGGCCGTCGTCCTGGAGCGCGTCGACGCGTCCGGCGGCCGGATCAAGCTCGCCGGAGAAGTCTGGTCCGCACGCTCCCTCGACACCGACCGCACCTTCGAACCAGGCCAGGAGGTGGATGTCGTGGACATCGAGGGGGCCACGGCGATCGTCATGTGACCTCGCACGACGTAAGTGGCGCGAACGCGCCACGGGCCACGCGACGGTCTGTCAGACTCGACCAGCAAGATCTTCAACAACCATAAGATCTGCCGAAGTTGCCGCAGCGGAGAAGGGGTACGGGGAAACGACGATGGAACCGGTCATCATCGTATTGATCATTCTGGTGGTGTTGGTCTTCATCGCCCTGATCAAGACGATCCAGGTCATCCCACAGGCGAGCGCGGCCATCGTCGAACGCTTCGGCCGCTACACGCGGACGCTCAACGCGGGCCTCAACATCGTGGTCCCGTTCATCGACACCATCCGCAACCGCATCGACCTGCGCGAACAGGTCGTGCCGTTCCCGCCGCAGCCGGTGATCACCCAGGACAACCTGGTCGTGAACATCGACACGGTCATCTACTACCAGGTGACCGACGCCCGCGCCGCCACCTACGAGGTCGCCAGCTACATCCAGGCGATCGAGCAGCTCACGGTCACCACGCTCCGCAACATCATCGGCGGCATGGACCTGGAGCGCACCCTGACCTCCCGCGAGGAGATCAACGCGGCTCTGCGCGGCGTCCTCGACGAGGCCACCGGCAAGTGGGGCATCCGCGTCAACCGCGTCGAGCTCAAGGCGATCGAGCCCCCCACCTCCATCCAGGACTCGATGGAGAAGCAGATGCGCGCCGACCGTGACAAGCGCGCCGCGATCCTCACCGCCGAAGGTACGCGCCAGGCCGCCATCCTCACCGCCGAAGGTGAGAAGCAGTCCCAGATCCTGCGCGCCGAAGGTGAGGCCAAGGCCGCCGCCCTGCGCGCGGAAGGCGAGGCCCAGGCCGTCCGCACGGTCTTCGAGGCCATCCACGCCGGCGACCCCGACCAGAAGCTCCTCTCCTACCAGTACCTCCAGATGCTCCCGAAGATCGCCGAAGGCGACGCCAACAAGCTCTGGATCGTCCCCAGCGAAATCGGCGACGCCCTCAAGGGCCTGTCCGGCGCCATGGGCAACCTGGGCGGCCTCGGCGGCGGCTCAGGAGCCAACGGCGGCACAGGTACGGAACGCCGAGAGAAGCCGTCCATCGACTGACCCGCTTCCGCGGTACGACAAAGGGGCCCGCCTTCTCAGGAAGGCGGGCCCCGAACACCTTCAGGGGCGAGGGGAACTGCGCGACCAGCCACAAACCACCCGCAGCCAAAGAACAACCTCAGGACTCACGGCGATTGGTCAGGCAGCGTCCCGAGCAAGCCAATCCGGCAGCGCCTGGAGGTCGTCGGCCCCCAGCGCCAACAACATCGCATCGGCCGGCGTCGGCTCGAACGGCTCCCGAAGCAACGGCATCCCCGCCTGCTCAGGCGTCCGGTCAGCCTTCCGATGATTGTCCTCCGCACACGAGGCGACCGTATTCAGCCACGTGTCCTGACCACCCCGGGACCGCGGCACCACGTGGTCCACGGTCGTGGCCCGACGCCCGCAGTACGCGCACCGGTGCCGGTCCCGCACCAGTACACCCCGCCTCGACCACGGCGCTTGTCTTCGGAACGGCACCCGTACGTACCTGCACAGCCTGATCACCCGAGGCGCGGGTATGTCCACCGCGGCTCCACGCATACGCAGTTCGGGGTGCGCCTGCTCGACGACTGCCTTGTCCTGAAGCACCAGAACGATGGCTCGATTCAACGTCACCGTCGACAGCGGCTCGAAGCTCGCGTTCAGTACCAGCGTGTCCCGCATCGCAGCCCACCTCCCGTGCGCACCTGCCCACCCCCTGGCGGGCTGGGATCAACTCTGGCCGGGCACGCCGAGATGGACAACGAAATAAAAAATGCCCGCCTCTGATCACTTCCATGACCAGGGGCGGGCAAACGTTCCATGAACGTCAGGCTTCGGCAGGCACCTCGTATTCGGCGATCACGTGCGCGCGAGCGATGGCGTGGAACCGCAGGTTGAACCCGACGACAGCCGGGCTGGCGTCCGAGTCCGGACCGAGCTTCTCCTGATCCACGGCGTACACCGTGAACACATAGCGGTGCGGCCCGTCACCCGGGGGCGGCGCGGCACCACCGAAGTCCTTGGACCCGTAGTCGTTCCGCGCTTGTACGGCACCCTCCGGCAGCCCCTCGAACTTGCCGCTGCCCGCACCCACCGGCAACTCGGTCACCGAGGCCGGGATGTCGAACACGACCCAGTGCCAGAACCCGCTGCCCGTTGGGGCGTCAGGGTCGTAGCAGGTCACGGCGAAGCTCTTGGTCTCGGCCGGGAAACCCTCCCAGCGCAGCTGCGGCGAGGTGTTGCCGGCCGCGTAGACCTGAGCGTCCTTGAGGGTCCCGCCGGACTCGACGTCCTCACTCGTGACCGTGAAGGACGGCACGGGCGGATGGAAGTCGTGGGGCAGCGGCCGCCTCTTGAGCTCGGTCACTTCGATACCTCCTGACGAAACAGTGGAATCAGCTGTTCCGAGCCTAGAACCAGTTGCGCTTGCTGCCGACCTCGGACAGCCACTGGTTGAGGTAAGCCGCCCAGTCGGTCCCCTGGAAGTCGGTCAGCCCCACCTGGAACGACCGGAAGGTGTCGCTGCCCTCACTGAACAGCCCCGGCTTCTTGTCCATCTCCAGGACGACGTCCATCGTGTGCGCGTCCGCGACGAAGCTCAACTCGACCTGGTTGATACCGCGGTACTGCTGCGGCGGGAAGAACTCGATCTCCTGGTAGAAGGGCAGCTTCTGCCGCGTACCCCGGATGTGACCGCGCTCCATGTCCGCGCTCTTGAAGCGGAAGCCCAGCTGGATGAAGGCGTCGAGGATCGCCTTCTGCGCGGGCAGAGGGTGCACGTTGATCGGGTCCAGGTCCGTGGAGTCCACGGCCCGCGCGATCGACAGCTCCGTCGTCACACCGATGTTCATGCCCCGCAGCGCCTGGCCGTCGATCGTCGTGACCGGCGTCTCCCACGGGATCTCCAGCCCGAACGGCACCGCGTGCACGGCCCCGGCCTGCAGCTCGAAGGCGCCACCCAGCGACATCTTCGTGAACTCGATGTCCTGCTTGTACTCCGAGTCCTGGCCCTCGACCTCGACACGCGCCTGAAGGCCCACCGACAGGCCCTCGATGTTCTGGTTCACGGACCCGCCCTGAATCCGCACCTCACCCTGGACGACACCGCCCGGAACGACGTTGATCTCCGTCAGCACCGTTTCGACCGAAGCCCCGCCGGCCCCCAGGCTCGCGAGCAGCTTCTTGAACGCCATGACTCTCCTCTTTTCAGAGTGGATCCTTGATCCCTACAAACGCGATCCGGCCGTGGCCGGTTCCGCGTCCCACCCTGGCAAGACGCACGCCCCCTGACCACCCCGTCGCGACCACCCGTCTGCACTACCCTCGGACGGCATGATCGCGACCCCCGACCGTACGCCCTTGCCCCGGGACTTCTTCGACCGACCCGTCCTGGAAGTCGCCCCCGACCTCCTCGGCCGCATCCTCGTACGCACCACCCCGGACGGTCCGATCGCTCTGCGCCTCACCGAGGTCGAGGCCTACGACGGCCCCAACGACCCCGGCTCCCACGCCTATCGCGGCCGCACACCCCGCAACGACGTGATGTTCGGTCCCCCTGGACACGTCTACGTCTACTTCACCTACGGCATGTGGCACTGCATGAACCTGGTGTGCGGCCCCGACGGGCAGGCATGCGCGGTCCTGCTGCGCGCCGGCGAGATCGTCGAGGGCGCCGAGCTCGCCCGCACCCGGCGACTCTCGGCCCGCAACGACAAGGAACTGGCCAAAGGCCCGGCTCGCCTGGCCACCGCCCTGGGCGTGGACCGAGCCTTGGACGGCACGGACGCGTGCGCCACCGGCGAAACCCCGCTGAGGATCCTGACCGGCACCCCGACCCCCTCCGACCAGGTACGCAACGGCCCACGCACCGGCGTGGCGGGGGACGGCGGAAACGGCGACATCCACCCCTGGCGCTACTGGATCGCCAACGACCCCACGGTGAGCCCCTACCGGGCCCACGTCCCGAGGCGCCGCCGAAGTTGACTCGTCTAGGCGAGGCGCGTAACGTGGCCCGAGCCGCTGAACCGGGTACTGCGAAGTCAGCAGCCGGAGCGGCCAACCCACTACCAACGAAACACCCTCGACGGGGTCGTTTTTGGCATGCCTGCATGCCTGAATTCGAGCCCACAGAGCCCGATTATGAATCGGGCGGGGGAATCGGCTAACGTAGTGAATGTCGAAAGGCCGACAGGCGAAAGCCCAGAGCCCAACGACAACCCCCCGACAGGGAATCGGATCGGAAAAGGATCTGATAGAGTCGGAAACGCAAGACCGAAGGGAAGCGCCCGGAGGAAAGCCCGAGAGGGTGAGTACAAAGGAAGCGT
>NZ_JBIBIA010000009.1:0-228748 GCF_042957325.1 Streptomyces sp. NPDC008086
GGCGTTGATTTTTGGCACGCTGTTGAGTTCTCAAGGAACGGACGCTTCCTTTGTACTCACCCTCTCGGGCTTTCCTCCGGGCGCTTCCCTTCGGTGTTCCAAACTCTATCAGGGTTTTTCCGGCCCCCTGACCACCGCCCTGCAGGCATGCAGAAAGTGACCCCGGGATAGGATCTGACAAGTTTGATGCTGCCGGACGAGGATGCGTAGTTGCGTCACTCAGCCCCAAGCAGGAGTACGACTGTACACGCGCCGACAGAGCGGGTGCAAATCGATATGAGGTATGGTCTAGACCACTCTGGAGTGCCCGCGCGGAACCGGCACTTCGTGTGACATACCCTGCTGAACAGTGTGCCGTCCGCACAGGCAGCGACGGCCCATATCGATCTCCACCCCTGGGAGGCTTCCCATGACCACCGTCACGTCCCCACTTGCAGGACGCGCCATCGGACTGGCGTCAGTGCCGGATCCGGTCTTCTCCGGGGCCATGGTCGGCCCCGGCACGGCGATCGACCCGGTGCGTGAGCCGTCCGAGGCGGTGTCGCCGGTTGACGGAGTCATCGTCTCCCTCCACCCCCACGCCTTTGTCGTCGTCGATGAGCAGGGGCACGGTGTACTCACCCACCTGGGCATCGACACCGTGCAGCTCAACGGCGAAGGCTTCGAGCCGCTCGTGAACAAAGGGGACACCGTGACGCGCGGCCAGGGCGTCGTCCGCTGGGACCCCTCGGCCGTCGAGGCGGCGGGCAAGTCCCCGGTATGCCCGATCGTGGCCCTCGAAGCCACTGCGGAGGCCCTCTCCGAACTGCGCGACAACGGCGATGTGAAGGCCGGCGACAGTCTCTTCGTCTGGAAGTGACTTCGGTGCCGTCCTGAGGCGGCAAGTAAGAAGGACGACAACCACCGCGGCGGCGGGACCCGCCGCACTATCGGAGACGGGTGAGATGGAGACAACGCTGCGAGGCGTCGGCGTGAGCCACGGGGTGGCGATCGGCGAGGTTCGGCACATGGGAACGGCGGTGCTCGAGCCGCCTGCCAAGCAGATTCCGGCCGAGGACGCGGAGCGTGAACAGGGGCGCGCTCGTAAGGCCGTGGAAGCCGTGGCAGCCGACTTGATGGCGCGCGGCAATCTGGCGGGCGGCGAGGCCCAGGCGGTCCTCGAGGCGCAGGCCATGATGGCCCAGGACCCGGAACTGATGGCGGACGTGGATCGGCGGATCGCCGTGGGCAGCACTGCCGAGCGTGCTGTGTACGACGCCTTTGCCGCGTACCGCGAGCTGCTGGCGGGTGCCGGTGAGTATCTCGCCGGTCGTGTGGCCGACCTCGATGACGTGCGGAATCGTATCGTCGCTCGTTTGCTCGGGGTTCCGATGCCGGGTGTCCCGGACAGCGACGAGCCCTACGTCCTGGTCGCTCGCGATCTCGCTCCGGCCGACACGGCGCTGCTGGACCCGGCTCTCGTTCTCGGCTTTGTCACCGAGGAGGGGGGACCGACCAGTCACAGCGCGATTCTGGCGAGGGCCCTCGGTGTGCCGGCGGTCGTCGCGCTGCCGGGTGCCGGTGAGCTCGCCGAAGGCACGGTCGTCGCTGTCGACGGCAGCACGGGTGACATCTTCGTGAACCCGACCGATGCCAAGAAGGCGGAGCTGGAGGCCTCTGCCGCGGCACGTAAGGCGGCGCTCGCGGCATCGACCGGACCGGGTGCCACGGCGGACGGCCACAAGGTGCCGCTGCTCGCCAACGTCGGCGGGCCGTCGGATGTGCCGGCCGCTGTCGAGGCGGGCGCCGAGGGTGTCGGTCTGTTCCGGACCGAGTTCCTCTTCCTTGACGACAGCAAGCAGGCGCCGTCGGAGGAGAAGCAGGTAGAGGCCTATCGGCAGGTGCTCGAGGCCTTCCCCGAGGGCCGTGTCGTCGTGCGTGTCCTGGACGCGGGCGCGGACAAGCCGCTGGACTTCCTGACTCCGGCCGACGAGCCGAACCCGGCGCTGGGTGTGCGGGGTCTGCGGACGCTGTTGGATCACCCTGAGGTGCTGCGTACGCAGCTGACGGCACTCGCGAAGGCGGCCGAAGGGCTTCCTGTCTACCTCGAGGTCATGGCCCCGATGGTGGCGGACCGTACCGATGCGAAGGCGTTCGCGGACGCGTGCCGTGCGGCCGGGCTTCAGGCGAAGTTCGGTGCCATGGTGGAGATTCCGTCGGCCGCTCTGCGGGCGCGTTCGATCCTGCAGGAGGTCGAGTTCCTGTCGCTGGGGACGAACGACCTCGCGCAGTACACCTTTGCCGCGGACCGTCAGGTGGGTGCTGTGTCCCGGCTTCAGGATCCGTGGCAGCCGGCGCTGCTCGACCTGGTCGCGTTGTCCGCGGAGGCGGCGAAGGCCGAGGGCAAGAGCTGTGGTGTCTGTGGTGAGGCGGCGTCGGATCCGCTGCTGGCGTGTGTGCTGACCGGTCTGGGTGTCACCTCTCTGTCCATGGGTTCGGCGTCGATTCCCTATGTCCGGGCGACGCTGGCGAAGTACACGCTGGCGCAGTGTGAGCGTGCTGCTGCGGCCGCGCGGGCGGCGGACAGCGCCGAGGAGGCGCGCAGTGCCGCTCAGGCGGTGCTGTCCGGCGAGTAGTCGGGCCGGTCGGCCGGATCGTGCTGGTCGTGGGGCGCTCCACTCTTCGGGTGGAGCGCCCCGTCCGTGTTCAGTGGCTGTGTGCCGTTGGAGTCTCCTCGTCGCCGAGATCCGGCGGTACGCAGTAGTCGACGCCCGATTCCGGGGAGATGAGGTCTCCGGAATCGATGTCGGTGCAGTAGGCGTCGAAGACTTCGCCCGCGGTGAGGGGTTCCAGGCCCTCTCCACGCAGGCGCCAGCCGTAGATGCGGTCGGAGGTGCCGGGGGCGCTGGTCCGCATGACGAGTCCGCCGGGGCTCTGGGTGGCGAGGCCGAGGGCCAGGACGGTGGTGAATTCCAAGGCTTCGGCCTCGTCGAGGTGGGTGGCGCCCTCGGCGTCTTCGTCGGCGTGCAGGACGGAGACGAGTGTCTCGGGGGTTCGCGTGACACTGCAGACGAGGTGCCGGCTTCCCGGGTGGGCCGTGTCGAGGATGCGGACGACGAGGTTCGAGGCGCGGGCGAAGGCCGCGCGGCCGATGTCCTCGCCGCAGGTGGCGCAGGCGCCGAGGCGTGCCAGGAGGGTGGACGCGTACTCCCAGGTGGCTTGTCGGACGGCTTCGTCGACGAGGGCCGGGACCAGGTCTGCCAGGGGCTGGCCCTGGTAGGGGACGGTGGGTCCGGTCGTCGCAAGTTCGGCGGTGAAGCGCGTGCGGCTTGACGGGTTGTCGGGATCCAGGCCCGTTTCCGCGCAGAACTCGGCGTATTCCTGTGGGTCGAAGAGGGCGATCGTCGTATGGGTGCCTTGGGAGGCTCGGGTCCTGAGGAGGGCCTCCACCTGCTCGAGGTAGATCTTGTGATCGTCAAAGGTGAAGCTGCGGTAGTGCCGCATGGCACGGAAGTCGTGCTCGTCGGTCAGCAGGCCGATGGTGCCGGCGATTTCGCGGCGCAGGACGCGCCGCATCGTCTGGTCGTCGGTGTGTGCCATGTTTCCCCCTGTGCGCAGTCGATCAATGCTCACTCACAGTAACCGGCGGCACTGACAACGGCTTCGGGGAGAGGGCGTCGCAGGCGTCCGGCCTCGGGCTTCTCCTCAATCTGCGGGGCCCGAGGCCGGGTGTGAGTCAGGCGCGCTTGCGGGCGAGTTCCTCGTAGAAGTGGAGGAGGTCGAGGTTGTCGATCGAGCCCGGGTTGACCGCCTTCTCCAGTGGGGTGCCCTGCAGGAGGCGCTTGACCGGGACCTCGATGCGCTTTCCGGTGAGGGTGTGGGGGACGCCGGGGACCTCGATGACCTCGTCGGGGACGTGACGTGGTGAGAGCTGTTCGCGGATGGTCTGCTTGATGCGGTTCAGGAGGTTCTCGTCGAGCACGGCGCCCGGAGCAAGGTGCACGAACAGGGGCATCCAGTAACCGCCGTCAGGCTGTTCGATGCCGATGACGAGGGATTCCTTGATCTCGGGGAGGCGTTCGACCGCTTCGTAGATGTCGGCGGAGCCCATGCGAACGCCCTGGCGGTTGAGCGTGGAGTCGGAGCGGCCGTGGATGACGACGGAGCCGCGGGAGGTGACGGTGATCCAGTCGCCGTGGCGCCATACGCCGGGGTAGGTGTCGAAGTAGCTGTCGTGGTACCGACTGCCGTCGGGGTCGTTCCAGAAGTAGATCGGCATGGACGGCATCGGGTTGGTGACGACGAGTTCGCCGACCTCGTCGGTGACGGGGTTGCCGCTGGGATCCCAGGACTGCAGGTCGGTGCCGAGGCTGGGGGCCTGGAGCTCGCCGATGTGCACGGGCAGGGTGGGCACGGCTCCCGCGAAGCAGGAGCACACGTCCGTGCCGCCGCTGACGGAGGCGATCCAGAGGTCGTCACGGACCTCGTCGTGCAGCCAGCGGAACCCGTCGGGCGGCAGTGGTGATCCGGTGGTGGCCACGCACTGCACCTTGGTGAGGTCGAAGTCGCGTCCGGGGTGGACGTCGGCCTTGCGGCAGGCCATGACGTAGGCGGCGGAGGTGCCGTAGAGAGTGGCTCCCGTGCGTTCGGCGATGCGCCATTGGGCGCCTGTGTCGGGGAAGCCGGGGCTGCCGTCGTAGAGGACGATCGTGGTGCCGGTGAGGAGGCCGGAGACGAGGAAGTTCCACATCATCCAGCCCGTCGAGGTGTACCAGAAGAAGCGGTCCTCGGGGCCCAGGTCGCAGTGCAGGCCTAGTTGTTTGAGGTGCTCGACGAGGATGCCGCCCTGGGACTGGACGATGGCTTTGGGCAGGCCGGTCGTGCCGGAGGAGTAGAGCACCCAGAGGGGGTGGTCGAAGGGGAGCTGTTCGAAGACGGGTTCCTCGTCGGCGGCGGTGAGGTCCGACCACTCCAGGGCGCCTTCGGGGGCCTCGGTGCCGAGGAGGGGGATGTGCACCACGGCGCGCAGCGTGGGCAGTTCGCGGCGCAGTTCGGCGACGATGTCGCGGCGGTCGTGCTCCTTGCCGCCGTAGCGGTAGCCGTCGACGGTGAACAGGACGATCGGTTCGATCTGCTGGAAGCGGTCGAGGACGCTGCGGGCGCCGAAGTCGGGGGCGCAGGAGGTCCAGACGCCGCCGACGGCGGCCGTGGCCAGGAGGGCGACCACGGCCTGGGGGATGTTCGGGAGGTAGCCGCTGACGCGGTCTCCGGGGCGTACGCCGAGGGCTCGCAGCTCGGCGGCGAGGGAGCCGACCTGGCGGCGTAGTTCGGACCAGGTCACGGGGCGGGGGTCGTGGGACTCGTCGACGTACAGGAGCGCGGGTTCGTCGGCTCGGGTCGCGGAGGCGCGCAGGGCGTGCTCGGCGTAGTTCAGGGTCGCGCCGGGGAACCATTGGGCGCCGGGCATCGAGCGGTCGCCGAGCACGCGCGCGTAGGGGGTGGAGAAGCGTACGTCGAACCACTCCGTGACGGCTTTCCAGAAGGTGTCCAGTTCGTCGACCGACCAGCGGTGCAGGGCCGCGTAGCCACCCTCGGAGGGGGCGCCGTGGTTCCCGGCTGCCCAGGCCTGGAATCTGGTGACCTGGGCCTGGGCGATGCGTTCCGGATCTGGCTGCCAGAGCGGCTGAGGGTTCATGATCGACATGGAGCGGCTCCCGGACTGTGCGCGTCGTGTGCGTCTTCCGCGCACGGCTGGGTTGTGCGCGTGACGCGGCTGACACGGACGATGCCATGTGATCGACTTCTGCACCAGGGTCCGCCCCACATAGTCCGTGTCGTGAAGATGTGGTCCCAGCACGGGTGAACGGCAGTTGAACGACACGCGCGCGTGGGGCGGTCAATGGCAGGCTGAGCAGCATGGACGGTCGTGACCTGGTGCGTTCGATGAAGGTGGTCGGTTCTGTGGGGGCGGCCCAGGGGTTGCGTACCGTGCGGGCGGCGTGGCGTAGGAGGCGTGTCGACGCCGCGGGGCTGCCGCCGCGGGGTGCCGAGCGCGCTCGGGTGCCCGGACCTGTCCAGGAGGCGCGGCCGGGGCCGGGCGGCGGTGTGATCCGGTTCAGCCGGTCCGAGCTGCGTATCACCGTCGCTGTGAACGGGGCCGTCTTCTGGGGCTGGGACGGGGCCGGTCCCGAGCCGTCGTACGCGCTCGTGGACCGCGTTCCGGAGCCGGATCCACGCGCGGTGCTGGAGCCCGACAAGGACGGCGGCTGGCGGGTCGTGGCCGAACGGGTGACGGTGGTCATCTCGCGGCACGGCGCCGTGGAGGTGCAGACGCCCGGGGGTGTGACGCTGCGGCGTGAGCTGCCGCCGCGCTGGTGGGAGCCGGTGGGTAGTGGATCCGCACGGTGGATGCAGCGCTCGGAGGTGGCCGCGGACGCGCGGTTCTTCGGGCTCGGGGCGCGGTCTTCCGGCCCTCGGTTGAGGGACGGAACGTATCGGCTGTGGAACACCGACCCCGGCCATGCCTTCGGCCCGGGCGCCGATCCGCTGTACATCACCATGCCCGTGCAGTTGGTGGTGGCCGACGCGGCCACGCACCTGGTGTTCCACGACACCTCGTGGGACGGCACGGTGACGCTGCGGGAGGGCGCGGAGGGGGCCGGTTCGGGGCATGACCGGGCGGGGACGAGCGAACTGCGGATGGACGGCGGTCCGCTGCGCTGCTGGGTGATGGTGGGTACTCCCGCGCGCGTGCTGCTCGTCTGGGCCGCTCTCACCGGGGCGGCCGCGCTGCCGCCGGCGTGGGCGCTGGGCCACCAGCACGCGCGGTGGGGCTTCGGCAGCGAGCAGGAGGTGCGGCGGATCGTCTCGGGGTATCAGGAGCGAGATCTGCCGCTGGATGCCGTACATCTGGACATCGATCACTACGACGAGCATCAGGTGTTCACGGTCGACCAGGAGCGTTTTCCCAAACTGCCGCAGCTCGCGGAGGACTTGCGCGGGGACGGCATCCGCCTGGTGTCGATCGTCGACCCGGCGGTCAGGGCCGTGCCGGGCAATGCCGTGTATGACGGCGGGTCGGCCGAGGACGCGTTCGTCAGGGACGCCTCCGGGCGGCTGGTGCGGGGGGTCGCCTGGCCCGGGGAGTCGGTTTTCCCGGACTTCACGCACGCGCGCGTGCGTCGGTGGTGGGGTGGTCTGTATGAGGAGCGGCTGGGGCAGGGCTTCTCGGGTTTCTGGCATGACATGAACGAGCCGACTTCGTTCGCGGCGTTCGGAGAGTCGACGTTGCCGCGTTCGGCCCGGCACTCGCTGGAGGGGCGGGGCGGGGACCATCGGGAGGCGCACAACGTCTACGCCCTGTGCATGGCCCGGGCCGGTTTCGAGGGGCTGCTCGAACTGGCGCCTGAGGAGCGCCCCTTCGTCTTCTCGCGTTCCGGGTGGGCCGGCATGCAGCGGTACGGCGGGACCTGGTCCGGGGACGTGGCGACCGGCTGGCCGGGGCTGCGGGCCTCGCTGTCGCTGGTCATGGGCCTCGGGCTGTGCGGCGTGCCGTACTCGGGGCCGGACGTGGGCGGCTTCGACGGGAGTCCCTCGCCGGAGCTGTATCTGCGGTGGTTCCAGTTGGCCGCGTATTTGCCGCTGTTCCGTACCCACGCGAGTCTGCGGGCGGGGCGCCGGGAGCCTTGGGAGTTCGGTCCCGAGGTGC
The DNA here is from genome assembly GCF_042957325.1 of Streptomyces sp. NPDC008086. Taxonomy (NCBI): domain Bacteria; kingdom Bacillati; phylum Actinomycetota; class Actinomycetes; order Kitasatosporales; family Streptomycetaceae; genus Streptomyces; species Streptomyces sp. NPDC008086. Next base: position 7,688 of record NZ_JBIBIA010000009.1, read on the forward strand.
TGGAGCACGCGCGCGTGGCGCTCGTCGAGCGTCGCAGGCTGCTGCCGTACTTCGTGACGTTGGCGCATCTGGCCCGGCGTACCGGGGCGCCTTATGTGCGTCCGCTGTGGTGGTCGGCGCCCGAGGACCGCGCGCTGCGTGACTGTGAGGATGCGTTTCTGCTGGGCGACTGCCTGCTGGTGGCACCGGTGCTTGATCCGGGCACGGACCGGCGTGCGGTGCAGCTGCCGCGAGGGCGCTGGTACGACACGGCGACGGGGCGGGCGTACGAAGGACCGGGGCAGGTGCTCGTCGAGGCGCCCTTGTCCCGGGTCCCGGTGCTGGCGCGCTCGGGCGCCGTCGTCCCCGTGCGTGGGGACGACGGCGGGCTGGAACTGGAGGTGTGGGCGCCGGCCCTGGGGCGTACCGGGGGCGGGCTGGTCGTGCCTGATGCGGGGGACGGCTGGGACGAACCGGAGATCGAGCGTTACGTCACCCGCTGGGAAGGCCGGAAGCTGCTGGTCGAGCTGGAGCACGAGGACGGCTTGATCACGTCACCCCGTCCGGTGCGCATACGAGGGCTCGACGAGCGTCAGACGTAGCGGCCTTCGAAGAACGCCTTGACGGCCAGCGTATGCAGCGGAAAGGCCAGCTCCTCCGGCCTGTGCAGGAGGTGCCAGCCCTCGGTCTCGTCCGTGGCGGCCGAGGTCGGGAGACGGTCGGCGGGCCGTTCCGGCAGGAGGCCGAAGAGCAGCAGGTGGCCGTCGGGGGAGCTCATCGCGTCGGCGAGTCGTACGTCGCGGCCGGCCGCGTCGATACCGGTCTCTTCCTTGAGTTCGCGGACGACGGCCTGCCGCCAGTCCTCGCGATCGTCGATGTAGCCGCCGGGCAGGGCGATGCCTCCGCGCGCGGGGGCGACGGTTCGGGTGACGACGACCAGGGCTGTGCCTTTGGTGTCGTACACGGGCTGGAGGGCGACGGCTACCGGCAGGGGGTTGCGGTAGGCCACGGTGCCGCACGCTGGGCAGGTGCGGGGCCAGCCGGAGACGCCCTCTCCGTAGGGCGCGCCGCAGCGCGAACAGTGGGAGCCTGCTGCGGAGTTGGGGACGGAGAACTGAGTTTCGGACACGCGGCGGACTGTATCCGATCAGCGGAAGGGCGTCTTCCGGGGGCCTGTCATCAGAGCTTCGGAAGGGAGTTCCAGGACACGGGGAAGTCGAAGTAGGTGTCCGGATAGGGCTCCGGCTTGAATGTGAAGTGCCACCACTCCTCGGCGAGGTTCACGAATCCGAGGGCTTCGAGGGTGCTCTTGAGCAGCAGTCGGTTGGCGCGCTGTTCGCCCTGGATGCGCGGGTCAAGGGTGTGCGAAAGCGTGTCGAAGCAGTCGAATCCGGTGCCCATGTCGACGGAGTTGTCGGGGAAGCGCTGGCCTTGCGGCGCGTAGCAGGGCACAAGAGGCTCTCCAGGTACGTAGGGCCTGGTGGGCTTGGCCGGTAGCCTGACGATCGTCAGGTCCATGGTCGAGCCGCGGCTGTGGCCGGATCTCTCCGCGATGTATCCGTCCTCGAAGAGACGGGTCTTGTCGACGTCGGGGTAGAACTCGCCCTTCAGGGCCTGGTCGTCGAGGTCTTTCGCCCAGCGGACGAAGTGGTCGACGGCGCGCTGGGGCCGGTAGCAGTCGTACACCTTGAGTGTGTAGCCCTGGCGCAACAGCCGCTTCTGGGCCTGGTGGAGTGCTTCGGCGGCGGGTCGGGTGAGGATGCAGAGGGGTTGCCGGTAGCCGTCGATGCGCTCGCCCACGAAGTTGTGCGGGGTGAAGTAGCGCATCTCCTGGATGATGGTGGGATCCACGGTTCTCAGCGCCACGAAGTTCTCCGGCGCCCGGGGCTCGGGTTTCGCCTGGGCGGTGGCGGGAGCGGCGGTCACGGCGAGCAGGGTGGCGAGGGTGGTGACCAGTCCCCGCACGGCGGTCGAGAGTCGTGTCATGTCTCCTGCGTCTATCAGGAGTCCATTCCGCGAGGGAAGTGGTCGGACGCAGTCCACTCGCAAGGTCACCCTGCCGCTTCGCGGTTGCCCGTGGCACACTTCTGACGTCCCGTCAGATCAAGTCCTGAGGAGGGACCATGCCACGCACGCGCACGCCGGTGGTCGCCGGGTGGTTCGCCGGTGACGGGGACGACTTCCGGCTGCTGGGCACCCGCTGCTCGACCTGCGCCTCGGTCTTCTTTCCGCGCGAGGACGCCCACTGCCGCAACCCGGGCTGCTCCGGCGGCGACCTGGAGGAGTTCCCGCTCTCGCGGCGCGGGCGCGTCTGGTCGTACACCGACAGCCAGTATCGACCTCCGTCACCCTATGTGACCGATCCGGAACTTCCGTGGGTGCCGTACGCGTTGATCGCTGTGGAGCTGGAATCCGAGCGCCTGGTGGTGCTGGGACAGGCGGTTCCCGGGGTCACCGTCGCCGATCTGACGGTGGGCATGGAGGTCGAGGTCGTTCCGGGCGTGCTGCACGAGGACGCCGAGACCATCTGGACGACCTGGCATTGGCGGCCGACGGGGGTGGCGGCGTGACGGACGAGGTGGCGGTGCTCGGTGTGGGCATGCATCCCTGGGGCAAGTGGGGACGCGGCTTCGTCGAGTACGGGGTGGCGGCGGCCCGCGCGGCACTCGCCGACGCGGGACTGGAGTGGCGGGACGTCGGGTCGATCGTCGGTGCGGACACCGTGCGGGGTGGCTATCCGGGCTATGTGGCCGGGGCGACGTTCGCGAAGGCGCTCGGCTGGCAGGGCGCCCGTGTCACGAGTGTGTACGCGGCGTGCGCGTCGGGGGCGCAGGCCGTCAACACCGCGCGGGCGCAGATACTTTCGGGACTCGCCGACGTGGTGCTCGTGGTGGGCGCCGATGCGGCTCCCAAGGGGTTCTTCCGGCCGGCGGGCGGTGACCGACCCGACGATCCGGACTGGCTTCGCTTCAGGGTTCTCGGCGCGACCAATCCCGCGTACTTCGGGCTGTACGCGCGTCGGCGGATGGCTGTGCACGGGGATACGCCTCAGGACTTCGCGCAGGTCAAGGTGAAGAACGCCGCCATGGGCGCGATGAATCCGTACGCCCGCTATCGCAAGCGGGTCACCGCCGAGGAGGTCGCCGCCTCCGCGGTGGTCGCCGACCCGCTGCGGCTGCTCGACATCTGCGCGACCTCGGACGGAGGGGCGGCGCTCGTACTGGCCGGCATGGAGTTCGCGCGTCGGCACGACGCCATCGATCCGGTACGGATCCGGGCGGTGTCCACGGTGACGCCGCGCTACCCGAACACGGTTCTGGATCTGCCCGACATAGCGACGGACTCGGCTGCGGCGGTGCGCCCGGCGGACGGGACGTTCCGGGAATCGATCGCGCGCGCGGCCTACGAGGAGGCGGGCATCGGTCCCGAGGATCTGAGCTTCGCGGAGGTCTACGACCTGTCCACCGCGCTGGAGTTGCAGTGGTACGAGGATCTGGGGCTGTGCGGCCAGGGCGAGGCCGCGAAGCTGCTGCGGGACGGCTCGACAGCGCTGGGCGGACGCATACCCGTGAACACGAGCGGCGGCCTGGCGTCGTTCGGGGAGGCGGTTCCGGCCCAGGCCATCGCCCAGGTCTGTGAACTCACTTGGCAGCTGAGAGGAGGTGCGGGTGACCGGCAGGTCGCCGGGGCGCGGGTGGGCATCGCCGCGAACCAGGGGCTGTTCGGGCACGGGTCCGCGGTGGTCGCGGTGCGCTGAGGCGTGCCGACCAGGCATATGTCTACGCTGCGTAAGCAACCCGAAATCCTGTGTGAACGTCTCATGAACTGGGCTCGGGCTTACGTGGTCGGCGCAATCATGCTTCCGTGGACTCCTGGACGGATACTCTGCGCTTCGCTTTCCAACCGGTGGTCAATCTGACGACCGGGGGAGTCGCGGGGCTGGAGATACTCGCCCGCCCGGAGGCCGGCGACGTCCTGGCCGAGGCCCGCCGTGATCCTGAACTCGACGGCCGGCTGGCCGTGTCGGCGTTCCGTGCGGCGGCTCGCAAGGAGACGTTGCTGCCCCTGTACGTCAACGTGTTCGCCGGGACTCTCGCCGACCTGGGCGGGCTCACACCGCTGCACGACGCCGTACGCGCGGCGGGTCGGCTGCCGTGGGAGGTGACGATCGACATCGGGCCTCCTTACACGCACGTGCCTCAGCAGGCGCTGTTGGAGGCGATCGGCGCGCTCCGCGGCCAGGGCTTCCCGATCTGTGCGGATGGCGTCGGCGACGGAGACGTGCCGTTGCGGTTGCTCACGGACATGGCGCCGGATCTGGTGAAGCTGGACGCGTCCCTGCTGGCGCGGCCGGCAGGGGTACGGGCCATGCGGACGCTGTGCGAGCAGTTGGGCGCGCTCCTGTGCGTCGAGGGCGTGGAGACGGAAATGCAGTGCGCCTCCGCGGTGTCGGCCGGTGCGCAACTGGCCCAGGGTGAGTTGTTCGCCCCGCCGGCTCGGTTGCCCGCGGCGGAGGTATACGTTCCGCCGCGCTCCCCCGGGCCGGCGGCAACGTCGCGATCGGGGCCGTCGGTACGGGAGTTCGTGCGGCCGGCCGCACTGCTGCCCGCCACCGCGTCCGCGGGCCAGGTCCGGGCGCTGCTGACCGGGTCGCCGGACGTGTCCGGGGTCCTGTTGGTGGACCGGAGCGGTGTTCCGGTGCGGTCGGTGCATCGTTCCCGCTTCCTGCTGTCGATGTCGGGGCGCTACGGCCATGCCCTGTACGCGGACCGCCCCGCGGCCAAGCTCGGGGATCAGCCGCGCACGGTGGGCGTCGACGCCACCGCGTGGGAGGTGCTGGACGTCGTCGCGGACGGCGGCAGGGCCCGTACGTCGGACGATGTGGCCGTGGTCGACCGGTACGGCCGCTGTGTGGGCGTCGTACGTCTCGCGGACCTCGTGCGGGCCCTCGCCGAGACCCGCGTCGAGGAGGCGGCCGGCCTCAACCCGCTGACCCGGCTGCCGGGCTCGGACGCGATCACCGGGGAGGTGGACCGGCGGATCGCGGACGGCCGGGCGTTCGCGCTGAGTTGGCTGGATGTCGACCACTTCAAACAGGTCAACGACGGAGCCGGCTTCGCGGCGGGCGACGAGCTCATCCGGTCGGTGGGACGGGCACTGCAGCACGTGGCGTCGGACAGTACGCGCGTCGGTCACATCGGAGGGGACGACTTCCTGGTGCTGGCGGACCCCGAGGGGTTGAACCCGCTGGCGGCATCGGTCCTCGACGCGCCCTGGTCGGCGGCTGGACGTCCCGTCACATTGTCCCTGGCCACCGTGTTGTGCGAACCCGGGAGCGTGACGGATCACCGGCAGGCGGCCTCCTGTCTGGCGCCGCTGAAGAAGGCAGCGAAGTCGCTGAGCGGGGCGAGCTGGGTGCTGGGCCGAGCGGGGCTGCCCGGGCTGGAGATCCTGCGCGGGGTGGAGGCCGCCCCGCCCCAGGCGCAGTGCGCGGTGGCGGAGCCCGGCAGGGGGTGAGACGCTTTCTCCACGTGGCCGACGGTGGCTGAAAAGTGACCGCAGGCCTCAGCACAGCCATGACCATCGGCCACTGCCGGGTCCAGCAGGAACTGGCCTGCCTGCCGGCCTCAGCAGGGCCTCGGTGCCCATCCCACCCACCAGCGGGCGCGCCAGGAGCACGGTCGGCGTGGGTCCGTGACCCGTCGGCACGCCCACAACCGTTGGCGTCGGCGACCTTGACGCCCCCTGGACGCCGGTGAACACTTCCCGGTGTCAGCCGACATCGCCGTACATTCTCGGCGTATCCACGCACTGCGCCGTGCGATTCCGCCTGTACCAAGGCCCACTCCCCCACGGGTGATTCGGCTGTTACGGCACGCTCGTCACGGACGCCGGGCGGGGCGCGGGACCATCCCTGCCTTCGGCTGAAGTCGCCATGGGAAACGCACCCCGCAGGAGACCGGGCCGATGGTCCCGGTCAGGGCCTAGGAGCCGCCATGAGCAATGGAGACATATTCCTCGGTGAGGTCATCGGGACCGCGATCCTGATCCTCTTCGGGGCCGGCGTGGTCGCCGCCGTCGTACTCAACTACTCCAAGGCCAAGGACGCGGGCTGGGTCGTCATCGCCTTCGGCTGGGGTTTCGGCGTGATGGCCGGCGCGTACACCGCGGCTCCGCTGTCCGGTGGACAGCTGAACCCGGCCGTGACGCTCGGGATCGCCATCGACACCGGGGAGTGGGACAAGGTTCCCGTCTACATCGCAGGCCAGATGGTCGGCGCGATCCTCGGTGCGGTGCTGTGCTGGCTGGTCTACTACGCGCAGTTCCAGGCCAACGCCGATGAAGAGATCGCGCAGCCGACCCTCGGGATCTTCTCCACCGCCCCCGCGATCCGCAACACCGTGGCGAACCTCGTCACCGAGATCATCGCGACGATCGCGCTGGTGCTGCCGATCCTCGCCTTCGGCCTGACCAAGGGACTCGGTGTCTCCGGCACCGCGATTCTGATCGTCTCGTTCCTGGTGGTCGGCATCGGTCTGTCGCTCGGCGGTCCCACGGGATACGCCATCAATCCGGCCCGTGACCTGGGCCCCCGCATCGTCCACGCCCTGCTCCCGATTCCCAACAAGGGCACCTCGGACTGGGGTTACTCGTGGATTCCGGTGGTCGGACCGCTGATCGGCGGGGCGCTGTCCGGGCTCATCTTCAACGCAGCCTTCTGAAGGAACCGACGAAGGGGACGCCATGACGGACAAGTTCGTCGCCGCCATCGACCAGGGCACGACGTCGAGCCGCTGCATCATCTTCAACCAGGACGGCGCCATCGTGGCCGTCGACCAGCGTGAGCACCGCCAGATCTTCCCCAAACCGGGCTGGGTGGAGCACGACGCCACCGAGATCTGGTCCAAGGTGCAGGCGGTGGTCGCCGGTGCCATCGCCAAGGCCGGGCTGCGCGCGGACCAGCTCAGCGCGCTCGGCATCACCAACCAGCGTGAGACGACGGTTCTCTGGGACCGGGCCACAGGCAAACCGGTGCACAACGCGATCGTGTGGCAGGACACGCGTACCGCGGCGTTGTGCAACCAGCTCGGCGGCTCGGACGGGCAGGACCGTTTCCGCGAACAGACCGGCCTGCCACTGGCCAGCTACTTCTCCGGCCCCAAGGCGGCCTGGCTGCTGGACAACGTGCCCGGTCTCAGGGCGCGTGCCGAGCGCGGTGAGATCGCCTTCGGCACGATCGACTCCTGGCTGATCTGGAACCTCACCGGTGGCACGGACGGCGGGCACCACGTCACCGACGTGACGAACGCCGGACGCACGATGCTGATGAACCTGGAGACCCTCCAGTGGGACGCCTCGATCCTGTCCGCCATGAACGTGCCGGAGGCCATGCTGCCGGAGATCAGGTCCTCCGCCGAGGTCTACGGGACCGCCGTCGGCCAGCTGGCCGGGGTGCCGGTCGCCTCGGCCCTGGGCGACCAGCAGGCAGCCGTGTTCGGGCAGGCCTGCTATGACGTGGGCACGGCGAAGAACACGTACGGCACGGGCAGCTTCCTGCTGCTCAACACCGGCAACCGGCCGGTGCCGTCGAAGAGCGGCCTGCTGACGACGATGGGCTACAAGATCGGCAGTGAGGCGCCGGTGTACTGCCTGGAGGGGGCGATAGCGATAACGGGCGCGCTGGTCCAATGGTTCCGCGACCAGCTCGGCATCATCCGCACCGCCGACGAGATCGAGCCCTTGGCGGCCAGCGTCGAGGACAACGGCGGCGCGTACATCGTGCCCGCGTTCTCCGGTCTGTTCGCGCCGTACTGGCGTTCCGACGCGCGCGGGGTGATCACCGGCCTGACGCGTTACGTCACCAAGGCGCACCTCGCCCGCGCGGTCCTGGAAGCGACGAGCTGGCAGACGCGCGAGGTCGTGGACGCCATGTACCAGGACTCCGGCGTGGAGATCACGACCCTGAAGGTCGACGGCGGCATGACGAAGAACAACCTGCTCATGCAGCACCAGGCGGATGTGCTCGACGTGCCGGTGATCCGGCCCAAAATCTCCGAGACGACCTGTCTGGGGGCCGCGTACGCTGCCGGGCTGGCCACCGGCGTGTGGAACGACCTGGACGAGCTCAAGGCGCACTGGGCGAAGGACGCCGAGTGGACGCCCGGCATGACCGCCGACGTGCGTGATCGCGAGTACCACAACTGGCGCAAGGCGGTGGAGAAGAGCTTCGGCTGGCTGGAGGACGGCGAGAGCTGACGGGACGGTAGAAGCCGAAGAACGGTCCACGCGCGTGTGCGTCCCCTTGTGAGAGCCACGCGCGCGTGCCCATGAACCACGGCTCGTACCCCGGTCGGCGGGGGTACGGGCCGTGCCCGTCTCGCGGCCTCAGGTGGTCACGGTCTCGCGGCGGTCCGCCTGGAAGGCCATCGCGTGCTGGACGACACCGATGAGGATCTCCTTCACGGACTCCCGGTCGCGGGCGTCGCACAACAGCAGCGGTACGTCGCTGTCGAGGTCGAGGGCCTGCCGTATGGCCTCCACTGGGTAACGGTCCGCCCCCTCGAAGCAGTTGACCCCGACGAGGAAGGGTATGGAGCGCCGCTCGAAGTAGTCGACGGCGGCGAAGCAGTCCTCGAGGCGCCTGGTGTCGGCGAGCACGACGGCGCCGAGCGCGCCTTCGGACAGCTCGTCCCACATGAACCAGAACCGCTCCTGTCCGGGTGTGCCGAACAGGTACAGCACCAGGTCCTCGCGCAGGGTGATGCGTCCGAAGTCCATGGCCACGGTGGTGGTCCGCTTGGCCTCGACACCGCTCGTGTCGTCGACCGGGCGTCCGGCCTCGGTGAGCAGTTCCTCGGTGCGCAGCGGCCTGATCTCGCTGACCGCGCCGACGAGGGTCGTCTTGCCCACGCCGAAGCCGCCGGCCACCAGGATCTTGAGCGTGACGGGCTCGACCGGAGGCTTCCCGCGCTCAGAACGCCCGAAGATCATCGATCTCTTCTCCTGCTTGATGGGGGTCGCGCGACGGCCGGCCGTAGCCTCCGCCGCCAGGGGTTTCGATGACGAGTACGTCGCCGGGTCGGACGTCCGCGGAGTCGCTTCCGCCGAGCGCGGTGACCGTTCCGTCGGCGTGTTCCACGCGGTTGGCGCCCAGCGCGCCGGGTTCGCCGCCCGCCATGCCGTACGGCGGGACCCGGCGGTGCTGGGACAGCGTGGAGACGGTCATGGGCTCCTGGAACCGGATGCGGCGCACGGCACCGTCCCCGCCGCGCCACTGCCCGGCCCCGCCGCTGCCACGCCGTACGGCGAACTCGTCGAGCCGCACGGGCAGTCGCCACTCCAGCACTTCGGGATCGGTGAGCCGCGAGTTGGTCATGTGGGTCTGGACGACGGGCGCGCCGGGGAACCCGTCGCCCGCTCCGGATCCAGAGGCCACGGTCTCGTAGTACTGGTGGCGTTCGTTGCCGAAGGTGACGTTGTTCATGGTGCCGGAGCCCTCGGCCTGGATGCCCAGGGCGGCGTAGAGGGCTCCGGTGATGGCCTGGGAGGTCTCCACGTTGCCCGCGACGACCGCTGCCGGGGGTTCGGGGGCGAGCATGGAACCGGGCGGCACGACGATGTCGAGGGGGCGCAGGCAGCCGTCGTTGAGCGGGATGTCGTCGGCGACAAGGGTGCGGAAGACATACAGGACCGCGGCGTTGACGACCGAGAAGGGGGCGTTGAAGTTCGTGGCCAGTTGTGGGGACGTGCCGGTGAAGTCGACGGTGGCGGAGCGGTTCTCGCGGTCCACGCGCACGCGTACCCGGATGAACGCGCCGGAGTCGGTCTCATAGGCGTACTCACCGTCGTCCAGGGCGTCGATGACACGGCGTACTGCTTCCTCCGCGTTGTCCTGGACGTGCTTCATGTATGCCTGAACGACGGCGAGGCCGAAGTTTTCGATCATGCGGGCGACTTCGTCGACGCCCTTCTGGTTGGCCGCGATCTGGGCGCGCAGGTCCGCGAGGTTGGTCTTGGGGTTGCGGGACGGGTAGGGCGCGTCCGTGAGCAGACGGAGGGTCTCCGGCTCGCGGAAGCGACCGTTCTCGGCGAGCAGCCAGTTGTCGAAGAGGATGCCCTCCTCGTCGATGGTGCGGCTGTTCGCCGGCATGGACCCGGGGGCGATACCGCCGATCTCCGCGTGGTGGCCGCGTGAGGCGACATAGAAGAGGATCTCCGGCTCACGCTCCGTGTTCGTCGCGCTGTTCGTGTCGAAGACGGGGGTGATCACGGTGACGTCGGGGAGGTGGGTGCCGCCGTGGTACGGGTCATTGACGGCGTAGGTGTCGCCGGGGCGCATACGCGAGCCGCGGCGGCGGATGACCTCCTTGACGCTGGTGCCCATCGAGCCCAGGTGGACGGGGATGTGCGGGGCGTTGGCCACCAGGTTTCCGTCGGGGTCGAAGAGCGCGCAGGAGAAGTCCAGGCGTTCCTTGATGTTGACGGACTGGGCCGTTGATTCGAGGCGGGCGCCCATCTGTTCGGCGATGGACATGAAGAGGTTGTTGAAGACCTCGAGAAGAACCGGGTCGGCTTTCGTGTCGAGATCGGAACTCTCCGTAATCGCCGCGCGTTCCATGACCAGATGCCCGTCGTCGGTCGTCGCGGCTTGCCAGCCGTCGTCGACGACGGTCGTCGCGCCGGCCTCGGTGATGATCGCCGGGCCGGTGACCGTCTCGCCGGGGGGCAGGTCCTCACGGCGGTGGAGGGGTACGTCGCGCCAGGTGCCGCCCGTGTGGAGGCGGACGGTCCCCGGTGCGGCCGGGCCGCCTTCGGGGGCGGCCTCGTAAGGGGCGAGGACGGAGAGATCGGGGGGTTCGGTGATGCCGGTGGCTTCGACGGAGAGGGCTTCGACGACGATCGGCCGGTCGAGCGTGAAGGAGTACGTGGCGCGATGACGATCTTCGAAGGCGCGCCTCATCGTGTCGGGTTCGGTGAGCTCGACGGTGAGGGTGGTGTCGGTGCCGTCGTAGCGGAGTTGGGCGCGACGGGTGGTCTTGATGCGGTCCTCGGGGACGTCCTCGTCGAGGAGTTCGGCGCGGGCGGCGGATTCCAGGTCGTCCGCCGTCTTGAGGACGCCGGGCATCGAGGCGGCCTCCAGGGGTGCCTCGACGGACTGTTCACGCATGGCCGTGGTGTCGGCGAGGCCGATGCCGAGGGCGGAGAGGACACCGGCCATGGGCGGCACGAGGACGGTGCGGATGCCGAGGGAGTCGGCGACCATGCACGCGTGCTGGCCTCCCGCTCCGCCGAAGGTGGTGAGGGCGTAGCGGGTGACGTCGTGGCCCTTCTGCACGGAGATCCGCTTCACGGCGTTGGCGATGTTGGCGACCGCGATCTGAAGGTAGCCCTCGGCGACCTGCTCGGGCGTACGGTCGTCGCCGGTCTGCTCCCGGATGTCGCGGGCGAGGGCGGTGAAGCGCTCGCGAACGAGGGCGGCGTCGAGCGGCTGGTCGCCCGCGGGGCCGAACACCTTGGGAAAGTGGGCGGGTTGGATGCGGCCGAGCATGACGTTGGCGTCGGTGACCGCGAGCGGGCCGCCTCCCCGGTAGCAGGCGGGCCCCGGGTCCGCGCCCGCCGAGTCCGGCCCTACGCGGTAGCGGGACCCGTCGAAGTGGAGGACCGAGCCGCCGCCCGCTGCGACGGTGTGGATGTCCAGCATGGGGGCGCGCAGTCTGACCCCGGCGATCTGGGTGGTGAAGACGCGTTCGTACTCGCCGGCGAAGTGCGACACGTCGGTGGAGGTGCCGCCCATGTCGAACCCGATGACGCGGTCGAAGCCGGCGAGCTGCGACATGCGTGCCATGCCGACGATGCCTCCGGCGGGGCCGGAGAGGATCGCGTCCTTGCCGCGGAACTGTCCGGCTTCGGCGAGACCGCCGTTGGACTGCATGAACATCAGCCGTACGCCTTCGAGCTCGTCGGCGACGTGCTGGACGTAGCGGCGCAGCACGGGCGAGAGGTAGGCGTCGACGACGGCGGTGTCCCCGCGCGGGACGATCTTCATCAGGGGGCTGACCTCGCTGGACAGCGAGATCTGCGGGAAGCCGACGCGGGCGGCGAGCTGCCCGACGGCCTGTTCGTGGGCGGGGTGGAGGTGGCTGTGCACGCAGACCACGGCGACGGCGCGGATGCCGTCGTCGTACGCCTGCTGGAGGCGGCCTTCGAGGGCGTCCAGGTCGGGCGCGCGCAGGACGGTGCCGTCGGCGGCGATGCGCTCGTCGATCTCGACGACCCGTTCGTACAGCAGCTCGGGCAGTTCGATGCGGCGGGCGAAGATGTGCGGGCGGTTCTGGTAGGCGATGCGCAGGGCGTCGCGGAAGCCCCGGGTGATGACGAGCGTGGTCCGCTCGCCCTTGCGTTCCAGGAGGGCGTTCGTGGCGACCGTCGTGCCCATGCGGACCGCCTCGACGGGGTCCTGGGAACCGTCGAGCAGCTCGCGTACGCCCGCGACGGCCGCGTCGGAGTAGTGGGCCGGATTCTCCGAGAGGAGCTTGTGCGTCAGCAGCCGGCCGTCCGGGCGGCGCGCGACGATGTCCGTGAAGGTGCCGCCTCGGTCGACCCAGAACTGCCAGCCTGTCACGTCACTACCCCGCTTCCGCGCCGCTCAGAGCGCCCGCAGGCCGTTGATCACGTCGCGCAGAATACTCTCGTCCACCAGCTCCGCAGGCGGTACTGGCCGGTTCACATGGACGAATTCCGCGTCCACGAGGTCCCCGACGAGGACCCGTACGACTCCGATGGGCAGATCGAGCTCGGCGGAGAGTTCGGCGACGGACTGCGGGGCGTGACGGCACAGCCCGACGATGTCCACGTGTTCCGGGGACAGCGTCGAGTCCGCTTCCGGGTCGTCCGCGTGCGGTTCCGCGACGACCACGGCGATCAGGTCGAGGCGGTGCTGGGCCGCACTGGTGGTGCGGCCCCGCGTCATGGCGTAAGGACGAACGACTGGTCCGGCCTCGTCGTCGAACCAGTGGCTTCTTCCCTGACCGTCAGCGCTCATGCCATCCCACTACCCGCCCGCGGGCAGATCGGTGCGCGGAGCGGTGCCGAGGTGTACCCCGACACGCTTGACGAGCAGCGTCATCTCGTAGGCGACGAGGCCGACGTCGGAGTCGGCGTCCGAGAGGACCGCGAGGCAGCTGCCGTCGCCTGCCGCCGTGACGAACAGGAAGGCGTCGTCGAGCTCGACGACGGTCTGCCGGACGTTGCCCGCCTCGAAGTGGCGGCCGACGCCCTTGGCGAGGCTGTGGAAGCCGGACGCGACGGCGGCCAGGTGCTCGCTGTCCTCTCGGGTCAGGTCCTTGGACACGCCCGTCGGCAGGCCGTCGCCGGAGAGCACGAGGGCCTTGCGAATGCTGGCGACGCGGTCCACCAGATCGTCGAGGAGCCAGTTGAGCTCGCCGGACTGGTTGGTCCCGGTGTGGCCGGTCGCCTTCGGTGCGGTCATCGACCGTCCCCCTTAGTCGTTCGTTGTGGTGCTGTGCCGGTGTGGGCGTCCTCGCCCTCGGCGTTCTCCTGGCGGCCGCGCTGCCAGCCGCGTTGGAGGGAGGCCATACGGCTGCGGACCTCGTCCGCGTCCCGCTCCGCGAGTTCCGCACGGTCCTCGCCCCGCTGTGCGGGGCCCTGCTTGAGCTGCGGCGCGAGGTTCGCCTGTCGCACGCGCCGGGGCAGCGGTCCCACCCCGGAGCCGGTCTGCGGTGGCGCCGCGGCCCCGTTCGAGGCGGGGTCCTCGGGGCCGCTCGACGCGATGGCGGGACGCCGTGCGCGCCTCGGGAGAGCTGAGGGTTCCGGCGGCTCAGTCGAGCCGTGCCCGCTGGAAGGCGGAGCGTCGCCGCAGTCGCCGGTCCGGTCGGGCGCGTCGGCGCCCTCGCCGTGGTGTCCGGTAGCGCGACGGCGGGTCGGCAAGGGAGCGAGGCCGTTCGGCTCCGGCCGGCTCGGGCTCGGGCCCTGGCTCGGAGAAGGCTCCGGGTCCGGTTTCTCCCGGCGGGAGCGCTGCTCGTTGACCGGACGTCCGTGCGAGCTGACCAGCTTGGGGGTCCTGCTGCGGCGGGGCAGCGGCACCGGGGCGCTCACCTCGTCGTCCGGGTCGGCCTGGGCCGGTCCGCCGTGGATCCCGGAGACCGGGCGCTGTTCGCCGAGGGGGCCCGTCGTCTCGTCCTCCGTGGCGGCGAGGGTGCGCCGCGGGCGGAAGAGGCCGCCGCGCTCGGCTTCCTCGTCGTCGAGCCCCTCCGGGAAGTCGCTGAGGGCGTCGAGGTCGACGGGCGCCTCCAGCTCGACCGGGCCGTCGAGGAGCGCCCCGGGCAGGCCGGGCACGCGGGCCGGCACATGGGACAGGGCGGCTCGGCGCGCCTCCTCCAGTTCGGCCTCCTTGGAGGGCGTGGGGCGGTCGAGGCGGAATCCGATGCCGTTGGTGTCCGGGACGTCGTCGGTGAGGAGCGCGTCGGGGATGAAGACGACGGCGGTGGTCCCGCCGTACGGCGACGGCTGCAGCGAGACCCGGACGTTCTGCCGCTGGGCGAGGCGGCTGACCACGAACAGGCCGAGCCGATCGGTGTCGGACAGTTCGAACTCGGGTGTCTCCGCGAGCCGGAGGTTGGCGTCCAGCAGGACGTCGGCCGCCATGCCCAGACCTCGGTCGTGGATCTCCAGGGTGAAGCCGTTCGCGACCCGCTCGCCGAGCACCTGGACGGCGGTGTGCGGCGGGGAGAACACCGTGGCGTTCTCCAGGAGTTCGGCCACGAGGTGGGTGATGTCCGCGACGGCGGGACCGGTGACGGCGACGCGGGGCAGCCGGCGGACCTCGATGCGCTCGTAGTCCTCGACCTCGGCGACGGCGGCACGGACGACGTCCATGAGCTGCACGGGTTTGCGCCACTGCCGGGAGGGGGCGGCACCGGAGAGGATCACCAGGCCCTCGGCGTGCCGGCGCATACGGGTCGTCAGGTGGTCCAGGCGGAACAGGTCGGCGAGTTCGTCGGTGTCCTCGGTCCGGCGTTCCATGGTGTCGAGGAGTGTGAGCTGCTTGTGGAGGAGGACCTGGCTGCGACGGGCGAGGTTGACGAAGACCTCGGAGACGCCGGCGCGCAGTTCGGCCTGTTTGACGGCTGCCTCGACGGCGGCGCGCTGGAGGGTGTTGAGGGCCTGGCCGACCTCGCCGATCTCGTTCTTGTCGTACTCCAGGCGCGGGACCTCGGTCTCCACGTCGACCTGTTCGCCGGCGGAGAGGCGGCGCATCACGCTGGGCAGCCGGACGCCGGACGCCTCGTGGGCCTCCAGGCGCAGCTGTCGCAGATCGCGGATGAGAGCGCGGCCGATGCGCACGGACAGGACGAGCGAGAACAGCAGGGCGAGCAGACCGAGTACGCCGGCGATGGCCGCCTTGATGATGACACCCATCGCGACGGGGCTGACGCGGTCCTGATAGCGGGTGCCCGCCTCGTCGTTCATCTGGCTGAGTTCGTCGAGCACGCCTGCGGCGGCAGTGTCCCAGGTCTTGGCGTCGACGGTGCTGGGCCTGCCGGGCTGGGTGGCGATGACGGCCTGTTCGGCGTCGTGCAGTGGCGCGGTGGAGGCGTTCCGCCAGAAGCGCTCGTAGCGTTCGCGTTCCGACGAGGGGAGGTCCATCAGGCTGATCTCGTACATGAGCGTGCGCTGGGCGACGAGATCGGAGACGTCGTGTATCTCCTGGCGGCTGAGCTTTCCGACCACGAGGGCGGAGCTGAGCAACGCGTCCTCGCGGGAGAGCAGTTCGCGGGCTCGGGTGACGTTGAGAAGGGCGCGGGCCTGCTTGTCCATCGCCACGCTGTCGATCCCGTCGAGGGAGCCCAGCAGGGTGTAACAGGGGTCGACGAGCCGGTTGTAGAGGTCGAGGGCCTTGGTGCGGGTGACCGTGCCGTCCTCGACGCTGCGGCGCAGGGGGCTGATGCCCTCGAAGGCGTCGAGGACTGCGGTGAGCCGTTCGCTGTCGCCCTGGTCCAACCCGTCGCGGACGTCGGGGTCCTTGGCGTTCCTGCGCATCTCGGCGACGGCGGCATCGGTGGCGTTCCGGGTGGCCCGCAGTGCGGTCAGGGCGTCCGAGGCCCGGGGGTCGGCGAGGTAGACCAGTGCCTGACGGCGTTCCTGTTGCAGGACGCGGACGGCGTCCTCGGTGGAGTAGCCGATCTTCTCGACGAGGGACGACACCGTGAACAGCTGGGCCACACCTCGCCCTGTGAGTACCGTGGCGAAACCCCAGATGGCGGTCAGGGACACCAGCGGCACGAGAAGCAGCGCCACCATCTTCCGGCGGATCGACTTCCCGCGAAAGCGCATGGCCTCCCCCAGCTCAAACCCCCCAACCGGGCAGGGGGCACACCTGTGCGTCAACAATTGGCGCGAGCCTACTACCGACGCACAAGCAACTCGAAGAGACATCCGGAAGCTGAACTTCCGCACTGCCGACGAGACATGCGGAGTTGTCCGGGCATTGCGGGAGATTGCCTCCCGTGATCCCCCGGCACCCGCATGAAGGAATCCAGCCGGTCTGCGGGGCCAGTTGGCCGGAAATTTATCCTTCTCGGGAATCTTCGGGACGCGTCGATCGTCCTTCTGTACGGGAAAGGGGGCGGAATGGGCCACAGGAGCCGCATCCCGTCCCCGGGCGGCGTAAAACAGCGCAAGCCGGGCAGCCACTGGAGAGCCGAGTCTTCAGGCACGGGATAGCGGTCTGCTGGCGGTGGGGAGTGACACGGTGATGGGCACGGCGGAGCGGCACGAGGCGGCCGAGGACGGCGCCGCGGCGCGGGTGACGGTGCGACGCGGCCCCGAAGCGCTGGATCGCGACATTCCGGTGGACGGACGCGAGGCGACGGGCGGCGGACGGGATGTCCCGGTGGGCACGGATGCGGTGACCGGGGCCGAGCGCGACACCTCGGTCGGCTCCGGCGTCGAGGTCACGAGAGACGAGAGTACGGCCGTGACAAGCGGCAGCGGGGCGAGCCGGGGTTGGTCGACCCACCGGCCGCTGTGGGTGGAGGAGGACGCCCGGCGGCCCCGGATGCCCGATCCGGTGCGGACGTCGGCCGTGCGAGCGGTACTGATCATCGCGGTCACACTCATCCAGGCGATGGTGGCCTTCCTGTGCACCATGGCGGAATCATGGCTGGCCTTCCCGATGGTGATCAGCAGTGTGGTCAGCACCGTGGTGGCCACCTGGGGTGCCCTGGACGTCTGGGTGACGCGCCAGGTGTGGAAGCAGCGCAACGGCGTGGTCTCGACGCCGAGCAGCACGGCGCGCGCCCTGCGCCGTGAGCGGCGGCGGGCTCGGCGCCAGGCGCGGCAGTCCGAGCGCGCACAGGAACGAATACGGCGGCAGGGCGGGGCCGGGCAGTTGTCGCACTCCTGAGCACGGGGCGAACGGCGCGGAGCCGGAGACCACCGCGCAGCCGCGCACTCAGCGTGTGACGAGTCGGCTTCGATCCTCGATGCCCCGAACCGCTCGGGCCATCACGCAGGCCCGCGGCACCGCGTCCGTGACGGCGCGGAACTGGCTCGGCCGGCGCACCCCGCTGCACGCCACCTCCAGCGGCAAGGCCCTGCTCGCGCACATGCCGCCACCCTGCGCGAGGGCATCCTCGCCCGTCCGCTGCCCCGCTTCACCGAGCGCACGATGACGGGCGCGGCGAGGCTCCACGGCCAGTTGGAGGCCGTGGTCGAGCAGGGCTACGGGGTCACACACGGCAACCTGATCCTCGGCGCCGGCCCGGAGGCGGGCGCCCCGCTCGGCGACCAACCGGACGTCGACCTCGTCTCCTTCACCGGTGGTCTCCAGACCGGCCGCTGTCTCATGGCGGCGGCCGGGACCGTGAAGCAGGTCGCGCTCGAACTCGCGGGAAGAACCCCGACATCGTCTTCGCGGACGCCGACTTCGAGTCGGCCGTCGACATGGCGCTGACCGCCGTGTTCCTGCACTCCGGGCAGGTCTGCTCGGCAGGGGCGCGGCTCCTGGTCGAGGACTCCCTGCACGAACGTTTCGTCGACGAGGTCGTACGCCGGGCCTCGGACATCCATCTGGGCGGGCCGCTCGACGAGCGGGCGCAGACGGGCCACTGGTCTCGGCAGCGCACCGGGCGAAGGTCGAGGCGTATGTGGCCAAGGGGCTGGAGGAGGGCGCGGTGCTGCGCCGCGGCGGCGCGCGCCCGGCCGGACCCGGTCACGACGAAGGCTCCTGCACCAATCCCACAGCGCAGGGGTGGTTCGCCTGGCTGCCGGGTAACAGCACGCTCATCACCTGTCCCAGATCACGGCATCCCCACGAGCCACTCCCTCCCCCCTTCCCCCGGCCCACGAGGAGTCCGCTCATGTCAACAACGGAGCAACCCACCAGTCCACACAGTCAAGATGACGCCGAACTCGCCGAGTTCGGCTACAAACCCGAACTCAAGCGCACGCTCGGCAACTTCCACACCTTCGCCGCCGGGATCAGCTACATCTCCATCCTGACCGGCACCTTCCAGCTGTTCTACTTCGGCTACGGCAGCGGCGGCCCCGCCTACTGGTGGTCGTGGCCGATGGTCTTCGTCGGCCAGTTCATGGTCGCCCTCTGCTTCGCGGAGCTCGCCGCCCGCTATCCCGTGGCGGGGTCCGTCTACAACTGGTCGAAGAAGATCGGCAATCCGCATCTCGGCTGGCTCGCCGGCTGGATGATGTTGACCGCGTCCATAGTGTCCATATCGGCCGTGGCGCTGGCCTACCAGTTGACGCTCCCTCAGATCTCGTCGGCCTTCCAGCTCGTGGGCGACGGCACCGGCACATACGACGTGGCGACCAACGCGGTCGTCCTGGCCGCGGTGTTGATCCTCTTCACCACCTTGGTGAACGCCTTCGGAGTCAAGTTGATGGCGAGGATCAACACGGCGGGCGTGTTCATCGAGTTGATCGCCACCGTCGTACTGATCGTCCTGTTCGCCGTCCACATCACCCGCGGACCGCAGGTGGTCATGGAGACGAACGGCACCGGCGCGGGCTACGGCGCCGGCTACCTGGGCGCCTTCCTCGTGGCGTCACTGGCCTCCGCGTACGTCATGTACGGCTTCGACACGGCGTCCTCCCTCGGCGAGGAGTGCCTGGACCCGTCGCGCAACGCCCCTCGCGCCATCATCCGTGCCATCGTGGCCTCCTTCGTCCTCGGCGGCCTGATCCTGCTGCTCGCGCTGATGAGCGTCTCCAGCCTGAACGGCGAGAAGCTGTCCACGGACGGCCTGCAGTACGTGGTGCTCAACGTCCTCGGCCCCACGGCCGGCAAGGCCATGCTGTGGTGCGTGCTGATCGCCGTCACGGTGTGCGCCCTGGCGGTCCACACCGCGGCGATCCGGCTGGCGTTCGCGATGGCCCGGGACAACAACCTCCCGGCCTCCTCGAAGCTGGCGAAGGTCAGCCCCCGCTTCCAGACACCGATTCTGCCGACCGTGATCATCGGCGTCCTGGCGCTCGCCATCCTGGTGGTCAACATCCGCCAGCCGCAGATCTTCACCGTCGTCACCAGCATCGGCATCATCATGATCTACCTCGCCTACCTCGGGGTCACCGCGCCGATGCTGGTGGCGCGGCTGCGTGGCAAGTGGCAGCCGGCGGGCGACGGCAGGTTCTCCCTGGGCCGCTGGGGGCTGTTGGTCAACATCGTCGCCGTGGTGTGGGGCGCGGGCATGACCCTCAACCTGATCTGGCCGCGCGCCTCGGTCTACAACGCAACGGCTCCGTACCACTGGTATCTGCAATGGGGCGCAGTGCTGTTCGTCGCGGTCATCGCGGGCGGCGGATTCGCCTACTACTGGTTCGTCCAGCGGCACCGCACGGGCGTCCTCGCCGAACACAGCCTGGAGACCGCGGTCACGCCGACCGAGGAGGTCAACTCCGGGTGACTGTCGACGAGTTACTGTCGACGAGTTCGACTACGTGGTGGTCGGCGGCGGCACCGCGGGCAACGTCGTGGCGGCACGCCTGTCCGAGGATCCGTCCGTCACGGTGTGCGTCCTGGAAACGGGACCGAGTGACGTCGGCGACGACAACGTCCAGGGGGCGAGGGGCTCAGGTTCGCGGACGGGTCGGTGATGCCGGATCTGGTGACCGTCAATCCGTGCATCACGACGATGATGATCGGCGAGAAGTACGCGGACGTGTTGAAGGAGGACGTCTGATCGACGCGGGCGGTCTGGTCAGCCGGCTGTCGCCGCAGGCCGTTTGTACATGCGCGTCGCCGTGATCTCGCTGTGCACCGCCTCCCCCGCCCGGGGCTGCTGGGGCAGTCCCGGGCGCAGGTGTTCCTCCACGCTGATGTACTTCAGGCCCGCCCTGAGGTCGGCGTCGTTGCGCAGTCGGATGACCAGCGGGAACTCGGCCAGCGCGGTCGTGTCGAACAGGCCGGTGGTGTACAGGAGCTGGACGCCGAGCGCGTCCGACACCGCACGCTGGAGTTCCAGCAGGTAGGTGGCGTTGGCGCGGCCGATCGGGTTGTCGAGGAACAGCGTCCCGGCGTGCCGGTGCTTGTCCCGCCCCCGGTCGTTCGAACGCAGCGCGGCCATCGTGCAGTACAGGGCGATGGCCGCCGTGAGCAGCTGGCCGCCGGAGAACACGTCGCCCATCTGCCCGACGGGCACACGCTCGGCCCGCAGTACGGCGTCCGGCTTGAGGATCTCGACGGCGACGCCCTTCGGCTGCAGTGCCGCGGCGACGCCGCGCAGCAGCAGGGACATGCCGTCGCGCCGCAGGTCGGAGTTCTTCTTCACCGCGGCGCGGGTGGCCTCGTCGATGACCTCACCCAGCCGTTCGGTGAGGGTGGCCTGGTCGGGCTCCTCGAAGCGGATGCGCAGGAACTCCTGCCCGGACCACTCGCCGAGCCCCTCGGGCAGCCGGGACAGCCGCTGGGCGGACCGCAGGGTCGTCAGCGCCGACTCGACCAGCCCCCGGAGCCGGTCCACGATCGAGTCGCGGTTGCGCTCCAGCTGCGCCAACTCGTCCGTGAGCACGCGGAGTCGGGGCGCGAAGGCGTCCGCCCACTTCTGCGCGTGCTCCGGCAGCGCGGACGCGGGCAGTTCGCGGATCTGCTGGCGGGCGGGCGTGCGGACCTGCTCGTAGCGGGTGGAGTTGGCGTGCCGTACGAGCACGTCGCTCGCCTCGCGTACGGCGGCCTCGGCGGCGGAGAGGTCGGCGGCGCAGCCGCGCAGCGAGCGGCGGGCCTCGGCTGCGGACTGCCGGGCCTCCTCCGGACTGCCCGGGTACGGCTCCGGCGTCTCCTGCTCCTCGTCCGAGGTGTGCTCGCGCAGCAGGTCGCGCAGCATCGCGGCGATCTCGTCGAAGCCGCCGGCCGCGTCCTCGGCGGCGCGGTGTGCTTCGAGGAGTTCGGCGTGGGCCTCGCGGGCCTGCGTCAACGCCTCGGTGCGGGAGGCGAGTTCGGCGGTCGCGGTGCGCAGCAGGGCCTGCGCGTGCTCGGCGTCGCGCGGCTGGAGTTCCTCGGACAGCTCGGTGTGCGCCTCGCCGTCCTCGGGCGCGTGCCGCTCGGCCTCGCCGCGCAGCCGCCCGAGTTGCTCGCTCGCGCTGGACATACGGGTCTCCAGGAGCTGGACCAGCTCCTCCGCGCGCGTGGCGGCCGCCTGCCGGGAGGGGCCGTCGGAGCCGTCGGGCGACTGGAGGAGCTGCTCGGCGCGGGTGCGGACCTTGTTGCTGAGCCGGTCCAGCTCGGCACGGGCCGCGCTCTCGTCGCTCTCCGCCCGGGCCTGCTCGGCGCGCAGGTCGGCGCCGACGCCGACCTTCTCGTACACCTGGGAGGCGGCCCGGTACGCCTCGCGCAGCGCGGGCAGGGACGACCTCGGGGCGTCGGCGTCCGCGTCCGTCTCGGGTACGTCGTCGGGGGCGCCCGCGATCTCCGAGCGCTCGGCGCGCAGGGCTCGCGCGGTGCGGCGCGCGTCGTCGGCGGCGCGCTGGGCGGCACGGCGGTCCTCGTCGGCGGCGCGGGCGCGCTCCAGGCAGACCTGGGCGCGGGCCTCGGACTCGGTGGCCTCGTCGGCGAGTTCCCGCAGCTTGACCTGCCAGCCGGCCCGCTCGCGCAGCCGGAAGGCGAGTCCGGCGAGGGCGTCGGCGGCGCGCCGGGCCTTTTGTGCGGCCTCCTGCCGCTCGTCACGGACCTGGGCGGCCTCGGCGGCGGCTTCGTCGGCCTCGGCCCGCACGGTCCGCGCCTCGGCCAGTTCGGCCTCGGACTCCTCGGCGAACGCGCGGGTGTCCCGGGCGGTCCGCGCCAGCTCGACCAGGTGGCCGGCCGGGCAACCGGTCCGCCAGGAGGCGAGCCGCGCGGCCAGTTCCCGGTCCTTGCCGAGCCGGGCGGCGAGCGTACGGATCTCCTCGTCCCGCTCGGTGGCCCGCGCGCGCAGCGTCTGCCGCTCCGCGTCGGCGGCGTGCTCGTCGTGCATGGCCGGGTTCGGCGGTACGAGGAAGACGTCCCCGCTCTGGGAGTCGGGTGCCGGGGTAGGGGCGAGCAGGGCCGCCGCCGTGCCGACCGCGACGGCCGAGCGGGGCAGCAGGGCCGCGTCGCCGAGCGCCTCGCGGGCACGCGCGTGCGTGTCGGGGTCGGTGATGATCACGCCGTCGACCAGTTCGGGCCGGGCGGCCAGTACGCGCGCGTGGTCGGCGGGGTCGACTGCCTGCGCGAGGTAGCGCCAGCCGGGCAGCGCCGGGATGCCCTGCTCGCCGAGGAACTCCACGGTGGCCAGCACGTCCGGGCCGGGCGGCAGCAGCCCGCCGTCACCGAGGGCGCCCAGGATGCGGGAGTCGTCGGCGGCCGCCGTGCGCAGTTCGAAGAGCTGCCGCTCGGCGGCGGAGACGGCGTCGTCGAGCAGTTCGCGCAGTTCGTCGGCGAACCGGTCCAGGTCCTCCGGCGTCAGGCCGCCTTCGGCGGCGGCACCCGCGGCGGCCTCCTGCGCGCCGTCGCGCGCGGGTGTGGCCCCCTTGCCGTCGTCGCCACTGCGCGGAGCGGGCACGGCACCGCGCCGCGCACCGGAGTCGCCGGTCTCCCCGAACTCACCGGTCAGACCGATCAGTTCGGCCAGCCGCTCCTCCGCCGCCAGCCCTTCGGCGAGACGGCGCTCGGCGTCGTGGGCACGCTCCGCGGCGGTCGCCGCGTCGGCCGCGCGGGCCGCCGTGAGCTCCGCGCGGGACTCGGTGGAGGCCGCCTCACGCGCGTGTTCCGAGGCTCGCCGGGAGGCCTCACGCGCCGTGTCCCAGGCGGCTACGGCCGACTTCTCGGCGTCGCTGGCCGCGAGGGCCGCGCGGGCCGGGTCGGCGTCAGGCGCGCTGTCGTCGAGCCAGCCCGCGCGCACGGCCTCGGCGGTCTCCTGCTCGACCTCGGACAGCCGCTGCTTCAGATGCCCGACCTCGCTGCGGGCCCGCTGCGCCTCGGTGGCGGCGGCGGTGGAGTCCCGGTACGCGCGGTCGCTGACCTCCTGAAGGGCAGCGGACCGCTCCTCCTCCTCGTTGGCGAGTGCCTCGGCGTTCTGCGCGGCCGCCTGCAGGGCCCGTACGAGATCGACGGCGGCCTTGGCGCGGGCGGCCAGCGCGGGCGCCGCGTCCCGCTCGGCCTCCTGGATCGCGGCGGCCACGCGGGCGACGCGGTCGGCGGCGGCGCGGTGGCGCAGGGCGGTCTCGGCGGCCTGCCAGGCGGAGTGCAGCGTGCGCGCGTCGGCGAGCTCGCGCTTCTGCGCGGCCGCGGTCTTCTCGGCCGCCGCGAGCGCCAACGAGGCGTGCCGGTAGGCGAGTTCGGCGGCGATCAGCGCGCTGCGCTCCCGCGCCGCCTCCGAGTGGGTGACGGCGTACGCGGTGGCGGTGACCCGCTGGGCGAGGTCGCCCGCCCGGACGCGCTCCTGGACACCGCGTGCCGACAGCCGCCGGGCCAGGGTCCGGGTCCGCCGCTCGGCTCCGGCGTGGATGTCACGCGCGCGTGCACGGGCCTCGGCGGCCTCGACGATCCGCCCGAGCAGATCGACCGACCCCGCGGTGAAGTCCCGTTCGGCGATCAGCTCGGCGCGTCGGCCCAGCTTGTTGCCGAAGCCGCTGACCAGGTCGGCGAGGCCGTCGGTGTCGCGGGTGTCGGTCACCGCCCGCAGCAGCAGGTCGGTGAAGTCGGAGTCCTTCTTGACCGCGAAGAGGCCGGCGGCCTCACCTTCGTCGGCGTTCATCTCCCGCTGGTAGCGGAAGAGTTCGGGGTCGAGGCCGAGGTCGCCGAGGTGCTCGATCCAGCGGTCGTGGATCTCCTCCCAGTGCACCTCCAGATGCGGGTAGGCCTTGCCGGCCTCGGTGATGGCGTCCCGGAAGCCCTTCATGGTGCGGCGCCGTCCCTGGGCGCCCGACTGGCCCTCGACTGGCGGCCGTACGGCGGTGGACTCGGCGACGGGCAGGTTGTCCAGGCTCAGCCCGGGTCCGGGCCGGAAGGAGTACCAGGCCTCGGCGAACTTGCGCGGGTCGTTGGAGACCTGGCGTCCGCGCCACTCGCTGACCTTGCCGACGACGACGCACTCGCCGGTGAGCGTGTGCTGCCACTCCAGCGCGACATGCCCGCAGTCGTCGGCGAGCAGGAACTTGCGCAACACTCCGGAGCTGGCGCCGCCGAGGGTGTTGCGGTGGCCCGGCAGCATCACGGAGAAGATCAGCTTGAGCAGGACCGACTTGCCGCCGCCGTTCTCCAGGAAGAGCACACCGGCGGGAGCGGGCCGGCGCGGCGGCCCGACGGGCTCCTCCTCGAAGAACTCCGCCTGCGTGGGCGCGGGATCGGGCACGGGCTCGCCCACGCCGCGCAGGTCCAGCACGGTGTCGGCGTAGCGCGCACCGGCCGGCCCGATGGAGTAGAGGCGGACCCGGGACAGCTCGTACATGGCGGACTCTCGTAAGTCTTCGGCTAGGTCTTGGTCTTGGGCGGATCGGGGGCGTTCGGAGTTTCAGGCGGGAGTCAGGCGGAGTGGAACGGCAGCCCGGCGTCGGCCACCAGGTCCAGGTCGTCCGTGTCCTCGGCGGCCAGCAGCGTCGGTGTGCCGTCGGTGACCGGGACCACGCCCAGCTCCAGCAGTTCGGCCATGGCGGCGCCGCCGGCCATGTCACGCACCTGGAGCTGGTAGCGGGCCGTGGTGCGGTACGTGCCGCCGTTGTCGTCGCCGGTGCGCTGCAGGAAGCCGGAGTCGGTGAGGAAGGCGGCCGCCTTGCCGACGATGCCGGTGGTCGAACCGGCGAGTCTGCGCGCGTCCTTGGTGGCGCCGGTGGCGCTGCGTCTCACCCAGATCCGCCAGGCGGCCTCCAGGCCGGGCGCGTCCGTCGCCGGGTCGGTGTTCTCGCCCTGTTCGTCGGCGCGCTCCTCCAGCCGTCGGCACGCCTGCCGTACGAAGGCGTCGACGCCGTTGACCGTGACGCGCCCGATGTAGCCGTCGTCGGCGAGGTCCTCGGGCCGCGGGAACGCCATCGCGGCGATGGCGAGATGGGCCAGGCCGTGCAGGAAGCGGTCGCCGCCGTCGGCGGAGGTACGACGCGCGTAGTCGCCCATGCGGACGGCGAACACGGAGTCCTCGGCGGCCGTCACGGCCATCCCCGCGCGCGGGGACACCTCCAGCACGACCAGTCCGAGTCCGGCGGCGACGGCGTCCGCGAGCCGGGCGAACGGCGGGTCCTCCCGGTACCGTCGCAGCAGTTCCGCGTACTCCTGGTCCCGCGCGGGCTGCAGCTTCGGCTGGAGGCCGAAGGCGACCAGCCGGGCCGCGTCGGCGGCGTCGGCGGGGGTGACGGCGGCGGTCGCCGACGGGGCGGGGGCCTCCGTGTCACTCCATTCGACGTGCTCGCTCACGGTCGGTGCTCCTTGCTGCGCTGTCGCTCACTCATGCTGCTTCCGTCCTGTCCGCCGCCATCCCGGCCGCGTCCAGCAGGGCCGTACCGACGATGAGGTCGGCTCCGCCGAACTCGGGATCGTCCAGTTCGGTCCCGTCGTCCACGGCGAACAGCAGCTTCTCCTCGCCCTGCCGGTAGGCCGTGCCCACCGGCGGGCTGGCCGCGTGAACGGCCAGCAGTGCGACGAGGTACGGCAGATCGGGGTCCTGTCGACGTGCCTGGGCCAGCAGCCCGGAGAGTCTGCGCGGCGCGTCGGCCGGCAGGTCGAGCAGTTCCATCGCCGCGGCCAGCTGCTCCTCGCTGAACCGGCTGTCGTCCGGCGTCGCGATGAGGTCGGGCTCGGGCATCTCGGCGCCCAGGTGCTCCCGCTCCACGGGCGGGGTCAGCAGTATGTCGACGAGATCACCCACCCGCACCGACACCGGCGTGCGCAATCCGGTCCCGCGCGCGAAGAAGGCGTCCGTGACCCGGACGGACTGCTCCAGGGGCAACGGCAGGACGGGGGCGACGAGATGGCCGTACAGATCGATCCCCGACGTCGTCATGGGTGTCGCGAAGGCCTGCCGGTCCTGTTCCGCGCGGAAGAGCGGGCCGGCTTCCAGCAACCGCGACTGCAACTGCGTGTGCCGTCGGATGCAGTCCTTCACGATGTCGACCAGCTCGGCGGCGCGCCGCTTGTGCTCCGGGTCCTCGGTCTCGTCGCGGGCCTTGCGGATGTTGGTGAGGATCGCGTTCTCGTGGCGGTACCGGTCGGCGACGTGGTCGAGTGCCTCGGCGATCATGTCCGGTACCGCGTTCAGCCAGTCGACCGCGCGGACGTTGCGGCGGGTCGCGTCAAGGGCCCGGCGGAGGGTCTCGGAGTACTGCACGGTCCGGTAGCGGGCCTGCTCGGCGGCCAGTTGGGCGTCGGCGAGGCGGCCGCGGTTGATCAGCACCTCCAGCTTGACCTCGGCGGCGATCTGGGCGCTGGTGACATCGGTGTCGAGGGCGCCGACCAGGACGTTGACCGCCTCGTCCGTCGTGCGGAGGTACACGGTGCCGCCCGGTCCCGGGACCTCCTCGATCAGCTTGAAGTCGTAGTCCCGGCGGACATAGCTGCCGTCGGGCGCGAAGGTGCCGTACACGGCGCGGAAGCCGCGGTCCACGCTGCCGACGTTGATCAGGTTCTCCAGGACCCAGCGGGCCACCCGCTCGTGCTCGGCGCCCGGGCGGTGCGGGGCCTGGGCGGCGATGCGCGGGATGAGCCGGGCGACGATCTGGTCGTGGTCGGCGCCCGTGTCGAAGTCCATGTTCAGGGTGACCAGGTCGATGGCGGCGAGGGCCACCTCGGCCATGCCGTACACGGAGTACTCACCGGCGAGGTTGGCCTTGCGGGCGTCGAGGTCGTGCAGCGGCGCGGTGCAGGCGAGCGCGCGCAGCCGCCGCGCCAGGCCCTCGTCGGCGGCCGGGCCCGGAGCCGGGCGCGGCCCCGCGCTGAGCTGGGGCGGAACACGGTCCGTCGATGCAGGCGAAGTCACGGTGCACAGACTAGGTCCTGGGTCTGACATCGACCCAAACGACGGCCTCGACCGGGGGAGCCGCTGTCGCAGGTCCGGCGGCTACGGGGCGCTGACCCGTCGCCGGTACACCTCCACCACCCGCTCCAGGGAATCGTCGAGATAGACCGCGAGCAGCTTCTCGGCCTCGCTCCTGTCCCCGGCCTCCAGGGCCCTGAGGATCTCCCGGTTGCGCGCGAGGTACGGCTCGTGCAGCCGACGCGGATCGTCCACCACGTGGAAGGCCAGGCGCAGCTCCGCGAAGACGCTGCGCATCAGCTCGTCCGTGCGGGCGCTCGCCGCGAGGGCGACCAGCTCCCGGTGGAAGTGGATATTGGCCGTACCCACACCTTTCCAGTCATCCTCGGCGGATGCCCGGCGGCCCTCCCCGACGGCCGCCGCGAGGCCGTCCAGAGCGTATGGCGGCTCGCCGAGACCTCGTACGACGGCGCATTCGACGAGGCGTCGGGTGCGGTAGATGTCCTCGACGTCCTCGACGGCAAGGACCCGGACGAACACGCCCCGGTTCAGCTCGTGCACCAGCAGCCGTTCATGGGTGAGCAGCCGGAACGCCTCGCGCAGTGTGTTGCGGGACACACCGAGCGCCCCTCCGATGCTGTCCTCCGACAGTCGGGTGCCGGGTGGGAAGAACCCTTCGGCGATACGGCTCCTGAGGATGTCCGAGACCCGTTCCGCGGTGCTCGTGCGGCCCAGGAGGGCACGGTCGTCGGCCAGTCCGCCCAGCTGCTCTGCCATGCCCGGAATTCAACCGCAGACACGAGAACGAAACAACAGGGGTATTGAAGGATCGTTCAACGATCCTCTACCTTGCTGCTCACCGTTCAGCTCAGTTCCGCACCCTCCGTCCCTCTCTGCGAGGTGCCCATGAGCACGACTCCTCCGCCGAAGGCCCTGACCGACGCCCACTCCACCGCCGATGAACGCACCGCTGACGAACGCGCCGCCGACGACGGCGCGTTCGCCTGGCTGCGCGCCCTGGGTCCGCGCGGCCGACGCGCCTTCGCGGGCGCTTTCGGCGGTTATGCCCTGGATTCGTACGACTACTTCACCCTGCCGCTCAGCATGGTCGCGCTCGCGGCGTACTTCGGCCTGGACAGCGGCCAGACCGGCCTGTTCACCACC
The DNA here is from genome assembly GCF_042957325.1 of Streptomyces sp. NPDC008086. NCBI lineage: Bacteria > Bacillati > Actinomycetota > Actinomycetes > Kitasatosporales > Streptomycetaceae > Streptomyces > Streptomyces sp. NPDC008086. The sequence goes on from NZ_JBIBIA010000009.1 coordinate 36,277, forward strand.
GTCACGCTGGTCGTCTCGGCGGTCGGCGGCGCCCTCGCGGGCGTGCTGGCCGACCGGATCGGCCGGGTCAGGGCGCTGATGATAACGGTCGTCACCTACGCGGTCTTCACCGTCGCCTGCGGCTTCGCGCCCAACTACGAGACACTGCTGGTCTTCCGTGCCCTCCAGGGCCTCGGCTTCGGCGGCGAGTGGGCGGTCGGCGCGATCCTGGTCGCCGAGTACGCGAGCGCCAAGCACCGGGGCCGCACCCTCGGCGCGATCCAGAGTTCCTGGGCGGTCGGCTGGGCGCTGGCCGCGATCATGTACACGCTGGTCTTCTCGCTCGCCGACGACGACCTGGCCTGGCGCGTGATGTTCTGGACCGGCGCGCTGCCCGCCCTGCTAGTCATCTGGATGCGGCGCCGGGTGCACGACGCGCCGGAGGCGGTGGCGGTACGCGAACAGAGCCCGCGGAAGGGCTCGTTCACGGCCATCTTCAAGCCCGGCCTGCTGCGCACGACGGTCTTCGCGGGGCTGCTCTCCACCGGCGTCCAGGGCGGCTACTACACCCTGGCCACCTGGGTGCCGACGTATCTCAAGACCGAGCGCGACCTGTCGGTCGTCGGCACCGGCGGCTATCTGACGTTCCTGATCTCGGGTGCCTTCATCGGCTATCTGACCGGTGGTTACCTCACCGACCGGCTGGGCCGCCGGCGCAACATCTGGCTGTTCGCGCTGCTGTCGGCCGTCTGCATCCTGGCGTACGCGAACATCCCGGACGGCGCCAACACCCTGCTCCTGGTGCTCGGTTTCCCGCTCGGGTTCTGCATGTCGGCGATCTTCAGCGGCTTCGGGTCGTACCTGAGCGAGCTGTACCCGACGGCGGTGCGCGGCACGGGGCAGGGATTCACGTACAACACCGGCCGCGCGGTCGGCGCCGTCTTCCCCACCACGGTCGGCTTCCTGGCCGACAGCTGGGGTGTGGGCGGCGCGCTGGTCTTCGGCGCGATCGGCTACGGCATCGCGGCGCTGGCCCTGCTCGGGCTGCCGGAGACGCGCGGGAAGGAGCTGGCGTGAACCGCACGGACGACCGTCCGGTCACCCTCGCGACGCAGGACCGGCCCGTCACGGCCGTCGACGAGCACGCGCACGCGTGGAGCCCCGCGACCGCCCGCGACCGCTTCCGGGAGGGCCTCACGGGCCCCACGGCCGGGGTCGCCGCGGGCCACACGCAGGTCAACCTGATCGCGGTGCCCTCCGACTGGGCGTACGACATGCTGCTGTTCTGCCAGCGCAACCCCAAGCCCTGCCCGGTCCTCGACGTCACGGACGCCGGTTCCTGGACGACCGTCCTCGCGGAGGGTGCCGACCTGCGCACCGATCTGCCGCGCTACCGGGTATGGCGGGACGGCGAGTTGGTGGAGGAGCCGACGGACGTGCGCGCGCACTGGCGGGGCGATCTGGTGTCGTTCCTGATCGGGTGCAGTTTCACCTTCGAGTCGGCGCTGGCCGGGGCGGGCGTCCCGATCCGCCATGTCGAGCAGGGCCGTAACGTCCCGATGTACGTCACGACTCGGCAGTGCCGCCCGGCGGGACGGCTGCACGGCCCGATGGTGGTGTCCATGCGCCCAGTGCCGCCGCGGCATGTGGCCGCGGCCCTGCGCGAGACGGGCCTCCTGCCCGCGGTGCACGGCGGCCCCGTGCACTGCGGCGACCCCTCGGCACTCGGCATCACCGACCTCGCCCGCCCCGACTACGGCGACCCGGTCGACCTGGAGACGGACGACATCCCGATGTTCTGGGCCTGCGGAGTGACCCCGCAGGCCGCCGTCACGGCCTCGCGCCCGCCGTTCGCCATCACCCACGCACCCGGCCAGATGTTCCTGACCGATGCCCGCGACGAGCAGTACCGCATCGTCGCCTGACCGCCGGACTGAGGAAACGACACGACCATGACCTCGATCGATCTCAACGCCGACCTCGGCGAGGGCTTCGGCCGCTGGCAGCTCACCGACGACGAACGCCTGTTGTCCGTCGTCACGAGCGCCAACGTGGCCTGCGGCTTCCACGCCGGGGACGCGGCCACCATGCGGCGGGTGTGCGAGCAGGCGGCCGAGCGCGGCGTACGGATCGGCGCCCAGGTCTCCTACCGGGACCTGGCCGGGTTCGGGCGGCGCGCGATGGACGTGCCGCCCGCCGAGCTGGCGGCCGAGGTGGCCTACCAGATCGGCGCCCTTGAGGTGTTCGCGCGAGCGGCGGGCACGCGCGTGTCGTACGTCAAGCCGCACGGCGCGCTCTACAACCGGGTCGTGCACGACGAGGAGCAGGCCGGCGCGGTCGTGGACGGCGTGCTCCTGGCGGACGCCACGCTGCCCGTGCTCGGCCTGCCCGGCTCGCGGCTGCTGGACCTGGCCGCCAAGGCCGGACTCCCCGCCGTCACGGAGGCGTTCGCCGACCGCGCGTACACCGAGCGGGGCACGCTCGTGCCGCGCGGCCAGGACGGCGCCGTGGTCACCGACCCGGAGGCGGTCGTGGAGCGCTCGGTGGGGCTGGCCCGCGCGGGCGTGGTCACCTCCCACTCGGGGGCTCGGGTCGAGGTACGCGCGCGTTCCCTGTGCCTGCACGGGGACACGCCCGGCGCCGTCGAGCTGGCCCGTCGGGTGCGGGCCCGGCTGGAGGAGTCGGGTGTCCGGGTGGAGGCCTTCGTATGAGGGCGCTGCCGGTCGGCGACGACGCCCTGCTCGTCGAGGTGGCCTCGGGCGAGGAGGCCCGGGCGCTGCACACGGAGTTGCTGCGGCGCCGTGCCGAGGGCTCGCTGTCGGTCCGCGAGATCGTCCCCGCCGCCCGGACCGTCCTGCTCGACGGCCTCCCCGACCCGGCCCGCCTGGCCCGCGAACTGACCACGGCCGCCGTACCGCCCGCTCCCCCACGCGCGCGGGACGTGGTCGAACTCCCGGTGCGCTACGACGGCCCCGACCTGGCCGACGTGGCCGCGCACTGGGGCGTCGCCCCGCGCGAGGTGGCCCGGATCCACGCGGACACCGAGTTCAGCGTCGCCTTCTGCGGCTTCGCGCCCGGGTTCGGATATCTGACCGGTCTGCCGCCGCGCTACGACGTCCCGCGCCGGGCCACCCCGCGCACGGCCGTCCCCGCCGGTGCGGTGGCTCTCGCGGGCCCGTACACGGGTGTGTACCCGCGCTCGTCGCCGGGCGGCTGGCAGCTGATCGGCACCACGGACAGCGTGCTGTGGGACCACACGCGGGTGCCGGCCGCGCTGCTGTCGCCGGGCACGCGCGTGCGCTTCGTTCCGGTGGGGCACCCATGACCGACCGTGCGCTCGGCGTCGTACGCGCCGGGGCGCTCACCACCGTGCAGGACCTCGGCCGCCCCGGACACGCCCACCTCGGCGTGCCCCGCTCGGGCGCGTTGGACGGCCCGGCGGCGGCGCTGGTCAACCGGCTGGTCGGCAATGCCCCCGAGGCCGCCGTCCTGGAGACCACGCTCAACGGCTGTGCGCTGCGGCCCCGTTCGGCGGTGACCGTCGCGGTCGGCGGTGCGCCCTGCCGCGTCACGGTCGACGGATGTCCGGTCGCCTGGGGCGCTCCGGTGCGGGTGCCGGCCGGCGCGCTCCTGGACGTCGGCGCGGCCGTGTCGGGCGTACGCAGCTACGTGGCCGTCTCCGGTGGCATCGCCGTCGAGCCGGTTCTCGGCAGCCGCTCCACGGACCTTCTGTCCGGCCTCGGCCCGCCGCCCCTCACGGACGGCACCGTGCTCGCCCTGGGCCGGCCGACGCGCCTGCACGCGCGCGTGGACGTCGCCCCGCAGCCGGCGCCGCCCGCCGAACTCGTCCTGCGCGTGACACCGGGCCCGCGCGACGACTGGTTCACACCGGCGGCACTGCGTACGTTCACCTCGCGCGCGTACCGAGTGTCCCCCGCGAGCAACCGCATCGGGCTGCGCACCGAGGGCCCGGCGCTGGAGCGGGCGGTCAGCCGCGAACTGCCCAGCGAGGGCGTTGTCCTGGGCGCGGTCCAGGTCCCGCCCGACGGCCGTCCGGTCGTGTTCCTGGCCGACCATCCGACGACGGGCGGCTACCCGGTCATCGCCGTCGTCCGCGCCGCCGACCTCCCGGCCGCCGCACAGGCGGTACCGGGCACCCCGGTGCGCTTCGTGGCCGTACGGCGTCGCTGACCCCGCGATCCGCCACGCACGCGTGCGCTACGCCGCCTCCGGCGCGGGTTGCTGCCCCGCGGCCGAACGCGGCCCGGGCACCGCCAACCCCTCCGGCAGGGGCCACTGCCCCGACACCGGCCGGGGCTCCGGTACGGGACGCTGCACCGGCACCGCCCTCTGCTCCGGCAACGGCATTCGCTGCTCCGGCACAGCCCTCTGCTCCGGCGACGACATCCGCTGCTCCGACACCGACACCGACACCGCCACCGAGGCCAGCGCCGCGGACACCGACTGCGCCGCGCGCAGGTCGAGCCGGCCGCAGGTGCCCCGCGCACGGTGCCGCATCTCCGTGGCGGCGAGGCGCAGCAGCTGGGGCAGCAGGTCGTTGCAGCGCCGGATCACCCAGGCGGTACCGGCGGTGGCCAGCCACAGCAGGCTCGCCGACCTGGTGGGCGGCGGGAACTCGGGCTCGGCCGACGGCGCCGCCCCGGTCGCGATGCCGCGTTTCGCCAGCATCGCGTGGAAGCGCAGCGCCAGTTGCCGGTGCCCGCGCTCCCCGGGATGCAGCCGGTCCGAGCTCCACATCGCGCGGTCGCCGATCCAGTCGTCGTCGACGGCGTGCAGATGCACGGCCCCGTACCGCTCGGACAGCGTGTGGACCACCGTGTTGACCGCCCGCTGCCGTCGGGCCAGCGGGTTGCCCAGCACTCCCGGCAGCCCCAGCATCGTGCCCGGGTCGGGCAGACAGGCCGTGAGCACGGCGGCGCCCTGCCGGGCGAGGGACGCGTAGACCTTGTCGAGGCGTTCGGCGATCTTCTCGATGTCGTAGGTGCCACGCAACGTGTCGTTGACGCCCACGACGACGGACGCGACCTGCGGGCGCAGGGCCATCGCGGCGGGCAGCTGGGTCTCCAGCACGTCCCGCGTCTGGGCCCCGCTGACGGCCAGGTTGGTGAACTCGGCGGAGGGTTCGGACAGCCCGGCGGCGAGCAGCGCGGCCCAGCCGCGCCACCCGTCCCCCACGGGATCGCCCACCCCCTCGGTCAGCGAGTCCCCGAGGGCGACGAACCGGAGCGGTCTCATGCGGCGCCCTCCGCACGCGAGAAGGGACGCACCGGCACCGCCGCGTCGTGCGCGGTGAGGAAGGCGTCCACCGCCGTGCCCCACCCGAAGCACTCGGCACGCGCGCGTGCCGCCTCCCGGTGCTCGCGCTCGGGACGGCCGAGCAGCGTCTCCACGGCGTCCGCGAAGGCGTCCCCGTCGTTGGCCGCGGTGGCCCCGGCGGAGCCGATCACCTCCGGCAGCGCGGACGACGAACTCGCCACGACGGGCGTGCCGCAGGCCATGGCCTCCAGCGCGGCGAGCCCGAAGGTCTCGGCGGGCCCGGGGGCCAGGCAGATGTCGGCGGAGGCCTGGAGCGCGCCGAGCAGGCTGCGGTCGGCGACATGCCCGAGGAAGGTCACCGGCAGGTCCCGCTCCCGCGCCCGCTGTTCGAGCCGGGCGCGCAAAGGACCGTTTCCGGCCACCACGAGCACCGCGCGCACCCCGCGTCCGCGCAGCGACTCCAGGGCGTCCAGCGCGGTGCCGGGCCGCTTCTCCACGGAGAGCCGGGAGCACATCACGAGCAGCTTCTCGTCGGCACGCGCGTGTGTCTCGCGCAGCGCGGCATCGCGCAGGGTGGGGCGCCGGTTCATCAGATCGACGCCCAGCGGGGCCCGTACGACGTTGCGGGCGCCGATCCGCACGAACTCCCGCTCGGCGAACTCGGTGGTGCACACGACCTTGGAGTAGGTGTGGGCCGTACGGACGTTGAGGGCGTCGGCGGCCCGCCGGGACAGGTTCTCCGACAGGCCCCAGGTGCGCAGCACGCCGTCGGCGGTCTCGTGGGAGACCATCACGGCGGGCACCCGGGCCCGGCGGGCCCACCTGCCGGTCCAGCGCAGCGTGGTGCGGTCGGAGACCTCCAGGCGGTCGGGGGCGAGTTCCTCCAGGAGGGCCGCGACCCGCCGCTTGTCGAGGAGCACGCGGTAGCCGCCGGTGCCGGGCAGCATCGGGCCGGGCAGGGTGATCACGCGGCCCTGCTCGGTCTCGCAGTCGCTGTACTTCTCGCCCGGCACGACGAGGACCGGGTGGTGGCCCGCCAGCTTGAAGCCCTTGCCGAGCTCGCGCAGCGCGGTCCGCAGTCCCCCGGAGGCGGGGGCGACGAAGTTCGCCAGCCGGACGATGCGCAGTGAGGCGTTGACCGGCGTGTTCGTGGAAGTGTTCATCGAGCTGTTCATACCGCCACCGCCGGCCTGCGTGCCTTCAGCACGGCCTCGTAGTGGGCGATCAGCTGATCGCCGACGGCCGCCCAGGTGCGTCCCTCGACCGTGGCCCGTGCGGCGGCCCCGTACGCGGCTCGCAGCGCGGGGTCGGCGACCAGGGACCGTACGGCGTCCCGTACGGCGTCGGCGTCGCGCGGCGGCACCAGGAGCCCGGTGCGGCCGTGGTCGACGAGGTCCAGCGGGCCGCCGGCGGCGGGCGCGACGACGGGCACGCCGCTCGCCATGGCCTCCTGCACGGTCTGGCAGAAGGTCTCGAAGGGGCCCGTGTGGGCGAAGACGTCGAAGGAGGCGAAGATCCGGGCGAGGTCGTCGCCGCCGCGGCGACCGAGGAAGACCGCGCCGGGCAGCGCCTCGGCGAGGGCCGGCTGGCTCGGCCCGTCCCCGACGATCACGACCTTCACGCCCGGCAGTCCGCAGACGCCGGAGAGCAGGTCGATGTGCTTCTCGGGGGCGAGACGGCCGACGTAGCCGACGATGGTCTCGCCGTTCGGGGCGAGTTCGCGGCGCAGCTTCTCGTCGCGGAGTTCGGGGCGGAAGCGGGCGGTGTCCACGCCGCGTGCCCACAGCCGGAGCCGGGGCACCCCGTGGGTCTCCAGGTCGCGCATGGACGCGCTGGACGGGACGAGGGTGAGGTCGGCGGCGGAGTGGACGGACCGTATGCGCCGCCAGGCCGCGGCCTCGCCGGCGCCCATGTAGGTGCGGGCGTATCCGGCCAGGTCGGTCTGGTAGACGGCGACAGCGGGGATGCCGAGCCGGGCGGCGGCGGCCATGCCGCGCACGCCGAGCACGAAGGGGCTGGCCAGGTGCACGACGTCGGGCTGGTGCTGGATCAGCGCGGCGGCGAGGCGCCGGCTGGGGAGCGCGACCCTGACCTGGGGATAGCCGGGGAGCGGGAGGGAGGGGACATGGACGACGGGGCAGGGCGCCAGGGCGGCGGCCGCCTTGTTCCCGGGAGCGGGGGCCGGGGCGACGACGATGGGGGCGTGACCGCGATCGACGAGGTGTCGGGCGGTCTGGAGCGCGCAGTGGGCCACGCCGTTCACATCGGGGGGAAAGGATTCGGTCACGATGACTACACGCATACCGGTGTTGTCGCCGTGCTGGACGTGGCCGCGTCAAAGTGGATCTTTCCGGACGACAAACGTCCCTTGAGCGTTGCGCTGCGCCCCCGAGCGGGTCAGGTCATGTCCATGCACACCTGACCCGCAGGTCATCCGGAGTTCACCCGGCGGGCGGATCTCCGCGAAGTTCACAGCGCGGACACATGCCCGCCCGAGTGTCAGCCGGCGGTCGTGTCCGGCCCGATGCGGCTGCGTACGGCCGTCTGCACCTCGGCCTCCTCGGCCGGGTCGGCGGCCAGTCGGCGCAAGCGCTCGACGACGCGCGTGTCACCGGTCTCGGCGTGCCGGGCGGCGATCTCGCGGGTGGTCTCCTCGCAGTCCCAGAGGCACTCGACGGCGAAGCCGGACGGGAAGGAGGGGTCGGTGGCGGCCAGGGCACGGGCGGTGCGGCCGCGCAGATGGGAGGACGCGGTCTCGCGGTAGATATGGCGCAGGACCGGGGCGGCGCAGACGATGCCGAGCCGTCCGGTGCCGTCGACTAGGGTCCACAGGGTCGGGGCGTCGGGGCCCTCGCCGCGTACGGCCTCCCGTAGCGCCGCGAGGACCAGGTCCTTGTCCTCGACTCCGCCCCGGCAGGCGAGCACGCGTCCGGCGGCGGCGCCCAACTCGTCGGGCCGTCGGGCCCAGCCACGCGCGCGGTCGACGGCGGCGACGCTGCGCATCCGTTCGAAGGCGTCGACGGCGGCCTCCGCGACCGCCGACGAGCCGGTGACCACGGCCACCTCGATCAGGTCCAGGGCCGCGGGATCGTTGCTGTCGGCGAGGTAGCGCAAGGCTGTGCAGCGGGCTCCGTCGGAGCCGTCCTCGGCGGCCGCGACGATCTCCGGCCGGTCCTCGGGGCCCGCGACGGCCATGAGGCACCGCGCGGCGGGCACATGGAGGGCCGCTCCGCGCTCGATGCCCTGCTGGGCCCACTCGAAGACCGCCTGCACGCTCCACCCCGGACGGGGCCCGGTAGGTCGCATCTGCCGCTGCCATCGGTCGAAGCAGCCCGCCTCGTGCGCGGCACGCACACGCGTGGCGATCGATTCGCGCGGATCCTCCGCCCACAGCCGCCACGGCCGTGGCTCAAAAGCATCGCGTACGGCGGTGGCCAGCTCGGCCTCGCCCTCGGGATCGGCCGGGAAACGCGCGAGGACGGGCGCGGCGAGGGCACGCAGCCCCGCGTCGTCGTCCCTGAGCGCCAGCTCGTCCAGCGCCCAGGCCCAGTTGGAGCCCGTGGCGGCATACCTGCGCAGCAGTTGGAGCGCGTCCCGCCTGCCGTAGGAGGCGAGGTGGCCGAGGACGGCCAGGGCCAGGCCCGTGCGTGACTCCTCGGTGTCGAGGGCGTCCTCGACGTCGAAGAGGTGCGCCTCGATCTCGTCCAGCTCGCCGTTCAGGTCGAGGTAGAGACGGGCGTAGTACAGGGAGCGGTTCTCCACCTGCCAGTCGTGGCGGGGGTCCCGCAGCACACAGTGGTTCAGGGCCGCGAGCGCCTCGGCGCGCGGGGCGGTGAGCGCGTGCAGTGTGCCGTCGCCGCGGCCCCGCTGGAGCAGGCCGAGCAGCGTACCGCTGGGCGCTATGACCGGTTCGAACATGGGAAACAGCCTCACATCAAGCGTCGACGCAACCGGGGATCCTGCTTCACCTGGCCGCGTGACAACACGTCGGGGCGCCCGCCGTTTCCTGCTTGCTGTAGACCATCTTCCTCTGCCTCTCGTCGGTGGCCCATGCGGACCGCATCACGGCCCGCGCGGTGCGGCAACACCTGCCCAGCCATCGCGTCCGTGAATCACGACGTCATGATGACTCGGCACTTCCGTCTGCCGCGACCGAAATTTCGGCGGCCCTGTACCGCCTCCCCCGTTTTCCGTGTTTTAGCTGGTCAGATCATTCGGATCGGTGTGCGCCGAACAGTTCGAGCAGTTCGGTCTTGCCGAACATGCGGGCCGTGTCGACGGCCGAGGGGGTGCCCGCGGCCGGGTCGGCGCCGGCCTCCAGAAGGACCTTGATCACTTCCGTCTCCCCCTTGAAGACGGCACCGGCGAGTGGCGTCTGCCCCCGGTCGTTGACCCGGTCGCCCTCGGCACCCCGGGCGAGCAGGGCGCGGACCGCGTCGGCGTGGCCGTGATAGGCGGCGAGCATCACGAGGGAGTCGCCGCGGTCGTTGGTGAGGTTGGCCGGGACGCCCGCGTCGACGTACGCCACGAGTGCCTCGGTCTGCCCCTGCCGGGCCAGATCGAAGATCTTGGTCGCCAGCTCCACGACCTCCGGGTCGGGGGCATCAGTCATCGGCCGGACCGCCTCTCACTACGAACACGGGGACTGCGGGGACTACTGGGGAGCACGGGTGCGACCGGCGAGCGGTGTCGGCCGTACGAGTGATTCGCCAGGGTACTGGCTCGCGCGGCACATGACCCGATGCGTCCGCGGCAAAGATCATCGCAGACACCGCAGGACGCAATACCCAAGCTCATCCGGTCAAGGACACTCCGCCAACAGTAGGAAATCTGCTGAATTTCACCCAGTTGCACCTTTTATCGTATGGATACATCCTGTGAGCCTGGAAGTACTCATGGTGACTGTCCCCACCAAAACCAGGAGCACTCACATGATCCTCTCCATCTCAGGCGTCGTACTGCTCGGCATCGTCGTCTTCATCTTCTTCCGCAAGGACGGGCTGAAGGCGTCCCACGCCCTGATCTCGGCGCTGTTCGGCTTCTATCTGGCCAGCACGGCCATCGCCCCGAGCATCAAGGCCGGCGGCGAGAGCCTGGCGAGCCTCCTGGGCGGCATCCAGTTCTGACGCCGCCCGTCCAGCCCGTACGCACCTCCAGGAGACAGCAGTGGCCCGCCGCCCCCTCCCCCGCATCCTGAGCACAGGCAGCGCGCAGATCGCCCGAAGCCGGGAGCTGGCCCGGGCGCAGCTCACCCGAAGCCGGGAACTGGCCCGGACGGCGAGCGACAGCGCCTCTGACGTCCTCCATCCGCTGATCACGATCACCCGCGGTCTGCGCCGGCTGGCCTCGGCCGGGCGGCGCAGGTGGGCCGAGACCCCCAAGGACAAGCGCGGACCGCTGCTGTTCCTGGTGGCCTCGGTGATCCTGGTCGTGGCGCTGGTCCCGTACGGGCCGCTGCTCGCCGTCATCACCCTGATGGCGGCGGCAGCCTGGCAGGGCAGGGACCGCGCACCGGCCACGCCCGAGGGACCCGACGAGTCCCAGACGGAGCGGCTGCGCTCGCTGTACGAGGCGCTGGTCCCGTACTTCTCCGCCGCAGACGACCCCGCGCCGCTGTACACCCACGGCGGCGAGTGGGAGAAGGCCTTCCCGGAGTACGAGTTCGACGGCACGAGCCGGATCAGCAGCCTGCTGGTCCGCTACCCGGCCTACTTCACCGACGGCGAGGCGCCGGCCCGCGCGCGGATCGAGCACCTGCTGACCGCGAAGTCCGGCCGCGGCCGGGAGTACCACTTCGCCTGGGACGAGGAGGGCAACGAGCTCGCCGTCAGCGTCCTCGCCCCGCTGCCGACCGACATCGCCGCCCAGCGCTTCGTCACGACACCCGGCGAGACCGTCCTCGGCTTCACCGACCCCACCCTGGTCCAGCGCACGCTGCCGCTCACCCACGGCGCCCAGCGACGCGACGTACCGCCGGTGGTCTGGCGCACCGGCATCCGCTCCACCGAGCCCCATCTGCTGGCCCTGGGCCAGCCCGGCAGCGGCACCTCGACCCTGCTGCGCTCCATCGCCCTGCAGGCCCTTCAGTACGGCGACGTCGTCATCGTCGAGGGCGGCGGCACCGGCGAGTACGCGTGTCTGACCGGCCGGGACGGCGTCCTCGCGGTCGAGTGCGGGCTGGCGGGGGCGCTGGCGAGCGTGGAGTGGGCGGCGACGGAGACGGAGCGGCGCCTGATCGCCGTGAACCGGGCTCGCCAGGCGGGCAATCCGCCGCCGGAGGACACCAAGCGCCCGCTGTGGATCCTCCTGGACCGCCCGACCGCGTTCTCCCACCTCGCCGCGGCGGACAACCGCAAGGACCCCCAGGCCCTGCTCCAGGTCCCGCTCCGGCACGGCCGTTCGGCCAACGTCACGGTGGTCGTGGCCGAGCAGTGGGACGCCCTGGACGCGCTGAGCGACGCCGTGCGACAGCACACACGCGCGCGTGTCGTGCTCGGCCCCGCCACGGCCGAGCAGCTGCGGACGGCCCTGGGCGCTCCCCCGCACACCACTCCGGTCGCCGACGTCCCGCCCGGTCGTGGCTACGCCCGTCTGGGCACCGGCCCGGTCCATCGCCTCCAGGTCCCGGCGACCCCGGACCCGTACGACGACGCGACCAGCGACGCCCACCGGCAGGCCGTACTGGAGCTGCTGCCGGAGCGGACGACTCCGGTGGAGGCGGAGACGCTGGGCCGGCGGGAGAAGGCGGACCAGGAGCCGGAGCCGGTGCCCGCGGAGGCCGTGGTGGCCGAGGCAGTGGCGGCGGAGACCGCCTGACGCGGGCGGACGCCGGACGGCGTGAGCCACCGGCCCGCCCCGGGCGCCCACCCCGGCACCCGGCCCTCACACCGGGCGCGTCACGCGACGAACGGCCGGACCGACTCCCCCGCCCCGGTCGCCCCGCTCTCCACCAGCCGCGCGGCGGCCGCCAGTCGCACCGCGGCCTCCTCCGCGACCGCGCCGCCCACGGTGAACGGCAGCCGCACATACCCCTCGAAGGCCCCGTCCACCCCGAACCGGGGCCCGGACGGCACCCGGACCCCCACCCGCTCCCCGACCTCGGCGAGCCGCGAGCCCGACAGGCCGCCCGTCCGGACCCACAGGGTGAGCCCGCCCCGCGGCACCTCGAACTCCCACCCCGGCAGCTCCCGCCGCACCGCCGTGACGAGCGCGTCCCGGTTCTCCCGGGCCTGCCCGCGCCGCAGCTCCACCGCCTGCTCCCAACCCCCCGTACCGAACAGCCAGTTCACGGCCAGCTGCTCCAGCACCGGCGTGCCGAGGTCGGCGTAGGCGCGCGCGGCCACGAGGCTGCGGATCACGTCCGGAGCCGCCCGCACCCAGCCGATCCGCATCCCCGCCCAGAAGGCCTTGCTGGCCGAGCCGACGGTGATGACGGTCGACCCGGCGGGGTCGAAGGCGCACACCGCGCGCGGCATCTCCACGTCCGGGTCGAGCCACAGCTCGCTCATCGTCTCGTCGGCGACGAGCACCGTCCCCGCCGAGCGCGCGGCGTCCACCAGCCGACGCCGTTGGTCCTCGTCGGCCAGCGCCCCGGTCGGGTTGTGGAAGTCGGCGACGACATAGGCGAGCCGGGGCGCGGCCTCCCGCAGCACCTGCCGCCAGCGGTCCACGTCCCAGCCGGCCAGTCCCTCGGCCATGGCGACGGGCACGAGCCGGGCGCCCGCCTCCCGCATCAGCTGGAGGATGTTGGCGTACGACGGCGACTCGACCGCGATCCGCTCACCGCGCCCCGCGAACAGATGACAGATGGCGTCCATGGCGCCCATCGCGCCGGTCGTCACCATGATCTGCTCGGGCATGGTCGGGATCCCGCGCGCCGAGTACCGGTCGGCGATCATCGCGCGCAGCGCGGGCAGCCCGGCCGGATAGTCGCCGTGGGTGTGGGCGTACGGGGGCAGTTCCTCCAGGGCGCCCTGGACGGCACGGGTCAGCCAGGGCTCGGGCGCGGGCAGCGCCGCGGTGCCCAGGTCGATCATCGAGCCCAGCGCCTCGGGCGGCAGCGGCTCCAGACCGCGGGCGGGCAGCGGGTTCCCGGCCGGTACGGCCGTCCAGCTCCCGGCCCCGCGCCGCGACTCCAGGAACCCCTCGGTGCGCAGCGCCTCGTACGCGGCGGCCACGGTCGTACGGCTCACCGACAGGGCGAGGGCCAGTTCCCGCTCGGCGGGCAGCCGCGCGGCGACCGGGACGCGGCCCTCCAGGACGAGCAGCCGGATGCCGTCGGCCAGGGACCGGTACGCGGGCGGGCGCTTGGTGCCGGGGCCAGCGGGGCGGTCCTGCTGAGAGGTGAGCAGCCGGGCGAGCTGCGCGGCCCCCACCGCGGAAGTCCACTGCGCCATGATTCCAGTCCACCTTCCCCGAATTGGCCATGGAGGGTGCTGCCTCCCAAGCCACAGGGTGTCATGCATCAGTCCACCACGACCACAGGGGGGGCACGCCTTGTCCACGCCCGGGCATCCCACGAAGCGGCTCACGCGAGCGCATCTCGTACGGCGGCTTTCACAGCTCTACGCCGGGCTCGCGCTGTACGGCGCGAGTTCGGCGCTGCTCGTCGAGGCGGGCCTGGGCCTGGAGCCCTGGAACGTGCTGCACCAGGGCCTCGCCGAACGAACCGGCCTGACGATCGGCGTCGTGTCGATCATCGTCGGCGCGGCCGTGCTGCTCCTGTGGATCCCGCTGCGCCAGCGCCCCGGCCTCGGCACCGTCTCCAACGTCTTCGTGGTCGGCCTCGCCATGGACGGCACGCTCGCCCTGCTGCCCGAGGCCCACACCCTGGCCGTACGGATCCCGCTGCTCGTGGCCGGCATCGTGCTCAACGGCGTGGCCACCGGCCTCTACATCGCGGCACGCTTCGGCCCCGGCCCCAGGGACGGCCTGATGACCGGCCTGCACCGGCGCACCGGCCGCTCGATCCGCCTGATGCGCACGGCCGTCGAGGTCGCGGTCGTCGTGACCGGCTTCGCCCTGGGCGGCACGGTCGGCGTCGGCACGGTCCTCTACGCGGTGTCCATCGGCCCGCTCGCCCAGCTCTTCCTGCGCGTGTTCGCCGTCCCCACGGCATCGGACGGCAGCACGGTCGTTGCCACCGGGCAACCCCGGGGAGCGATACTGCGTCCGTGAGCACCACGCGGATACGCCACCCCTATCTCGACCACGCCGGCCCGATCCCCTTCGCCCACCGGGGCGGCGCGGCCGACGGCCTGGAGAACACCGTGCTCCAGTTCCGGCGCGCGGTGGAGATGGGCTACCGGTACATCGAGACGGACGTCCACACCACGCGCGACGGCAAGCTCGTCGCGTTCCACGACTCCACGCTGGACCGGGTGACGGACGGGGCGGGCCGGATCGCGGACCTGCCCTGGGACGACGTACGGCACGCGCGCGTGGGCGGCAAGGAGCCGGTGCCCCTCTTCGAGGAACTCCTGGAGACCTTCCCCGAGGTCCGCTGGAACGTCGATCTCAAGGCGGAGCCCGCGCTCCATCCCTTCCTCGACCTGATCGAGCGCACGAACGCCTGGGACCGCGTCTGCGTCGGCTCCTTCTCCGAGGCCCGCGTCATCCGCGCCCAGGGCCTGGCCGGGCCGCGCCTGGCGACGTCGTACGGCACCCGGGGCGTGCTCAATCTGCGGCTGCGCTCCTGGGGCGTCCCGGCCGCGCTGCGCCGCTCGGCGGTCGCCGCCCAGGTGCCCGAGGCGCAGTCCGGGATCCAGGTGGTGGACCACCGCTTCGTACGGGCCGCCCACGCGTGCGGGCTTCAGGTGCATGTGTGGACCATCAACGATCCCGACGTGATGCACCGGCTCCTGGACCTGGGAGTCGATGGCATCATGACCGATCACATCGACACATTGCGCAAGGTCATGGAGGACCGCGGCGTCTGGGTCTGACCCCCGCCCCCGTCCTCACCCGCGCGCGGGATCATCACGGGGAAGCGAGGGCGCGGTGGGCACCGGAACCGTGCGTACAGAGCCGGCCGACGAGGCGGCCGGACGCCGGCGCGAGCAGCGCGGCTGGTACTTCTACGACTGGGCGTGCTCGGTCTACTCGACGAGCGTGCTCACCGTGTTCCTGGGCCCGTATCTGACGTCGGTCGCCGAGGAGGCTGCGGACGCGGACGGGTTCGTCCACCCCCTGGGCATCCCGGTGCGCGCGGGGTCGTTCTTCGCGTACTCGGTGTCCCTGTCGGTGATCGTGGCCGTCCTGGTGATGCCGCTGGTGGGGGCGGCCGCCGACCGCACCGGCCGCAAGAAGCCGCTCCTCGGGGTGGCCGCCTACACCGGAGCCACGGCCACCACGGCCATGTTCTTCCTGGACGGCGACCGCTATCTGCTCGGCGGCGTCCTGCTGATCGTCGCCAACGCGGCCCAGTCGGTCGCGATGATGCTCTACAACTCCTACCTCCCGCAGATCGCCCCGCCCGAGGAACGCGACGCGGTCTCCTCCCGGGGCTGGGCCTTCGGCTATGCCTCGGGCTCGCTGATGCTGATCGTGAACCTGGTCCTGTACCTGGCGCACGACTCCTTCGGCGTGTCCGAGAGCACGGCGGTCCGCATCTGCCTCGCCTCGGCGGGCCTGTGGTGGGGCGCCTTCGCGCTCATACCGCTACGACGGCTGCGCGACCGCCGCGCCCCGAGCGAGGCGGGCCAAGAGGCACCCGCCGGGAAGAGGCAGACCGCCATGGGCTTCCGGCAGCTCGCGGCAACCGTCCGCGACATGCGCCGCCACCCGCTGACACTCGCCTTCCTCCTCGCCTACCTGATCTACAACGACGGCATCCAGACCGTCATCTCCCAGGCGTCGATCTACGGCTCCGAGGAACTCGGCCTCGGCCAGTCGACGCTGATCGGCGCCGTCCTGCTGGTCCAGGTGCTGGCCGTGGTGGGGGCGCTGACCATGGGGCGGCTGGCCCGGACGTACGGCGCGAAGCGGACGATTCTCGGCTCGCTGATCGCGTGGACGGTGACGCTGGGAGCCGGGTACTTCCTGCCGGCCGGGGCGCCGGTGTGGTTCTTCGTGCTGGCCGCGGGCATCGGGCTGGTCCTCGGCGGCAGCCAGGCCCTGTCCCGGTCCCTGTTCTCCCATCTCGTGCCGCCCGGGAAGGAGGCCGAATACTTCTCGGCGTACGAGATGAGCGACCGCGGCATGAGCTGGCTGGGGCCGCTGCTGTTCGGGCTCACCTACCAGCTGACCGGAAGTTTTCGAGACGCGATCATCTCGCTCGTGGCCTTCTTCGTCCTCGGATTCGCCCTGCTCGCAAGGGTTCCGGTGCGCCGGGCGATCAGCGACGCGGGCAATCCGGTGCCGGACACGATTTAGCGTTCCGAGTGAAAGGGCGGTAGTGTACGCGTTTGGCCTGCCAGGCGTACCGTTACTGCGCGTCAAAGATGCCGAAACGCTGGGTTACATCTGCTAGCAGATGTGACAAACCGGGCGCCGGTGGGTACGACATTGGTCAGCAAGGCTGCGGCTACGACGGCGACGCATCACCCGGAACGGGACACCGATCGGGAATCTTTACCGCCGACCGGACGTTGACCGGATGACGACGACAGCGACACCTGTCCTGTGGGCGACAAGCCCGGGAGGCACGATTCATGAGTGAGCGAGCTCTTCGCGGCACGCGCCTCGTGGTGACCAGCTACGAGACGGACCGCGGCATCGACCTGGCCCCGCGCCAGGCCGTGGAGTACGCATGCGAGAAGGGGCACCGGTTCGAGATGCCCTTCTCGGTCGAGGCGGAGATCCCGCCGGAGTGGGAGTGCAAGGTCTGCGGGGCCCAGGCACTCCTCGTGGACGGCGACGGCCCTGAGGAGAAGAAGGCCAAGCCCGCGCGTACACATTGGGACATGCTGATGGAGCGGCGTACCCGCGAGGAACTCGAAGAGGTCCTCGAGGAACGGCTCGCCGTTCTCCGCTCCGGGGCGATGAACATCGCGGTTCACCCCCGGGACAGCCGTAAGTCCGCCTAGTCCCCACGGGGCTCGGACGGACCGACCAGGCAACGTGTAACCGCGGGCGTCGTACGTGAAGGTGACGTACGACGCCCGCGGTTTGGCGTGCCCTGATGGGTGCGCCCCGACGCGCGTGTCCTGATGGGCGCCGCCCAACGAAAGAAAGCCCGGCGCTCAGTGGCGCCGGGCTCTCTTCACGCGGTCAGCGGGTCAGCGCGTCAGCGGCGGCCTCGGCTCCTGCGGGGCGTCCCCGGGCTCCTCCCTGATGACCTCGCCCTGGACGACCTTGCCGTCGGGGCGGTGCATACGGGCCTGCTGGAAGGCATCGCCGAACGAACCCGGGGTCGCCTCGCGCAGCTTGCGCTCGAACGTGCGCTCCGTGAGACGGCTCACCGCCTTCTGGACCGGCGGGATCAGCAGGAACAGCCCCAGCGCGTCCGAGACCAGACCCGGCAGCATGATCAGCAGGCCGCCCAGCATCATCAGGCCGTTGCCACCGCCGCTCGCCGGGGTGCCGCCGCGCTGAAGCGCCTCGTTCAGGGCCTGGAAGGCGCGTCGGCCCGCCCGCTTGATCACCACCGAGCCGAGCACGAGACCGGCGAGCAGCAGCAGGAACACCACGAACCCGCTCGTCGCGTCGGCGACCACGGTGAGCAGCCAGATCTCCAGCACCAGCCAGGCGGCGACACCCAGCGGCAGAAAGGTACGCAGCCGGGAGCGCCGGGGCCGGGCGGGGTAGGTGGGGGTCGGTGCGCCAGTCGTCATGCGTCCAGTGTGCCTGGGCCCGGCTCAGAGCGGGATAAGGGGACCGGACGGGCGGGACCGGCGGGCGGGAGCTACGGCTGCTTGGTCGGCGACGACGGTTTCGTACGGCTCACCAGCTTGCCGACCCGCTCCCGCGCACCCCACGAAGTGACCCGCCACAGCGCCTCGACCAGGATGTCGCGGCTCATCTTCGAGTCACCGAGCTCCCGCTCGACGAAGGTGATCGGCACCTCGACGACATGGAAGCCGGCCTTCACCGCGCGCCGGGCGAGGTCGACCTGGAAGCAGTAGCCCTGGGAGGCGACGTCGTCGAGGCCGAGGCCCTCCAAGGTCTCGCGGCGGAAGGCGCGGTAGCCGCCGGTGATGTCGCGCAGCGGCAGGTCCAGGGCGAGCCGGGAGTAGAGGCTGCCGCCGCGGGAGATGAACTCGCGGGACTTGGGCCAGTTCACGACCCGGCCGCCAGGCACCCAGCGCGAGCCGAGCACGAGGTCGGCGCCCTTGAGGGCGGTCAGCAACCGGGGCAGTTCCTCGGGCTGGTGGGAGCCGTCGGCGTCCATCTCGATCAGGACGCCGTAGTCGTGTTCGATGCCCCAGCGGAAGCCGGCGAGGTAGGCGGCGCCGAGGCCCTCCTTGCCCTTGCGGTGCAGGACCTGGACGTGGTCGTCCTCGACGGCCAGTTCGTCCGCGAGCTTGCCGGTGCCGTCGGGGCTGTTGTCGTCGGCGACGAGCACGTACGCGTCGGGCACCGCCTTGCGGACCCGGCCGACGATGCTCTTGATGTTCTCCGCCTCGTTGTAGGTCGGGATGATCACCAACGCCGTGCCGAGCGGCCCGAACTGCCTCCCCCGGTGCTGTGCCCCGAGAGTCCCGTCGCCGTCGTTCACTGCTGCCCCTTCATGTCCGTCCGCAGACGTCCACCATAGTGGGCGCGGCCTGCGCTGACGCGACAGCACGTTCGTATGGTGGTGTCGATTCCACAAGAGCGGGGTAAGCATGCGTTTTCTGGATGCGGACGCCGCCGCGCGGCTGCTGCGGATGGGGGCCCGGCGCCCTTCGGGCCGACCTGGGACCCGCTGGCTGCGGATCGACCGAAAGCCGTTGTCTACTGAGCTCCCGGGCCCCACCCGGGTCACACCTCCCCGACCGGCCGGAACGTTCCGTCGTCGCCGCGCGGGCACTGAGCCTGGCTCCCAGTGACGGTGCCCCGGTGCGGCACACCGTCCCTGACCCAGCGGCGTTGCGACGGGTTCCCGGAAGTTCCGCGGTTGCCCGGTCGGGCGTCCGGTGGTGGACCCGGCCGAACCTACCGGCCCCGGGCATCCGCCTGTCAACAGCCCTTTGACCTGCGGGTATTCACCCAATCCGCTGGTCAGCGCAGAGGATGCGCAGGTCGCGCCGAGGGGCGGCGCGCGATGATCCGGTTCGCGCCACCCCGGTAGATCACTCGCCCGGCCGTACGAAGACCGTTCGTCCGCCCACCACCGTGCGCAGGCAGGTGGGGAGGTCCCGGCCGGGGCTCAGGTCGGGCAGTCCGGGCGTGCCGGAGCGGGGGTCGGTCGACCAGCGCGCGACCCGGTCGTCGGGGGCCTGGACCACCAGTTCGTCGGTGCGCCACACGGCGTAGTCGGCGGGCGCGCCCGGCACCAGGACACCCGCGTCGTCGCGCCCGACCGCCCGCCAGCCGCCGCGCGTGTGCGCCGTGAACGCGGCGCGCACGGAGACCCGGTGCTCGGGCGCGTGGTGGAAGGCCGCCGCGCGGACCGTGCCCCAGGGGTCGAGCGGTGTGACGGGGCTGTCGGAGCCGAACGCGAGGGGTACTCCGGCGCGCAGCAGGGCCGCGAAGGGGTTGAGGGTGCGGGCGCGTTCGGCGCCCAGGCGCTGGGCGTACATGCCGTCCTCGCCGCCCCACAGCGCGTCGAAGGCGGGCTGGACGGAGGCGGTCAGGCCCAGCTCGGCGAAGGCCGCGACGGTCTCGGGGGTGAGCATCTCGGCGTGTTCGACGCGGTGCCGGGCGGCGCGGACTCGGGCGAGGCCGACCTTCTCGGCGGCGGCTCGCACGCCCTCCACGACAGCGGTCACGGCGGCGTCGCCGATCGCGTGGAAGCCCGCCTGGAGGCCGGCCTCGGTGCAGGCGACGACATGGGCGGTGACGGCGGCCGCGTCCAGGTAGGCGGTGCCGGTGTGGTCCGCGTCGGTGTACGGCTGCTCCAGGCATGCGGTGTGCGAGCCGAGGGCGCCGTCGACGAAGAGGTCACCGGCGGCGCCGACCGCGCCCAGGTCCCGCGCCTTGCGCACGTCCTGCTCGGCCCAGTAGCCGACGACGCGCGGCCCGGCCTCGTCGCCGGCCAGCCGGAGCAGGCCGCTGAAGTCGCCCTCGGAGGAGATGTCCGGCCCCCCGCACTCATGGACGGTGCCGATGCCGAGGGACGCGGCGTGCGCGAGCGCGGCCCGCTGGGCCTCGACGCGCTGGGCGGGCGTGATGGAGGCCAGCGCGGTGGCGCGTACGGCGTGATGGGCGTCATCGACGAGCGGACCGTCGACCGGGCCGGGGCCGCCCGGGGTCATGTCCAGCAGGGCCGTGGTGACGACCGCGGAGTGGACATCGATCCGGGAGAGGTAGAGGGGACGGCCGCCGGCGGCCTCGTCGAGCTCGGCGCGCGTCGGGGGGCGCCCGCCGGGCCAGCGGGCGGCGTCCCAGCCGTGTCCGAGGAGCACGCGGTCGTCGGGCCGAGCGGCGGCGAACTCCCGTACGAGGCCGAGAGCCGCCTCCAGGGAGGGCGCACCGGACAGATCGAGACCGGTGAGGGCGAGGCCCGTGGCGGTGGTGTGCACATGAGCGTCGGTGAACGCGGGCGTGACCAGCGCACCGTCCAGGTCGACGACCTCGTCCACCCCGTCGGCGAAGGCGTCGGCGGCCCCCTCGGACCCGACCCAGGCGACCTGCCCCCGCTCCACGACCATGGCGGTGGCGAAGGGATCGGCGGGGCCGTGGACCTCTCCTCGGCGGAGCAGGACGGTCTTCGGCTGGGCGGCGCTATCACTCATGAGGAACAGTCTCGCGCCTCGCGCCGACCCCTCGGTACGCAGGTCCCGCACTCACTGCACGGACGGCGACCGCGACACCCCAGGGGCGCGGGGAACCGCGCGATCGACCACGAACGACCCGCGGCCGACGAACGACCGACAGCCCAACGGCGATTAATCCCCGTAGATCAAACCCGCGGCGGCCGCGCCTCGTACGGCGTCGACAACACCACCGTCGTCCGCGTGGACACCCCCGCCAGCGACCGGAGCCGGGCCAGCAGCTCCTCCAGCTCGTGCGGCGTGGCCACCCGGACCTTGAGGATGTAGTTCTCGTCGCCGGCCACGCTGTGACAGGCCTCGATCTCGGGCACACCGGCCAGCCGGTCGGCGATGTCGTCCGGCGCGCTGGGATCGAACGGTTTCACCGAGATGAACGCGGTCATGGGCAGCCCTACTGCCTCGGGGTCCACGACCGCGGCGTAGCCCCGGATGACGCCACGCTGCTCCAGCCGGCGCACCCGCTGGTGCACGGCAGACGTGGACAGGCCCGTGGCCTTGCCCAGATCGGTGTAGCTCATCCGCCCGTCCTTGACGAGCAGCTGCACGATTTGTCGGTCCAGCTCCTCCATGGCGCAAGAACCTACAGTGCGGTTGATCTCATCGGATACCTGAGGAGTCCAGGTCATGCCCGGTTCGTGATGTCCGTGGCAAGGGGTTGCGAGCCGGCCGGGGGGACAAACCGGCCGCCACGGGCACCTGCGGGCGGCATGTGACGAAGGCCACAGGCCTCGAACAGCCTCCGTGATGGTCCCGTGATTAACGCCGAGAGCAGGCGGGAAGTGCTTGCTGTGGTCGAGGCCGCAGTGCCGTCACGGCCCAGCCCGAGGGGGAGAACCCAATGCAGAGTCTTAAGCGCCCTGGTCGAACCGCACCCAAGCGTCTCCAGGCAGTCGTCGAGCCCGAGCCGGAGGGCGTCGAACCCGACGCCTTCGACGAGGAACTCGACGCGTACGACACCTTCGAGATGTTCCGGGTGATCTGCCCGGACTGTGCGCAGCCCATCGCCCTGCTGGCCGACGAGGAGGTCCTGCCGGAGCACGCGCTGTGCGCCTCGCCGTGGAACCCGTTCGGCCTCACCGTCTGTGCGGGTACGGGCCGCAGGGCCGCCGAGGCCCGCTCCGCGGACGAGTCGCCGGAGCCCCAGGAGCAGGACACCGCCCTTCTGTTGACGCTGCCTCAGGGGCTCGACTGGCGAACCCAGCCCTTCTCGCACGTCGGCGGCCCGGGCTCGCGCCCCATGAGGGTCCCGGTCATGCGCCGCCAGGCCGCCTGAGCGCACACCGCTCCGCGCTGCGGCGCAGGCGTCGCACCGCTCATTTCCAGTAGCTGCCCTGCACCATGGCTCGCAGGCTGCCGTGGTGCAGGATCAGTGTGTCCGGGTCCGGCGGGACGGCGACTTCGCCGAAGTGGGCCTGGCGGTAGGCGATCCGCAGCATGACGATGGCGTGCCGCAGGGCGGCGTACAGCGTGTGGAAGTCCATGTCGTGCGGTGTGTGGCCGGTGAGGTCGGCGTAGCGGGCCTCGAGCCGGTCGCGGCGCAGGAAGTCCGGCAGTCCGCGCTGCCCGAAGGCGGCCGTCAGGTCCTGGAAGAAGCGGTGCAGGTACACCGTCCAGCCGAGGTCGACCTCGCGCGGCGCCAGGGCCGCCATCTCCCAGTCGAGGACGGCGGCGGGTTCGAACCCGTCGTAGACGATGTTCCCGATGCGTGCGTCGCCCCAGTTGAGCACGGGTGTGCCCGGGTCGCGCGGCCAGAGCTCCTCCAGGCGGGCGAACGCGTCCTCGATGAGCGGTGAGCGGGCGCGTCCGTCAACCACCCATTCGTAGTACGCGCGTTGGGCCGTGACGTGTCGTCGCAGTGCGTCGCCCTCGCCCGGAAGGGTGAGGAACTCGGCCTGATCGAGCGGCACTTGGTCGTGCAGCCGGGCCAGCACTCCGATCGTGGCCGCTTCCAGGTGCGCGCGCTCCCCGTCGCTCGCCGCGTGCAGCCAGTTGCCCTCGTAGGTGTACGGCATGACGTCCGGCGGCACGCGCCCGTCGACGCGCTCCATGACGAAGAAGGGCGCGCCCAGCGGGCCGGGGTCCTCCTCCAGCCACAGCACCTTCGGCACCGGCACGTCCGTGTGCTCGGCGACGACGCGCATCGTGCGGTACTGGCGCGGCATGTCGTACACCGGGAAGACGGTGTACGCCGCCGGGTCCGCCGCGAGCCGCAACGCGCAGGTGCGCAGCGGGGGTTCGGGATTCTCGATGTCGAAGAGCAGGGTCTCGCTGGACATGCCGTTCGACTCGGGAACGGTGACGCCGACCGCCTCGGCGCCCGGCAGCCGGGTGCCGAGCCAGGCGGTGAGGCGGCGGGTGAGTTCCTCGCGGTCGCGGGTGCTGGTGCGCGGACGGGGTGCCGTGGCTGCCATGGAGCGAACCCCCTACGGTGCGACCGATGTGAAGTCCGTGAACCCGCTCGGGTCGTGCCGTCCGAACGAGCCGTGCTCGAAGATGCCGTGCCCGACCCGGCCGTCCATGCGGAAGCGCGCGGCGTGGTCGGTGACGCCGTACGCGGCGAGCGGGTGGGCGCCCGCGTCGGCGAGGTCGTAGGTACGGCGATCCGTCCACCCCCGGCCGCGCCAGGTGCCGTGCTGCCAGTCGTCGGCGGGCGGGTAGCCGGCGCCCACGGCGAGCGGGGAGGAGGCCAGGATCTCCACCTGGAGCTCCTCGGGTTTGCGGACGTCGCCGAGGTGGATGAGGGCACGTTGGGGGTGGCGGGTGCCCGTGCGGTAGGTGATCTCCGCCTGGGGCCAGCCCAGTTGGCGGTCACGGTGACCGGGGCGGACCATCGTCGCCTCGCTGAGCGTGCGGTGTCCGTCGGCGTCCTCCTGGACGATCACCATCAGGAACCGGTCCTCGAAGCGCACCGGGCACCAGATCCAGTGGAAGCCCTCGGTCGGCTGCTCCTCGGCGTACCGCCCGCCCTCCTCCCCCGGGATGGGGCGCACTCCCCAGCTGCGGTCACGAGTCCCGGTCCACTCGGTGGGGGTGACGCGGAACTCCTCCCCGCCCGCGCGCACCACGCCCGCGACCCCGCCGGCCTGTACGAAGCGGCGCCCTTCGAGGGTGAGCCGGTCGCCCCGGCGCTGGAGGTGGTGGGGTTCCCAGAGCGCGGGGAAATCCGCGGTCCAGGTGAGGTCGTACGACAACTCCTCGTCGTCGCAGGTCAGCCGCAGCCGTCGCAGGGGTTCCTCGACCTCGATGCGCAGCGGTCCGACGGCGAGCCGCATCCGGTCCTCGCCGAGGGCGTCCGACGCCCGCACGGCGTGCAGCCGGTCCCCCACGCGCAGGGTCGCGTACGCGTCCGTCACCCCGGCGTTCGGGTACACCCCGAGGCCGAGGATCAGCAGGGCGCGTCCCTGGTGGTCGAGGACGTGGAAGATGCAGCGGTCGTAGGCGTTGCGGTCGCTGGTCGCGACGTACTTCATGGACAGCGGCACCTGGTGCACCGGGTACTCGTCGAGCGCGACGGGGCGGTCGTCGTCGGCCACGGCATACCTCCCTGGAGGCGGCTGGGCTGACGGTACGTCAGACATCGGCAGGTGGCCAGAGCGGGCGCCGGACGGCCGTGAACTCACGCCCGATTCCCGCGGCCGGTGACTTGTCCCGCCACCTCCGCGTTGCCCTGGTATGCCCCCCACCTATTCTGCGACCGGGCCTCAGCGCCGAATCTTCGTGCCGCGCCCCGCGGGAGCACTGGCGCCGGCGCCTCCACAGCAACCGGATCCGCCCATCTACCGCGAACTGATGCGCACTTGGGCCGACCGTGGCCGAACCCTGCCCGGGCGCCACGACCCGGAGTGGATCCGGCTCGCAGCACCGACGGTCAAGCACGGCCAGTTCAGCGGCCCTCGGGACCTGCTAGGTGACGGGCGATGACCATCCGCTGAATCTGGTTGGTGCCCTCGACGATCTGGAGGACCTTGGCCTCGCGCATATAGCGCTCGGCCGGGAAGTCCGCAGTGTAGCCGTATCCGCCGAGGATCTGGACGGCGTCGGTGGTGACCTTCATGGCGGTGTCGGTGCAGTGCAGCTTGGCCATGGCCGCCTGCTTGGCGAACGGCCGTCCCGCGTCACGTAGCCGTGCCGCCGCGAGGTACAGCGCGCGGCCCGCCTCGATCTGGGTCGCCATGTCGGCGAGCATGAAGCGCAGGCCCTGGAAGTCGGCGATCGGCTTGCCGAACTGCCGGCGCTCGGTCGCGTACGCCACCGCCTCGTCCAGCGCGGCCTGGGCCACGCCGATCGCGCAGGCCGCGATGCCCAGCCGGCCGGAGTCGAGGGCGGACAGGGCGATGGCGAAACCCTGGCCCTCGTCGCCGATGCGCCGCTCGTCGCCGACCCGGACGCCGTCGAAGTGGACCTGGGCGGTGGGCGATCCCTTCATGCCCATCTTCTTCTCGGGCGCCGCCGCGCCGACCCCCTCCGCGTCTCCGGGCACCAGGAACGCGGTGATCCCGCGCGGGCCCTCCTCGCCGGTGCGCGCCATCACCGTGTAGAAGTCGGCGATGCCGCCGTGGGTGATCCAGGCCTTGGTGCCATTGAGCACCCAGTCGCCGCCGTCACGCACCGCCTTGGTGCGCAGGGAGGCCGCGTCCGACCCCGACGACGGCTCGGAGAGGCAGTACGCGCCGAGCAGCCCGCCGCCGAGCATCGCGGGCAGGTGCTCGACCTGCTGCTGCTTGGTGCCGTAGGCGGCCAGGGAGTAGGAGGCCAGGGTGTGCACGCTGACGCCGAGGCCGACGGTGAGGCGGACCGCGGCGAGCTCTTCGAGGACCTGGAGGTAGACCTCGTACGGCTGGTCGCCGCCGCCGTGTTCGGAGTCGTACGGCAGGCCGAGCAGTCCGGATTCGGAGAGCAGGGTGAAGACCTCGCGCGGGAAGCGCCCGGCGTCCTCCTCCTCGGCCGCCTTCGGGGCGATCTCGCGCTGCGCGATGTCGCGGACGAGCGAGATCAGATCCCGGGCCTCGTCCGTGGGCAGTTGACGGTCCACCGGCTGCGGGGCGCGGTCGGGCATGGCGACGATCCTCCCTGTCGGGCACATCGGCGGGCGTCCGCCTTGGGTGGGGCGGCTCCGCCGGTCTCTCTGGTGCCGGGCCGATGCTCGCATTTCCGGGTCTCGGAAGCTGCTGACCAGCAGCTGTGCGCTGTGAGTATGCCCGATCGGAGGCATCGCGTCACCGGTTAACGACCGCTCACTAAAAGAAGTATCCAGCACGTTACCCATGGCATCGAAATTGGTCCGAACCATTGACGTACTGGTCTAGTCCTCCTACGGTGACGGATCAACGCATCAGCGCGTCCATGCCAATCGCAGCACGCTCCCCTCTCCCCCACGAGGAGACACCCGATGCACCTCTCGCACCGCCCCCGCGCCCGGCTCATGGCGCTCGTCTCCGCCGCGTGCGCGGCCGTCCTCGGCGCCGGACTGCTCGCCGGCGCGGGCACCGCCACCGCCGAACCCGCCGCCAGGCCGAAGCTCGCCGCCGGCTCCAAGGTCGTCGGCTACTTCACGGAATGGGGCACCTACGACCGCAAGTACTACGTCAAGAACATCGAGACGTCCGGATCGGCGGCCAGGCTCACCCACATCAACTACGCCTTCGGCAACGTCACCGGCGGCAAGTGCGCGATGGGCGACTCCTACGCGGCGACCGAACGCACCTACACCGCCGCCGAGTCCGTGGACGGCGTCGCCGACACCTGGGACCAGCCGCTGCGCGGCAACTTCAACCAGCTGCGCGAGCTGAAGAAGAAGCACCCGGGCCTGAAGGTCCTGTGGTCCTTCGGCGGCTGGACCTGGTCGAACGGCTTCGGCGAGGCGGCGCGCAACCCGGCCGCCTTCGCCCAGTCCTGCTACGACCTGGTCGAGAACTCCAAGTGGGCCGACGTCTTCGACGGCATCGACATCGACTGGGAGTACCCGAACGCCTGCGGTGCCACCTGTGACACCAGCGGGCGGGAGGCCTTCAAGAACCTGATGGCGGCGGTGCGCGCCAAGTTCGGCTCCGGGAACCTCGTCACCGCGGCGATCACGGCCGACGCCACGAGCGGCGGCAAGATCGACGCGGCGAACTACGCGGGCGCGGCGCAGTACGTCGACTGGTACAACCCGATGACGTACGACTTCTTCGGCGCCTGGGACGCGACCGGCCCCACGGCTCCGCACTCGGCGCTGAACTCCTACTCCGGCATCCCGAAGGCCGGTTTCCACACCTCGGCGACCATCGCCAAGCTCAAGGGCCTCGGCGTCCCGTCGTCCAAGCTGCTGCTCGGCATCGGCTTCTACGGCCGCGGCTGGACCGGCGTCACCCGGTCGGCGCCCGGCGGCACGGCGACCGGGGCGGCCCCTGGCACCTACGAGGCGGGCATCGAGGACTACAAGGTGCTCAAGTCCAAGTGCCCGGCGACCGGGACCGTGGGCGGCACGGCGTACGCCAAGTGCGGGAGCGAGTGGTGGAGTTACGACACCCCCGCGACCATCGCGGCGAAGATGACGTACAAGGACCAGCAGGGGCTGGGCGGGACCTTCTTCTGGGAGCTGAGCGGGGACACGTCCGGCGGTGAACTGATCAAGTCCATCAGGTAGCCGGCCCCACGGGGGGACGCAGGGGCGGAGGGCCACGAGCCTCCGCCCCTGCGTCCTGTCACCTGCCGGTCAGCCCTCCCGTCGCGCGGGCTCGGGGGCCGGGTAGGCGGGGTCCATCTCTTCGATGGCGCGCAGGGCGCCGCCCAGCGTCCTCACCAGCAGTTCGCTCATGGTGTCGCGGGGCAGTTCGGGGCGCTCGGTCCAGTCGAGGGTGGCGCCCTCCACGCTGCACACCCAGGAGAGCAGGCCCATGCGGGCGAGCGGGGCAATGTCGGTACGGCCGTACGCGCCCTCGGCGATGGTCGCCACGATGGCCTCGCGCACACCGTCCCGTATGGCGTGCACCTCGGTGTCGAAGCCGACGCCGCCGCTGACGATGGTGCGGTAGGCGGCCTGGTTGTGCTCGGCGTAGCGGAGGTAGCTGTCGATGGTGCGGTGCACCCGGTCGACCGGCTGGAGTTCGAGGCCGCTCGCGGCGAAGGTGACCAGGTCGGCGACGGAGTCCTGGATGATCGCCAGGTAGTAGCCGCGCTTGGACTGGAAGTAGTAGTAGATCAGCCCCTTGGCGACATGGGCCTGGCGGGCGATGTCGTCCATGGAGAGCGCGTCGTACGACGTGTCGGCGAACAGCTTCCGCCCGATGCTGATGAGTTCGGCACGGCGCGCCATCGAGCGCTCGGTGCCGCGCGCCCGGGGCCGGGCCGCGTCACGCTGTTGACTAATATTCAATTTAGACCCTGTTGTTCAACGGGCGGCGGGACATCCGCAGTATGGCAGACCTGCACCAGCTGCTCGTTCGAGTCTGATCGAGTTTGATGGGTCCACCCGACGAACAGGTCGGGACATGTCCGACCAAAGGGTTCTGTGTGTGTCAGGTCACAGCAGACCGAGCTGGGTGATCAGCATCGCGACGACCACGACGAGGGTCCAGCCCATGACGTGCTCGAGGATCTTCGGGCCGTCTTCCTGGGGGCCGCCGGTACGGACGCGCGCGGCGGTGGCGGAGTGCGTGGTCATACGCCCACCCTGCCACCGTGAACGGCCTGTGCGGCGGAGACGTTGCTCACAGCCCGCCCGGCGTTCACATGACGCCCACCGCCGTGAGCGCCGCGCGCTGGCGCGGGGTCGGACGCGCCGGGAAGTACAGGTAGCAGACGCCGCCGGTGCCGGAGGCGACCTTGCCCTCGGCGTTGTACCGCTTGGTCCGCAGCCAGATGTTCTCCCACTCGCGCCGCTTGTAGACGCGTCGTACCGCCTCGTTGCTCGGCGAGTTCGGGTCGTTGGCGATCACGTCGCCGCCGGCGGTGAAGCCGATGACGGTCATGAGATGCCCGGCGGTGCCGTATCCCGCCCCGGTCAGCTCCCCCTTCAGGAAGGACTGGGACGTTATGGCCGGGATGCCGGCCGCGATCAGCGTCTCGAGGTCGGTGAGCGAGCGGAGCCGGGTGACGACGCCCTGGAGGTCCTTGAAGGTGGCCGCGTAGGCGGCGTTGAACGGCCAGTTGCCGCAGCCGTTGTACTGGTGGTCGAAGGTGTACCGGGCCGCGTGGCAGACCTGCGGATCGGCGAACGCCGGGTCGACCCAGGCCAGCTGCTCCGGGGTGAGCCGGCCGCCCCAGTACTCGACGATCATCTGCGAGGAGGTCGGGCTGCACCAGGCCTCGCCCCCGTTGTCGTACTCCGGGTACTGGCCGATGTGGATCTCCTGCGAGTAGCGCGGGACGGCCAGCTCCCGGGCGAGGCCGGGGGTGGAGGCCGGGACGGTGAAGCGGTCGGGGACGTCGGAGCCCATCGCGCCGGCCCGCCACACGGTGGGGGTGAGCTTCGTTCCGGGCCTGCGGTACAGGGTCAGCCGTAGCCGGTAGGAGGCGACGCGCAGGCCGCCGGCCGGGTCGTCGACGGCGAGGGTGTCCGTCCAGACGGTGCTCCGGCCGTCCTTCTGGTCGTCGACCGAGGTCCGCTTGATGTCCTGGTCACCGGCGGCCCAGCGGCCCAGCACGTACCAGGGGGTGGCGGTGCCGTCCGAGTACGTTCCCCCGAGTTCGATCTGGATCCAGGTGCCGGCGGGGGTGTGCGCGTTCCAGGAGGCGATCAGCTCGGTCGCGGGGACGGTGAGCCGGTGCACGGGGGACGTCCAGGTCGCGTACTCCCAGCGGGCGCTCCGGCCGGTGTGCGGGTCCGTGTAGTCGCGGGTGCCCGCGGCCGTGGCGATGACGAGGCCGGGGCGGGCACCTGCGACGGCACGGGCGCCCTGGGCGGTACCGCCGCGCCAGTCGGTGTACGTGGTCCAGGCGCGGTTGTCGACGGTGCGGGCGGGGGCCTGTGCCGGGGCTTCCGCCTCTGCGGTGGCGTCCAGGGCGACCGCCGCGCCCGCGGTGCCGGTGACGGTTGCGGCGACCGCTGCTGCCAGAACGATTCTGCGGGACGGCTGCTCGGCTCTGCTCATGGGCGGAAGACCCCCAGGGTGTCCGGGTCGGGCGGGTCCAGCGCGTCCGGTGCACGGCTGTCCGCCCACTATGGCCGCAGGGGCCGGTGTCTGCCAGCACTTCGGCCCGGGCGCGCCTACGAATATTGGTGTCGACCACTGACATGACCTGGGGTGAGACCGAACGGCCCAATCGCCGTACGGGCGGGGCGCGCTGAGCGGACGGGCGAGGGGACTCGGGCTCCCGGCGCCCGTGCCGCGTGGCTTCGGACGCCGGGAGGGTGACGTGCCGTCAGGCGAGAGCCGCTGACGGACGAGCGTCAGACGAGGTCCATCGCCGCGACCTCGTCGGGGCGGCCGTAGCTGACCGGGCCGTGGAAGCGGCGGCGGGCGCTGGTGAACCACCACACGGTGGCCACGGCCAGGACGACGGCCAGGGCGATGGGCGCGTAGTTGAAGGTGTCGGCGGTGACCGGCGAGGCGTGCGGCAGCATGAACAGGACACTGCTGAGCAGGATCCAGCCCACCGCGACGACCCCGACCGGCCGCCCCCAGCGCCCCAGGTGCCAGGGCCCCGGCTGGAACTCGTCGCCCAGGCGCAGCCGGAGCAGGATCGGGACGGCGTACGCGAGGAACAGCCCGACCACGTTGACGCTGACGATGGCGGTGAAGGCCGTGTGCGACCACCAGCCGGGCACCACAAGTGCCAGCGAGCAGGCGACCGCCAGCCACACCGCCTTCACGGGGGTGCGGGTGCGCGGCGAGACCGAGTGCCACCAGCGGGAGCCGGGCATGGCGCCGTCCCGGGCGAAGGCGAAGATCTGCCGGGTGTTGCTGGTGAGATTGGCGAGGCCGCAGAAGAGCATGGCGCCGATGACGATCAGCAGCAGCGCCTTCGCGGTGCCCGCGCCGAGCCCGTCGATCAGGATCCGCACGGGCGGCGCGTCGGCGCCCGCCACCCGGTCGTAGTCACGAATGCTGTAGACCAATGCGAGCATCAGCAGCAGTCCCGCTATCGCCGAGTAGGCGATGGCCCGGGTGATCCCGCGGGGCGCATTGACCGTGGCCCGGACCGTTTCCTCCGACATGTGGAAGCTGCCGTCGAAGCCGGTGAAGGTCCAGCTGGTGACCAGCAGACCGAGCATGCCGCCATAAAGTCCGCTGGTGAAACCCGTGTTGTTCGCGAAATGCGTGACGAACGAAGCCGACTGATGATGATCGGGCATGACCATCAGGGCGGTCACAATGATCACAAGTCCGATCAGCAGCCACCATACGGAGATCCGGTTGAGTACGGCGACCAACTGCACGGTGTAGGTGTTGGCGAGCCCCTGGAGCACGATGATCAGGGCCGTGATCAGCACGGTTCGATGCCCGGACGGCTCGTACGAGGGCCACTGGAGGGCGATGAGGGCCTGGACGAAGGTGGCGGCGGCGTATCCGGTGGCGGCCGTGCCACCCACCTGGCCCACGAAGTTCAGCCAGCCGGTGAACCAGGACCAGGCGCCCTTGTGCCGTTTGGCGAGCTTTCCCGCGGAGAAATACAGCGCGCCGCTCGTCGGATAGGCGGAGGCGACCTCTGCCATCGATGCCCCCACGAAGAGCACCATGACGGAGACGCCGATCCAGCCGAAGACGAGAACGCTCGGGCCACCCGCGTTCAGACCGAATCCGAAACCCGAGAAGATACCCGAGATGATGTTGATGATGGTGAAGGAGATGGCGAAATTGTCGAATGCCTGAAAACGGCGCGTGAGTTTTCTCGGATAACCCATCGCATGCAGGGTCGCGTCGTCGTCGAGCGCGATCGGATCGGCTCCCCCGCGTGCCGCGGCACGCGGAACCGATATCCGTTCTGACACGGGTCGGGCCTTTCTCTCGGTGGGGGGTTGCGGTCCGTCAGGCGCTCGGCACGGGCAGGCCGCAGGCGCGGCGCGCCCGGGACAGCTGCGCGGCCGGGTCACCGAAGACGGACCAGGGCATGCGCGAGGCGTACGGCCCCATCGCCGTGAAGACGGCGCGGGCCTCCTCCTCGCACCGGGCCATGACCAGGGCGTGCGCGAGATAGGCCAGGTCGAGGACCGGAGTGAAGGGGTAGTCGGCCACCGCGGGCAGCCAGTTCCGGTGGATCGACAGCGAGGTCGCGCGCCACTGCGGCTGCTCCCAGACCCGGTCGGCGAGCAGTTGGGTCGGGTCGTAGCACTCCACCAGGGCGACCAGCGGCAGCAGGCGCAACGGCGAGTCGGCGGGCGCCCGCTGCCCGAGGAAGGCGGCGACGTCCCAGGCGGCGGTCACGGAGCCACCGTGGCGGGTGAAGAAGCAGGCCAGAAAGCGGTGGTGGGCCTCGCGGTGCCAGGGGTCGAGGGAGAGGATGTGGGCGAACAGCTGCCAGGGGCCGGGCGGTGCCGTGAGCAGTCCGCGCGGCGCCCGGTCGCGCAGCCGGTGCAGCCGGGCCATGGCCAGTTTGGCCACCAAGGGCGTGGGATCGACGGGGGCCACCGCGGCGGCCCGGTCGCAGGCGGCCAGCGCTATCCGCTCCAGCGCCTCGGTCCGCGGGTCGCCCGCGTCGGCGGCGCGCAACGCACGCAGCACGGCGACCCGCGCCCACATCAGCGCCGCTTCGGGGCCGGGCTCCTCGTGCAGCCAGCGCTCGACGAGGTCGGAGTCGGCGGCCTCCGAGGCGAGCACGAGAGAGCGGTGGGCCCGCAGGGCGAAGTCACCGCGGGTTTCGGCCAGGGCGTCGAGGGAGCTCAGATATCGGCCGGCCCGGACATCGACGCATACGCTCCCGAGCACGCGGTCGTCGGCCGCCGGATGCCACACATACTGCCCCTCGAATAACCCCGCGGCCATCTGTCCCAGCCCATCCCCGTTACGGCACCTCACAGTTGCACTCCAGGCACCTTACTCAGCGTGCGGCTCAACCGGAACGTGGATTTCACCGTGGTGGCCGGAGTTTTTCGGCGGATTGTGGGCAGCCGTCGGCTAGTTCAAAGTGACACCTTTTCTCATCTCCTTCTCGCGCTCTAGAATGTTCCAAAGAAATATGCCCACCACCCCGTCTCACTTCAGGAAAAACGATTCACAACCTCGCCTCCCGGCTGCGCCGCCTCCCCCCGTCCTGCGGCCCGGTCCGTCTGATCGCCGTCGACGGACACGCCGGCTCCGGAAAGTCCACGTTCGCCGGGCAGTTGGCCCGGGCGCTGGGCGATGCCCCGGTGCTGCATCTCGACGACATCGCGAGCCATGACGAGCTGTTCGAGTGGACCGAGCGGCTGCTGGCCCAGGTGATCGAACCGCTCACGCGGGGCGAGACCGCTCGCTACGCCCCCTACGACTGGCGGACCCGCCACTTCGGGCCGCTCCTCGACGTGCCGCCCGCCCCGGTCGTCGTCGTCGAGGGCGTGGGCGCCGGCCGTCGGGCACTGCGCCCGTATCTCGCCCGGTTGCTGTGGATGGAGCTGACGCACGAGGAGTCCTGGACCCGGGGACGCTCACGGGACGGGGCGGAGCAGCGGGAGTTCTGGGACGGGTGGGTCAGGGCGGAGCTGAGGCACTTCGCGAAGGACCCGTCCCGGCCCTTCGCCGACCTTCTGGTTCGGCAGAGCGGGAAGGGGTACGAGGTGATTCCTGGGCCTGCCGGGACTGTTGGACCGGACCAGACGATCACACACGGTGACGACCCATCGGCAATGTGCTGAACTTGTGAAGAGCCCTCACGGGCAAGTTCGTGGAGTGCCTCAACTCTGCTTGACCCGGGGGCCGTACAGGACTTACGTTCTCAATGTGCGGTCAATTGAAGCCGCCCACTGACGCGAAGCCCCCGGTTGTTCCCCCGTGATCGGGGGCTTCGTTCTGCCCTGACTCCTCATTTCGGGCGCCGAGAGCCGCGATTCGCTCACCCAGGGTCACCGAGCGCGCTCCCCCCGATCCGCTCCCACCTCGCCAAACGGCCGGTGCGGCACCCTGGGGCGGGCGACACCCTCGCAGGTACGATGCCCTCGGTGCGACGTACGGACGGCTGCTCTGCGCACCGTTGCAACTCCGGTCCGCGGCACGGCGGTTCGATCGATCCGATCAAGGCGGCCGACGGACGAGCGGTCGGCCAACCGACGGGGGCACGGTTTGTGGGGGACGTGATGGACTTCGGCACGCAGGGCCCCGAGGCCCCGGCCGACCTCGCCTGGTTGCGAGGTGTGGATGCCTACACGATGGGGGCCTATCCGCAGGCGGAGGAGGAGTTCCGCACCGCGGTACGGATCGATCCGGGGATGGCCGACGGCTGGCTCGGTCTGCACGCGCTGCGCGTCGACACGACGACCGCGCTGCTGCGGATGTTCCGGCACCGGGAGCGCTTCGGGGAACAGCGCGCCCGGCACCGGCGGGCCATCAACTCCTGGTACTGGCTGGGCTGGTGGGTGCAACCGGTGCTGGAGAGCCCGCGCGATCTGCTCCTCGCCCACGCCTCGCACTGGCTGGACGGACGGCATGTGCCGGAGCTGGACCGGGCGCTGGCCGGGCTCCCGCCCGTCGACACCGACCACCAGGTCCGCTTTCTGCACGCGTGCCGCGCCTATCTGGTCAAGGACTGGGAGCAGCTGGTACGGCACACCGACCCGCTGCTCGACGACGCGATGCTCGGCATCGAGGCGGGCCTGTTCGGCGGCATGGCGCGGGTCCGGCTCGAGATGTACGGGCAGGCCGAACCTCTGCTCTCGGCCGCGCTGATGCGATGCCGCAGCGAGCAGCCGCAGCGCAAGGAGCTGCGGTACTGGCTGGCGCGGGCGCACGAGGGCACGGGCCGGTCCGCCGCCGCGCTCCCCCTGTACCGCGCGGTGCACCGCGTCGACCCCGCCTTCATGGACACCTCGGCCCGGCTCGCGGCCATCGCCGAGGGCGACGGCTACGACGACACCACCGACCTCGCGGCGATCACGCTGACCGGGTTCGGGGGTGACCTGGGCGACGGGGTCGACGGGCTCGACCCGCTCTTCGGCACCGAGGGGCGGGACCTGAAGCTGTCCGACCCGGACCTGCCGCCGACCGGGCCGCTGCCGTCGGTGGTGGATCCGACGGTGCGCGAGAAGACCGCGGTGTCGTCGCAGCCATTGCCCGCCGGGCCGACCGATCCCCAGTTACTCGAGGAGGCGCTCGCCGAGCTCGAGCGCATGGTGGGTCTCGAGCCCGTCAAGCGGCAGGTCAAGGCGCTGTCCGCCCAGTTGAACATGGCCCGGCTGCGGGCCGGGCAGGGGCTGCCGGTACAGCCGCCCAAACGGCACTTCGTCTTCTCCGGCCCGTCGGGCACCGGCAAGACCACGGTCGCGCGGATCCTGGGCCGTGTCTTCTACGCCCTGGGGCTGCTCGGCGGTGACCATCTCGTGGAGGCCCAGCGGGCCGATCTGGTCGGGGAGTACCTGGGCCAGACGGCCGTGAAGGCCAACGAGCTCATCGACTCCGCGCTCGGTGGAGTGCTCTTCGTCGACGAGGCCTACTCGCTCTCCAACACCGGCTACGGCAAGGGCGACGCCTACGGCGACGAGGCCCTGCAGGTGCTGCTGAAGCGCGCCGAGGACAACCGGGACCACCTGGTGGTGATCCTCGCCGGCTATCCCGAGGGCATGGACCGGCTGCTGGCCGCCAATCCGGGCCTCTCCTCCCGTTTCACGAGCCGCGTCGACTTTCCCTCGTACCGGCCCCTGGAGCTGACCTCCATCGGTGAGGTGCTCGCGACGGAGAACGGTGATGTCTGGGACGAGGAGGCTCTGGACGAGCTGCGGTCGATCGCCGGGCATGTGGTGGACCAGGGGTGGATCGACGAGTTGGGTAACGGGCGGTTTCTGCGGACGCTGTACGAGAAGAGCTGTGCGTACCGGGATCTGCGGTTGTCGACGTATCCGGGGGCGTTGACCAGGGACGACCTGTCGACGCTTCGGTTGCCGGATCTGATGCAGGCGTACGGGGAGGTTCTGTCGGGGCGGGGGCCGCAGGATCCGTCGGCCATGTGACGGTTCTCGCCCCCGCCGCCCCCTACCCGTCCCATCCCTGAAGGGGCTCCGCCCTTCGCCCCCCCAGGGGGATCTGCCCCCTGGACCCCCGCTTCTCAAACGCCGGAGGGGCTGAGATACGCGGACGTCCGAGGGACTGCGAAGGTGACCGGCGCCGGAGGGGCGGAGGGGCGGATTCAGGCCGGGGTCAACCCGTCAGTGCTCCCTCCGGCTCTCCCGTGCTCAGGCGTGGTCCTGTCACCCGTACCTCCGGCAGGTTCCGGTGGGCCGGGTCGCGGACCTCGCCCACCAGGAGTTCGAGGACGTCCTCGAGGGCTACGAGGCCGAGGACTCGGCCGGAGGCGTCGGCCACCTGGGCGAGGTGGGTGGCGGCGCGGCGCATGACGGTGAGGGCGTCGTCGAGGGGGAGTTCGGAGCGGAGGGTCGTCATCGGGCGCCAGACGTGCTGGGGTACCGCGCGTTCGGACTCCTCCAGGTCCAGGACGTCCTTCACATGGAGGTAGCCCATGAAGGCGCCGGTCTCCGCGGCCACCGGGAAGCGGGAGTAGCCGGTGCGGGCGGTGAGGGCGACGATCTGGCCGGGGGTGACCGAGGGGCTGACCGTGACCAGGGACTCGCGCTTCAGCAGGACGTCCGTCACCGGGCGCGAGCCCAGCTCAAGGGCGTCCCCCAAACGTTCCTGCTCCTCGGGGTCGAGCAGCCCGGCCTGGCCGGAGTCCTCGACGAGGCGGTTGAGCTGCTCGCTGGTGAAGACCGCCTCGACCTCGTCCTTCGGTTCGACCCGGAAGAGCCGCAGGATGGCCTGCGCGACGGCACCGAGGGCCACCGTGATGGGGCGGCAGAAGCGGGCGAAGTAGACCAGGCCGGGGCTGAGCCACAGCGCGACCTTCTCCGGCGCCGCCATCGCCATGTTCTTCGGCAGCATCTCGCCGATGACCAGGTGGAAGAAGACCACCGCGGCGAGCGCGATGACATAGGTGAGGGGGTGGATCATGCCCTGCGGCAGGTGAACCCATTCGAACAGCGGCTCCAGCAGGTGCGCCACCGTGGGCTCCGCCACCGCGCCCAGCGTCAGCGAGCACACCGTGATGCCGAACTGCGCCGCCGCCATCATCTCCGGCAGCCGCTCCAGGCCGTACAGCACCTGGCGGGCGCGGGCCGTGCCGAGCGGTTCGATCTGGCTGCGGCGGACCGAGACCAGGGCGAACTCGGCGCCCACGAAGAAGCCGTTGGCCAGGACCAGCAGCGCCGCGAAGAGAAGTTGGAACACGCTCATCGGGCGACCTCCACGACGGCCCCGGTCCGGACCAGCCGGACGCGCTCGGCCCGGTAGTGACCGACCCGGCGCACCGAAAGCCGCCAGCCCGGCAGTTCCGCCTTGTCGCCGACGGCCGGGATCCGGCCGAGCAGATCGGCGACCAGGCCGGCGACCGTCTCGTACGGGCCCTCGGGCACGTCGAGTCCTATGCGCTGGAGGATGTCGACCCGGCAGCTGCCGTCGGCGTCCCAGGCGGGCCGGCCGTCCTCCGGCGGGGCGGCGGCGAGTTCGGGCAGGTCCTGTCCGTCGTGTTCGTCGCGGACCTCGCCGACGATCTCCTCGACGATGTCCTCCAGGGTGACGACCCCGGCCGTACCGCCGTACTCGTCGACGACGACGGCGATGGGCTGCTCGCTGCGCAGCTGGGCGAGGAGCGGCTGGACCGGCAGGGTCTCGGGGACCAGCAGGGCCGGGCGGGAGATTCGGCCGACGGGGGTGCGCAGCCGTTCACTCGAACGGATCGCCAGGGCGTCCTTCAGATGGACCATCCCGACGATCTCGTCGATCTTCTCCCGGTAGACCGGGAACCGGGACAGACCGGTGGCGCGGGTCAGGTTCACGACGTCCTCGGCCGTCGCCGAGGACTGCAGGGCGCTGACCTTCACCCGCGGGGTCATCACATGCTGCGCGGTGAGCTCGGCGAGCGACAGGGTCCGTACGAAGAGATCCGCGGTGTCCTGTTCCAGGGCGCCGGCCTGGGCGGAGTGGCGGGCCAGGGAGACGAGTTCGCCGGGGGTGCGGGCGGAGGCCAGCTCCTCGGTGGGCTCGATGCCCAGGGCGCGCACGAGACGGTTGGCGACGGAGTTCAGCGCGGCGATCACCGGGCGGAACAGCCGCGCGAACACATGCTGCGGGCCGGCGACGAAGCGCGCGACCTGCATCGGCCGGGACACCGCCCAGTTCTTGGGCACGAGCTCGCCGATCACCATCTGCACGGCCGAGGCCAGCAGCATGCCGACGACCACGGCCACCCCGGACACCGCGCCCTCGGGGATGCCTATCGCGGTGAAGGGGCCGCCGAGCAGCTCGGCGAGCGCCGGTTCGGCGAGCATGCCGACGACGAGGGAGGTGATGGTGATGCCGAGCTGGGTGCCGGAGAGCTGGAAGGACAGTTCCTTCAGTGACTCGACGACCCGGCGGGCCCGTCGGTCGCCCTCGGCGGCGGCCTTCTCGGCGTCCGTCGCCTCGACCGTGACCAGGCCGAACTCGGCGGCCACGAAGAAGCCGTTGGCGAGAATCAGGAGGAACGCGGCTGCCAGAAGCAGCAAGGGGATGCTCATGATGCCGCCGCCCCGGTATCTCGGGAGGGGGCGGCGCAGGTACTACAGGACGATCCGTCCATCGCTGGAGGGAATCACTCCTCGGGTAGCAGGGGGCCTCTGAGGGCGGGCTGGGACATCAAAGGCGGAGGCGTCGGAAAACGCCTCCGCCAACAGATTAATCAAGACATGGCGATTTACGTCAGGGTGAACGTCCCCCAGTGAGCCCCGATGGCCCCCTGAGTCAGCCCTGATGCTCCTCCGGATCCCTGATGGCACGGGCCTCGGCGAGCGCCCGCAGGGCACGCGCGTCGGCGATGGCCCGCTGCTTGGCGATGCCGGGCTGGATGCCGAGCGCGGGCAGGCTGGTGCCGTCGCTGAGGTTGAGGAACACCCAGGGGTCGCCCGGACGGAGGTTCACCTGGACGATCTCGGCCCACTCCAGTCGGCGCTTCGTGGCGATGTTCACCACGGTGACGCCGGTCTCGTCGGCGACGACCTTCACGCGCGCCAGCATGGCCAGCACGCCGAACATCAGGGCGCCGGTGAAGACGAAGCTGAGGCGCTCGCCGGGGCCGAGCTTCTCCAGCAGCAGCGCGACCGCCGTGATGACGACGAAGATCGCGACGCCGGCGGTGAGCAGGACGGCCCGGGTGCGGCCCGGCCGGAACGTGACGGGCAGGGCGGGCAGTTCGGAGGACATCGGTCTACGGCCTCTCGGGTCAGAGGCGGCAGGCGTGGATGGCCGTGGTCAGGATGGCCCGCGCGCCGATGTCGTACAGGTCGTCCATGATCCGCTGGGCTTCCTTGGCCGGGACCATGGCCCGGACGGCCACCCAGCCCTCGTTGTGCAGCGGCGAGACGGTGGGCGACTCCAGGCCGGGCGTGAGGGCCACGGCCTTCTCCAGCTGCTCGACGCGGCAGTCGTAGTCCATCATCACGTAGGTCCGGGCGACCAGGACGCCCTGGAGGCGGCGCAGGAACTGCTGGACCTTGGGCTCCTCGCCGTCCGCGCCGGTGCGGCGGATGACGACGGCCTCGGACTTCATGATCGGGTCGCCGACGACCTCCAGGCCGGCGTTGCGCAGCGAGGTGCCGGTCTCGACGACGTCCGCGATGACCTGGGCGACGCCGAGCTGGATGGCGGTCTCGACGGCGCCGTCGAGGTGGACGACGGAGGCGTCGACGCCGTTGTCGGCGAGGTACTTGGCGACGATGCCCTCGTAGGAGGTGGCGACCGTCTTGCCGTTGAGGTCCGCCAGGTCGTCGCCGACGGTGCCCGGCTTGGTGGCGAAGCGGAAGGTGGAGCGGGCGAAGCCGAGGGCGAGGATCTCCTCGGCGTTGGCGCCGGAGTCGATCAGCAGGTCACGGCCGGTCAGGCCGATGTCGAGCTGCCCGGAGGCGACGTAGATGGCGATGTCGCGGGGGCGGAGGTAGAAGAACTCGACGTCGTTGCCGGGGTCGACGATCCGCAGTTCCTTGGACTCGCGGCGCTGGAGGTAGCCGGCCTCATGCAGCATCTCCGCCGCAGGGCCGGACAGGGAACCCTTGTTGGGGACGGCGATGCGCAGCATGAGGTCGGCTTCCTTCGTTCGCTCTTACGGGTGTGCTGGTTCGGTGGTGCTCAGAGGTGGGCGTAGACGTCCTCGAGGGAGATCCCGCGCGCGACCATCATCACCTGGACGTGGTAGAGCAGCTGCGAGATCTCCTCGGCGGCGGCTTCCTTGCCCTCGTACTCGGCGGCCATCCAGACCTCGGCGGCCTCCTCGACGACCTTCTTGCCGATGGCATGGACGCCCTTGCCGACCAGCTCTGCGGTGCGGGAGGTGGCGGGGTCGCCGTTCGCGGCCTTGTGCTGGAGCTCGGTGAAGAGCTCCTCGAAAGTCTTCTTGGACATGGTGGCGCCCACTTTACGCGTTGGCCGCGAGACCTAGCGCCACGGTTCGGATACTGAGCGGAGGGTCGCCGCCGTGGCCACCGCCGCCGTCACCGCCTCGTGGCCCTTGTCCTCGTTGGAGCCCTCGATGCCGGCCCGGTCCAGGGCCTGCTCCTCGGTGTCGCAGGTGAGGACGCCCATGCCGACGGGGACGCCGGTGTCGACCGAGACCTGGGTGAGGCCCTGGGTGACGCCCTGGCACACGTACTCGAAGTGCGGGGTGCCGCCGCGGATGACCACTCCGAGCGCCACGATGGCGTCGTAGCCGCGGCCCGCGAGGACCTTCGCGACCACCGGGAGTTCCCAGCTGCCGGGGACCCTGAGCAGGGTCGGCTCGTCGATCCCGAGGTCGTGCAGGGCGCGCAGCGCGCCGTCCACCAGACCGTCCATCACCTTCTCGTGCCACTGCGCCGCGATGACCGCGACCCGCAGGTCGCCCACATTGCGTACGGACAGCTCCGGTGCGCCCTTGCCGCTCACGTTCCTGAGTCTCCTCGTGTGCTGTTACTGGTTGGTGCAGGTGGACAGGGCGGCCGGGGCCCCGGGTGCCGGGTCCAGCCAGGGCAGGTCGTGCCCCATCCGGTCGCGCTTGGTGCGCAGGTACGTCAGGTTGTGCTCGCCCGCCTGTACGGGCATCGGCTCCCGCTCGGTGACCTTGAGGCCGTGGCCGGTGAGGGCGTCGGTCTTGTCGGGGTTGTTGGTCAGCAGGCGGACGCTGTGCACGCCGAGGTCGACCAGGATCCGCGCGCCGGCGCCGTAGTCGCGGGCGTCGGCGGGCAGGCCGAGTTCGAGGTTGGCGTCGAGGGTGTCGCGGCCGCGCTCCTGGAGTTCGTAGGCGCGCAGCTTGGACATCAGGCCGATGCCACGGCCCTCGTGTCCGCGCAGGTAGACGACGACTCCGCGGCCCTCGTCCTGGATGCGCTCCAGGGCGGCCTCCAGCTGGGGGCCGCAGTCGCAGCGCAGGGAGTGGAAGACGTCGCCGGTGAGGCATTCGGAGTGGACGCGCACGACGACGTCCTCGCCGTCGCCGATCTCGCCGTGGACGAGGGCGACGTGCTCGACGCCGTCGACGGTGGAGCGGTATCCGTACGCCGTGAAGGCGCCGTGGGCGGTGGGCAGGTGGACCTCGGCCTCGCGGCGGACGGCCGGGCGGCCCGGCAGCCGCTGCTCGACGAGGGCGGGGCGCTGCTCGGCCGCGGTGGGCTCCTGCTGGGCCGGCTCCGGGTGTTCGGCGGCGCGGCGGTAGGCGATCAGGTCCTCGATGGAGATGATCGTCAGGCCGTGCTTGCGGGCGAACGGGATCAGCTCGGGCAGCCGCAGCATCTCGCCGTCCTCGCCGGCGATCTCGACGATGGCGCCCGCCGGGCGCAGGCCCGCGAGGCGGGCGAGGTCGACGGCGGCCTCGGTGTGGCCGTTGCGCACGAGGACGCCGCCGGGCCGGGCACGCAGCGGGAAGACGTGGCCGGGGCGGACGAGGTCCGAGGGCTCCGCCTTGCCGCTCGCGAGGAGCTGGAGCGTGGTCGCGCGGTCGGAGGCCGAGATGCCGGTGGTCACGCCGTGCGCGGCGGAGGCGTCCACGGAGACGGTGAACGCGGTCTTCATCGACTCGGTGTTGTCCTGGACCATCTGCGGGAGCTCGAGCCGCTCCAGCTCGTCGGGCTCCATGGGCGCGCAGATCAGGCCGCGGCACTCGCTCATCATGAAGGCGACGATCTCGGGGGTCGCGTGCTCGGCGGCGATCACGAGGTCGCCCTCGTTCTCCCGGTCCTCGTCGTCGACGACCACGATGGGGCGGCCGGCGGCGATGTCGGCGATGGCCTGTTCGATCGGGTCGAGCCGGAGGTCCTCGACGGCTTCGGTGCGGTACAGGGTCGGTGCCGTGGTCATGCCGGCGCTCCTTCCAGGACGGGCCGCGCTGTCCTGCGGGAGCGCAGCCACCAGTCGCGCATGCCCCACAGGACGAGTGCGCCGTAGATGACGTAGACGAAGCCGGAGAAGGCGTAGCCGTTGGCGAAGTTGAGGGGGACGCCGACCAGGTCGACGAGGAGCCAGGCGAACCAGAACTCGACCATGCCGCGTGCCTGGGCGTACATGGCGACGACGGTGCCGACGAAGATGTACGCGTCGGGCCAGGGGTCCCAGGACAGGGTCGGGTACGCCTTGAAGAGCAGCGCGACCGCGACGGTGCCGGCGGCGGCCGCGGCGACCATCGCGCCGCGCTCGCGCCAGGTGGCGAACCGCACGCTGATGTGGCCGTCCTCGCCCTGGCCCTGGCCGCGCTGCCACTGCCACCAGCCGTAGAGGGCGACGACCATGACGACGGCCTGCTTGCCCGCGCTGCCGGTGAGGTGGCCGAAGAAGGCGCCGAAGAGGATCAGGCCGGCCAGGAACTGCACGAGCCAGGTCCATATGGAGCGCCGCCAGCCGAGGGCGAGGGCGGCGAGGCCGAAGAGGTTGCCGACCATGTCCGACCAGAGGATGTGCTGGCCGAAGACGGTGAAGGCCTCGGAGTTCAGTGAGTTCACCGGTCGCCCGCCCCTTCGGAGGAGAGCCGGTCGCCCAGCATCCGCTCGACGTACTTGGCGATGACGTCGAC
Organism: Streptomyces sp. NPDC008086; assembly: GCF_042957325.1. Taxonomy (NCBI): domain Bacteria; kingdom Bacillati; phylum Actinomycetota; class Actinomycetes; order Kitasatosporales; family Streptomycetaceae; genus Streptomyces; species Streptomyces sp. NPDC008086. Next base: position 79,557 of record NZ_JBIBIA010000009.1, read on the forward strand.
CTCGAGGTTGACCGGGTCGCCGGGCTGCTTCAGGCCGAGCGTGGTCAGGTCGAGGGTGGTCGGGATGAGGCTGACGGTGAAGTAGTCGGGGCCGGCGTCGACGACGGTGAGGCTGATGCCGTCGACGGTGATGGAGCCCTTCTCGACGACGTACCGGGAGAGGTCGGCGGGGAGCGAGATCTTGACGATCTCCCAGTTCTCGGAGGGCTTGCGCTCCAGCACCTCGCCGGTGCCGTCGACGTGTCCCTGCACGATGTGCCCGCCGAGACGCGCGCCCACGGCGGTGGGGCGCTCCAGGTTGACGCGGGAGCCGACGGTGAGGACGCCCAGGCTGGAGCGGTTCAGGGTCTCGGCCATGACGTCGGCGGTGAACTCGTCGCCCTCGTGCTCCACGACCGTGAGGCAGACGCCGTTGACCGCGATGGAGTCCCCGTGCTGGGCGCCTTCGGTGACGACGGGGCCGCGCAGTCGGAAGCGACAGGCGTCGTCGAGGGTCTCGACAGCCGTGACGTGGCCCAGCTCTTCGACGATTCCGGTGAACACTTCCCGGGTCCTCCTGCCTCATTCGGGCACGGACTCCGGGGCTGTCGATGACGACAGAATGTACGAGCAGGGACACCGAGGGCGACGCCGATACAGGGCTCGCCACGAGGGCGAACCGATACGGCGGCGCGCACGAATGCCCGCCCGCCGCGCACTGCCTCCCATCCGGACTTTAACCGTCGGTCCAGGAATTTCACCTGGTCAACCGGTCGCTGGAGGCGACCGGGTCGCGGACTGTAACCGCCGGTTCGGACTTTCACCGACCCCGGAGTGCGCTGCTTCTGGTACAGAGCCAGTGTGCCACGCCCGGTCCAGGTCCATGCGGCTGAATGTTGTGGGGTGGCTCACAAGGCTCCCCGAGCGAGTCCCTTCCGGGATTGGTCCATACCTATTGACGCACTGGTCTAGTCCTCCTTAGTGTCTGCGCAACTTCCGTGGGGAGGAACCGACTTGCTGTCCCTTTCACGCAACCGGGCGAGACCCGCCGTGCTCGCCGCCCTCGGCACCATCGCCGGTCTGGTGCTCGCCGGGCTCCCGGCGACCGTCTCGCACGCCGCCGACCAGGAGTCCTGTCGCCCCGACGGCCTGTACCGGACGCCGGGCGTCGATGTCCCGTACTGCTCGGTCTACGACACGGCCGGCCGGGAGAAGATGGGCGCCGACCACCAGCGCCGGGTGATCGGCTACTTCACCGGCTGGCGCACCGGCAAGGACGGCACGCCCGCCTACCTCGCCCCGGACATCCCGTGGGACAAGGTCACCCACCTCAACTACGCCTTCGCGCACATTGACGGCGGCAACAGGATCTCCGTCGGCACCGACGGTGCGACGAACCCGGCGACGGGAATGACGTGGCCGGGTGTGAGCGGCACGGAGACGGACCCGGAATTCCCCTACAAGGGCCATTTCAATCTGCTGAACAAATTCAAGAAGCAGCACCCGGACGTCAAGACGCTGATATCGGTGGGCGGTTGGGCCGAGACCGGGGGCTATTTCGACGACAACGGCACCCGCGTGAACTCGGGCGGCTTCTACTCGATGGCGACGAACGCCGACGGTTCGGTCAACCAGTCCGGCATCGACACGTTCGCGGATTCGTCGGTCGCGTTCATCAGGAAGTACGGCTTCAACGGCGTCGACATCGACTACGAGTACCCGACCTCCATGAAGGACGCGGGCCATCCGCTGGACTGGCCCCTGTCCAACGCCCGCCGGTCCGGCCTGGTCAAGGGCTACGCGGCTCTGATGAAGACGCTGCGCGAGAAGCTCGACCGCGCGGGCGCCGCGGACGGCAGGCACTATCTGCTCTCGGTCGCCGCCCCCTCCTCCGGATATCTGCTGCGCGGCATGGAGACCTTCCAGGTCCAGAAGTACCTGGACTACGTCAACATCATGTCGTACGACCTGCACGGCGCCTGGAACGAGTACGTGGGTCCGAACGCCTCCCTCTACGACGACGGGAAGGACGCCGAACTCGCCGCGGCGGGCGTGTATTCCACGTCCCAATACGGCGGAATCGGCTATCTCAACACCGACTGGGCGTACCACTACTTCCGCGGTTCGATGCCGGCGGGCCGTATCAACATCGGGCTCCCCTACTACACCCGGGGATTCAAGAACGTCACGGGCGGCACGGACGGACTGTGGGGCAAGGCGCCCTCGACGGCCTGTCCGGCGGGCTCCGGGCTGACCAGGTGCGGTGACGGGGCCGTCGGGATCGACAACCTCTGGCACGACCTCGACACCGCCGGCAAGGAGTCACCGGCGGGTTCGAACCCGATGTGGCACGCCAAGAACCTGGAGAAGGGGGTCGTCGGGGACTACGTCACGAAGTACGGCTTCCCGGCCGGCACCCGGCTGACCGGTACGTACGCCCGCAGGTACGACTCGACCCTGGTCGCGCCCTGGTTGTGGAACGCGGAGAAGAAGGTGTTCCTGTCCACCGAGGACGAGCAGTCGGTGAACGCCAAGGCCGACTACGTCGTCGACCACGGCATCGGCGGCACGATGGTGTGGGAACTGGCCGGTGACTACGGCTGGAACGCGGGCAAGGGACAGTACGAGCCCGGCTCGACGCTGACCTCCGCGATGTACGAGAAGTTCAAGTCGGCTTCCCCGTACGGCGCGCAGCGATCGACGATCGACCTGCCGGCCGAGGCGCTGGACATCGGTGTCGACTTCGGGCAGTTCCCGCTCGGCGATTCCAACTACCCCATCAGCCCCAAGCTGAGGATCACCAACAACTCGACGGCGACGCTGCCGGGCGGCACGGAGTTCCAGTTCGACTACGGCACCTCGGCGCCCGCAAACGCCAAGGACCAGTCGGGCTGGGGGACTTCGGTGATCCGCAGCGATCACACGGGGAGCAACGTCGGCGGGCTCGAGGGCGACCACCACCGGGTGTCGCTGAAGCTGCCGGGCTGGCAGACGCTGGCGCCGGGGGCGTCGGTGGAGCTGGACCTCGTGTACTACCTGCCGGTGTCGACGCCGTCCAACTGGACGGTGACGTTCGGAGGGCGGACGTACGCGCTGGCCGGGGACCTCGCACGCGGGACGACCGTGGTGGAGCCGGGATCGGGAACCCCGTCCCCCTCCCCCACCTCTTCCAGTGGGGAGTGCGCGAACCCCGCCTGGAACGCCACGACGGAGTACGGCGGAGGCAGCACCGTGTCCCGTGCGGGGCACTCGTGGAAGGCCAGGTGGTGGACGAAGGGCGAGGAGCCCGGCACCACAGGCGAGTGGGGCGTGTGGCAGGACCTCGGAGCCTGCTGAGCCCCGCGCAGATCGGCCCGGCGGCGGTGACGACGGCCCTTGCCCGCCGCCGGGTCTCCCAACGCCCGCCCTCCGCCGTTCTGGCAGGGTGAGGGCATGACCACCACCGCGATCGCCGACGAGTTCGAGGCCCATCGCCCCCGGCTGTTCGGCCTGGCCTATCGCATGCTGGGATCCGCCGACGAGGCCGAGGACACCGTCCAGGACGCTTATCTGCGCTTCAGCGGCGCCGACCGCGACACGATCGAGTACCCGGCGGCCTGGCTCGCCAAGGTCGTCACCAACCTCTGTCTCACCCGGCTGACCTCGGCCAGGGCCCGGCGCGAGCAGTACGTCGGGCCCTGGCTGCCGGAGCCCGTGGTCACCTCGGACGGCGCGCTCGGGCCGCTGGAGTCCGCCGAGCAGCGGGACGCCGTGTCCATGGCGATGCTGGTGCTGCTGGAGCGGCTCACGCCGACCGAGCGGGCCGTCTACGTGCTGCGGGAGGCGTTCGCGTACGGCCACCGGGAGATCGCCGAGGCGCTGGAGCTGTCCGAGGCCAACTGCCGGCAGCTGTACCGGCGGGCGGTCCAGCGGGTGGGCGAGGAGCGGGCGCGGTTCGAGCCGTCGGCGGAGCGGCAGGAGGAGCTGGTCAGGTCGTTCCTCACGGCGGCCCGCGACGGGGACCTGGACGGGCTGGAGAAGCTGCTGGCGGCCGACGTCGTCTGGTCGAGCGACGGCGGCGGCAAGGTCTCGGCGGCCCGGCGGCCGATCGAGGGCCGGGACAAGGTGTTCCGCTTCCTGGCGGGTGCGACGCGGACGTTCCTGGCGGGCGTGGACTTCACCGCGGTCGAGATCAACGGCGCGACCGCGCTGGCCGCGTGGGAGGGCGACACGCTGCTCTCGGTGACGACGTTCGACGTGCGGGACGGGCTGCTCGCCCGGGCGTGGGCCGTGGTGAACCCGGACAAGCTGGACTTCGTGCGCCGTCAGCTGGCGCGGGCGTAGCGGAGCCGGCGGCGTGATCGTCCGCGGCTGTCACATTTCACCCGGCGTACTCGGTCCCAGCTGACGAGGGGCGCTCCATGCGGGAGCGCCCGGCGTCGGAAGGGGCTGAACAGCATGACCACGATCCTGGTGACCGGCGGCACCGGCACCCTCGGCAGGCTCGTCACCGAGCGGTTGCGGGCGGACGGCCACGAGGTGCGGGTGCTCAGCCGGCACGCCCAGCCGTACGCCGTCGACCTGCGCAAGGGTGGTCCCGCCCTGGACGCGGCCATGGAGTCCGTGGACACGGTCGTGCACTGCGCGACCTCGACGGGCGGCGGCGACGAGGAGGCGGCGGCGCGGCTGATCGCGGCGGCGCGCCGGGCCGGCGTACGGCACCTCGTGTACATCTCGATCGTCGGCGTCGACCGGGTGCCGTTCGGCTACTACCGGAGCAAGCTCGCCGTGGAGCGGCTGGTCGAGGAGTCGGGGCTCGGCTGGACCGTGCTGCGCGCGACCCAGTTCCACGATCTGCTGGTGCGGGTGCTCGGCATGCTGGCCAAGTCGCCGGTCCTGCTGCTCCCGGCCCGGGTGAAGGACCAGCCGATCGAGGTGGCGGAGGTCGCGGCCCGCCTCGCGGAACTGGCCCTGGACGACCCTGCCGGACGCGTCGACGACATGGGCGGCCCCGAGGTGCGGACCTTCGACTCGCTGGCCCGCGCCTACCTCCAGGCCACGGGCCGCAGGCGCGTCGTGCTGCGCGTGCCGCTGCGGGGCAGGGCGTACGACGGCTTCCGCTCGGGCGGTCATCTGGCGCCGGAGCACGCGGTGGGCAAGGGGACGTTCGAGGAACACCTGGGGCGGCGTTTCGGGGGTGGGCAGGGCGTTTGACCTGGGCTTCCCAGGTCCCGGGTCACCGGTCCGGCGGCCCGAACAGCTCGTCCTGCGCGGCGTCCCGCGCCGTGAGCAGCGCGCCGCGCAGGACGGCGCCGCCGCCGAGGCCGGTGGGCCGGACCACGGTCGCCAGCGGCGACATCCGGCGGATCCGCTCCTCCACCCGCCCGGCGAGCACGTCCCCGCCGGCCTGCCCGACCTCCCCGCCGAGCACCACGCAGCCGGGGTCGAGGATGGCGACCACGGAGGCGACGCCCAGGGCGAGGCGATCGGCGAAGGCGTCGAGGAAACGGTCGGCGGAGGCGGCGTCGCCGAGCAGCCCGGCCTCGCCCCCGCCCCCCGCCACCAGTCCCGCGGCCTCCCTGACGACCCCGGCGGCGAGCGGCTCGTGCGCGGCCGTGCTCCCGACCGGCAGTCCGTACGCCCGCGCCAGCTCCACGATCGCCGCCGACCCCGCCAGGGAGTGGAACCCGCCCTCGCAGTCCACCGCCGACGGCAGTCCGGACGTGCCCGGTACCGGAAGGAAGCCGATCTCGCCGGTGCCGCCGGAGGCTCCTCGGCGCAGGGCACCGTCGAGGACCACGGCCGCGCCCGTGCCGTGGCCGAGCCAGAGCAGGACGAAGGTGTCGCGGTCGCGGGCCACGCCGTCGCGCTGTTCGGCGAGGGCCGCGAGGTTGGTCTCGTTCTCGACGCTGACGCGGGCCTCGGGGAGCCGTTCCTGGAGGGTGGCGACCAGGCGGCGGTGCCATTCGGGCAGGCCGGTGGAGTCGCGCAGCTCTCCGTTCGCCGGGTCGATCAGACCGGGGGCGCCTATCCCGACCGTATGCAGCCGGTCCGCCCCCGCCTCCTTCGCGACCCGCTCCACGAGCGTGACCGCCTGCTCCACGGCGGGCCCGGTCCCGGTGTCGCCGCCGATGGGTACCGACGCCTCGGCGAGCACGGCCCCGACCAGGTCGGACACCACCACGGAGACGCCTTCGGTACGGACGTCGAGCGCGGCCAGGTGGGCGCGGTCGGCGACGATGCCGTACAGCTTGGCGTTCGGGCCGCGTCGCTGCTCTCCGGCCTCGCCGACGACCGCGATCAGGTCGGCAGCCGTGAGGCGTTCGACGAGGTCGGCGACGGTCGGCCGGGACAGGCCGGTGAGCTGCTTCAACTGCCCTGCCGTCAGCGGGCCCTCCTGCTGGAGCAGTCGCAGGGCGAGCCGGTCGTTGATGGCCCGGGCGGTGCTCGGGGATGCGGGCATGCCGGGATCCTTCCAGATCGGCGGGGCCGTGCGGTGGGCGGCCGGGATATCCCCTATATATCAGGCAGGGACCCTGATAGTTTACGCGCGGCGTCAACACAGAGTGCGACGCGCGCAGCACGCAGTCCGCACGGAGCGAGGACCAGGAGGGGCCGGACAATGAGTGAGGTGGTCTACGACCTGCGCGAGGTGAAGCGCGCCCGGTACGCCGTGGCGGCCGTCTTCGCCGTGCACGGCGCCGTCACCGGCTCGTTCGCGACACGGGTGCCCTGGATCCAGGACCACGCCGGGGTCAGCGCGGGCCAGCTGGGGCTGGCGCTCGCCTTCCCCGCACTCGGCGCCTCCCTGGCGATGCCGCTGGCGGGCAGCATCAGTCACCGCTTCGGCGCCCGGAACGCCCTGCGCGGACTGATCGCGCTGTGGACGCTCTCGCTGGTCCTGCCCTCCCTCGCCCCCAACCTGCCGGCGCTGTGCCTGGCGCTGTTCACCTATGGCGCCACCGCGGGCATGGCGGACGTGGCGATGAACGCGCTGGGCGTCGAGGTCGAGAACCGGCTCGATCGGTCGATCATGTCCGGGCTGCACGGCATGTGGAGCGCGGGCGCCCTGATCGGCTCGGCGGCCGGCACGCTCGCGGCCCACCTGGGCTCGGACGCCCGGCTGCACCACGCGCTGGCCGCGGTGACCCTCACCGTCCTCGGCGTCGTGGCCTGCCGGTGGGTGCTGGACCTCCAGCCCGCCGAGGACGAGGAGCCGCCGCCCCGGTTCGCGCTGCCGCCCAGGTCGGCGCTGCTCATCGGCGCGGTCGGGTTCTGCGCGGTCTTCGCGGAGGGCGCGAGCCTGGACTGGTCGGCGGTCTATCTGCGGGACCAGCTGGAGACCTCCGCCGGACTCGCGGCGGCGTGCACGACCGGCTTCACCCTCACCATGGCGCTCGCCCGGATCGCCGGGGACAGGATCGTGGACCGCTACGGCGCCGTGCGCACGGTCCGGTTCAGCGGTGTCCTCGCCACCCTCGGCGGCCTGCTGATCGTGCTGTCGGACCAGCCGGCCCTGGCGATCGCCGGGTTCGCGCTGCTGGGACTGGGCATCGCGGTGGTCGTGCCGCTCTGCTTCGCGGCAGCGGGCCGCAGCGGCAGCAATCCTTCGCTGGCCATCGCGGGTGTCGCGACCATCACGTACACCTCGGGTCTGATCGCCCCGAGCGCGATCGGCGGAATCGCCCAGGCCACCAGTCTGATGGTGTCCTTCTGCCTGGTGACCGTGCTGTCCTTCGGCCTGGTGGCGTTCGCGCGCGTCCTGCGCGCCGGTGATCGTGACCGCCCGAAGGTCAGCCGACCGGACGCGGCGGTTCCCGACCCGCGCCCCTGAGTCCGTCGAGCGGTCGCTCCGTGCGTGCGATCAGCCCTGGTCGGTGCCGTTCCCCACGTACCTGACAATGGTCCGGTCACCCACCGCACGACGAAAGCGAAACCGCACCATGGATCTCGGCGTCCGCTGGAAACTGCACGGCGACGGACGCACGCCGGCGCCCGGAGCGGTGGTCCGCCCCGACGAGCGGCTGTCGTGGCCCCGCACGGTCGGGCTCGGCGCCCAGCATGTGGTGGCCATGTTCGGCGCGTCCTTCGTGGCGCCGGTCCTGATGGGGCTCGACCCCAACCTGGCGATCATGATGTCCGGCGTCGCGACGCTCGTCTTCCTGCTCGCCACACGTGGCCGGGTGCCCAGCTATCTCGGCTGCTCCCTCTCCTTCGTCGGGGTCGCCGCGGTCATCCGGGCCGACGGCGGTACCAGCGCGACCGTCACCGGCGCGGTCCTCGTCGTCGGCGCCGTGCTGTTCCTGGTCGGCCTCGCCGTGCGGAAGTTCGGCGCGCGGATCATCCACGCCACGATGCCGCCGATCGTCACCGGCGCCGTGGTGATGCTGATCGGCTTCAACCTCGCCCCGGTGACGGCCTCGACGTACTGGCCGCAGGACCAGTGGACCGCGCTGCTGGTGATGCTGTTCACCGGGCTCGCGGTGGTCTGTCTGCGCGGGTTCTGGTCCCGTATCGCGATCTTCCTGGGCCTGGTCTTCGGCTACGGCATCTCCTGGGCGTTCGACCGGATCTTCGGGAAGATCCACTCGGTGGACGCGAGCGGCAAGCTCACCGACCACTGGCGGCTGGACCTCTCCGGGGTCTCGAAGGCCGACTGGATCGGGCTGCCCGACCTGCACGGCCCGTCCTTCCAGTGGTCGGCGATCCTCGTGGCCCTGCCCGTGGTCATCGCCCTGGTCGCCGAGAACGCCGGGCACGTCAAGGCGGTCGGCGAGATGACCGGCGACAACCTGGACGACAAGCTGGGCACCGCGATCTCCGCGGACGGCGTCGCCTCGATGCTCTCCACGGCGGTGGGCGGCCCGCCCAACACCACGTACTCCGAGAACATCGGCGTAATGGCCGCGACCCGCGTCTACTCGACCGCCGCCTACTGGGCGGCCGCCGGCTTCGCCCTGCTCTTCGGTGTCTGCCCCAAGTTCGGCGCGGTCGTGGCCGCGATCCCGGGCGGCGTCCTCGGCGGCATCACGGTCATCCTGTACGGCATGATCGGACTGCTCGGCGCGCAGATCTGGATCAACGCCGAGGTCGACCTGCGCAATCCGCTCAACCTCGTCCCGGCCGCCGCGGGCATCATCATCGGCGTCGGCAACGTCACGATGGAGTTCACCGACACCTTCGAGCTCAGCGGCATCGCGCTCGGCACCCTCGTCGTCATCACCGGCTACCACGCGCTGCGGGCCTTCGCCCCGGCCCACCTCAAAACGCAGCACCCGCTGCTCGACGAGGGCACGTCCTCCTACGACGAGGCGAGCGGCACCGGCGATGACGGGGCTCAGCGCGCCAAGTCGTAGGCGTACGACGCCGTGAAGGTCCCCGGCCGCCCCTTGCACCCGTCCGACTCCCCGGGCAGCTTCACCCACAGGTAGCCATCGATCCGCGCCTCCCCCGTGCTGAGCGTCGGCGCCCGGCCCAGCTTGCGGCCGGCGGGGTCGCACCACTCACCGTCGGCCGGGGCGCCGGCGCCGTTGCGGCTGGTGTCGATGACGGCGCCGAGGCTCGCGGGGCCGCCGAGGGCGTCGAGGACCTGTCGGTCGTAGGCGATCTCGTCGGTCGTGGCGTGGAAGTTGGAGACGTTGCTGAAGACGCCGTCGGAGGAGGCGGTCGAGGCCGCGCCGGCCTGTCGCAGCCACTCCGCCTGCTTGCCGGGCGCGTGCCAGCCGGAGTGCCCGGCGTCGTAGTAGACGCGTGCCTGGGGGTTCGCCGTCTTGAAGGCGCGGCCGGCGCGGGCCAACGAGGCGAAGCGGTCGGCGCGTTCGGCGGCCGTGAGGCACTCGGACTGGGCGACCGAGTCGGGCTCCAGGATCACGATGACGTCGGAGGAGCCGAGTCCGGCGGCGAACCTGTCGATCCAGGCGTCGTAGGCGTCGAGGCCGGGCGCCCCGCCCTGGGAGTGCCCGCCGCAGTCACGGTCCGGTATCGCGTACGGCACCACCACGGGCACCCGTCCCAGCGCCGAACCTGCCGAAGTGACCGCGCGGACCCGGGCGGTGATGGTGTCCGGTGTGAAGTCGGCGAACCACACTGCGGCCGGCTGGGCGGCGATCCTGGAGGCGATGACCGCTTGGCGCGGGTCGCCGGTGTTGCCGCGGACCCACTCCAGGACCTGGGAGTCGGGGTGGCGGTAGAGGCGGGCGGAGACCACGGTCGGCTGCCGACTCCTGTCGGTCCTGGTCGGGGCGGGCGTGGGGCGCGCGGGGGCGGCCTTCTTCTCCTTCGGGGGCGGTGAAGTCGGCGTCGGTGACGGGGACTTCGTGACCGACGGGGACGGTGAGGGCACGAGCGGCAGGGAGTCCGGGCTCGGCGAGCGCGTCACCTCGGGCGGCCTGGCCTCGTCGGCGCGCCCTCTGTCGTCGAGCGCGGAGAGCATGCCGGTCGCGGTGCCGACGGCGACCACGACGGAGGCCGCCACGACCATGGCATGGCGCCGGGCCGCTCTCCTGCGCTCGGACCTGCGTGCGGCCAGTCGCTGGGCACGTAAGCCTGGCACCGTCCCGCTCCCCCTCCCCCAACGGCAGGCGCGTTCCCCCGTTCTGGGGAAGCGCCGGGCCCGCCGACACTTGCGCCAGCCTAAAGCTGGGACTCTGCCCCCATGGCGCAATGCGAACAATTCACCACACCCGTGGACGCCGTCGTCTCCCGTATGCGCGCCCTCCACGCGACCCTGCCCGAACGCGACGGAGTGGCCGTCTTCAACCGCGTCTACCTCACCGTCACGGAGGCCGTCGACCGGGACATCGACGCGGGCCGGTTCACGGACGCGCGGGCGGCGATCACGCTGGACGTGCGGTTCGCGGAGCGGTATCTCACGGCGGTGGAGCGGGCCGAGGACGAGCGGCGCCCGCCCGCCTGCTGGCGGCCGCTGTTCCAGATGCGCCGGCATCCCGGCGTACGTCCGTTGCAGTTCGCGCTCGCGGGCATCAACGCGCACATCGGCCACGATCTGGCGCTCGCCGTGGTGGACGCCTGTCGTAGCCTCGACTGCGAACCGGCCGATCTGGAGGACGAGTTCGACCGGGTGGGTGATCTCCTCGTCTCGCTGGAGGAGCGCGTCCGCGAAGAGCTGATGCCGGGTCCCGACCTGCTCCAGATCGCCGACCCGCTCACCCATCTGCTCGGTTCCTGGAGCCTGGAGCGGGCCCGGGACGCCACCTGGTCGACGGCGCGGGCACTGTGGGCACTGCGCCGACTCCCGGATGTCGCCGAGGAGTTCACCGAGCGGCTGGACGCGGCCGTGGGGTTCGCGGGACGCATGATGCTCACGCCGCTGCCGGAATGATTCGGCCACTCCTGTGACGGGTCCCCTCAACTGGTAGATGAACGTTGTACGTTCGGCAGAAGTGGACCTCTTGCGAAGGAGCACAGGCATGGCGACTCGGCTCGGACTGGCACTGCCCCAGAACAAGCAGTACGACCTCGGCAGGGATGTCCCGGACGTGGCACGCGCCGCGGAGGCGGTCGGCTACGAGAGCCTGTGGGTGTACGAGCGGGCGCTGTTCCCCGAGCCGGCCACACAGGGCCTGTACGGCATCGAGGGCCTGCCCTGGCCGGACGCCTACCGCGGGGTCGCCGACCCGCTGGTCACGCTCACGCTGGCGGCGGCCGCCACCGAGCGGGCCCGGCTCGGCACCAGCGTGCTGGTGGCCCCGCTGCACGTGCCCTTCCAGCTCGCCAGGACGCTCGCCACCCTGGACGCGGCGAGCGGCGGCCGCGTCGTCGCGGGCCTCGGCACCGGCTGGTCGCACGACGAGTACGCGGCGGCCGGCGTACGCCCCTTCGAGGAGCGCGGCCAGGTCCTCGACGAGGTGATCGAGGTCTGCCGCGCGGTGTGGGGTCCGGATCCGGTGTCCTACGACGGCCGGACCACGAGGATCGCCCCCGCCGTGGTCGGCCCCAAGCCCGCCCGGCCCATCCCGATCCTGCTCGCCGCCGGCACCCCCAAGGCCCGACGCCGGCTGGTGGACCACGCCGACGGCTGGATGCCCGTCGCCATGAGCGCCGAGTCGCTGGCCAAGCAGTGGCAGGAGCTGCGGGACCTGGCCGACGAGCGGGGGCGCACGGCGCCGTTGCAGACGGTGGTGCGGACCAACGCGCGCTACACCGCCAAGGGGTACGAGGGTTCCGACCGCACGCCCTTCCACGGCAGCGTCGACCAGATCGTGACGGACCTGGTGGCGTACGCCGAGGTGGGCCTGGACGAGATCTTCGTCGACCTCCAGAGCTCCGTACGCGACGCCCAGGAGCTCAAGGACGTCGCGGCGGAGGTGTACGAGAAGGCGCGTGCGGCCGGGATCTGAGCCTCTTCTCCAGCCTCTTCTCGCGGCCCTTTCTCTCGGCCTCAGTCCTCGGGCAGCTCGACCGGCGCGATCTCGTCGTAGACGTCGCCCGGCCCCGGGTTGGTCGCGTCGGTGGCCCCGCCGAAGTGGTGCATGACGCCCCAGACCGCGTTCAGCGCGGTCTGGACGGCGCCCTCGGCCCAGCCGGCCGTCCAGGAGATGTCGTCGCCGGCGAGGAAGATGCCCCGCTTGTCCTCGTCCAGCCGGTCCTGCATGAAGTGCGTGAACAGGCGCCGCTGGTAGCGGTAGTGGCCGGGGAGGTTGGCCTTGAACGCGCCCATGAAGTACGGCTCGTTCTCCCACGACACGGTCACCGGGTTGCCGATGACGTGCTTCCTGATGGCGACCTTCGGGTAGATCTCGCCGAGCGACTTCAGCATGACCTCCATCCGCTCGCTCGCGGACAGCGGCAGCCACTTCAGGCTGTCGTCGCACCAGGTGTAGGAGAGGCAGATGACGGCGGGCTTGTCCGGGCCGTCGTCGAGCAGGTAGGTGCCGCGCGTCATGCGGTCGGTGAGCGTCATCGACATGACGTCCCGGCCGGTCTCCTCGTCCTTGTCCAGCCAGAAGGGCCGGTCGACGGGCACGAAGAGCTTGCTGGACTCCATGTAGTGAGTGCGCTCGATCGCCGTCCAGTGGTCGATCGGGAAGAGCGAGTCGTCGCAGGCGATCTTCGACAGCAGCATCCAGGACTGGGCGGTGAACACGGCCGCCTGGTACGTACGGATGTCGCCGTTCGCGTCGGTCACGGTGATCCGGTTGCCGGCGGTGCGGTGCAGCCGGGTCACGGCCGGGCGGGGCTCGCCGTTCTCGTGGAGCTTGGCGAGCGAGGTGCCGTAGGACCAGTGGACGATCTTCTCCGGCTCGCGCTCCCACAGGCGCAGCGGCAGCTGCTGGGAGCCGCCGACGATGCCGCGGTGGTGGTCGTCGGCCTCGGTGTAGACGACGCGCAGGATCTCCAGGATGGAGTTCGGGAAGTCGGTGTCCCAGCCGCCGGTGCCGAAGCCGACCTGGCCGAAGATCTCGCGGTGCCGGAAGGACTTGAAGGACTCGGAGTCGCAGAGGAAGCCGTAGAAGGTCTGGTTGTCGAGCTTCTCGACGAGCTTCGCCCAGATCTCACGGATGCGCGGCACGTCCCGCTCGCGCATGGCCCGGTTCATGTCGGAGAAGTCGGCGCCGTCCTCGAGGCACTTGTTCCAGGCCTCGGCGACGTCCCGGTAGACCTGCGGGAGGTCGTCGATGGTCTCGGCGTAGTGCGACTCGCCCTTGAGATCGACGACGGTCGAAGGGGTCGCCTCGGCAAGGGGGTTGGGGAAGGGCTGGGTCTCCAGGCCGACGAGGTCGATGTAGTGCTGGAGCGCCGTGGAGGACGGCGGGAAGCGCATGGCGCCCATCTCGGCGATCAGGGCCGGGTCACAGCCCTCGAAGCCGACGGTCCGCAGCCTGCCGCCGATCTGGTCGGCCTCGTACACGACGGGCTTGAGGCCCATCTTCATCAGCTCGTACGCGGCCACGATCCCGGACAGGCCACCGCCGATGACCGCGACCTCGGTGCCGTGCTCGGTCGCCGGTATCTGGCCGAGCCCCGCCGGGTGGGCGAGGAAGTCGTCGTAGGCGTACGGGAAGTCCGGGCCGAACATGGTGATCGGCGGCTGCTGCTCGTCGGCGTGCTGGACGGCGTTGGGCACCGTGGACGTCATGGGGTGCGGACTCCTTGCACAAACAGGGACTGCGGGGGGGGGAGGAGGGGGCGGGGCTCAGATCAGGGACCCGTAGAGACCGGGGCGGCGGTCCTTCAGATACGGGTTCTCCTCACGGCATGCGGCGAGGAGGACGGGGTCGACGTCGGCGAGGACGAGTTCCTCGGCGCGGCCGGCGCGGGTGCGGGCGACTCCGTCGGGGCCGGCGAGGGTGGAGAGGCCGACGAACTCGAACTCCCCTTCCTGGCCGACCCGGTTGACGTAGGCGACGTACATCTGGTTCTCGAAGGCGCGCACGGGGATCATCGACTCGGCGACGAACTGGAACGGGTGCATCTGCGCGGTCGGCACGATCAGCAGGTCGGTGCCGGCGAGGGCGTGGGCGCGGACGTTCTCCGGGAACTCGACGTCGTAGCAGATCAGGATGCCGACGCGGACGCCGTCGAGCTCGGCCTGGACGATCTGCTGGTCGCCCGGCGTGAAGTGGTCGCGCTCGAAGCAGCCGAAGAGGTGGGTCTTGCGGTAGTTGGCCAGGCGGGTGCCGTCGGCGGAGATCAGCTGCGCCGAGTTGTACACCGTCTCGCCCGCCCGTTCCGGGTAGCCGTAGGCGATGGCCAGGCCGTGCCGTGTCGCGCTCTCGGCGACGGCGTCCGCGCAGTCGCCGTCGGCCGGCTCGGCGAGCCGGGCGATGTCGTCGCCGATCGCGTACCCGCTCAGGAACATCTCCGGCGCGACCAGCAGCCCCGCGCCCGCGGCGGCGGCGCGGCCCGCGGCCTCGTCGAGGACCTTGAGGTTCTCGACGGTCGAGCCGGGGCGGCCGGAGCTCTGGAGCAGGGCGGTACGCATGCGTGTTCCTCACCGGGCGGAAGGGGGGACGGGGGGCCGTGTAGGGGCCACGTAGACGGTACGGGCGGCTGAGCAGGGCGGACAAGGAGGAGCCGTTGCGCGCCCGTGAGCGGTTTGTTGCGTGCGTTCGGCCGTCGGCGGCGATTCGTTGCGCACCCCTGGTCGCAGGCCGGGTCCATCCCGTGGCGCGGCCTCGGCCGTACCGCGATGAACCGCCGTACGAAGATCCTCGTGCCGGGCTCCACGCTGCCGCTCATCGCCGGGACCGCGGCGGCGAACGCGCCGGCCGCACCGCGCCCGCGGGAAGCCGCCGCCCGCACCGGCACCGCCGAGCCGCACCGCTCGGCCGGGGACGACATCACCTTCTCCTTCGACATCTTCTCCTTCGACGCGCGTCTTGCGGCGAAGGGCACCGCCGACCCGCCCTTCGAGACGGTCAGGAAGGGCACCGGAGACCTCACGGTCGTGCCGTGGCAGCCCGAGCTCTGGCCAGGGCCAGCGCCGTCGCCAGGTAGGGAATCGCGAGTACGGCGAACACCGTGCCGTGCGCGGCGCCCGTGCCGAGCAGCGCGTACAGGCCGAAGGTGGCGACCGTGGCCAGTTCGGTGCCCAGGCTCGCGACGGAGGTGAGGGTGGCCCGGCGGGACTCGTCGATGCGGTGCTGGAGGCGAACGTCGGCGAGCACCTCCGCCACCTGGAACCCGCCGAAGGCGAGGCCCACGAGGGCGATGCCGGCCACCGAGCCGGCCACCGCTCCCACGGCCAGGGCGAGCGCGGCGGCCGCGAGCAGTGCCGCGAGCCCGGTCGTGCCGAGGCGTTCGGCCGGTCCGGTCAGGAGGCTTCCGGCGGTGACGCCGGCCCAGATCAGCAGGATCAGATAGGGGACGGTGGCCTCGGCCACGCCGATGTCCCGGACCAGCAGCGGCGTGTACTCGTCGAGCGCGCCCCATACGGCGGCGACCGCGGGGACCAGCAGCAGCGCACCCCGGACGGAACGGTCCTCGCGCACCTCGGCGAGCCCGCTCCGCACGGTCGCCGCCCAGCTGTCCTCCCCCTGCTCCGGCCGCTCCCGGTGCTCCGGGAACCGGGTCGCCGTGGCGGCGGTCAGCAGACAGGCGAGGACGCTGGCCGCGCCGACGACGGGGTAGCCGCCGAGCGCGAAGGCAGGCCCGGCGAGACCGACGGAGACCATCGTGCCCACCAGTCGCGCGGCCCGGCCCCGGCCCATCACCCGCGCGTACCGGTCGGCGGCACCCAGCCGGTCCAGCTCGTCGTAGACCAGCGCCTCCAGCGCCCCCGACCCGAGCGCCCCACCGGCGCCCCACAGCACGAAGCCCACCGCGAAGGTCCAGTACGCCGGGGCCATGACCCACAGCGCGAACCCGACAGCGGTGAGCAGCGGCCCGATCCACAGCAGCCGACGCCGCGACACAGTGTCCGCCCAGGCCCCCGAGGGGACCTCCAGCAGGACGCCGGTGACCGACCACAGCGCGAACAGGGAGGAGATCTCCCACAGCGACAGACCGGCGTCGGCGAACAGCAGCGCGTACACCGGGTAGAGCAGGACGAAGTCGTCGAGAAACGAGTAGCCGTACAGCGTGGCCGTAAGACGGCGGACACCACTGACGGGCACACGTGCAGGTGAGAGTGTCATGAGGCCTTCCCGCAGGGACAGTTCGGACGCCGGAGGTACGGCGCCCGAGGCGGCCCTCGGGAGGCATGGCTGGTGGATCAATGTCGCCAGGTCATGGCATCGATGGTAGGCGCCCCTGGCGGAATAGTCCCGGCACCTGCCGCCCCCAGGGGCGCGGGGAACTGCGCGACCAGCCACAACGAATCAGCAGACGGCCCACGACATGACGAGGCACCCCCCACCCCGCCCAACCCGCGGAGCGCTACGCAGGGGACCCGGAAGAGAACCGCCGCAACAAGGGCGACAGCACCAGCACCGACTTGGTCCGCTCCACGAACGGCTCCCCCGCGATCCGCTCCAGGACCCGCTCGAAGTGCCGCATGTCCGACGCGAAGACCTGCACGACCGCGTCCGCGTCCCCGGTCACGGTGGACGCGGCCACGACCTCCTGATACCGCTCAAGACCCCGCCGGATCGTGTCCGGCGAGGTGTTGTGGCGGCAGTAGATCTCGACGAACCCCTCGGTCTCCCAGCCGAGGGCCGACGGGTCCACCCGCACGGTGAACCCGGTGATGGCCCCGGTGGCGCGCAGCCGGTCCACGCGCCGCTTCACGGCGGGCGCGGACAGGCCGACGAGCTGCCCGATGTCCGCGTAGGAGCGGCGGGCGTCCTCGGCGAGGGCGTGCACGATGCGTTCGTCGAGATCGTTCAGCACTGCGGGCGGTTCACTTCACTTCAGGCGTGGCTGCTTGCGTGGCAAGACGGGAACGGCGATAGCCGTACAGGAAGTAGAACACGAGTCCGGCGGCCATCCAGCACCCGAAGACCACCCAGGT
Source organism: Streptomyces sp. NPDC008086 (assembly GCF_042957325.1). Lineage (NCBI taxonomy): Bacteria > Bacillati > Actinomycetota > Actinomycetes > Kitasatosporales > Streptomycetaceae > Streptomyces > Streptomyces sp. NPDC008086. The sequence continues at coordinate 96,928 of NZ_JBIBIA010000009.1, forward strand.
CACGGTGTCGAGGCTGAACATGTTGTACGCGCAGAACAGGAAGCCCAGCACCGGCAGCACCGGCCCGAACGGCACCCTGAACGTGCGCTCGAGCTCGGGCCGCCGGTGACGCAGGACGATCACGGCGATGTTGACCAGCGCGAAGGCGAACAGCGTGCCGATGCTGGTGGCGTCGACCAGCTTGCCCAGCGGGATCAGGGCGGCGAGCGCACCGCAGAACACGGACACGATGATCGTGTTGAGCCGCGGCGCACCCGTCTTACGGTGGACCCTGCCGAGGGCCTTCGGCACCAGGCCGTCCCGGGACATCGCGAACAGCACGCGGGTCTGGCCGTAGAGCACGGTCAGCACGACGCTCGCGATGGAGATCACGGCGCCGAGGGCGAGCAGCGTGCCCCAGAAGCTCTGGCCGCTGACATCCGTCATGATCGCGGCGAGGGAGGCCTCGGAGCCCTCGAACTTGGTCCAGTTCCAGGCGCCGACGGCGACGCCCGCGACCAGGACGTACAGCGCGGTCACGATGATCAGCGACAGCATGATCGCCCGCGGCAGGTCCTTCTTGGGGTCCTTGGCCTCCTCACCGGCGGTGGAGGCGGCGTCGAAGCCGATGTACGAGAAGAACAGCGTCGCACCCGCGGCGCTCACGCCCGCCATGCCGAGCGGCATGAAGTCGGAGTAGTTGCCGGACTTGAACCCCATGAAGCCGACCGCGCAGAACAGCACCAGCGCGGCGATCTTGACGGCCACCATGATCGTGTTGGCGCGCGCGGACTCGCGGACGCCGCCGAGCAGGAACACCATCGCCAGCAGCACGACGATCAGCGCGGGCAGGTTGATGATCCCGCCCTCGCCGGGCGCCGAGGACAGCACGGACGGGATGGTGACGCCTATGGTCCCGTCGAGCAGTTCGTTGAGGTACTCGCCCCAGCCGACGGCGACGGCGGCCACCGAGACGCCGTACTCCAGCACCAGACACCAGCCGCAGACCCAGGCGACGAGCTCACCCATCGTTGCGTACGCATACGAGTACGAGGACCCGGCGACCGGGATGCTGCCGGCCAGCTCTGCGTAGGACAGGGCCGAGAAGAGCGCCGTGAGACCGGCGATCACGAAGGCCAGGGTGACGGCCGGGCCGGCCTCCGGGACGGCGTCGCCGAGGACGACGAAGATGCCGGTACCGAGGGTGGCACCGATGCTGATCATGGTCAGCTGCCACATGCCGAGGGAGCGCCGCAGGGACCCTCCCTCGCCCTGGCCACCCTCCGCGACCAGGTGTTCCACGGGCTTGCGACGCATGAGGCGCGCACCGACACCCGGGGACGGTGGGCCGGTCTGGGGACGGTTCTGCGGGGGTGCGCCTTGGTCGAGCACGCGCTGACTCCTTCGTCGCTGCCTCTCGGCACGGCGGGGACGGGCGGCACCCTGCGACAGCAGGAACCCACCGAGCGGGGTCCCTGCCACGCCACGTACGAGGCGACAGCCTACGAGGCAGGACGTTGCTGATGAAATGCAGCAACCTTGCGCGCACCCGCAAGATCATTGCGTTCCTGGGGGCTCGGTGGGTGTTCGTTGCGCGGTGACTTTCGACCGTTGCACGTGCGGGTGCGTGGGGGCTGGTCGCGCAGTTCCCCGCGCCCCTGAGGCACCTGCAGTGGACGCACCTCAGGGGTGCGGGGAACTGCGCGACCAGCCACGAACCACCCGCAGCCGCCCGCATACAGCCGTACCCGCCCCCTTGGGCGAACCGGCGCTGACCGAGCGTCAGCTCCAGCTGGCGTGCAGCGGCTTGCCCTCGGCGTACCCGGCCGCGCTCTGGATCCCGACGACCGCCTTCTCGGCGAACTCCTCCAGGGACCCGGCACCGGCATACGTGCAGGACGACCGCACACCCGCGATGATCGAGTCGATCAGGTCCTCCACCCCCGGCCGGGCCGGGTCGAGGAACATACGGGAGGTGGAGATGCCCTCCTCGAACAGCGCCTTGCGCGCACGGTCGTACGCCGACTCGTCCGACGTACGGTTGGCCACGGCCCGCGCGGACGCCATGCCGAACGACTCCTTGTAGAGCCGCCCGTTGGCGTCCTGCTGGAGGTCGCCCGGCGACTCGAACGTGCCGGCGAACCAGGACCCGACCATCACGTTGGACGCACCGGCGGCGAGCGCCATGGCGACGTCGCGCGGGTGCCGGACGCCGCCGTCGGCCCACACGTGCTTGCCGTACTTCTTCGCCTCGGCCGCGCACTCCAGGACCGCGGAGAACTGCGGGCGGCCGACGCCGGTCATCATGCGGGTCGTGCACATGGCACCCGGGCCCACACCGACCTTGATGATGTCGGCGCCCGCCTCGATCAGATCCCGCACGCCCTCGGCGGCCACGATGTTGCCCGCGACGATCGGCACCCGCGGGTCGAGCGCCCGCACGGTCCGGATCGCGGCGATCATCGACTCCTGGTGACCGTGCGCCGTGTCGATGACGAGCGTGTCGACGCCCGCGTCGAGCAGCTGCTTGGCCTTGCCCGCGACGTCGCCGTTGATGCCGACGGCGGCGGCGATACGCAGCTTGCCGTCGGCGTCGACGGCCGGGGTGTACAGCGTGGCGCGCAGGGCGCCCTTGCGGGTGAGGATGCCGGCGAGGCGGCCGTCCGCGTCGACGGCGGGGGCGTAGCGCCGGTTGTGGTGGTCGAGGGTGTTGAAGGCCTCGCGGGGGTCGAGGCCGGCGTCGAGGAGCAGCAGGTCACGGGACATGACCACTTCGAGCTGGGTGAAGCGGTCCACGCCGGACAGGTCGGTGTCGGTCACCACGCCGATCGGCTTGAAGTCGTCGTCGACGACCACACCGGCGTTGTGCGCGCGCTTGGGCAGCAGGGCCAGCGCGTCGGCGACGGTCTGGTGCGGAGCCAGCACGATCGGGGTGTCGAGGACGTGGTGACGGCTCTTCACCCAGGAGACGACATCCGTGACGACGTCGATCGGGATGTCCTGCGGGATGACGACCAGGCCGCCGCGCCGGGCCACCGTCTCGGCCATCCGGCGGCCGGCGATGGCGGTCATGTTGGCGACGACCAGCGGGATCGTGGTGCCCGTGCCGTCCGGGGAGCTGAGGTCCACGCCCTGCCGCGACCCGACAGCGCTGCGGCTCGGGACCATGAAGACGTCGTCGTACGTCAGGTCGTACGCGGGCTGGATGTCATTGAGGAAACGCACGTGCTGCACATCCCAGTCGATCAGAGGTGGCCCCCGGACAGGTCAGCCAGGGGAGAAGAGCACGTACTTCATTGTCCCATGCTGACCGGATCGCGCTGCACGGTCGCTTCATACGAGCAGGTCAGAGGGGCCTTAGGAGGATCCTCCGAGAGCGAGCATCACACTGAGCGACGGCGCCCGGTCCACGGCCGCGGAGAACACCTCCTGGGCGATCTCCCACTCCTCCGGCCGCGCCTTCGCGTACGGCTGCCAGTTCCGTACGACGACCAGCAGCCCGTCCGCGGCGTCGGCGGGCCACACGGAGGGATCGGCGAGGCTGTCGGCGAGGGCGTCCCAGTTACGGCCGAACCAGTCGGGGAACTCCAGGGTGAGGGCGCAGCGGTCCATCAGGCCCGCCTTGTCCGTGACGCCGTCGAGGTCCAGCGTGACCGCGAGGTCCGTCATCTCAGTACCGCCAAGTCCGTAGTGCTCGTCGATGAACGAAGGGGGCGGCCACCGGACCGCCCCCCTGACATACCGTCACTGTCCGTCCGGGTCGGCCCTGTTGAGCGTCGACCTCGGGGTCGGCCCCGCCGTCATCAGCACGTCGGCCGCCGAGGTGTCCGTCACCAGGCTGGTGACCAGCCCGGATCGCAGCACCGCGTCGATCGCGGCGGCCTTGCGCGCCCCGCCCGCGATGGCGACGACCTCCGGGATACGGCGGAGCTGGTCCGCCTTGACCGTGATGCACCGCTCCCCGAGGTCCCGGCCGACCCGGCGCCCTTCGGCGTCGAAGAGGTGCGCGGACATCTCGGCTGCGACGCCGAGCGAGGCGTAGTGGGCCCGCTCCTCGTCGCTGAGCATGTCGTGCACCGTCGAGATACCCGGCTCCCAGGAGCCGATGGAGACACAGGCGACCGTGACCTTGTCGAAGTACTCGAAGGCCCGGGCGATCCCGGTCTGGTGGCGCAGCGCGGCCGCGGTGGCCGCGTCCGGCAGCAACATCGGCGCGTAGATGGGGTGGGCGTCGCCGCCGGAGACCTGAGCGGCCCGCCGTACGGCCTCCACCGAACCGCGCTCGGCGGTCCCGGCGTCGTACACGCCCGTCAACTGCACCACCGTGCAGGGCGGCAGCCGGTCGAGGGCGGCCGCCATGTGGATGGTGGAGCGGCCCCAGGCAAGGCCCAGCACATCCCCCTCGTTGACCAGCTCGCCGAGCAGGTCGGCGGCCACTTCTCCCAGGTTCTCGGGGTCGGGCGTCTCCTCGGCCTCGGCCGGGGACTCGACCACGACGGCGTGCCTGAGGCCGTAGCGGGCGCGCAGCGCGTCCGAGCGCTCCGCGTCCAGTTCGGCCGGGACTCGGATCTCGATGCGCACCAGATCCCGTTCGAGAGCGGTCTCCAGGACCCGGGCCACCTTGAAGCGGCTGACGCCGAACTCCTCCGCGATCTGGATCTTGGACTTGCCCTCGAGGTAGAAGCGGCGGGCCATGGCCGCCGCCTGCACCAGCTCAGCGGGTCCCATCCGCATGGCTGACCGGCCCGCCGACATACCCGACACGGCGATCTCCTCACTGCTGTTCACACTCTGGATTCGCCGTTCATCCTTGCAGATCCGGCGCTCTTGATCCGCCCTGATGGGCGCCGTTCACGTTCCCTTGGCTCAGTGGTCGCATGCCCAGGCGGCGGTCTTCGTGACCGCCTCCGCCTGAGCACGCAGCCCGCGGACCGCTTCGGCCGGGTCCTCGGCCCCGTACACCGCCGAACCGGCGACGAACACATCGGCACCCGCCTCGGCGCATCGCTCGATGGTCGAGGCGGAGACTCCGCCGTCCACCTGGAGCCACAGCTGCAGGCCGTGCTTGCTGATCAACTCGCGGGTGCGGCGAATCTTCGGAAGCATGATGTCGAGAAACGCCTGGCCACCGAAGCCCGGCTCGACCGTCATGATCAGCAGCATGTCGAGTTCGGGGAGCAGATCCTCGTAGGGCTCGATGGGCGTCGCGGGCTTGAGCGCCATGGAGGCGCGGGCGCCCTTGGCGCGGATCTCCCGGGCGAGTCGCACGGGTGCGGCGGCGGCCTCGACATGGAAGGTGACGGAGGAGGCCCCCGCTTCCACGTACTGGGGCGCCCAGCGATCGGGAGCCTCGATCATCAGATGGCAGTCCAGCGGAGTGTCCGTCGCACGGGCCAGGGACTCTACGACCGGCACGCCGAGCGTGAGGTTCGGGACGAAATGGTTGTCCATGACGTCGACGTGGAGGTAATCGGCTCCCTCGACCGCCTTCGCCTCGTCCGCGAGGCGAGCGAAGTCGGCGGACAGGATGCTGGGGTTGATCTGCGCGGCCATGCCCCAAGCCTGCCATGCCCTCCGGGGGTGAGCAGCATCGGTCCCGGATGGAAACGGTCGTATGTTCGCTGAGCGCCGTCCGTGGCTGGTCGCGCGGTTGCGGGAGTGGGTATGAAGGAGAACCGCGGTATCGCGCATCTGGTCTGCGGACGGCGTGCCAAGTGGGTCGTGCTGGTGCTGTGGCTGCTGGCGCTGTTCCTGACGGCGCCCTTCGCCCAGAAGCTGACCGACGCACAGGACAACGACGCGGCGTCCTGGCTGCCGGGGTCCGCGGAATCCACCCAAGTCCTGGAGATCTCGGAGAACTTCAGGCCGGAGCAGATCCCCGCGATCGTCGTCTACGCCCGCGACGGCGGCCTGACGGCCCAGGACCGGGCGGCGATCAGCGCGGACGTCGCCCGGCTCGAGCAGCTCACCGACCACGGCATCCGGGGCGCCGAGACCCGAGGGCCGGTCTTCAACCGTGCGGTGGACCCGCAGGCCGCCCAGGTCCAGGTCCCGATCACGATGGACGAGAAGGGCTGGGAGCGCATCGCGCCGGCCGTCGACTCCATCAGGGACGTCGTCGGCACCGGCGGCGCCGGGCTCGCCGTGCACATCACGGGCCCCGGCGGCACCTCCGCCGACTTCTCCGACGCCTTCGAGGGCATCGACTCCACGCTCCTGCTGTCGGCGATGGCGGTCGTCATCGTCATGCTCCTGATCACCTACCGCAGCCCGACCCTGCTCCTGGTCCCCCTGATCTCGGTGATCGTCGCCCTGTTCACCGCGCAGGCCTTCATCTACCTCCTGGCCGAACACGCGGGCCTGACGGTGAACGGCCAGAGCGCCGGCATCCTCACGGTCCTGGTCTTCGGCGCCGGAACGGACTACGCGCTCCTGCTGGTGGCCCGCTACCGGGAGGAACTGCGCCGTCACGAGGACCGCCACGAGGCGATGGCGCTTGCCCTGCACCGCGCGGGCCCCGCGGTGATCGCCTCCGGCGCGACCGTCGTCCTGAGCATGCTGGTGCTGCTGACGGCGGAGATGAACTCGACGAGGGGCCTCGGCCCGGTGGCGGCGATCGGAGTCGCGGTCGCCCTGATCGCGATGACGACCCTGTTCCCCGCCCTCCTGGTCATCTTCGGCCGCTGGATCTTCTGGCCGGTGATCCCGCACCTCGGCACGGAGAACCCGGAGACCCGAGGCATCTGGGCCCGCATGGGCCGCCGTATCTCCCACCGCCCCCGCATGGTCTGGACGGTCACGGCGCTGGCCCTGGCCGTCTGCTCCCTCGGGCTGATCCAGCTGCGCGCCGAGGGCCTGAGCAACGCCGACGCCTTCACCGACAAACCGGACTCCATCACCGGCCAGGAGATCTCCGAACGCTACTTCCCGGCCGGCAGCGGCGACCCGCTGGTCATCATCAGCAACCAGGCCCAAGCCGTACAGGTCGGCCGCGCGGTAGCCGGGACAGACGGCGTCGTCCCCACCTCACTCGGCCTGCCCCCGGGCACGAAGCCCCTCTACGAGGGCAAGGTGCTCTTCGAGGCGACGATGACCGCCCCCGCCGACAGCGAGGCCGCGAAACAGACCGTCGAACGGGTCCGGGACGCCGTCCACGCCGTACCGGACGCGGATGCCCAGGTCGGCGGCGGTACGGCGGCCCTGCTCGACATGGACGAGGCGACGACCCACGACAACGTGCTGATCATCCCGTTGGTCCTCCTCGTGGTCCTGCTGATCCTCACCGCGCTGCTCCGCGCCCTGATCGCCCCGCTCCTGCTGATCGGCACGGTGATCCTGTCCTTCACCGCCGCCCTCGGCATCAGCGCCCTCGCCTTCCGCCACCTCTTCGACTACGCGGGCGAGTCCACCGACTTCCCCCTCTTCGTCTTCGTCTTCCTGGTGGCCCTGGGCATCGACTACAATATCTTCCTCACCACCCGCATCCGCGAGGAAGCAGCCCGCCAGGGCACGCGCGCCGGCGTCGTCACCGGCCTCGCCGCCACCGGCACGGTCATCACCTCCGCCGGCCTGGTCCTGGCCGGCACCTTCGCCGCCCTCGGCACCCTCCCCATGGTCGCCTTCGCCGAAATCGGCTTCACGGTAGCCCTGGGCGTCCTCCTGGACACCTTCATCGTCCGCTCGATCCTGGTGACGTCCCTGTTCCTGGACGCGGGCCCGAAGGTGTGGTGGCCACATCGCCTGTCCCGGGGCACCGGTCAGCCCGGCGCGTGAGGTGCACCGCCAGCCCGCCCACAGGCACCCTCAGCCCGTCCGGCGCTTGAGGACGAGGCCCGAAGGGCCGACAGCGGGGTCTGGGGGCGCAGCCCCCAGCGGGGTCGAAGGGACGCTGCCCCTTCAGGGACGGGACGGGTAGGGGCGGCGGGGGCGAAACCCTCCGCCTCAGCCCACCCGCCGAATCAGCGCCAGATACATCGCATCCGTCCCATGCACATGAGGCCACAACTGCACGTCAGGCCCCTCCCCCAACTCCGGCACCCCCACCAACAAACCCCGAGCATCGATCAGCTCAGCCCCACCCCGCTGCTTCAACACGTCCCCCACCACAGCCCGGGTCTCCGCAAGATGAGGCGAACACGTCGCATACCCCACGACCCCACCCACCCGCACAGAGTCAAGAGCCGCCCCCAACAGCCCTCGCTGCAACGGCGCGAACCCCTCGAGATCCTCCGCCCGCCGCCGCCACCGAGCTTCCGGCCGCCGCCGCAACGCCCCCAGCCCCGTACACGGCACATCCACCAGCACCCGGTCAAAACTCCCCGCCCGCCACGCCGGCCGAGTCCCATCCGCGGTGATCACCTGATACGGCCCCGGATTACCCTCCAGAGCCTTCGCGACCAATCCCGCCCGATGCGCCTGCTTCTCGGAGGCGAGCAACATCGCCCCTCGCTCCGCGGCCAACGCCCCGAGCAGCGCCGCCTTCCCCCCGGGCCCGGCACACCCGTCGAGCCACTTCTCGTCGCGCCCCTCCAACGGCGCGTTGGCCAGCGCGAGAGCGACGAGCTGACTCCCCTCGTCCTGCACCCCCGCACGCCCTTCCCGCACGGCCTCCACGGCCCCCGGCTCCCCGCCTTCGGCGAGCCGCACGGCATACGGCGACCACCGCCCCGGCACCGCGGCCTCCTCACCGAGCAGTTCCTCGGTCGTGGCCCGCCCCGGCCGCGCGACGAGCGTCACCTCGGGCCGCTCGTTGTCGGCGGCCAGCAACCGCTCGATCCCGGCCCGCCCACCCCCGAGCGAGTCCCACAGCGCCGAGACGACCCACCGCGGATGCGAGTGCACGAGGGCGAGATGGTCCTCGGGGTCGTCGTCGTACGGCGGAGCGACCCGCTGGATCCACCCGTCGAGATCGTTTTGCGCGACCTTCCGCAGCACGGCGTTCACGAACTTGGCCCGCCCGTCGCCCAGAACCACCCGCGCGAGCTCCACGGACGCGGACACGGCGGCGTGCGGCGGGATCCGCGTCCCGAGCAACTGGTGCACACCCAGGCTGAGCACGTCGAGCACCGGCGGGTCGACCTCACGCAGAGGCCGGTCCACACAGGCGGCGATGACGGCGTCGTACGTCCCCTGCCATCGCAGCGTCCCGTAGACCAGCTCGGTGGCGAGCGCGGCGTCCCGCCCGTCGAAGTCGCCCTTCTCCCGCGCCTTGCGCAGCAGCGGCGGCAGCACGAGGTTGGCGTAGGCGTCCCGCTCGTCCACGGCGCGCAGCGCCTCGAAGGCGAGGATGCGGACGGGGTCCTTCTGGGGCCGTCGATAGGGCTTGCCGGTTCTGCGGGGCCGACGGGAGGTGTCGCTCACGTAAAAGGTGCTCCGGATGTGCGGGAAGAGATGTACGACCAGCCTACGTCGCACCAGGACCCGGGCGTACGGCCGGTACGGCCGAGGCCATGGCGCCGTGGGCCGGTCAGACCCCGAGCTTCTCGCCGTCCCCGATCCGCACGCCGCGCGCCCAGTCGGCGGCCCGCATCGGCTTCTTGCCCTGGGCCTGCACCCACAGCAGCTCGACGGCGTACGACCCGGTCCCGACGTACACGTTGTTCTTCCCCACGGACAGCGCGCCCGGGGCGAGGTCGTCCCGCCCGGGCACCGGCTGCACCTGGATGAGCTTGAGCCGCTCGCCACGGAAGGTGGTCCAGGCACCCGGGGCCGGGGTGCACCCACGCACGAGACGGTCAACGCGCAGAGAAGGCGCGGCCCAGTCGATGTGGGCGTCCTCGACGTTGACCTTGGGCGCGAGGGTGATCCCGTCGTTCGGCTGCGGCACGGCCTTCAGGGTGCCGTCGGCGATCCCGTCCATGGTCGCGGCGAGCAGCCCGGCGCCGGCGAAGGCGAGCCTGGTCAGCAGGTCGCCGCTGGTGTCGGTGTGCCGGATCTCCTCGGTGACGGTGCCGTAGACGGGCCCGGAGTCGAGCCCCTCCTCGATCAGGAAGGTGGAGGCCCCGGTGATCTCGTCGCCCGCCATGATGGAGTGCTGCACCGGCGCGGCCCCACGCCAGGCCGGCAGCAGCGAGAAGTGCAGGTTGACCCAGCCGTGGGCCGGGATGTCGAGCGCGACGCGGGGCAGCAGGGCGCCGTAGGCGACGACGGGGCAGCAGTCGGGGGCGATCTCCCTGAGCCGCTCCAGGAACTCGGGGTCCCGCGGCCTGGCCGGCTTCAGCACCTCGATCCCGGCCTCCACGGCCCGCTCGGCCACCGGACTCGCCACCATCCGACGCCCCCGCCCCGCCTGCGCGTCCGGCCGCGTCACGACAGCGGCCACCTCGTGCCGCCCGGAGGCGATCAGAGCGTCCAGAGCGGGAACAGCAACCTCAGGGGTACCGGCGAAGACAAGCTTCATGGGTGGACACGGGCCTCTCGGGCGGGGTCGGTTGGGCGACACACAAGTCTATGGGTGCCCGGGACGGGGCTCACATGCGAACCCCACGACCGTGGGTGGGCAGGTGTCCGAGGCCGAAGACCGAGGCGCGTACCCCCACCCAGGGGCGTGGGCATATGCCCATACGCCCCCACTGCGTGACCCCCGGACCGCTCCCGCGTTGGTCAAGAAAGAGTTGACCACAACGGGCCGCACCCGCCACACCGCCGTACCCGCGGCGCGGCCCTCTCCTTTTCAACGCCGGTTCGAGAGGCTTGTTCATGGCCGACCACGCAACCCACGACGCCCAGGCTCGGGCCAGCCTGCACTTGCTGGTGCGGGACATCGAGCGGGTCCGCCGGCAGGTGGACGCACTGCGTACGCTCACCGCCCAGCTGGGCAACGTCTACCGCCCGCGCCGCTCCGGCCCCTCCACGGGCTTCGTCGTCTACGGACGCGCCCCCGCCCCGACGGTCCGTCTCGCCCAGGAGCTACGGGACAGCGTCGAAACCCTGGTCACGGCAGCCGTGGACTTCGACCGCTCGCTCGGCTTCTCCTGGGACGCGGTCGGTTCCGCCCTCGGCGTCACCAAGCAGGCCGTCCATCGCCGCTACGGCGCGCGCCGCGCCGCCACCCAGGCGGCGGCCGAGGCCGAGCGGACCACCGAGCCCTCGGGCACCCGGACGGTCAACGTCACCACGGCTCTGCCCCCGGTGCCGACCGTCCCCGCGGCCCGCTCCATGCCGACGCAGCCGACGGCAGGCAGTCCCGCCATCCGCGACGAGGCCAGGCCCACGGCGTTCCCCGGCCCTCGCAACGGCTGACCCCCCCCCCCCCAAACGCTCTGCCCTCCCGAAGCGCACCCGGGAGGGCAGAGGCATGTCCGAGCCGGCTCAGCAGGCCTCCCCCCGCCCTCAGGTGTCCTCAGGCACCGCACGCTCTTCGCGCCCTCGCCCCAGGGCCCACCGCCCTCACCCGATGTCCGGCGGATCGATCCGAACGCGCACCGCGGCCTCGCCACCCCCACGCGCCATCCGCGCCGCCTGCGCAGCCTTCAACGCCGCCGCCAACGCGGCCCCGCTCCCGGGCGGCACCCGCACCAACGCCCGCTCCCACTGCTCGCCCGGCGGCGGCGCCCCCACGCGCCGAGGTCGCCCCACCGCCGTGACGGGCACCGGCACGGGCCCCAACACCTCGGCCTCCGGCGGCAGTTCAACCGTACGGAGGAATTCGGCGACCGCCTCCGCGGGCCCGGCCACGGAAGCCATCCGGGACACCGGCGGAAACCCGAGCTCGGCCCGCTCCCCGAGCTCCCGTACCGCGTGCCCGACGGGGTCCCACCGCACGAGCGCCTGCACCGGCCGCAGCGTGGGCTCGGCCACGACGACCACGGTCCCCCCGGCGCCCTGCGGCCGCACCAGTGAGGCGGCGGCCATCCAGCGGCGCAACGCGTCCTCCCCGGCCCGCAGATCGGGCCGCCCGAGCATGGCCCAGCCGTCCAGCAGCAGAGCCGCCGCATAACCGCCCTCGGCGACGGGTTCGGCCCCCGGCGTGCTCACGACCAGCGACGGCGTCCCCGGCACGGTGTCCAGCACCTGCTCACGCCCGGAGGTCCGAACGGGTACGGCGGGAAAGGCCCGCCCCAACTCCTCGGCGGTGCGCCTCGCCCCCACCACCTGGGCCCGCAACCGGAACCCACCGCACTCCGGGCAGTGCCACGCCCCGTCCTCGCGTCCGCACCACCCGCACCGCAGATCGGCTCCGGAGCCCTGCGCCTCCAGCGGCCCGGAGCAGTGCCGACACCGAGCGGGCGCCCGGCAGTTGGCGCAGGCCATCCGCGGCACATAGCCGCGCCGGGGCACCTGGACCAGCACCGGTCCCTGCCGCAGCCCCTCCCGCACCGCCTGCCAGGCGAGCGTCGGCAGCCGAGCGGCCCGCGCGGCCTCGTCCCGTGCGAGGTCGGCGTCCCCCACGGTCCGTACGAGCGGCGCCGCACCCCGCACCTGCTCCCGCCCGGCGACCAACGGCCGGGCCCAGCCGCTCTCCACGAGTTGGGCGGCCTCGACGGTGCAGCTCCAACTGCCCAGCAGAAAGCCGCACTTGTCCTGCGCCGCCCGCAGCAGCAGCACATCGCGCGCGTGGGGCTGCGGGGCGTGCAGCTCGCTGTGGCTGTCGTCGCCGTCGTCCCAGAGGGCGACCAGCCCGAGATCCCGCACCGGCGCGAACATGGCCGCCCGGGTCCCCACGACCGCCCGCACACTCCCCCGGCGTACCGCGAGCCACTCCCGATACCGCTTCTCGGGCCCGGCGTCGGCGGTGAGCACCGCATGCCGTCCCTTGCCCATGAGCGCGGCCAGGGCGGCGTCCACCCGCGCGACGGCCCGCCCGTCCGGCAGCACCACCAGCGCGCCCCGTCCGGAGGCCAGTGTCGCGACGACGGCCCGCGCCAGTTCGTCGCTCCAGCCGGGCCCGGGCAGCGCGTTCCACACGGCACGCGGGGCGCCCCCGGACGCCAGCGACTCCAGAAAGGCGGCTCCCCGCTCGTACCTCCCCCAGGACCCCGCCTCGGGCCTGCCGGGCGGCGTCAGCGGCTCCGGTGACGGCCGCTGCTCGGCCCGTGCGCTGCGCGGCGGCACGGCCAGCTGGAGCACATCGGCGAGCCCGCCGGCGTACCGGTCCGCCACGGCTCGCGCGAGCCCGAGCAACTCCTCGCTCAGCACCCGCTCGGGGGAGACGACCTGCGCGAGCGCCGCGAGCGGCCCGGAGTAGTCGGACTCGGCAAGGCGTGCGACCAGGAACCCGTCGATGAGCCCGCCGCCCTCACGCCGCCCCTCCCGCACCCGATGCCGTCCGGCGCCGAACCGCACCCGCACCCGCACCCCGGGCTGCGCGTCGGCGTCGAGCTCCGCGGGCACGGCGTAGTCGAAGTACCGGTCGAGGTGCAGTACGCCCTTGTCGACGAGGACTCGGGCGACCGGCAGTTCCTTCGCGAGCTCGGCCCCCCGCCAGGTCCTGGGCTTGGCCCGCGGCACCTTCGCCTGCCGCACGGTCTCCCGAATGAGCGCGAGCTGCTCGGGCGAGGCCCCCTCGGCCCCGCCCTCACCCTTGTCGTTCTCGCTGCTCACGCCTGCATTCTTACCAAACGCCACTGACAACCGACGACGCCCGAGTTCCCGCACGACGACGCGGCGAGGCCCGGCCTCCCGTGCGGGAGACCGGGCCTCTTGCGGAGCTGGGGACGCCTTACAGGCCCACGGCCTTCTGCAGCGCCTCCACCCGGTCCGTGCGCTCCCAGGTGAACTCCGGCAGCTCACGGCCGAAGTGGCCGTAGGCGGCGGTCTGGGCGTAGATCGGGCGGAGCAGGTCCAGGTCGCGGATGATCGCGGCCGGACGCAGGTCGAAGACCTGGTCGATGGCCTTCTCGATCTTCTCGGCGTCGACCTTGGCGGTGCCGAAGGTCTCGACGAACAGGCCGACCGGCTCGGCCTTGCCGATCGCGTACGCCACCTGCACCTCGCAGCGGGAGGCGAGGCCGGCCGCGACGACGTTCTTGGCGACCCAGCGCATCGCGTAGGCCGCCGAACGGTCCACCTTGGACGGGTCCTTGCCGGAGAACGCGCCGCCGCCGTGGCGGGCCATGCCGCCGTAGGTGTCGATGATGATCTTCCGGCCGGTCAGGCCCGCGTCACCCATCGGGCCACCGATCTCGAAGCGGCCGGTGGGGTTGACCAGGAGGCGGTAGTTCTCGGTGTCGAGCTTGATGCCGTCGTCGAGGAGGGCCTTCAGCTCCGGCTCGACCACGAACTCACGGATGTCGGGCGCGAGGAGGGAGTCGAGGTCGATGTCGCTCGCGTGCTGCGAGGAGACGACGACCGTGTCCAGGCGGACCGCCTTGTCGCCGTCGTACTCGATGGTGACCTGCGTCTTGCCGTCGGGGCGCAGGTAGGGGATGGTGCCGTTCTTGCGGACCTCGGAGAGGCGCTTGGACAGGCGGTGCGCCAGGAAGATCGGCAGCGGCATCAGCGTCGGCGTCTCGTCCGTCGCGTAGCCGAACATCAGGCCCTGGTCACCGGCGCCCTGGCGGTCCAGCTCGTCCTCGTCGCCCTCGACCCGCGTCTCGTACGCGGTGTCCACGCCCTGCGCGATGTCCGGCGACTGCGAGCCGATCGAGACCGAGACACCGCAGGAAGCGCCGTCGAAGCCCTTCTTCGAGGAGTCGTAGCCGATCTCGAGGATCTTGTTGCGGACCAGCGTCGCGATGTCCGCGTACGTCTTGGTCGTGACCTCTCCGGCCACGTGCACCAGACCGGTCGTGATCAGGGTCTCGACGGCGACGCGGGACGAGGGGTCCTCACGCAGAAGCGCGTCGAGAATGGTGTCGCTGATCTGGTCAGCGATCTTGTCGGGGTGACCCTCGGTCACGGACTCCGAGGTGAACAGGCGACGGGACACAACGCTCCCTGGGGTTGCAGCGGCTGCTGGCTGATCATTGGCGGACGGGACGGAGGCTGCGCCCGGCGTCGTCCGAGGACAGTTTATCTGTCGTGCTCGGCCACCGACCCCCTGTCTCGCCTCTCGGGAGCGCTGTGACCTGCGGCACGGGCATTCTGCCCAATCCCACGCGCCCTTGGCCAGGGGCGCCACACCCGAATCGGGTGAGGCTCCCGGGACGCCGACAACGCATCAGACATGGGATCCCAGTCGGCGTGCCACCAGGTCCCACACGGTTTCGGCCAGGGCCTCCTTGGGCCCGTAGGGCACGGGTGTCTCGGTGCCGTCGGCGCCCAGGACGACCGCCTCGTTCTCCTCGGAGCCGAAGGTCTTGCGCTCGCCCACCTCGTTCACCACGAGGAGGTCGCACCCCTTGCGCTCCAGCTTCTTACGGCCGTTGGCCAGGACGTCGTCCGTCTCGGCGGCGAAGCCGACGACGACCTGGCCGGGGCGGGCGCGGTCGGTCGAGATCTCCGCGAGGATGTCCGGATTCCGCACCAGGACGATGGGCTCGGGCTCCTGGCCGTCCTGCTTCTTGATCTTTCCCGCGGCGTACGTGGCCGGGCGGAAGTCCGCGACCGCCGCCGCCATGACCACCGCGTCGGCGTCCGGCGCGGCCTTGAGGACCGCCTCGCGCAGCTGGACGGCCGTGCCGACCTGGACGACGTCCACGCCGGCCGGGTCGGGCATGCCGGTGTTGGCGGCGATCAGTGTCACCCGGGCGCCCCGGGCGGCGGCGGTGCGGGCGAGGGCGTAGCCCTGCTTGCCGGAGGAGCGGTTACCGAGGAAGCGGACCGGGTCGAGGGGCTCACGGGTGCCGCCGGCACTGACGACGACATGCCGTCCCTCGAGGTCGGGCTCGGTGCCGCCGCGGGCCAGCACGCGGCGGCAGACCTCGAAGATCTCCGTGGGGTCGGGCAGTCGGCCCTTGCCGGTGTCGACGCCGGTGAGGCGGCCGACGGCGGGCTCGATGACGATCGCGCCGCGTCGGCGCAGCGTCGCCACGTTCTCCTGGGTGGCCGGGTGCTCCCACATCTCGGTGTGCATGGCGGGGGCGAAGACCACGGGACAGCGGGCGGTGAGCAGGGTGTTGGTCAGCAGGTCGTCGGCGAGGCCGTGCGCGGCCCTCGCGAGCGTGTCGGCGGTGGCCGGGGCGACGACCACCAGGTCGGCGTGCTGGCCGATGCGGACGTGCGGGACCTCGTGGACCTCGTCCCAGACCTCGGTCGAGACGGGGTTGCCGGACAGGGCGGACCAGGTGGCGGCGCCGACGAAGTGCAGCGCGGAGGCGGTGGGCACGACCCGGACGTCATGCCCGGACTCCGTGAGCCTGCGCAGCAGCTCACAGGCCTTGTACGCGGCGATGCCGCCGCTCACCCCCAGAACGACCTTGGGCTTGTCCACCGGGCCTCGCCTCCCACTCGTTGACCGACAACTCCATGACACACCACAGGCCCGACAGTCGACTGCCGGGCCTGTGGATAAGCCAGCTCAAAGCTGAAAATACTACTTACTGCGCCGGGCCCTCGACGGCCTCGGACGTCAGCAGACCCGCGTTGATCTCGCGCAGGGCGATCGAGAGCGGCTTCTCGTGCACGTGGGTGTCGACGAGCGGACCGACGTACTCGAGGAGGCCCTCGCCGAGCTGCGAGTAGTACGCGTTGATCTGGCGGGCACGCTTGGCCGCGTAGATCACGAGGCTGTACTTCGAGTCGGTGGCCTCGAGGAGCTCGTCGATCGGCGGGTTGATGATGCCCTCGGGCGCGGAGATGGAAGAGGACACGCTCTACCTTCCGATGGATGGGAAAGATTTAGTGTGAATGATCAAGCCTGCAAACGATCAGGCACGATCACACAACGTCCATCAAGGCTAGCAGCTCGCGCGCCACGTCCTCGACGGAGGTGTTGACCAAGGTCACATCGAACTCCGGCTCGGCCGCCAGCTCGATCTTCGCCGCGTCCAGCCGACGCTCGATCACCTCGGGCGGCTCGGTGCCACGTCCGGTGAGTCTGCGCACGAGCTCCTCCCAGGAGGGAGGGGCCAGGAACACGAGCTGGGCCTCCGCCATGGACTCGCGGACCTGCCGGGCACCCTGGAGGTCGATCTCCAGGAGCACGGGCTCCCCCGCCTCCAGCCGCTCCAGCACGGCCGCACGCGGCGTGCCGTAGCGGTTGCCGGCGAACTCGGCCCACTCCAGCAGCTCACCGTTGGCGATCAGCTTGTCCATCTCGTCGTCGGTGACGAAGAAGTAGTGGACTCCGTGCCGCTCGCCGGGACGCGGCTTGCGGGTCGTCGCCGACACCGAGAGCCAGACCTCGGGGTGTTCCTTGCGCATATGGGCGACGACCGTGCTCTTGCCGACCCCGGAGGGGCCGGAGAGCACGGTCAGCCGCGGACGTTCACTCATGCAGCGATTATTCCAGCAATCCCGGAGTGCCCGGGACTCCCGGTCCGGAGAGACCGGATCAGGAGCCGGTGCTGCCGAACTCGCGCTCCAGGGAGGCGATCTGGTTCGAACCGAGGCCACGCACGCGGCGGCTCTCGGAGATGCCGAGTCGCTCCATGATCTGCTTGGCGCGGACCTTGCCCACGCCCGGCAGGGACTCGAGCAGGGCGGAGACCTTCATCTTGCCGATGACGTCATTCTCCTGGCCCTGCTTGATGACCTCGTGAAGCGAGGCGCCGGAGTGCTTGAGTCGATTCTTGACCTCGGCCCGCTCCCGGCGAGCCGCGGCGGCCTTTTCGAGCGCGGCTGCGCGCTGTTCAGGGGTAAGGGGCGGAAGAGCCACGCCTACGTCACCTCGGATGTTGAACTGTCGGATACGGACCGGTGAGGAACCTAGTCGCCCCACACCTGGGGAGCCACGAGCAACACGCTTGCCCGTTGACTCTCGTCGGAGACTAGCGGCCAAGTCCGCCAGAGTCAGCGAGAACAGCGGAAAAGTCCTGGTCAGCCTCCGTCAGGCCAGACATTTAGGACATAATGCCCTGGATTTGAGGATGTATTCAGACTCAAGTCGGCCGGGAGCCACTCGGCGAAGCACTCATCGGAGGATTCACCGAGCGGCTCGAACGCCCCTGACGGCGGTCAAGCACCCGACACAGCGACCCTGACCTCTTCGGCGAAGCGTGACGCGGCGTCACGCAGCGCGACGACATCGGGGCCGTGCCGCAGCACACCCCGGCTGACGTTCGGCACCACATTGCGCGCGGCGGCGCCGAAGACCCGGGGAAGATCCGCCGGCGTGGCCCCCTGGGCCCCGATGCCGGGAGCGAGCAGCGGGCCGTTGATGTCGAGCTCGTACGACGACAGGTCGCCGAGCGTGGCGCCGACGACCGCTCCGAAGGAGCCCAGCGGCTCCTCCCCCACGTTCTCGGCCGCCAGGTGCGCCAGCATCGTCGCGCCGACGGTACGGCCGTCCGCGCGGATCGCGTGCTGGACCTCGCCGCCCTCCGGGTTCGAGGTGAGCGCGAGCACGAACAGACCGGTGCCGCTCTCCCGGGCCAGCGCGACGGCGGGTGAGAGCGAGCCGTAGCCGAGGTACGGCGAGACGGTCAGCGCGTCGGAGAAGAGCGGCGAGTCCTTGCGGAGGAAGGACTCGGCGTACGCGGCCATGGTCGAGCCGATGTCGCCGCGCTTGGCGTCCATCACCACCAGCGCACCGGCCGCCCGTGCCTCCTCGACCGACTTCTCCAGTACGGCGACGCCGCGCGAGCCGAAGCGCTCGAAGAACGCGCTCTGCGGCTTGAGCACGGCGACCCGGTCGGCCATCGCCTCGACGACCGTGCGGCTGAACCGCTCCAGACCGGCCACGTCGTCGTTCAGACCCCACTCGGAGAGCAGGGAGGCGTGCGGGTCGATGCCGACGCACAGGGGGCCACGCTCGTCCATCGCGCGGCGGAGGCGTGCACCGAAGGGCTCCAGGACAGTCATGCGGCTTCCTCTGCCTTCCTGACGTCGGCGCCGACCGCGTCGGCGAGGGTGGCGTACGGGCTGGTCCGCAGGCGGGCGGCGAGCCCCTTGTGGATGGCGCGGCCCCAGAAGGGGCCCTCGTAGACGAAGGCGCTGTAGCCCTGGACCAGCGTGGCGCCGGCCAGGATGCGCTGCCAGGCGTCCTCGGCGTTCTCGATGCCGCCTACGCCCACAAGGGTGATCCGGTCGCCCACGCGCGCGTACAGGCGCCGCAGCACCTCCAGGGAGCGTGCCTTCAAGGGCGCGCCGGAGAGGCCGCCGACCTCCTTGACCAGCGAGGGTTCGGATTTCAAACCGAGGCCGTCGCGCGCGATGGTGGTGTTCGTGGCGATGATCCCGTCCAGACCGAGCTCCACGGCCAGGTCGGCGACCGCGTCGACGTCCTCGTCGGCGAGGTCCGGCGCGATCTTCACCAGCAGCGGCACACGGCGGCTGGCCACCGTGCGGTCGGCGGCCTCGCGGACGGCGGTCAGCAGCGGGCGCAGCGACTCTGTGGCCTGGAGATTGCGCAGGCCGGGCGTGTTGGGCGAGGAGACGTTCACCACGAGGTAGTCGGCATACGGCGCCAGCCGCTCCGTCGACTTCACGTAGTCACCGGCGGCCTCCGCCTCCGGGACGACCTTGGTCTTGCCGATGTTGACGCCCACGACGGTCCTGAAGACCGGCTCACGGGACGCCAGCCGGGCCGCCACGGCCAGGGAGCCCTCGTTGTTGAAGCCCATGCGGTTGATCAGCGCCCGGTCCTTCACGAGGCGGAACAGCCGCTTCTTCGGGTTGCCCGGCTGGGCCTCCCCCGTGACGGTGCCGATCTCGACGTGGTCGAAGCCCAGCATCGACATGCCGTCGATCGCGACCGCGTTCTTGTCGAAGCCCGCGGCGAGCCCGAAGGGGCCGTGCATCCGCAGCCCGAAGGCCTCGGTCCGCAGTTCCTCGAACCGGGGCGCGAGGGCGGCCGCGACGAAGGTGCGCAGCACGGGGACGCGGGCGGCGAGCCGGATCCAGCGGAAGGCCAGGTAATGGGCCTGCTCCGGGTCCATCCGCTTGAAGACGAGATTGAAGAAGATCTTGTACATGGTTCCCTCACGAAGAGGGGGACACCGTTTCCGGTGTCCCCCTCAGGGCTGCTAGTCGCGGGCCGCGGTCAGGTGTTCCGCGTGTTCCTGGAGCGAACGGACGCCCACGTCGCCGTGGTTGAGGGCGTCGATGCCCTGGACGGCGGCGGCGAGCGCCTGGACCGTCGTCAGGCACGGGACCGACCGCGCCACGGCCGCCGTACGGATGTCGTAGCCGTCGAGGCGGCCGCCGGTGCCGTACGGGGTGTTGACGATGAGGTCGACCTCGCCGTCGTGGATGAGCTGGACGATGGTCTTCTCGCCGTTCGGGCCGGTGCCCTCGGACTGCTTGCGCACGACGGTGGCGTTGATGCCGTTGCGCTTGAGGACCTCGGCCGTACCGGACGTGGCGAGCAGTTCGAAGCCGTGGGCGACCAGCTCGCGCGCGGGGAAGATCATCGAGCGCTTGTCGCGGTTGGCGACCGAGATGAACGCGCGGCCCTTCGTCGGCAGCGGGCCGTAGGCGCCCGCCTGCGACTTGGCGTACGCCGTGCCGAAGACGGAGTCGATGCCCATGACCTCGCCGGTGGAGCGCATCTCAGGGCCGAGGACGGTGTCCACGCCGCGGCCGTGGATGTCGCGGAAGCGCGACCACGGCATGACGGCCTCCTTGACGGAGATCGGTGCGTCGAACGGGAGCTCGCCGCCGTCGCCGTTCGCCGGGAGGAGCCCCTCGACGCGCAGTTCGGCGATGGTCGCGCCCAGCGAGATCCGGGCGGCGGCCTTGGCCAGCGGCACCGCGGTCGCCTTCGAGGTGAAGGGCACCGTGCGGGACGCGCGCGGGTTGGCCTCCAGGACGTACAGGATGTCGCCGGCCATCGCGAACTGGATGTTGATCAGGCCGCGTACGCCGACGCCCTTGGCGATGGCCTCCGTGGAGGCCCGCAGACGCTTGATGTCGAAGCCGCCCAGCGTGATCGGCGGCAGCGCGCACGCGGAGTCGCCGGAGTGAATGCCGGCCTCCTCGATGTGCTCCATGACGCCGCCGAGGTAGAGCTCGGTGCCGTCGTAGAGCGCGTCGACGTCGATCTCGATCGCGTCGTCCAGGAACCGGTCGACGAGGACCGGCCGCGAGGGGCTGATCTCGGTCGACTCGGCGATGTAGGACTCCAGCCGGGTCTCGTCGTAGACGATCTCCATGCCGCGCCCGCCGAGGACGTATGAGGGCCGTACGAGGACGGGGTAGCCGATCTCGTCCGCGATGGCCTTGGCGCCCGCGAAGGTGGTCGCGGTGCCGTGCTTGGGGGCCGGCAGGCCCGCCTCGGCGAGGACGCGGCCGAAGGCGCCCCGGTCCTCGGCGGCGTGGATGGCCTCCGGGGACGTACCGACGATCGGCACGCCGTTGTCCTTCAGCGCCTGCGACAGGCCCAGCGGGGTCTGGCCGCCCAGCTGGACCACAACGCCCGCCACCGGGCCGGCCTGCTGCTCCGCGTGGACGATCTCCAGCACGTCCTCCAGCGTCAGCGGCTCGAAGTACAGGCAGTCGGAGGTGTCGTAGTCCGTGGAGACGGTCTCCGGGTTGCAGTTGACCATCACGGTCTCGTACCCGGCGTCACTCAGCGCGAAGGAGGCGTGGACGCAGGAGTAGTCGAACTCGATGCCCTGGCCGATGCGGTTGGGACCGGAGCCCAGGATGATGACCGCGGGCTTCTCGCGGGGCGCGACCTCGGTCTCCTCGTCGTAGGACGAGTAGAAGTACGGCGTCTTCGCGGCGAACTCGGCGGCGCAGGTGTCGACCGTCTTGTAGACCGGGCGGATGCCCAGTGCGTGCCGCACCTCGCGCACGACGTCCTCGCGCAGCCCGCGGATCTCACCGATCTGCTGGTCGGAGAAGCCGTGCCGCTTGGCCTCGGCGAGCAGGTCGGGGGTGAGCTCCGGCGCCTCGGCGAGCTCGTCGGCGATCTCCTTGATCAGGAAGAGCTGGTCGACGAACCAGGGGTCGATCTTCGTGTACTCGAAGACCTCCTCCGGCGTGGCGCCCGCGCGGATGGCCTGCATGACCGCGTTGATACGACCGTCGGTGGGCCGTACGGCCTCGCGCAGCAGCTCGGCCTTGTCGCCGGGCTCGCCGACGAACGTGAACTGGCTGCCCTTCTTCTCCAGCGAGCGCAGCGCCTTCTGGAAGGCCTCGGTGAAGTTGCGGCCGATGGCCATGGCCTCGCCGACCGACTTCATGGTGGTCGTCAGCGTGGAGTCGGCCTGCGGGAACTTCTCGAAGGCGAATCGCGGGGCCTTCACGACCACGTAGTCGAGCGTCGGCTCGAAGGAGGCCGGGGTCTCCTGCGTGATGTCGTTCGGGATCTCGTCCAGGGTGTAGCCGACGGCCAGCTTGGCGGCGATCTTGGCGATCGGGAAGCCGGTCGCCTTGGATGCGAGAGCCGAGGAACGCGACACGCGCGGGTTCATCTCGATGACGATCACGCGACCGTCCTCGGGGTTCACCGCGAACTGGATGTTGCAGCCGCCGGTGTCGACGCCGACCTCGCGGATGACGGCGATGCCGATGTCGCGCAGGGTCTGGTACTCGCGGTCGGTCAGCGTCATCGCGGGCGCCACGGTGATGGAGTCACCGGTGTGCACGCCCATGGGGTCGAAGTTCTCGATGGAGCAGACGACCACGACGTTGTCGTGCTTGTCGCGCATCAGCTCCAGCTCGTACTCCTTCCAGCCGAGGATGGACTCCTCCAGGAGCACCTCGGTGGTCGGCGAGAGCGTGAGGCCCTGGCCGGCGATGCGGCGCAGCTCCTCCTCGTCGTGCGCGAAGCCGGAGCCGGCGCCGCCCATGGTGAAGGAGGGGCGGACGACGACCGGGTAGCCGCCGAGGGTCTCGACGCCCGCGAGGACGTCCGCCATGGAGTGGCAGATGACCGAGCGGGCGGACTCGCCGTGCCCGATCTTCTGGCGCACGGCCTCGACGACCTCCTTGAAGAGGTCGCGGTCCTCGCCCTTGTTGATGGCCTCGACGTTGGCGCCGATCAGTTCCACGCCGTACTTCTCAAGGGTCCCCGCCTCGTGCAGCGAGATGGCCGTGTTGAGGGCCGTCTGGCCGCCCAGGGTGGGCAGGAGCGCGTCGGGGCGCTCCTTGGCGATGATCTTCTCGACGAACTCCGGGGTGATCGGCTCGACGTACGTGGCGTCGGCGATCTCCGGGTCGGTCATGATCGTCGCCGGGTTGGAGTTGACGAGGATGACCCGCAGGCCCTCGGCGCGCAGGATGCGGCACGCCTGGGTGCCGGAGTAGTCGAACTCGGCGGCCTGGCCGATGACGATCGGGCCGGAGCCGATGACCAGGACGGACTGGATATCGGTGCGCTTAGGCACGCTGGCCCTCCATCAGGGATACGAAGCGGTCGAACAGGTAGGCGGCGTCGTGCGGGCCCGCTGCCGCTTCGGGGTGGTACTGGACGCTGAAGGCCGGCTTGTCGAGGAGGTGAAGGCCCTCCACCACGTTGTCGTTGAGGCACACGTGGGAGACCTCGGCGCGGCCGTAGGGGGTGTCGGAGACCTGGTCGGTCGGAGCGTCCACGGCGAAGCCGTGGTTGTGCGCGGTGACCTCGACCTTGCCGGTCGTGCGGTCCTGCACCGGCTGGTTGATGCCGCGGTGGCCGTACTTCAACTTGTAGGTGCCGAAGCCGAGGGCGCGGCCCAGGATCTGGTTGCCGAAGCAGATGCCGAAGAGCGGGGTGCCGCGCTCCAGGACCGCCTGCATGACGGAGACCGGATGGTCGGCGGTGGACGGGTCGCCGGGGCCGTTGGAGAAGAACACGCCGTCCGGGTTCACGGCGTACACGTCCTCGACGCTCGCGGTGGCGGGCAGCACGTGCACCTCGATGCCGCGCTCGGCCATCCGGTGCGGGGTCATGCCCTTGATGCCGAGGTCGACGGCGGCGACGGTGAACTTCTTCGTGCCGATCGCCGGGACGACGTACGCCTCCTTGGTGGCGACCTCCGCGGAGAGGTCGGCGCCCTTCATCTCGGGGGCCTGGCGGACCTCGGCGAGCATGGTGCCCTCGTCGGGCAGCGCGTTGCCGGAGAAGATGCCGACGCGCATGGCGCCGCGCTCGCGCAGATGGCGGGTGAGCGCGCGGGTGTCGATGCCGGAGATGCCGACGACGCCCTGGTGGCGCAGCTCGTCGTCGAGCGAGCGCCGGGAGCGCCAGTTGGACGGCACGCGCGCGGGGTCGCGCACCACGTAGCCGGCGACCCAGATCTGCTTGCTCTCCGGGTCCTCGTCGTTGACGCCGGTGTTGCCGACGTGCGGGGCGGTCATCACGACGACCTGGCGGTGGTAGGACGGGTCGGTGAGGGTCTCCTGGTAGCCGGTCATGCCGGTGGAGAACACGGCCTCGCCGAAGGTCACCCCCACGGCCCCGTAGGCGCGGCCGCGGAAGATCCGGCCGTCCTCCAGGACGAGTACCGCAGGAACCTTGTCGGCTCCCCTTGTGGAGGTCGTCATCGTTCGGCGCCTTCCGTGCTGTTGGTGTTGATCATGGAGTTAATGACGTCGACCCACTCGTTGTGCTCCGCCGCGTGGTCCGAGCGGAACCCTGAGTCGATCAGCCGGTCGCCGTGCGCCCAGGTCACGACGAGCAGTCCGCCCTCGGTGAGGACCTTGCCGGCGATGCCCTTGTCGAGCCGGGCCTCGCGCAGTCGGTCGGCCGGGACGAAGAAGTCGGCCGCGCCGGGGCGTACGACGTCCAGTCCCGCGTCCGTCAGGGTGAGCTCGACCCGGCTGCGGGTGCCGAGGCCGTGCGCCACGATGCGGTCCAGCCACTGACCTGCCGTGGTCGAGCCGTGGTAGCGGCCGCTCATGCTCAGTCTGGCCGGGCCGGGGTCGTCCGGCGCGCCGGGCAGCTCGGGCAGGTCGCCCTGGAGCGTGCCGCGCCACTTCCAGCCCTCGCGCATCAGCCAGTAGACGAGCGCGACGAAGAGGGCGAGTCCGACGACCCAGCCGACGCGGGCGGCCCAGTCGGTGACTTCGGCCGACTTCTGTTCGGCCGCGAGTCCGGTGCCGGCTGCGAGCAGTGTTGCAGGTGTCACGTGAGCTTCCCGTCGACGAGCGTGGCCTTGCCCCGGAGCCACGTGTGGGTCACACGGCCCGGCAGCTCACGCCCCTCGTACGGAGTGTTGCGGCTGCGCGAGGCGAAGCCCTCGGGGTCCACGGACCCACGGTATTCCGTGTCGACGAGCGTGAGGTTGGCGGGCTCACCAGCCGAGACGGGCCGTCCGTGCCCCTTGGCCTGCCCGATCTCGGCGGGCTTGAAGGACATGCGCTCGGCGACCCCGGCCCAGGTGAGGAGCCCGGTGTCCACCATGGTCTCCTGCACCACTGACAACGCGGTCTCCAGGCCCACCATCCCCATGGCGGCCGCGGCCCACTCGCAGTCCTTGTCCTCGTGCGGGTGCGGGGCGTGGTCGGTGGCGACGATGTCGATCGTGCCGTCGGCGAGGGCCTCGCGCAGGGCCAGCACGTCACGCTCGGTGCGCAGCGGCGGGTTCACCTTGTAGACCGGGTTGTACGTGCGGACCAGCTCGTCGGTGAGGAGGAGGTGGTGCGGGGTGACCTCGGCGGTGACGTCGATGCCGCGGGACTTGGCCCAGCGGACGATCTCCACCGAGCCGGCGGTCGAGAGGTGGCAGATGTGCACGCGGGAGCCGACGTGCTCGGCGAGCAGGACATCCCGGGCGATGATCGATTCTTCGGCCACCGCCGGCCAGCCCCCGAGCCCCAGCTCGGCGGAGACGATGCCCTCGTTCATCTGGGCGCCCTCGGTCAGCCGCGGCTCCTGCGCGTGCTGGGCGACGACGCCGCCGAAGGCCTTCACGTACTCCAGTGCCCGGCGCATGATCACGGCGTCGTCGACGCACTTGCCGTCGTCGGAGAAGACGGTGACCCCGGCGGCCGACTCGTGCATGGCGCCCAGCTCGGCGAGCTTCTTGCCCTCCAGGCCGACGGTGACGGCACCGATGGGCTGTACGTCGCAGTAGCCGTGCTCCTGGCCGAGCCGGTAGACCTGCTCGACGACACCGGCCGTGTCGGCCACGGGGAAGGTGTTGGCCATGGCGAACACGGACGTGTAGCCGCCGGAGGCCGCCGCGCGCGTGCCGGTCAGCACGGTCTCGGAGTCCTCGCGGCCGGGCTCCCGCAGATGGGTGTGCAGGTCGACCAGGCCCGGCAGCAGCACCTTGCCGGCCGCCTCGACGACCTGGGCGCCCTCGTCGGAGAGCCCCGTGCCGACCGCCTCGATGACGGCACCGTCGATCAGCACGTCCTGCGGCTCGCCGCCGAGCACCTTCGCACCACGGATCAGGATCTTGCTCATCTGTCTTACTTCTCCTCGGTGGTACGGGCGTGGGTGAGGGCGGGTTCGTTGCCGCCGAGCAGCAGGTACAGAACGGCCATCCGGATGGACACTCCGTTTGCGACCTGCTCGACGACGGTGCAGCGCTCCGAGTCGGCGACCTCCGCGGTGATCTCCATGCCGCGCACCATCGGGCCGGGGTGCATCACGATGGCGTGCTCGGGCATCCGCGCCATGCGGTCGCCGTCGAGGCCGTAGCGCCGCGAGTACTCGCGCTCGGTCGGGAAGAACGCGGCGTTCATGCGCTCGCGCTGCACGCGCAGCATCATCACCGCGTCGGTCTTGGCCAGGGTGCTGTCGAGGTCGTACGACACCTCGCAGGGCCAGGTCTCGACGCCGACCGGCACCAGGGTCGGCGGGGCGACGAGGGTGACCTCGGCGCCGAGGGTGTGCAGCAGGTCGACGTTGGAGCGGGCGACCCGGCTGTGCAGGACGTCGCCGACGATCGTGATGCGCCGGCCGGCGAGGTCCTGGCCGAGCCCGGCGTCCCGGCCGACGAGCCGGCGGCGCATGGTGAAGGCGTCCAGCAGGGCCTGGGTGGGGTGCTGGTGGGTGCCGTCGCCCGCGTTGATGACGGCAGCGTCGATCCAGCCGGAGTTGGCGAGGCGGTACGGCGCTCCGGAGGCGCCGTGCCGGATGACGACGGCGTCGACGCCCATGGCCTCCAGGGTCTGGGCGGTGTCCTTCAGGGACTCGCCCTTGGAGACGCTCGACCCCTTGGCGGTGAAGTTGATGACGTCGGCGGAGAGGCGCTTCTCGGCGGCCTCGAAGGAGATACGCGTGCGCGTGGAGTCCTCGAAGAAGAGGTTCACGACGGTGCGGCCGCGCAGGGTCGGCAGCTTCTTGATCGGCCGGTCGGCGACCCTGGCCATCTCCTCGGCGGTGTCGAGGATCAGGACGGCGTCGTCGCGGGTGAGGTCGGCGGCCGAGATGAGATGACGCTGCATCTGTCAGGCTCCGTAAGGCAGTTCAATCGGACGATTCGGGGCAGACGGGCGCGCTCGAGGGCGCGCTGAGCGGGCGTACGACCGGGCCGTACGCCGTGGGCGCTACTGGGAGGTCTGCTTGGCACCGAGCAGCACGGTGTCGCGACCGTCCTCCTCGGCGAGCTGGACCTTGACCGTCTCCCGCAGCGACGTGGGGAGGTTCTTGCCGACGTAGTCGGCGCGGATCGGCAGTTCGCGGTGGCCTCGGTCGACGAGGACCGCGAGCTGCACC
Source organism: Streptomyces sp. NPDC008086 (assembly GCF_042957325.1). NCBI lineage: Bacteria > Bacillati > Actinomycetota > Actinomycetes > Kitasatosporales > Streptomycetaceae > Streptomyces > Streptomyces sp. NPDC008086. The sequence continues at coordinate 124,481 of NZ_JBIBIA010000009.1, forward strand.
GCACGGGGGCGCCCGATGTCGTTCAGGGCGTCGAGGGCGGCGCGGATGGTGCGGCCGGAGAAGAGGACGTCGTCGACGAGGACGACGAGGCGGCCGTCGATGCCGTCACCGGGGATCTCGGTGCGGGCCAGCGCACGCGGCGGGTGCATGCGCAGGTCGTCGCGGTACATGGTGATGTCGAGCGAGCCGACCGGGATCTTGCGCTCGGTGATCTGCTCGAGCTTGGCGGCGAGCCGCTGGGCGAGGAAGACGCCGCGGGTCGGAATGCCCAGGAGCACCACGTCGTCGGCGCCCTTGGCGCGTTCGACGATCTCGTGCGCGATGCGGGTCAACACCCGCGCGATGTCAGGGCCTTCGAGAACGGGCCGGGCGTCGGACGCTTGCGTGTCCTGCTGGCTGTCCATACGAAAGGGACCTCCTTCTCCGCCTCACGGGACGGACCTTAAAGGACGTCTGGTTTGCGCCATCCACCGTAGCAGGCCGCCGACCCTCCCCCGTTCACCCACTTGGCCTAATCGGCCACCGATAGCACGGAAGCGTCGGTGTGGACCATTCGGCTTGACGCGCCAGAGTAACGCTGCGTAACCTCACAGTGAGTTACCAACCGCGCGGCATGGAACCCACCCCAGTCGCGTCGACCCAGTGCCGGGGAGCTATATGTCCAGCGAATACGCCAAACAGCTCGGGGCCAAGCTCCGGGCCATCCGCACCCAGCAGGGCCTTTCTCTTCACGGTGTCGAGGAGAAGTCCCAGGGACGCTGGAAGGCCGTCGTGGTCGGTTCGTACGAGCGCGGCGACCGCGCCGTGACCGTGCAGCGCCTCGCCGAGTTGGCGGATTTCTACGGCGTCCCGGTGCAGGAGCTGCTTCCGGGCACCACGCCGGGCGGCGCCGCAGAGCCGCCGCCGAAGCTGGTCCTGGACCTGGAGCGCCTGGCCCACGTCCCGGCCGAGAAGGCGGGTCCGCTGCAGCGGTACGCCGCGACGATCCAGTCGCAGCGCGGTGACTACAACGGCAAGGTGCTCTCGATCCGCCAGGACGACCTGCGCACACTCGCCGTCATCTACGACCAGTCGCCCTCGGTCCTCACCGAGCAGCTGATCAGCTGGGGTGTGCTGGACGCGGACGCGCGTCGCGCGGTCTCCCACGCCGAGGAGGGCTGAGCCCTCTCCCACGGGTCGAGGCCCTTCAGCAGAAACGTGCCGCCGGGGTGGCCGGAACTTTGCGGTTCCGGCCACCCCGGCGGCGTTCTGTGGGCCTGGGGAGGTCCAGAGGTACCGGAATGCCGGAGGGCCCGCAGCATCCCTGCTGCGGGCCCTCCGGCGTTCTTCGAAACCTCTAGGCCTCGTCGCGGCGCAGCGAGGGCTTCAGCTCCTTGAGCCGGCCGAGCAGGCCGTTGACGAACGAGGGCGACTCGTCCGTGGAGAACTCCTTCGCCAGCTGCACCATCTCGTCCAGCACGACCGCGTCCGGAGTCGCGTCGACCCAGATCAGCTCGTACGCGCCGAGGCGCAGGATGTTGCGGTCCACCACCGGCATCCGGTCGAGCGTCCAGCCGACCGAGTACTGGGCGATCAGCGCGTCGATCCGCTTCGCGTGTGCCGCGTAGCCCTCGACCAGCTCCATCGTGTACTCGCTCACCGGCGGCTGCCGGGTGTCGGTCCGGGACAGCCGGACCCAGTCCGCGAGGACGGTCAGGACGTCGACGCCGCGCTGGTCGCCCTCGAAGAGGATCTGGAAGGCGCGCTTGCGGGCCGTGTTGCGGGCAGCCACGGTTAGCTGTTCACCCGGCCGAGGTAGTCGCTCGTGCGGGTGTCGACCTTGATCTTCTCACCGGTGGTGATGAAGAGCGGGACCTGGATCTGGTGGCCGGTCTCCAGCGTGGCGGGCTTGGTGCCGCCGGTGGAGCGGTCGCCCTGGACGCCCGGCTCGGTCTCCTGGATGACGAGCTCGACGGCGGCCGGCAGCTCGACGAAGAGCACCTCGCCCTCGTGCTGCGCGACGGTGGCGGTGAAGCCCTCGATCAGGAAGTTCGCGGCGTCGCCGACGGCCTTGCGGTCGACCATGAGCTGGTCGTAGGTCTCCATGTCCATGAAGACGAAGTACTCGCCGTCCATGTAGGAGAACTGCATGTCGCGCTTGTCGACGGTGGCCGTCTCGACCTTCACGCCGGCGTTGAAGGTCTTGTCGACGACCTTCCCGGAGAGCACGTTCTTGAGCTTGGTGCGCACGAAGGCCGGGCCCTTGCCGGGCTTGACGTGCTGGAACTCGACGACGGACCAGAGCTGGCCGCCTTCGAGCTTGAGCACCATGCCGTTCTTGAGGTCGTTCGTGGAAGCCACGGTTGCGGAATCTCCTGGACTGACGTGGACGACCCCGGCGCACGCGCGTAGCCGACGAGCTAGAGCGCGAGCAGCTCCTTGGTCGTGATGGTGAGTAGCTCGGGTCCGCCGTCCGCCTCGGGGCGGACGACGAGCGTGTCATCGATCCGGACGCCGCCCCGGCCCGGGAGGTGGACCCCCGGTTCGACGGTGACCGGCACGCAAGCGTCCAGTTTACCCATGGCCGCGGGGGCCAACTGAGGGTCCTCGTCGATTTCGAGTCCTACTCCGTGTCCCGTCAAGGGCGGAAGGCCCTGCGCGTACCCCGCCGAGTCCAGCACCTGGCGTGCCGCGCGGTCCACGTCGCGGTAGGCGGCGCCCGGCGCCAGCGACTCCCGTCCGGCGCGCTGGGCGGCGAAGACCAGGTCGTACAGCTCGATCTGCCAGTCGGCGGGCGACGTACCGATGACGAACGTACGGCCGATCTCGCACCGGTAGCCGCGGTACGTGGCCCCCAGGCAGACGGAGAGGAAGTCGCCCTCCTCCACGCGGCGGTCGGTCGGGGGGTGCGCGCGGCGGCCGGCGTTCGGGCCGGTGGCGACGGAGGTGGGGAAGGCGGGGCCGTCGGCGCCGTGGTCGACCAGGCGGCGTTCGAGTTCGAGGGCGAGGTGGCGTTCGGTGCGGCCGACGAGGATGGATTCGAGCAGTTCCCCGAGGGCCTGGTCGGCGATCTCCGCGCCGATCCGGAGGCAGGAGATCTCCTCCTCGTCCTTGACCACCCGGAGCTGCTCGACGGCGCCGCCGAGGTCGGTGAGGCGCAGCCGCGGCACGACCGAGCGGATGGCTCGGTGGCGGGCGACGGTGAGGTGGTGTTCCTCCACGGCCAGGCAGACTCCGCCCTGCGTCGCGGCGAGGTCCGCCGCGGCCACGGCGGGGTCGCCTCCGGGGCCGGGGAGGGCGTGGATCCGCAGTGCCTCGTCGGGGCGGCCCTCATTGGGGCGGTCGTCGGGCGGGCCGGCGCACACGAGCAGGTCTTCGGTCTTGCCGAGGAGCAGCACGGAGCCCTGCGGGGCGGCGCCCGCGAGGTAGCGGACGTTGGCGGGGCGGGAGATCAGCGCGGTGGCGCTGCCGCTGGCTTGGCAGCGGTCCCTCAGCCGGGATCGGCGGGTGGCGTACACCTCTGACATGACCCGAGCGTAAGAGCTCCGCCCGGTTGGCGCCGGTTGGGGGCGTCTGAGTGGGGTGGGTGGATTGTGCCGGTTGGTGGGGTGCTGTTGGCGGCGACGGTGTGCGGCTTGGGGCTGTGAGCCGGCTGCGGGGGTGTGGGGGCTTGGCGCGCAGTTCCCCGCGCCCCTGGGCTGCCAGATCGGGAGCCTCCCCTGGGGAGCTTCCCTGCAGGTCGGCTACCGGATCGGGAGCTTGGCGCACCCTTGGGGCACTTCCCCGTCGGCCAGTGGGTCGGAGGGCCGGCGGCTACCAGGTCGGAGGGCTCGCGATGGAGCGGGAGAGGACGTCGTTGAGGACCTGGGCTGTTTGAGGGACGTCGAGTTGGGAGTTGTCGATGATGGGGAGGCCCGAGCCGTACCAGCCGGCCATGCGGCCGTGGATGCGGGCGACCTCCTCGTCGGTGAGGCGGCGGTTGCCGGAGCGTTCGGCGTTGCGCTCCAGGACGATCTCCAGGCCGGGGAGGAGGACCACCGGGAGGAGGCCGGGGCCCACATGGCGCTTCCAGCCGCCGAGGCCGACCACCGGGCGGTCGGGGAACACCGCGTCGTCGAGGATGCACGAGATGCCGTTGGCCAGGAAGTTGCGCGCGGCGAAGCCGCAGGTGCGGCGGGCGAGGCGGTACTGGGCCTCGGAGTGGTCGTTCCACCCGGACTGGGGGTCGGCGAAGCCCGAGCGGACCCATTCGCGGACGTCGTCGAGGCTGATGTGGGCCGTGGGGACGCGGCGGTGGTCCGCCCAGTACTTGGCGACGCTGGTCTTGCCGGCCCCGGCCGGGCCGATGAGCAGGACCGCGAGGGTCGTGGCGGCGGGGTCGGGTGCGGTCGCGGCGGGCGGGGCGCTCGGCATGCCCACGGGGCCGCCGGGCGGCAGCGGTACGTGGCCGGTGGTCTCGGGCGCGGGCGCCGGCGGGACGTGGGCGTGCTGCGGGGTGTGCGGGGCCGGGCCGGGCGGGGTGAAGCCCGGTGCCGGAGGCGGCGGGGGCACGGGGGCGGATCCCTGGTGCGGGGCCTGCGGGGCAGGGCCCTGATGCGTGCCCGGGTGGTGCGGACCCGGGTGTTGTGCGGCCGGCGTCCAGCCGTGCCCCGACTGGTGGGGCGGCGGCAGCGGAGAACCCACTGCATGCTGCATCCGGTGCCACTCCGTCTCGTCTTCCATGGCCATTGGCGCTGGCAGCAGGGTGTGAACCCCGCCCGCTACCGAACGGTACCGCCCCCGGCCGCCGTTTGGTGAACGGCCGGTGGCGGTCCGAAGTGCCCATCGCCACAGGCGAATCGGACGGAAGGGCGGTTCGCCGGACTTACTGGCCGACTTCGCCGTACGCGGCGAGCAGAACGGCCGGGTCCGGTCCCTCCAGGACGGTGGGCTTGGCCAGGCCGTCCAGCACGATGAAGCGCAGCAGGTTGCCGCGGGACTTCTTGTCGACCTTCATCGTCTCCAGCAGCTTGGGCCACTGGTCGTAGCGGTAGTGGAGGGGGAGGCCCACCGATTCGAGGATCGTGCGGTGGCGGTCGGCCGTCGCGTCGTCCAACCGCCCGGCGAGACGGCCGAGTTCGGCGGCGAAGTGCATGCCGACGGAGACCGCGGCGCCGTGCCGCCACTTGTAGCGCTCGTTCTTCTCGATGGCGTGGCCGAGGGTGTGGCCGTAGTTGAGGATCTCCCGCAGGCCGGACTCCTTCAGGTCCGAGGAGACGACCTCGGCCTTGACCCGGATGGAGCGCTCGATCAGCTCGGCCGTGTGCGGGCCGGCCGGGGTGCGGGCGGCCTCGGGGTCGGCCTCGATGAGCTCCAGGATCGCCGGGTCGGCGATGAAACCGGCCTTGATGATCTCGGCGAGCCCGGAGACGTAGTCGTTGACCGGCAGGGAGTCCAGCGCGGCCAGGTCGCAGAGCACACCGGCCGGCGGGTGGAAGGCACCGACGAGGTTCTTGCCCTCGGCGGTGTTGATGCCGGTCTTGCCGCCGACGGCCGCGTCGACCATGGCGAGCACGGTCGTCGGAACGGCGATCCAGCGCACCCCGCGCAGCCAGGTCGCGGCGACGAACCCGGCGAGGTCGGTGGTCGCGCCGCCCCCGACGCCGACGACGACGTCGGTGCGGGTGAACCCGGACTGGCCGAGCGCCTTCCAGCAGTAGGCGGCGACCTCGGCGGTCTTGGCCTCCTCGGCGTTGGGCACCTGGATGGCGACGGCCTCGTAGCCCTGCTCGGCGAGGTCGGCCCGCAGCGCCTCGCCGGTCTCGGCCAGCGCCTCGGGGTGGACGACGGCGACCCGCTGGGCCTTGTCGCCGATCAACGTGCCGAGCTCGCCCAGGAGTTGACGGCCCACCAGGACCTCGTAGGGCTCGCTGCCCGCGGTGCCGCCGACCTGGATCCGCGTCACTGCCTCGCTCATGCTTCCTTCAACTCCAGTGCGTCCAGGGCGGCTTGGGTGACTTCTTCGGGGGTACGGCCGTCGGTGGCGACGACCGCCGTGGCCACGCCCTCGTACAGATGGCGGCGGGCCTCCATCAGCTCCCGCCACTGCTTGCGCGGGTTGACCGCGAGCAGCGGGCGGGCGGCGTTCAGGCCGGTGCGCTTGACGGCCTCCTCGACGTCCATCGACAGGTACGCCACCCGCTGCCCGGCGAGCAGCGCACGCGTGTCCGGGTCAAGGATGGCGCCGCCGCCGAGGGCGAGGACGCCGTCGTGCTCGGCGAGGGCCCGGTGCACGGCCGCCTTCTCGATCGCCCGGAAGGCGGGCTCGCCCTCGTCGACGAAGATCTCGGCGATCGACCGGCCCTGCTCGGCCACGATGTCGTCGTCGGTGTCCCGGTAGACCACGCCGAGCCGGTCGGCCAGCAGCTGCCCGACGGTGGACTTGCCCACGCCCATCGGACCGACCAGGACGACCACGGGTGCTGGGCTCACCGGATGGCCAGGTTGTCGAGGTAGGACCGCACGTTGCGGCGGGTCTCGGTCACCGAGTCGCCGCCGAACTTCTCGGCCACCGCGTCCGCGAGCACCAGGGCCACCATCGCCTCGGCGACGATGCCGGCGGCCGGGACCGCGGACACGTCGGAGCGCTGGTGGTGGGCCTGCGCCGCCTCGCCGGTGGTGACGTCCACCGTCTGCAGCGCGCGCGGCACGGTCGCGATCGGCTTCATCGCGGCACGCACCCGCAGCAGCTCACCGGTGGTGAGGCCGCCCTCGGTGCCGCCGGAACGGCCGGAGACGCGGCGGATGCCCTCGGGCGTGTTCACGATCTCGTCGTGCGCCTTGGAGCCGGGGACCCGGGCGAGCTCGAAGCCGTCGCCGAGTTCGACGCCCTTGATCGCCTGGATGCCCATGAGGGCACCGGCGAGGCGGGCGTCGAGCTTGCGGTCCCAGTGGACGTGCGAGCCGAGGCCCACGGGGACGCCGTAGGCGAGCACCTCGACCACACCGCCGAGGGTGTCGCCGTCCTTGTGGGCCTGGTCGACCTCCGCGACCATCGCCTTCGACGTGTCCGCGTCGAGGCAGCGCAGCGGGTCGGCGTCCAGCTTCTCGACGTCGGCCGGCGTCGGGTACACACCCTGCGGGGCCTTCACGGAGCACAGCTCGACGACATGGCTGACGATCTCGACGCCGGCCGTCTCCTTCAGGTACGACCGGGCGACCGCGCCCAGCGCCACCCGGGCCGCCGTCTCACGGGCCGAGGCGCGCTCCAGGATGGGCCGGGCCTCGTCGAAGCCGTACTTCTGCATGCCGGCGAGGTCGGCGTGGCCGGGACGGGGCCGGGTCAGCGGAGCGTTGCGGGCGAGGCCCGCGAGGATCTCGGGGTCGATCGGGTCGGCCGCCATGACCTGTTCCCACTTCGGCCACTCGGTGTTGCCCACCATGATCGCGACCGGGGAACCGAGGGTGAGGCCGTGCCGGACGCCGCCGAGGAAGGTGACCTCGTCGCGCTCGAACTTCATGCGCGCCCCGCGTCCATAACCGAGCCGGCGCCGGGCCAGGTGGTCCGCCACCATCTCCGTGGTGATCGGCACGCCGGCGGGAAGGCCCTCCAGCGTCGCCACGAGTGCGGGACCGTGGGACTCCCCCGCGGTCAGCCAGCGCAACCTGCTCAACGGTGCTCCTCAGTGCTCGCGCCCTGGTACTGCCCTGCGTACGCGCGTCCTCGCGTACGTCGACGGCGCGACCAGGTGCGCGGCCCCGGCCCGCCACCTTCGATCCTCCCACGTCCGGGCCCGGTCCCCGGCCGCCGGTCCACCAAGCGGACGGCGGTGCGGCGGCACCGGGCCCCGGAACGGATCACGCGGGGCCGTTGCCCTGACGCTGCTGCGGCGCGTACGCGCCGAGGAAATCGGCACCGCTCGGCTGCCGCTCGGGCTGCGGCGCGGCCTGCTGGGGCGCGTACTGCCCCAGGTAGTCGGCGCCCCGCCCCTCCCCGTGCCGCGCCGTCACCTGGACGGCCTGTCCCGCGCGCGCCGCACGCCGACGGTCGATCCCGCGCTTCAGCTTGAAGCCCCATGACCCGACGACGAGCAGCACGATCAGGACCAGCGCGGGGATCTGCACCCAGTCCGGCATGAACTGCAGGACGGCCTGAACTATCTCGCCCTTGGCGGACGCCAACGGCACACCGGTGGACACCTCTGGTACTCCCCCTCGTTCTTCTCCGCCCCCTGCGGAACTCAGCGGATCCTAGCGGGCCGCGAGAGCGCGCTCCCCCGCTTTTCGCATGGCCTCGACGGGCGCGGGGGCACGGCCGGTCATCTGCTCCACCTGGAGGACCGCCTGGTGCACCAGCAGGTCGAGCCCGCTGACGACGGCTCCGCCGTACATGGACCAGCGCGCCGCGAGAGCGGTCGGCCAGGGGTCGTAGAGCACGTCGAACAGGGTGGCGGGGCGCTCCGGTACGGCCGCGGCGAGGGCGTCCGTCGTACCGGCCGGGGTGGTCGCGATCACCAGCGGGGCGCGCAGCGCCTGGTCCGCCTCGGTCCAGTCCGCCGTACGGATCTCGACGCCGAGGCGCTCGCCCCACTGCCGCATCTCGGCGGCGCGGGCCTCGCTGCGTACGTACGCAACGACCTCACCGGTGCAGACACGCGCGAGCGCGGCCAGCGCGGAGGACGCCGTGGCGCCGGCGCCGAGGATGGCGGCGGAGTCGACCTGTTCGATGCCACGCTCGCGCAGCGCGGCGACCATGCCGGGGATGTCGGTGTTGTCGCCGACGCGTCGGCCGTCCTGTCCGAACACGACGGTGTTGACCGCCTCGACGGAGGCCGCCGTCTCGCTGATCTCGTCGAGCAGCGGGATGACGGCCCGTTTGAGCGGCATGGTCAACGACAGGCCGGCCCACTCCGGCCCGAGTTCCTTCAGGAATCCGGGCAGAGCGGCCTCGTCGATCTCGAACCGGTCGTACGACCAGTCCGTGAGCCCGAGCTCCTCGTAGGCGGCGCGGTGCAGCACCGGGGAGAGGGAGTGGGCGATGGGCGAACCGAGAACGGCGGCCCGGCGGGCGTCAGTTGCCCCTGCTCTCATTGAACTTGTCCTTGAGCTTCAGGAAATCGTCGTGGGTCTTGGCGAATTCCGTGTTGTTCACGCCGTCGGTCGCCACGAAGTAGTACCAACCCTGGTCAGTCGGATTGAGCGTCCCCTTGAGCGCGCCCTCGCCCGGGTTTCCGATCGGGCCGGGCGGCAGACCCTTGTGGTAGTAGGTGTTGTACGGGTCCGGGTTGCTCTTGATCTCCGACTCGCTGATGTCGATGTTGCTCTGACCCTTCAGGTAATTGAAGGTCGAGTCGAACTGAAGGGCGCCGTAGGTCTCGGGATTCGCGAGGTCGAGGCGGTTGTAGACCACTTCCGCCATCTTGCGGTAGTCGTCGTCGGTCTTGCCCTCGGCCTGGACGAGGCTGGCGACCGTGATGACCTGCAGCGGGTTGTCCAGCTTGAGTGCCTTGGCCTTGGCTTCCAGGTTGAGCGCGTCGTACTTGTCGGCGGCCTGGGTCACCATTTCCTTCAGGACCGCTTCCGGCTTCATGCCCTTGGCCGCGGGATAGGTGCCCGGATAGAGGAAGCCCTCCAGCGGGTCCTTGATCTCGCTGTTGCTGTTCGCCCAGCTCGGAAGTCCGAGGCTCTTGTATTTCTTCTCGGCGACCTTCTCGGTGGTGCCGGACGACAATTCCAGCTGTTCGTCGATCGCCTTGTAGACCGCCAGATTTCGCTCACCCGGCCTGACCAGCACGTTGTTCTGGCTCTCGGGGCTGAGCATCATCTCGACGGCGGCAGCGGCGGACATCTGCTTCTTCAGCAGATAGGCGCCCGCCTGGATCTTGTCCCCGTTCTCGTTCTGCTGCTGGGCGGCGACGAACGCGTCGACGCTCTTCACGACGCCGGCCGCCTTCAGCCGCTGCCCGATCTCTGATCCGAACGCGCCCTTGGGGATCTCGACGGTGACCGTCTCGCTCGTGCCGTCACCCGCGTAGTCCGGGGCGTCGCCGAAACGATCCTGGTAAAACTGATAACCGAAATATCCGACTCCGGCGACGCCTCCGCCGAAGATCAGCACGACCACCAGACAGGCCATCCCGCTGCGCCGCTTCTTGGGCTTTCCGCCCCGGCCCTTGCGGTCACCGCGGCCGCGGCCGGCTCCCGACCCGTCGTCGGAGTCGTCCTCGTCATCGTCGCCGCCACCGGCGAAGAAGGCATGTTCGCCCTGGTCAGGGCCGGGGTCCCAGTCGGTCTGGGGCGGTTCCGGCTCGGCCTGCCGACGACTCGGCGGCTCCGGCGGCGGGTAGGCCTCGGGCGTGCCGTAGTAGTCGGGCTGCTCACCGCCGTACCCCGCGGGCTGCTGCCCGTACGGGTCCGCGGGGTCGGGGTACTGGACGTGCTGCTGGGCGCCGTTGGCCCAGCCGTTGTGGTCGTAGGACTGCTGGCCCTGGCCCGCGTACTGCTGCTGTTCGTACTGCTGGGGGTACTGCTGGCCCTGCTCCGGGTACTGCTGACCCTGCTGCTGGTACTGCTGCGCCTGACCGTAGGCGGCCTGCTGGCCGTTGCCCCAGTCGCCGTAGTGCTGCGGCTGCTGCGGCTGCTCCGGATAGTGCTGCGGCTGGCCGCCGTAGGCAGCCTGCTGACCCGAATGGGCCTGCTGCCCTTCCCATCCCCCGTCCCCGAACAACGGGTCCTCGGGATGCCACGGTTCGGAGCCTGGGCCCCGGCCATACTCAGTCATCGATCCCCTAGAGCCGCGAGGCGGCGGTCACGCGGCTGCTGAAGATCCGGTTCCCGTCCCGCCTCTCTTTGTGCGCCGGCTGTTCGAACACCGGCGCATCGCGCGGAACGTTACCGTATCGCGATCAGATAACCACTTCGACGCTCTCTCCGGGTGCTTTACCTGACACCCGTTCGGATTCGAGCGCCTGCTGCAAAATGATCACAGCGGCCGCCTGGTCGATCACCGACCGGCCCTTCTTCGACCTCACCCCCGAGGCGCGCAGTCCCTGGCTGGCCGTCACGGTTGTCATCCGCTCATCCACGAGCCTGACCGGTACGGGCGCGATCATGCGTGCCAGTTCCTGGGCGAAGCCCCTGACCTTGACCGCGGCCGGGCCCTCGCCCCCCTTGAGGGAGCGAGGCAGACCGACGACGACCTCGATCGGCTCGTACTCCTCGACGAGTTGCCGCAGACGGCGGTGGGCCGCGGGGACGTCCCGGCCGGGTACGGTCTCCACCGGGGTGGCGAGAATCCCGTCGGGGTCGCACGAGGCGACGCCGATACGGGCGTCGCCGACGTCGATCGCGAGGCGACGGCCCCGGCGCATGCCCGGGCCGTCACCATCCGCGGGTGTGCCGTCGCTCACTTGGCGGTTTCCGTCACGAGCCGCTCGACGGCGTCGACGGCCTCGCCGACGGCGGCCGGGTTCTGGCCGCCGCCCTGGGCGACGTCCGGCTTGCCGCCACCGCCGCCGCCGAGGGTCTTGGCGGCCGTACGGACCAGGTCACCGGCCTTGAGGCCACGCTCGCGTGCGGCCTCGTTGGTGGCGATGACCGTGAGCGGCTTGCCGTTGTTCACGGTGAACAGGGCGACCACGGCGGCGCGTCCGCCCTGGATGCGGCCGCGCACGTCGAGGACCAGCTTGCGCAGGTCGTCGGCGGTGGTTCCGTCCGGAACCTGGCCGGTGACGACGGCGATGCCGCGGATGTCCTTGGCGGACTCGGCGAGACCGGCGGCGGCCTGGAGCACCTTCTCGGCGCGGAACTTCTCGATCTCCTTCTCGGCGTCCTTCAGCTTGCCGAGCATGGCGGAGACCTTCTCCGGGAGCTCCTCCGGGCGGCCCTTGATCAGCTCTTGGAGCTGGGCGACGACCGTGTGCTCACGGGCGAGGAAGTTGTAGGCGTCGACGCCGACGAGCGCCTCGATCCGGCGTACGCCGGAGCCGATGGACGACTCGCCGAGCAGCTTGACCAGGCCGAGCTGGGCGGTGTTGTGCACGTGCGTGCCGCCGCAGAGCTCCTTGGAGAAGTCGCCGATGGTGACGACGCGGACCCGCTCGCCGTACTTCTCGCCGAACTCGGCGATGGCGCCCTGCTTCTTGGCCTCGTCGATGCCCATGACCTCGGCGTGCACGTCCAGGTCGCGGGCGAGCACCTCGTTGATCTTCTGCTCGACGTCGGTCATCACGGCCGTCGGGACGGCGGACGGCGAACCGAAGTCGAAACGGAAGCGGCCGGGCTGGTTCTCGGAGCCGGCCTGGGCGGCCGTCGGGCCGAGGGCGTCACGCAGCGCCTGGTGGGTGAGGTGCGTGGCCGAGTGGGCGCGGGCGATGGCCCGGCGGCGGAGCGAGTCGATGGAGGCGTGGGCCTTGGCACCGACCGTGACCTCGCCGACCTGGACGACGCCCTTGTGGACGTAGACGCCCGGGACCGGCTTCTGGCAGTCGCGGATCTCGATGACGGCGCCGGTGTCGACCTTGATCTTGCCGGTGTCGCCGATCTGGCCGCCGCCCTCGGCGTAGAACGGGGTGCGGTCGAGGACGATCTCGACCTCGTCGCCCTCGGTGGCGGCCGGGGAGGAGGCGCCGTCGACGAGGATGCCGACGATCGTGGACTCGCCCTCGGTGTCGCTGTAGCCGATGAAGTCGGTCTCGCCGACCTTGTCGGCGATCTCGCGGTAGGCGCCGGCGCCGGCGTGACCGGTCTTCTTGGCCTGGGCGTCGGCCTTGGCGCGCTCCCGCTGCTCCTTCATCAGGCGGCGGAACCCGTCCTCGTCCACGGAGAGGCCCTGTTCGGCGGCCATCTCCAGGGTGAGGTCGATCGGGAAGCCCCAGGTGTCGTGGAGCAGGAACGCCTTGTCGCCGGCCAGCACGGAGGAGCCCGCGGCCTTGGTGTCGGAGACGGCCGTGTCGAGGATGTTGGTGCCGGCCTTCAGCGTCTTGAGGAAGGCGTTCTCCTCGGCGAGGGCGACCTTCTCGATGCGCTCGCGGTCGGTGACGAGCTCCGGGTACTGCTGGCCCATCATGCCGATGACGACGTCGATGAGGTCCTTGACGACCGGGCCGGTGGCGCCGAGCAGGCGCATGTTGCGGATGGCGCGGCGCATGATGCGGCGCAGCACGTAGCCGCGGCCCTCGTTGCCGGGGGTCACACCGTCGCCGATGAGCATCGTGGCCGTACGCATGTGGTCGGTGACCACACGCAGGGAGACGTCCGAGGCGTGGGCGTCGCCGTAGGCGACACCGGTCAGCTCGGTGGCCTTCTTGATGACGGCCATGGAGGTGTCGATCTCGTACATGTTCTGCACGCCCTGCAGAATCATGGCGAGTCGCTCGAGGCCGAGGCCCGTGTCGATGTTCTTGCTCGGGAGTTCGCCGAGGATCTCGAAGTTGTCCTTGCCGACGCCCTCGCCGCGCTCGTACTGCATGAAGACGAGGTTCCAGATCTCCACGTACCGCTCGTCGTTGACGGCCGGGCCGCCCTCGACGCCGAACTCGGGGCCACGGTCGTAGTTGATCTCGGAGCAGGGTCCGCAGGGGCCGGGGACGCCCATGGACCAGTAGTTGTCCTTCATGCCGAGGCGCTGGATGCGCTCCTTCGGCACGCCGACGACGTCGTGCCAGATGCGCTCGGCCTCGTCGTCGTCCTTGTAGACGGTGATCCAGAGCTTCTCCGGCTCCAGGCCGTAACCGCCCTTGTCCTGGGGGCTGGTGAGCAGCTCCCAGGCGAGCTTGATGGCGCCTTCCTTGAAGTAGTCGCCGAAGGAAAAGTTGCCGCACATCTGGAAGAACGTGCCGTGCCGGGTGGTCTTGCCGACCTCTTCGATGTCCGGCGTGCGCACGCACTTCTGGACGCTGGTGGCGCGGTCGAAGGGCGGCTTGACCTCACCCAGGAAGTAGGGCTTGAAGGGCACCATGCCGGCGGGGACGAGGAGCAGAGTCGGGTCGTCCGCGATGAGCGACGCCGAAGGGACGACGGTGTGCCCGCGCTCCTCGAAGAAGCTCAGCCAGCGGCGGCGAATCTCGGCCGACTCCATCAGTGGTCCTCATTCCGGTTGTTCGAGTACGTCGTCCTGTCGACGTACTTCGGGTTGGTGCGGTTCTCGATGGCGGCGAAGCGCCGGGGTGCGGGGAGTTCGGGGTCGGTGTTGATGCCCAGGGCGTCCCCCAGCTCTTCCTCCCGCTGGGCCATGTTGTCGCGGACGTCGAGGGCGAAGCCCACCGCGCGGTCCTTGAGCCGGTGACCTGCCTCGATCGCCTTGTTCGTCGCGGTCGCGGCGAGGCTCTCGGGGGTCAGCTGCTTCAGCTTCCGGTTGACCTTGGTGGTGGCCCACACACCGGCGGCGACGCCCGTGGTGAACCAGAACGTTCGGCGGAACATGCTGGGTCTCAGTCCCTCTTTCCGCGGAGGTTTCGCTTGTCCCGTCGCGCGGCCGGGACCGTGCGGCCCACGATCACGGTACGCCGGGCCTCTTTGGCGGGCACGTCGTCCTTGCGGCCGCCGAGGGCACGGCGCACGCCGTAGCCGAAGGCGGCGACCTTGACGAGGGGGCCGCCGAAGGTGGAGGCGACGGTGGTCGACAGGGCGGAGGCGTTCGAGGTGACCTCCTGGACGTCGGAGGCGATCGCGTCGACCCGGTCGATCTGGGTCTGCGCGGAGCGCACCGCCGTGGAGGCCTCTGCCAGGAGCGGGACGGCCTGGTCGGTCACGTCCGCGACGAGCTTGGTGGTCGCCTTGAGCGTCTGGGCCAGCCTCGCCAGCGCGACGGCGAGGAAGGAGACCAGAATCGCCCAGAAGACGGCCACCAGGATCCCGGCAACCTCTCCACCGGACACCTGGCACCTACTTCCTGCTCTTTCGAGAAAATCAATAGTGCACGCTGAGCCTATCGCGCTGGACCCAGCGCTTCGCACCGCATTACGAGCACGCGAAAGCCCGCCGCCCGCCCACCCTGGAGGGCGGGGAGACGACGGGCTTCAGGCGCGGAAGTCCTACGACCGTCGAGGGATCAACGGGCGTAGTACTCGACGACGAGCTGCTCGTCGCAGATCACCGGGATCTCCTTGCGGTTCGGCTCACGGTCCAGGCGGAACGCCAGGGCCTTGAGGTTCACCTGGAGGTAGCGCGGGGTCTCACCCTCGGGGGCGAAGCCACCCTCACGGGCGATGGAGAAGAGGGTCTTCTCGCGGCTGCGCTCGCGGACCATCACGACGTCGTCGGGACGGACGCGGAACGACGGCTTGTCGACCTTCTGGCCGTTGACCTCGATGTGGCCGTGCACGACCATCTGACGGGCCTGGTAGATGGTGCGGGCGATGCCCGAACGCAGGACCAGGGCGTCGAGACGGCGCTCGAGCTCGATGATCAGGGCCTCACCGGTCTTGCCCTGAACCTTGGAGGCACGCTCGTAGGCGCGGACGAGCTGGCGCTCGGACACGTCGTACTGCGCACGCAGACGCTGCTTCTCGAGCAGACGGACCTTGTAGTCCGAGTTCTGCTTGCGGCCGCGGCCGTGCTCACCCGGCGGGTAGGGACGGGCCTCGAAGTACTTGACGGCCTTCGGGGTCAGCGCGATGCCGAGGGCACGCGACTTCTTGACCTTGGGGCGGGACTGGTTCGCCACAATCTCTCATTTCTCAGTGTTCGGCTCGTCAGGGTTGAGGGAGGTCGCATCCGCAGCCGGGGAAACCCTCCTCGTCCTTGCGGACGGGGTGGGCAGCCGCTCCCCTGGTCTGGGCACATACGTGCAGCACGCGAGTGGCCCACCGACCGGTCCCGTCGTGCGACGAGTGGTGGTGGGCTGCCCGCGACACCAATCGAACGGTGCGCGACGCTCCTGGAACCCGCTGGGGGTTCCGGCTGACCGTCCCGTTCTGACAGCACGGGACACAGCACTTCGGAGAAGTTTACAGGGTTCTCAGGACCGCTTGCGACCGAGGTGCTTCCTGGTCCACTCCACGGCGTCCGCGTACCGCGCCTCCGATCCGTGCCGGGTCGGCGTGTAGTACTCGCGGTCCCTGAGGGCGTCCGGCGCGTACTGCTGCTCGGCGATGCCCTCGGGCAGGTCGTGCGGATACACGTACCCCTGCGCGTGCCCGAGCTTGGCGGCGCCCTTGTAGTGCCCGTCGCGCAGGTGCGGTGGCACGGGTCCGGCCATTCCCTTGCGTACGTCTTCCAGGGCGGCGCCGATCGCGGTCGTCGCGGCGTTGGACTTCGGGGCGAGGGCGAGGGCGATGGTGGCGTGGCTGAGGGTGAGGGCGGCCTCGGGGAAGCCGATCATGGCAACGGCCTGGGCGGCGGCGACCGCGATCGGCAGGGCGTTGGGGTCGGCGAGGCCGATGTCCTCGCTGGCGGAGATCATCAGGCGGCGGGCGATGAAGCGGGGGTCCTCGCCGGCCTCGATCATGCGGGCCAGGTAGTGCAGGGCCGCGTCGACGTCGGAGCCCCTGATGGACTTGATCAGGGCGCTGGCGACGTCGTAGTGCTGGTCGCCGTCGCGGTCGTACTTCACCGCCGCGCGGTCGACGGTCTGTTCCAGGGTCTGGAGGCTGATGTCGGTCTCGCCCTGGTCCAGGGCGGCGCCCGCCGCGGCCTCCAGGGCCGTCAGGGCGCGGCGGGCGTCGCCGCCGGCGATCCGCAGCAGGTGCTCCTCGGTGTCCTCGGGGAGGCCGACGGCGTCCTTCAGACCGCGCTCGTCGCTCAGCGCCCGCTTCAGCAGGCCTCTGATGTCGTCCTCGGTGAGGGGTTCGAGGGTGAGCAGGAGGGAGCGGGACAGCAGTGGGGAGATGACCGAGAAGTACGGGTTCTCGGTGGTCGCCGCGATCAGGGTGACCCAGCGGTTCTCTACGGCGGGGAGGAGGGAGTCCTGCTGGGCCTTGCTGAAGCGGTGGATCTCGTCGAGGAAGAGGACGGTCTCCTTGCCGTAGCCGCCGGTGGCGCGGCGGGCACCGTCGATGACCGCGCGGACCTCCTTCACGCCGGCGGTGATGGCGGAGAGCTCGACGAAGCGCTTGTTGGTGGCCTTGGAGACGACGTAGGCCAGGGTGGTCTTGCCGGTGCCGGGCGGGCCCCAGAGGATCACCGAGGACGGTCCGGCGGGGCCGCCGCCGGACTCTCCGACGAGCCTGCGCAGGGGCGAGCCCGGCTTCAGCAGGTGCTGCTGGCCCACGACCTCGTCCAGGGTGCGCGGGCGCATGCGCACCGCCAGGGGGCTCCCCGCGGGGTCCTTCTCCTGGCGTTCTTCTGCTGCGGCGGTGAACAGGTCGGGCTCCACGCTGAAACCCTAAATCACCGCACTGACATCGGGTGCGGAGCGGGTCAGGCGGCCCAGAGCTGGCTGCCCCAGCGCGTCAGGATCAGCATGGCGATGACGCCGCAGTGGGTCACCGGGAGCACCCAGGTGAACTCGGCGAGGAAGTTCTTCAGCGGGCGCGGGGCGGGCAGGAAGCCGTTGCGGACGTTGAAGGAGGTCACGTACCAGAACATGGTGAGCGTGGCCGCCCAGGCCAGCGAGCACCACAGGCAGAGCGCGCCGATGTTGTACAGCGACTGGTACATCAGCCAGGTGCAGAAGGCGACGCCGAAGAGGGTGCCGAAGTTGAAGGTCAGCCAGTACCAGCGCGGGAAGCGGGCGCGGGCGAGCAGGCTCATGCCGACGCAGACGACGATGCCGTAGCAGACGAGGCCCAGCATGGGGTTGGGGAACCCGAAGACGGCCGCCTGCTTGCTCTGCATGACGCTGCCGCAGGACACGATCGGGTTGAGGCTGCAGGGGGGCGTGTAGGTCTTTCCCTCGACCTTGGCCTCAAGAATCTTGAACTTGTCGATCGTGATGACCCACGCGGCGAGCAGTCCGGCCGCGCCGGTGATCACCAGCAGCAGAGCGAACGCGCGGCTGCCGCCCAGCAGTTGCGGGGGTGCTTCGGCGGGCTCCCGCTCGGGCTCGGTGGAGACGTCCTTGACTGTCGTCTTGCTCATCACGCCGATTCCGTCACTGAGAGTTGGACCTTCTTCGGGCACGGCACATTGTGCCGTACACAGCCGCGTGTCCGCCGTTCGTGCGGCATAAGCAAGAGCCCGCTCGCGGGTGAAGGCATTCGGTTCCGGACACCGTCGGAACTGCGAGGAGCGGGGACCGACAGGCCCCCGCTCCTCGGAATCCAGCGCTCCGAAATCAGCCCAGTCGGGCTTCCAGTTCCGCCACGATCTCGTTGACGCCGACGGCCGCCTGCTCACCGGACTCCATGTCCTTGAGCTGGACGACGCCCTCGGCGAGGTCGCGTTCCCCGGCGACGATCGTGTACCGGGCGCCGCTGCGGTTGGCGTTCTTCATGGCGCCCTTGAGGCCCTTGCCGCCGTAGGAGAAGTCCGCCGCGATGCCGACCTTGCGCAGTTCGGTGACCTTCGCGAAGAGGACCCGGCGCGCCTCCTCGCCGAGCGGGACGGCGAACACGCTGGTCGTGGAGGGGAGTTCGAGTTCGACGCCCTCCGCCTCCAGCGCCAGGACCGTGCGGTCGACGCCGAGGGCCCAGCCGACGGACGGCAGCGCGGGGCCGCCGATCATCTCCGACAGGCCGTCGTAGCGGCCGCCGCCGCCCACCGCGGACTGGGAGCCCAGACCGTCGTGGACGAACTCGAAGGTCGTACGCGTGTAGTAGTCCAGGCCGCGCACCAGCTTCGGGTCGTCCTCGAAGGAGACACCGGCCGCCGTGATCAGCTCGCGGACCTCCTCGTGGTACGTCTTGCAGGCGTCGCAGAGGTAGTCGCGCAGGAGCGGGGCGTCGCCCAGCTGCTTCTGGACCGACTCGCGCTTGTCGTCGAGGACGCGCAGCGGGTTGATCTCCGCGCGGCGCAGGGTGTCCTCGTCCAGGTCCAGGCCGCGCAGGAAGTCCTGGAGCGCGGCCCGGTAGACCGGGCGGCACTCCTGGTCGCCCAGGCTGTTCAGCAGGATCCGGAAGTCGCTCAGGCCCAGCGAGCGGTACGCCTGGTCGGCCAGGATGATCAACTCGGCGTCCAGCGCCGGGTCCTCGGCACCGATCGCCTCGGCGCCGACCTGGGAGAAGTGCCGGTAACGTCCCTTCTGGGGGCGCTCGTAGCGGTAGTACGAGCCCGAGTACCAGAGCTTGACCGGGAGGTTGCCCGCCTTGTGCAGGTTGGCCTCCAGGGCGGCGCGTAGGACCGAGGCCGTGCCCTCGGGGCGCAGGGCCAGCTGGTCACCGCCCTTGGTCTCGAAGGCGTACATCTCCTTGGTGACGATGTCGGTGGACTCGCCGACACCGCGGGCGAACAGCTCGACGTTCTCGAAGCCGGGCGTCTCGATGTAGCCGTAGCCGGAGTTGCGCAGCGGGGCGGCGATCGCCTCACGGACCGCCAGGTACTTCGCGGAGTCCGGCGGGATCAGGTCGTACGTGCCCTTGGGGGCCTTGAAGGTGCTCACGGAAGGTCTCGTCACATTCCTCGTCGGGGAGCGTTCACGTCGGCTCCCGGGCCGGCGGCCACCTGCCGCAGATAGGGGTTGGTGGCGCGCTCCCGGCCGATGGTCGTCTGGGGGCCGTGGCCGGACAGCACCACGGTCGAGTCGTCGAGCGGCAGGCACACGCGGGCCAGCGAGTCGAGCATCTCGGCCATGTCACCGCCGGGCATGTCGGTGCGTCCGATGGAGCCGGCGAACAGCAGGTCGCCCGAGAACAGGATCGGCGGGATGTCCGCCGCCTCGGGCAGGCCGAAGGTCACCGACCCCTTCGTATGGCCCGGAGCGTGCGCGACGGAGAGTTCCATCCCCGCCAGCCGCAGCTTCGCGCCGTCCGTCAGCTCCTTGACGTCGTCCGGCTCCCCGACGGTCAGCTCGCCCATCAACTGCATGCCGATGGAACGGCCGAGCGCCTTCTCGGGGTCGCTCATCATGTACCGGTCGTCGGGGTGGATCCAGGCCGGCACGTCGTGCGCGCCGCACACCGGGACGACCGAGGCCACGTGATCGATGTGTCCGTGGGTGAGGACGACGGCGACGGGCTTGAGCCGATGCTTCTTCAGTGCTTCCTCGACTCCGGGGGCCGCCTCGTGGCCCGGGTCGATGATCACGCACTCCTCGCCGGCGGCGGGGGCGACGAGATAACAGTTCGTCCCCCAGGCCCCGGCGGGGAACCCGGCAATGAGCACGATCGTCCTTCGTTTGTGTCGACACGAGTGGTTTGTCGGCGGGCTCCGCCTGTGGTCAGAGCCTACCGGCGCTGCCGATTTCTCAGCGAACCCATATACGGTACGGGGCACACGCAGGCAGTCGGCTCACAGGACGCACGCGTACCGGTCGACACACACGACGCATGAGGAGAGAACCCGGTGGTCAGCCAGGAACAGCGGCGGCGTCAGCTCGCCCGGGAGAAGTTCTTGCGGCAGCAGCAGCGGCGTACGTCCGCCCGGCGCAAGGCGCGCATGCGCAACTCGGTGATCGCGTCGGTGCTCGGCGTCGTCGTCATCGGCAGTCTCGCGCTGTACACGACCGGAGTCCTCAAGAAGGACGACACCAAGGAGAACGCGGGCGCGGAGGTCACGCCCAGCGCGACGCCCAGCAAGGCTCCGGACCCGTGCGAGAAGCCCGCCGAGGGCAAGGTCAAGACGGCGACCTGGAAGAAGGAGCCGGAGCTGACGGTCGACAAGTCGGCCAAGTACACGATGAAGCTCGCGACGACGTGCGGTGACATAGACATCGCGCTGAAGGCGTCGGCCGCGCCGCACACCGTGAACTCGTTCGACTTCCTGGCCGGCAAGGGCTACTTCGACCACTCCAAGTGCCACCGGCTCACCACCAACGGCATCTACGTGCTGCAGTGCGGTGACCCGACGGGCACGGGGACGGGCGGTCCCGGGTACACGATTCCGGACGAGAACCTGAAGGACAAAAGCCTCAAGAACAACATCTATCCCGCGGGCACCGTGGCGATGGCGAACACCGGCCAGAAGCACTCCGGTGGCAGCCAGTTCTTCCTGGTGTACCAGGACAGTCAGCTGCCGCCGAGCTACACACCGTTCGGTACCGTTTCCGAATCCGGCATGAAGGTACTCAAGAAGATTGCCGACGCCGGAGAGAGCACCGGCCAGGGCGACGGGGCGCCGAACGCGACGGTGGTCATCGACAAGGCGACGGTCACCAAATCCTGACCGCCAACTGCGAAATTTCGGTCGCGCGGGATGCGGACAGGCAACCCGCCGGTCGCCTATGTTGGCCGTGACGAAACTGTGGACGATGCCCGGGGGAACAGAAGCCCCTCGCAGGCATCATGTGGAGGAGGCGCTGTGAGCAGCGACCCGTGGGGCCGCGTCGACGAGACGGGGACCGTGTACGTGCGTACGGCCGACGGCGAGCAGGTTGTCGGTTCTTGGCAGGCAGGCACCCCTGACGAGGCGCTGGCCTATTTCGAGCGCAAGTACGAGGGCCTGGTTGTCGAGATCGGCCTCCTCGAGAAGCGAGTGAAGACCACCGACCTGTCGGCGAAGGACGCTCAGACCGCGATCGACCACATTCGCGAGCAGGTGGACGCCCACCACGCGGTCGGCGATCTGGACGCCCTGAAGACCCGGCTGGACAAGCTCGTCGAGACGGTCGAGAAGCGGCGCGAGGAGCGCAAGCAGCAGCGGGCGAAGCAGTCGGACGAGGCGCGGCACGCCAAGGAGGCGCTGGTCACCGAGGCCGAGGAGCTGGCGCAGTCCGACCAGTGGCGGGCCGCCGGTGAGCGACTGCGGGCCCTGGTGGACACCTGGAAGGGCCTGCCGCGGCTCGACCGCAAGTCGGACGACGAGCTGTGGCACCGCTTCTCGCACGCCCGGTCGGCGTTCTCCAAGCGCCGCAAGGCGCACTTCGCGCAGTTGGACGCGCAGCGCGAGGAGGCCCGCAAGACCAAGGAGCGGCTGGTCGGCGAGGCCGAGGCGCTGTCCGGGTCGACCGACTGGGGTCCGACGGCGGCCCGCTACCGCGAGCTGATGTCGGAGTGGAAGGCCGCTGGGCGCGCTCAGCGCGAGCACGAGGACGACCTGTGGAACCGCTTCCGCGGCGCCCAGGACATCTTTTTCGCGGCCCGCAGCTCGGTCTTCGCCGAGCGCGACGCCGAGCAGGCCGAGAACCTGAAGCTGAAGGAGGAGCTGGCCGAGGAGGCCGAGAAGCTCCTGCCGATCGGCGACCTGAAGGGCACGCGTGCCGCCTTCCGCTCGATCAACGAGCGCTGGGAGGCCATCGGCCATGTGCCGCGCGACGCCCGGCCCAAGGTGGAGGGCCGGATGCACGCCGTCGAGCGGGCCATCCAGGAGGCCGAGGACTCCGAGTGGCGCCGGACCAACCCGGAGGCACGCGCGCGTGCCGAGGGGATGACCGGCCAGTTCCAGGCCGCCGTGGACAAGCTCAAGGGCCAGATCGAGCAGGCACGCGCCCAGGGCAACAACGCGCGGGCCGACAAGCTCGAGGGTGAGCTGCAGAGGAGCCAGGAGCTGCTGGACCAGGCTCTGAAGGGTCTGCAGGAGTTCGGCGGCTGACGGCAGCCGGCACCGGTACGACGAGAAGGGCCCCGTACGTCACGTACGGGGCCCTTCTCGGGTGCCGGGCTACGACCCTGTTCGTGTGCGGTGCTACGACCTGCTGCGGGCCGACGTCACGCGGTACACGTCGTACACGCCCTCCACTCCCCTGACCGCTTTCAGGACGTGCCCGAGGTGCTTGGGGTCGCCCATCTCGAAGGTGAAGCGGGAGGTGGCGACGCGGTCGCGGGAGGTCTGGACGGCCGCAGAGAGGATGTTGACGTGCTGGTCGGACAGGACGCGGGTGACGTCGGAGAGGAGCCGGGAGCGGTCGAGGGCCTCGACCTGGATGGCGACCAGGAAGACCGAGGACTGGGTGGGCGCCCACTCGACCTCGAGGATGCGCTCGGGCTCGCGGGACAGTGACTCCACGTTCACACAGTCGCTGCGGTGAACCGATACTCCGCTACCGCGTGTGACGAAGCCGATGATCGGGTCGCCGGGCACGGGCGTACAACAGCGGGCCAGCTTGACCCATACGTCCTCGACGCCCTTGACGATCACGCCCGGGTCGGCACTGGAACGCCGCTTGCGACTGCGACCGCGGGCCGGCGGGACCGACTCGTCGATCTCCTCCGTGGCGGCCTCCTCGCCGCCGAGGGCCTGGACGAGCTTCTGCACGATGTTCTGCGCGGAGACATGGCCCTCGCCGATCGCCGCGTACAGCGCGGAGATGTCTGCGTAGCGCATCTCGTGCGCGAGAGTGACCAGGGAGTCGCCGGTGAGGATGCGCTGGATCGGCAGGTTCTGCTTGCGCATCGCGCGGACGATGGCGTCCTTGCCCTGCTCGATGGCCTCGTCGCGGCGCTCCTTGGAGAACCAGGCCCGGATCTTGTTGCGGGCGCGCGGCGACTTCACGAAGCCGAGCCAGTCGCGGGAGGGGCCCGCGCCGGCTGCCTTGGAGGTGAAGACCTCCACCAGGTCGCCGTTGTCCAGGGTGGATTCGAGCGGTACGAGACGGCCGTTGACCCGCGCCCCTATGGTGCGGTGGCCGACCTCCGTGTGGACGGCGTACGCGAAGTCGACCGGGGTGGCCCCGGCCGGGAGCGCTATGACGTCGCCCTTCGGGGTGAAGACGAAGACCTCGTTGCGGGACAGGTCGAAGCGCAGGGACTCCAGGAACTCGCCCGGGTCCTCGGTCTCCTTCTGCCAGTCCAGCAGTTGGCGCAGCCACGCCATGTCGTTGAGGTGGTCGTCCTTGCCCTTGCCGGCCTTGGGCACGTCGGTGCGCACCTTGGAGGCGCCGGCGACGGCCTCCTGCTTGTACTTCCAGTGCGCGGCGATGCCGTACTCGGCGCGGCGGTGCATGTCGAAGGTGCGGATCTGCAGCTCGACCGGCTTGCCGTTGGGGCCGATGACCGTGGTGTGCAGCGACTGGTACATGTTGAACTTGGGCATCGCGATGTAGTCCTTGAACCGCCCCGGAACCGGGTTCCAGCGGGCGTGGACGGTGCCCAGTGCCGCATAGCAGTCGCGGACCGTGTCGACGAGGACGCGGATGCCCACCAGGTCGTAGATCTCCGCGAAGTCACGGCCGCGGACGATCATCTTCTGGTAGACGCTGTAGTAGTGCTTCGGCCGGCCGGTGACGGTCGCCTTGATGCGGGCCGCGCGCAGGTCCTGTTGGACCTCGTCGGTCACTATGGCCAGGTACTCGTCACGCTTCGGTGCCCGCTCGGCCACCAGCCGTACGATCTCGTCGTACATCTTGGGGTAGAGGATCGCGAAGGCGAGGTCCTCCAGCTCCCACTTGATGGTGTTCATGCCGAGGCGATGGGCGAGGGGCGCGTAGATCTCGAGGGTCTCGCGCGCCTTCTTCTCCTGCTTCTCGCGCTTGAGGTAGCGCATGGTGCGCATGTTGTGCAGGCGGTCGGCGAGCTTGATGACCAGGACGCGGGGGTCCTTGGCCATGGCGACGACCATCTTGCGCACGGTCTCGGCCTGGGCGGCCTCGCCGAACTTGACCTTGTCCAGCTTGGTGACGCCGTCGACGAGGAGGGCGACGGAGTCGCCGAAGTCGCGGCGGAGCTGGTCGAGGCCGTACTCGGTGTCCTCGACGGTGTCGTGCAGCAGGCCCGCCATGAGCGTGGCCGGATCCATACCCAGCTCGGCGAGGATCGTGGTCACCGCGAGGGGGTGCGTGATGTACGGGTCGCCGCTCTTGCGCTTCTGGCCGCGGTGCCAGCGCTCGGCGACCTGGTAGGCCTTCTCGATCTGGCGGAGGGTGGCGGTCTCGATCTTCGGGTCGTTGCTGCGGACTATCCGCAGCAGGGGCTCCAGGACCGGGTTGTACGGATTGGAGCGCTGGACGCCGAGACGCGCGAGGCGGGCGCGGACGCGGTTGGAGGAGCCGGTGCGGGCGGGCTGGCCCGCGGACGGGCGGGCCGCGGGCGTGTTGACGGGCCGCTCGGGCGGGGCAGGCTTGGGTCGGGCCTGCTCGGCCGGCTTGTCGACGGGCGCGGACTGGGCGTGCTCGACCGTCCCGCGCGAGTCGTTCTTCGCGTGCGGCGCGTTCGGTGCGGGCTTCGCCGCGGGCGCCGAGGCGGACTCGGGCTTGGCGGCGGTCAGGTGCTGGGCCTCGTCTGGCAAGAGGACTCCTCGTGCGCGATCCGGGTCCCCCGGTCAGGCTCCGGAAACCCCATGGTAGCGATCCTGCGCCCGAGGATCGCCTTCAGGCCGATGTGAGGGCCGTCTACCCGAGAAACGCGAGGGGCTGCCGTCGGCATTCCGGAAGGGACGTGGGGGCTGAGACACGTTGCCGGCTGACGCACCGTCGTGGCTTGTGGCACAGTTCCCCGCGCCCCTGAAGGGGCGCGAAACGGCCGCCCCAGTCGCACTGGGACGGCCGTCGTTGTTTATCCCTGAGGTCGTCGTTTATCCCTCAGACCGCCAGCAGCGCTTCCAGCGGAGCTCCTGCCAGGGACGGTTCCAGGCGGGCCCTGCCGCCCAGGAAGCCGAGTTCCATCAGGACCGCGAGGCCCGCTACGTCGGCGCCTGCCCTGCGGATGAGGTGTATCGAGGCCTCCGCCGTGCCGCCGGTGGCGAGGACATCGTCGATGACCAGGACGCGGTCGCCCACGGCCAGGTCCTCGGCGTGCACCTCGATCTCCGCCGAGCCGTACTCCAGGTCGTACGCCTGGCTGAGGGTCGCTCCGGGGAGCTTGCCCGCCTTGCGTACGGGAATGAAGCCGAGGCCCGCGCGGACGGCGACCGGGGCGCCGAGGATGAAGCCGCGGGCCTCCAGGCCGACGATCTTCGTGGCGCCGGTGTTCGCGGCGATCTCGGCCAGCGCGTCGGTGAGCGCCGTGAACGCCGCCGGGTCCGCCAGGAGCGGGGTGATGTCCTTGAACATCACGCCCGGCTCCGGGTGGTCCGCCACATCGCGGATCCGGCTGAGCAGCAGTTCCTTGATGTCGGTCATCGGCGCTTCCCGGACGGGCGGCCGCGGCCCCGGTTGCGGGACGCGGGCTGGTTGCGGGGGCCGACGACCGCGGGGGTGGCGTCCTCCGGCTCGTCGTCGAAGGGCTCGTCGGCGGCCGGGGCGTCCGACGCCTCGCCCGGTGTCGAGGCCTGCGCCCGCTTGGCGAGGACGCGCTTCTTCAGGGCCTTCATCTGCGGCTCGCGCTCCTTGAGGTCGGCGACGAGCGGCGTGGCGATGAAGATCGAGGAGTACGCACCGGCCGCGAGGCCGACGAACAGCGACAGCGAGATGTCGTTGAGCATGCCTGCGCCGAGGAAGCCGCCACCGATGAAGAGCAGGCCCGCCACCGGCAGCAGTGCGACCACCGTGGTGTTGATGGAGCGCACCAGGGTGCTGTTGATCGACCGGTTGGCGATGTCGCTGTAGGTCCAGCGGGTCTGCTTGGTGATGTCCTTCGTCTGCTCCTTGAGGCTGTCGAAGACGACGACCGTGTCGTAGAGCGAGTAACCGAGGATCGTGAGCAGACCGATCACCGTGCCCGGCGTGACCTCGAAGCCCACGAGGGCGTAGATGCCGACCGTGATGGTGATGTCGTGGATCAGGGCGACGAACGCGGCGAGTGCCATGCGCCACTCGAAGGCGATGGCCAGATAGATCACCACGAGGACCAGGAAGATCCCGAGGCCCTGCCAGGCCTTGTTGGCGATCTGCTCACCCCAGCTGGGGCCGACGAGCTCTCCGGTGACGTCCTTCTCCGCGACGCCGAGGTCCTTGGCCAGCTGCGCCGAGACCTTGTCGGCCTGCTTGGTGTCGATGCCGGCGACCTGGATGCGCAAGGTCGCCTTGTCGCCGCTGCCGAGCTTCTGGACGATCGCGTCGTGCCCGGAGGCCTTCTCCGCGTACTCCTGGGCCTGGGAGACCGAGACGCTGGTCTTCGGGGTGTTGAAGACCGCGCCGCCCTGGAACTCGATGCCCATGTTCAGGCCGCGCACCGCCAGGCCGACGATGGCCGTGATGGTGATCAGGATCGACAGGCCGTACCAGATCTTGCGGTTGCCGACGAAGTCGTAGCCGACCTCGCCACGGTGCAGTCGGGCGCCGAGGTTGCCGAGCTTCGACATCTCACGCCTCCTTCGTCTCGACGGGGGCGGAGGGACGTCGGGTGCGGCGCAGCGGCGGCCGGGCACCGAGTCGCTTGGGATCGAGGCCGGACCAGCTGTGTCCGCTGCCGAAGAACTTGCTGCGGGCCAAGAGCGTCAGCAGCGGCTTGGTGAACAGGAACACGACGACCACGTCGAGCAGGGTGGTCAGGCCGAGCGTGAACGCGAAGCCCTGGACCTTGCCGACGGTGACGATGAAGAGCACCGCGGCGGCGAGGAAGGACACGAAGTCCGAGACCAGAATGGTGCGCCGGGCGCGCGGCCAGGCCCGCTCGACAGCGGGGCGCAGCGAGCGGCCCTCGCGGATCTCGTCGCGGACGCGTTCGAAGTACACGATGAACGAGTCCGCTGTGATGCCGATGGCGACGATGGCACCGCAGACGGCCGGCAGGTTCAGCGCGAAGCCGATGGTCGGGCCGAGCAGCGACATGATCGTGTAGGTCAGGGCGGCGGAGACCAGCAGCGACAGGATGGCGATGAGCGACAGACCGCGGTAGTAGACCAGCAGGTAGATCACGACCAGGGCGAGGCCGATCGCACCGGCGATCAGACCGGCCTTCAGCTGCTCACCGCCGAGCGCGGCGGTCACCGTGGTGACGCTGTCCTCCTGGAAGGTCAGCGGCA
This sequence comes from Streptomyces sp. NPDC008086, assembly GCF_042957325.1. Taxonomy (NCBI): domain Bacteria; kingdom Bacillati; phylum Actinomycetota; class Actinomycetes; order Kitasatosporales; family Streptomycetaceae; genus Streptomyces; species Streptomyces sp. NPDC008086. The sequence continues at coordinate 152,249 of NZ_JBIBIA010000009.1, forward strand.
GGGCGCCGTAGGACAGCATGTTGGCCAGGCTCTCGGCCGACTCCTGGGTGAAGTTGCCGGAGATCTCGGCGCTGCCGCCGGTCAGGGCCTCGCTGACGGACGGGTCGGAGACGACCTCGCCGTCCAGGACGATGGCGAACTGGTTCTGCGGCGGCTGGTTCTTGGCGAGCTTGCCGGTGATGTTGGCGAACTTCTTGCCGCCCGAGCCCGTGAACTTCATGTTCACGATCCAGCCGGCCGCCCTCTGCGCGTCCCACACGGCCTGGGCGTCGTCGACGTCCGTGCCGTCGACCTCGGCGGGGCCGAGGATGTACTTCTGCCACTGGCCCGCCGAGTTCTGGCCGCAGGCGACGGTGGGGTCGGTCGGCTTGGCGCCGTCACCGGCCTTGGCGCGGACCGCTTCCTTGGTGCAGTCCAGCTTGGCGTACTGCGCTTCGAGGGCGCTGGTCGCCTGGTCGCCGGAGGCGCTGCCGCTCGCGGACGGGGAGGCGCTGGAGGAGGCGCTCGTCGACGGCGTGGGGTCGGCCTTCAGGGCGTCGGTGACCGCGCGGCCCTGGGTGGTGGAGCTCGGCGTCGGGCTGGTGGAGCCGGAGGGGGACGCGGAGGAGGTCGCCTTGTCGGTGGAGTCGCCCGACGCGCTGCTGGTGGCACTCGGCGTGGGGGTGGCGGGCGCGTCGGCGCCGGAGATCTCGGTGGTCAGGACCGGGCGGAAGTAGAGCTTCGCGGTGGTGCCTACCTGGTCCCGGGCTTCCTTGGAGTTCGTGCCCTTGGGGATGTTGACGATGATGTTCTCGTCGCCCTGGGTCTGTACCTCGGACTCCGAGACACCCAGACCATTGACACGGCGCTCCATGATCTCGACCGCGGTGTCCATGTTGGTCTTGTTGATCGCGGATTCCTGGCCGGGCTCGGCCACCGCGCGAAGCGTGATGCTCGTGCCGCCGGCCAGGTCGATGCCGAGTCGCGGCTTGGTGTGCCCCGAGGCGAACATCCCTCCGGTGAGCGCCGCGATGGCGATCAGGATGAGGGCCAGCGAGCGCCCTGGCTTGCTCTGGGCACCCGCGCTGCGGCCCTTCTTAGGTGCTGCCACCTTCTCGTACTCCCTCTCGGGCCGCCTCGCTCCGGGTCAACGGGCGGGCGGCCATGACATGGTGTCGGGATCCCGTGCGAGCTCAGCATGCCCGGGGGCGCGCAGGCGTGGCCCGCCCGCGCGCCCCGGAGCATGGCTACTTCGCGTCGGAGTCGCCGTCGGTCTTCTTCGGCTCGTCGTCCGTCTTCGCCTCGGCGGACACGGCGTCGGCGGACTCCTCGGCCTTGTCCTCGTCCTTCTTACCGAGGTCGACGGACTTCTCGTCGGAGTCGGCGGCAGCGGCGGGCTCGTCGGTCTCGGTGAGGGAGGAGGCGTCGTCCGGGACGACGTCGGACTTCAGGTCGTGCTCGACGCCGTGCACGATGCGGTTGTACTCGTCGTCGGAGAGGACGGCACCGATCGCGTTCTTGGCGAAGAGGAGCTCCACGCCCGGGCCGGCGTCAAGGAGGACGGTGTCGTCGCTGACCTCCTTGACCGTGGCGTACATGCCCCCGATGGTGCGGACACCGGATCCGGGCTGCATCTGGTTCCGCATGTCGGCGGCCTGCTGCTGCTTCTTCTTGGCCGACCGGGTCATCAGGAACATGGCCCCGATGAGCACGATGAACGGGAGGAGGGTCACGATACTCGGCACGGGTCGGTACTTCCTTCACACGACCGCGACGGTGAGCGGCCTGATGGTTGGGGGTATGTGTGCCGCCGACAAAGGCGGCATCGGCGGAGTCTAAGCGAGTCTCCGCGCATGGAACAACGCTCAGCATGGCACCGGGGTTCCTGCTCCGGCCAGTGTGCTCGCCGTGACCGGGCCATCACGTCCCGAACAGGTCCTGTTGTCCGTTTCCCGCAGCTTGCGAGCGTGGCGGCGTCAGGCCGAGATGCGCCCAGGCGGCGGGCGTGGCGACCCGGCCGCGCGGGGTGCGGGCGAGCAGACCCTCCCGGACGAGGAAGGGTTCGGCGACCTCCTCGACGGTCTCCCGCTCCTCCCCCACCGCGACCGCGAGCGTCGACAGTCCGACCGGCCCGCCGCCGAACAGCTTCAGCAGCGCCTCGAGGACACCGCGGTCGAGGCGGTCGAGTCCGCGGGCGTCGACCTCGTAGACGGCGAGTGCGGCGGCGGCGATGTCCCTGGTGATGAGCCCGTCGGCCTTGACCTGGGCGTAGTCCCGGACCCGGCGCAGCAGGCGGTTGGCGATACGGGGCGTGCCGCGGGAGCGGCCGGCGATCTCGGCGGCGCCGTCGGCCTCGATCTCCACGTCGAGCAGGTTGGCCGAGCGGTGGATGACGCGCTCCAGCTCGGCGGGCTCGTAGAACTCCATGTGCGCGGTGAAGCCGAAGCGGTCGCGCAGCGGGGGCGGCAGCAGGCCCGCGCGCGTGGTGGCACCGACCAGGGTGAACGGGGGCAGTTCGAGGGGGATGGCGGTGGCGCCGGGGCCCTTGCCGACGATGACGTCGACGCGGAAGTCCTCCATCGCCATGTACAGCATCTCCTCGGCGGGCCGCGACATGCGGTGGATCTCGTCGAGGAAGAGGACCTCGCCCTCCTGGAGGGAGGAGAGGATCGCCGCGAGGTCGCCCGCGTGCTGGATGGCGGGGCCTGAGGTGATGCGGATGGGGGCGCCCATCTCGGCGGCGATGATCATCGAGAGGGTGGTCTTGCCGAGGCCGGGGGCGCCGGAGAGCAGCACATGGTCGGCGGTGGCGCCCCGCGCGCGGGCGGCGCGCAGGACGAGGTCGAGCTGTTCGCGGACCTTCTCCTGACCGATGAACTCGTCCAGGTCCTTCGGACGCAGCGCGGCCTCGACGGCCTGGTCCTCACGGTCGGCGACAGGGCCCACCAGCCGCTCGGGGGCGGGGGTGTCGGTCGTGTCGTCCCAGTTCATGGAGTGTGCCTCGGGGGTCGCGGTGGGTGTCGTACGGGGTGTGGCCGACGGGGGTGTGTCGTCCGCCCATGTCGTCGGGTCCGTCGATCAGCGTGCTCTGTTGAGGGTCTGGAGGGCCGCCCTCAGCAGCTGTCCGACCTGGGGCGTGCCCCCGGCGGCCTCGGCCTGCGGGGCCACGGCGGCGACCGCCTCGTCGGCCTCGCGGGTCGCGTACCCGAGGCCGATCAGGGCGGCGTGCAGCTGGTCGCGCCAGCCCTGGGTGACCGGTGCGCCGACGGCGGGGGCGCCGACGGGCTCGCCGAGGCGGTCCTTCAGCTCCAGGAGCAGCTTCTGGGCGCCCTTCTTGCCGATGCCGGGGACGGCGGTGAGCGACTTCTCGTCGGCGGTCGCGACGGCTCGGCGCAGTGCGTCGGGCGAGTGCACCGCCAGCATCGCCTGGGCCAGGCGCGGGCCGACGCCGCTCGCGGTCTGGAGCAGCTCGAAGGTCTGGCGCTCGTCGTCGTCCGCGAAGCCGTACAGGGTGAGGGAGTCCTCGCGGACGACCAGGGAGGTGGCGAGCCTGGCGGGCTGGCCCTTCCGCAGTCCCGAGAGGGTGTTCGGTGTGCACTGGACGGCGATGCCGATCCCGCCCACCTCCACCACCGCGGAGTCGGGGGCGAGGGCGGCGACCGGGCCGCTGACGAACGCGATCATGCGAGACGGCCTTTCGACGGGGCCTTGGCTGAGTGCAGGGCCACGGCCTGCTGGAGTCGGTTCTGCGCGGGGGCGCGCCAGATGTGGCAGATGGCGAGCGCCAGGGCGTCGGCGGCGTCGGCGGGCTTGGGCGGGGCGCTCAGCCGCAGCAGCCGGGTGACCATGGCACCGACCTGGGCCTTGTCGGCGCGGCCGCTGCCGGTGACGGCGGCCTTGACCTCGCTCGGGGTGTGCAGGGCGACGGGGATGCCGCGGCGGGCGGCGCAGAGCATGGCGACGGCGCTGGCCTGGGCGGTGCCCATCACCGTGCGCACGTTGTGCTGGCTGAACACCCGCTCCACGGCGACGAATTCGGGCCTGTGCTCGTCCAGCCACTGCTCGATGCCCTGCTCGACGGCGACGAGGCGCCGGCCCAACTCGGCGTCCGCGGGCGTCCGTACGACACCGACGCCAAGCATCGTCAACGGCCTCCCCGCGACTCCCTCCACGACACCGACACCGCACCGCGTCAGTCCGGGGTCGACCCCGAGTACCCGCACCACGCCCCCTCACGTTCGATCGCCTGTTTGTGCAGGCTATCTGCTGCCACCGACAACGGCGGCGGGCCGGTGGGGTGTGTCCCACCGGCCCGCCGAGTCCGCTCAACTCACGGCAGCGTTACGCGTCGACCTTCTCCATGATCTCGTCGCTGACGTCGAAGTTGGCGAAGACGTTCTGGACGTCGTCGCTGTCCTCGAGGGCGTCGATCAGCTTGAAGATCTTCTTGGCGCCCTCCTCGTCGAGCTCGACCTGGACGGACGGCACGAAGCTGGAGTCGGCGGAGTCGTAGTCGATGCCGGCTTCCTGGAGGGCGGTGCGGACCGCGACCAGGTCGGTGGCCTCGCTGATGACCTCGAAGGACTCACCGAGGTCGTTGACCTCCTCGGCGCCGGCGTCCAGGACGGCGCCGAGGACGTCGTCCTCGCTCAGCTCGCCCTTGGGGACGATGACGACGCCCTTGCGGCTGAACATGTACGACACGGAGCCCGGGTCGGCCATGTTGCCGCCGTTGCGGGTCATGGCGACGCGGACGTCGGAGGCGGCGCGGTTGCGGTTGTCGGTGAGGCACTCGATGAGCACGGCGACGCCGTTCGGGCCGTAACCCTCGTACATGATCGTCTCGTAGTCGGCGCCACCGGCCTCGAGACCGCCACCGCGCTTGATCGCGGAGTCGATGTTCTTGTTCGGCACCGACTGCTTCTTGGCCTTCTGGACGGCGTCGTAGAGCGTCGGGTTGCCGTCGAGGTCGACGCCGCCCATACGCGCCGCGACCTCGATGTTCTTGATCAGCTTCGCGAAGAGCTTGCCGCGCTTGGCGTCGATCACGGCCTTCTTGTGCTTCGTCGTGGCCCATTTAGAGTGGCCGGACATCTGCCTGTCTCCTTCGCGTAACCCATCTATGAACGAACGCCAGAGATCCTACAAGGACTCGGCCGTCCGGTTCGCGTGCACCATGTCGACGAACAGGCCGTGCACACGGTGGTCGCCGGTCAGTTCCGGGTGGAACGACGTGGCCAGTGCGTTGCCCTGGCGGACCGCGACGATGTGGCCGTCGTGCTCGGCGAGGACCTCGGCCTCGGCGCCGACGGACTCGACCCAGGGGGCGCGGATGAAGACGCCCTCCACAGGATCGCCCGCGACGCCCTGCACGTCGACCGCTGCCTCGAAGGACTCGTTCTGCCGGCCGAAGGCGTTGCGGCGCACGATCATGTCGATGCCGCCGATCGTCTCCTGGCCCGAGCGCGGGTCGAGGATCTTGTCGGCGAGCATGATCATGCCGGCGCAGGTGCCGTAGACGGGCATGCCGTCCCGCACGCGCGCGCGTAGGGGCTCCATCACGCCGAAGAGGACGGCGAGCTTGGAGATGGTCGTGGACTCGCCGCCGGGGATGACGAGGCCGTCGACCTCGGCGAGTTCTTCGGGGCGCCGCACCGGCCTGGCCACGGCGTCGGCCGCGGCCAGGGCGATGAGGTGCTCCCGTACGTCGCCCTGGAGGGCCAGGACGCCTATGACGGGTGCGTCGGTCATGTACGTGCAGTCCTTGGGGGGATGCCGGAGGGGCGCCGGTGGGGTGCTTACCAGCCGCGGTTGGCGTAGCGCTCGGTCTCGGGGAGGGTGTCGCAGTTGATGCCGACCATGGCCTCGCCCAGGTTGCGGGAGGCGTCCGCGATGATCTTCGGGTCGTCGTAGAAGGTGGTGGCCTTCACGATGGCGGCGGCGCGCTTGGCGGGGTCGCCGGACTTGAAGATGCCGGAGCCGACGAAGACGCCCTCGGCGCCGAGCTGGCGCATCAGCGCGGCATCGGCGGGGGTGGCGACGCCGCCGGCGGAGAACAGCACGACCGGGAGCTTGCCGAGCTCGGAGACTTCCTTGACCAGCTCGTACGGGGCGCGCAGCTCCTTGGCTGCGGCGTACAGCTCGTTGTTGTCGAAGCCGCGCAGCTTGGCGATCTCGTTCTTGATCTGGCGCAGGTGGCGGACGGCCTCGACGACGTTGCCGGTGCCGGCCTCGCCCTTCGAGCGGATCATGGCGGCGCCCTCGGCGATGCGGCGCAGGGCCTCGCCCAGGTTGGTGGCGCCACAGACGAACGGGGTGGTGAAGGCCCACTTGTCGGAGTGGTTGACCTCGTCGGCCGGGGTGAGGACCTCGGACTCGTCGATGTAGTCGACGCCGAGGGACTGCAGGACCTGGGCCTCGACGAAGTGGCCGATGCGGGACTTGGCCATGACCGGGATGGAGACGGCGTCGATGATGCCCTCGATCATGTCCGGATCGGACATCCGGGCCACGCCGCCGTCCTTGCGGATGTCGGCGGGGACCCGCTCCAGGGCCATGACGGCGACGGCGCCCGCGTCCTCGGCGATCTTCGCCTGCTCCGGCGTGACGACGTCCATGATCACGCCGCCCTTGAGCTGCTCGGCCATACCGCGCTTCACGCGCGCGGTGCCGGTCTCGGGGGCCTGGTTTTCGGAGATGGACACGGGTGACCTCGCTCGGTGGAAAAGGGGCTACTGCAAGGATTGAGGAAACGTGACGGGCGGGGGCCACTTCAAGGGCCAATGGTGAGGCGGTGGATCGTTTTGCCTCAGCCTGGGCGCCCGGGCGGCGTTAGTGTCCTGGCATGGAACAGCGCATCAGTCTGGTCACGCTGGGAGTTTCCGATGTGGCGCGCTCGCGTGCCTTCTACGAGGCCCTGGGCTGGCGGGGGCAGGAGGTCGAGGAGACCGTCTTCTTCCAGGCGGGCGGCCTCGCCCTGGTCCTGTGGGGCCGCGACAAGCTTGCCCGGGACTGCGGGCTGACGGACGGCGCCGGAGCCGGTTTCGGCGGCATCGCCCTGGCCCACAACGTGCGCTCCGACGCCGAGGTCGACGCCCTGCTGACGGCCGCTGAAGGGGCCGGAGCGACCGTCACCAAGCCCGCGGCCACCAATGCCGTCGGCTTCTACTCCGGGTGCTTCGTGGACCCGGACGGCCATGCCTGGGAGGTCGCGCACAACCCCGGGTTCGCGCTCGGCGCCGACGGGTCCCTCACCCTCCCCGACTTCGGCACGTCCTAGGCGGCACGGTCGGCCAGGGCCACCGGGGCCTCGTCGTCCATCTCGAAGGCCAGGGGGAACGGGGCGTGGCCGGCAAGGCGGAACCAGCGGACCTTGCGGTGCCGTCGCAGGGCCCTGGCGGCACGTACGGCGTCGTTGTGGAAGCGGCGGGCCATCGGTACCCGGCGCACCGCCTCGGTCAGCTCACGGGCCGCCTCCTCGCCGCCGGGGGCCTCCCGTACGGCCTCCACCTGCTGGGGCTCCGCGAACACCGCCCGCAGTGCCTGGCTCAGCTCGCTCTCGGCGACCTCCCGCTGCTCCTCCTCGGCCTGCCGGGCGGCGTGGGCGGCCTCGTACAGGACGATCGACGCGGCCGGATCCAGGACGCCGGAGGTGGCCAGTTCCTGGGCCACGGAGGCGCGGCGCAGCAGCTGGGCGTCGAGCGCGGCGCGTGCCGCGTCGATCCTGGCGTGCAGCCGATCCAGACGGCCTGCGGTCCAGCTCAGGTAGAGGCCGATCGCGACGAGGGCTACGAGGATCCAGATGAGAGTTGCGGTCACGGCGGCACCCTACGCTCCGCGGGGTGAGCCGTTTGTGGCGCGGGGGTCGGTGTTCGCGCGGGGGTGTTGGTGTGGCCGTCACTGGGGGCTGCCGCCCCCAGACCCCCGCTGTCGGCCCTTCGGGCCTCGTCCTCGAACGCCGGGCAGGCTGAAAGGGCCTGGGGCGGCGTGGCGTAGCCCGCTGCGGGTGGGTGGGGGTTCGGGACGGCGATGCCTCGTCCTCGAACGCCGGACGAGCTGAAAGCGCCTGGACCGGCGCTACGAGGCAAAAGCCCTCCGCCTCAGTCCCGCGCCAGCCCCAGCCGAGCCCGCAACCCGCTGCCGCCCCCGGTCCGCTCGTCCGCGGCCACCGCCGCCGCGCCGGCCGTCACCGTCTCGTACACCGACAGGATGTCCGCGCCGACGGTCGACCAGTCGAAGCGGCGCACATGCACGCTCCCCCGCTCCCGCAGCTCGGCCCGGCGGGCGGGGTCCTCCATGAGGCGTACCGCCGCCTCGGCGAGGGCGTCGGCGTCCTCGTTGGCGAAGAGTTCGCCCGCCGCGCCCTGGTCGAGGACCTGGGCGAAGGCGTCGAGGTCGGAGGCGAGGACCGGGGCGCCGGCCGACATCGCCTCGACCAGGATGATCCCGAAGCTCTCGCCGCCGGTGTTGGGGGCGACGTACAGGTCGACGCTGCGCAGGAAGCGGGCTTTGTCCTGGTCGCTGATCATGCCGAGGAACTCGACGCGGGAGCGCAGTTCGGCGGGCAGGGACTCGACCGCCTCCTCCTCGTCGCCGCGTCCGGCGACCAGGAGCCTGGTCTGGGGGCGGGCGGCAAGGATCTTCGGCAGGGCCTTCATCAGGACCGGCAGACCCTTGCGGGGCTCGTCGATGCGGCCCATGAAGCCGATGGTGTCGCCCTGCCAGTCGGGGTTGGGCTCGGCCTTGGCGAAGAAGTCGACGTCGACGCCGTTGGGGATGACGACCGCGTCGCCGCCGAGGTGCTCCACGAGCGTGCGGCGGGCGTACTCGCTGACGGCGATGCGGGCGCTGATCTTCTCCAGGGCCGCCTGGAGGATGGCGTAGGCGGCGATCATCGCCCGGGACCGCGGGTTCGACGTGTGGAAGGTCGCCACGATCGGGCCCTGGGCCGCCCAGCAGGCCAGCAGGCCGAGGGACGGCGAGGCGGGCTCGTGGATGTGGATGACGTCGAACTCGCCGTCGTGCAGCCAGCGGCGCACCCGGGCCGCCGAGAGGAACCCGAAGTTCAGGCGGGCGACCGAGCCGTTGTACGGGACCGGGACGGCGCGGCCCGCCGAGACCACGTACCGCGGGAGCGGGGTGTCGTCGTCGGCCGGGGCCAGCACGGACACCTCGTGGCCGAGCCGGATGAAGTACTCGGCGAGGTCGCGGATGTGGAACTGGACGCCGCCTGGGACGTCCCAGGAGTACGGGCAGACGATGCCGATCTTCACGGACGCTCTCCGTCCGAGCCGTCGTCCGGTCGTGGTTCCAGGTCGGCGAGCCACAAGCGTTGGAGCATGTGCCAGTCCTCCGGATGTTCGGCGATCCCCGTGGCGAAGGCGTCTGCCAGCGCCTGTGTCATGACAGACGTCTTCTCGGCCCGGGTGCCTGTCTCCGGTACCTCGATCGGGGGGTGGACACGGCCCCGCATGACGGGTGAGTCGTCGTACCAGAGCGTGACCGGCAGCAGGAGCGCCCCGGTCTGCTGGGCCAGCAGCGCCGGGCCGGCGGGCATCCGGGCCGTGTCCCCGAAGAAGTCGACCTCGACGCCGGACGCGGACAGGTCACGGTCGGAGACCAGGCAGACCAGACCGCCGTCGCGCAGCCTGCGGGCCAGGGTGCCGAAGGCGGTGCCACCGCTGTGCGGCAGGACCTCCATGCCGAGACCCTCGCGGTAGGCGACGAAGCGGTCGTAGAGCGTCTCGGGCTTGAGGCGTTCGGCGACCGTGGTGAACGGTGTCTCCAGCTTGGTGGTGACCCAGGCGCCCGCGAGGTCCCAGTTGGCCAGGTGCGGCAGGGCGAGTATCACGCCGTTCCCGGCGGCGAGGCCGTCGGTCAGGTGGTGCAGGTCCTTGGGGTCGAAGCCGCCCTTGACGCGCTCGGCGCTCCAGGAGGGCAGCCGGAAGGACTCCATCCAGTAGCGCAGGTACGAGCGCATGCCCGCGCGCGAGAGCTCGGCGAGGCGCTCCGGGCTCGCGCCGGGCACCACGCGCGCGTAGTTGCTCTCCAGCCGCCGCACCCCCTTGCCGCGCTGCTTCCAGGCGAGGTCGGCGATGGTGCGGCCGAGCCGTACGGCGACCGGTTCGGGGAGCTTCTTGACGGTGCCCCAGCCGAGTCCGTACAGCGCGTCCGTGAGGCGCTCCTGGGCACTCACTTGGCGGCCTCGCTCCCTTGGGAGGCGCCCTGCGGCTTGTCCGGGGCGGCCGCCGCGGCCTCCGCCTCGGCGGACTCCCGGCGGACCGTGACGACCCGCTGGATCAGCGTGACGAGGCTGCCGACGGCGACGATCCACAGGGCGACGGGCAGCAGGTACTGGATGCCGGGTACGCCGAACTTGTGCAGGCCCGCGAGACCGGCCGCGACCAGCGAGATCACCAGGCGCTCGGCGCGCTCGACGAGGCCGTTGACGGCGACGGGCAGGCCGATCGACTCGCCGCGGGCCTTGGTGTAGGACACCACCTGGCCGCTGGCCAGGCAGAAGATCGAGACGGCGCACAGGACCAGGTCGTCGCCCCCACCGGCGTACCAGAGGATGAAGCCGCCGAAGATCGCGCCGTCGGCGACGCGGTCGAGCGTGGAGTCCAGGAAGGCGCCCCAGCGGCTGGAGCGGCCGAGCTGGCGGGCCATGTTTCCGTCGACCAGGTCGGAGAACACGAAGAGCGTGATCACGACCGTGCCCCAGAAGAACTCTCCCACGGGGTAGAAGACCAGCGCGCCCGCGACCACACCGGCCGTGCCGATGAGCGTGACCGTGTCGGGGCTGACGCCCCGCCGGATCAGAAACGCGGCGAACGGTGTGAGGACACGCGTGAAGAATGCACGCGCGTACTTGTTCAGCATGGCCTTCCCGAGGGTCGGTGTGGCCGGGCGGCCCCTGCTGGCCACCGGCTGGCCCATCGTAGCCACGCGCGGGTGCGGGCGGCCGCCGGGCACTCGTACACGGCGTGAGCGGCCCGGTCCACGGTGCCGGGCGGCGCGATCACGTCCGCCGTATGGACGCACCGTGACGGGAGTGGAAAGCTCGAAGGACCGCGGGCGTCATCGGAGCCGCCATCGCACGCGGATCCGTATGTCCGCGCCCACAGTGACCTCACCGTGCACGGGAGGCAGGATCATGGGCGACAAGGCGAACGCACACCCCGGAGCCGCCGGCAGGGCTACGGCGGCCGACCACCCCGCGTCCGTACGGAATGTGGTGCTGGTCGGCCACTCCGGATCGGGCAAGACCACGTTGGTGGAAGCCCTCGCGCTGACGGCGGGGGCGGTGAACCGGGCGGGCCGCGTGGAGGACGGCGGCACCGTCTCGGACTACGACGAGATCGAGCACCGGCAGCAGCGCTCGGTGCAGCTCTCCCTGGTGCCGGTCGAATGGGACGGCATCAAGGTCAACCTTCTGGACACTCCCGGATACGCCGACTTCGTCGGGGAGCTCAGGGCCGGTCTGCGCGCGGCGGACGCGGCCCTTTTCGTCGTCTCGGCCTCGGACGGCGTGGACGGCTCGACCCGCATGGTGTGGGAGGAGTGCGCGGCCGTCGGCATGCCCCGCGCGATCGTCGTCACGCATCTGGAGTCCGCGCGGGCCGACTACGAGGAGATGACGCGGATCTGCGCGGAGGCCTTCGGCGGGGACGACCCCGACGCGGTGCTCCCGCTGTATCTGCCGCTGCACGGTGCCCAGGCACCGGACGGGCACGCGCCCGTGACCGGTCTGATCGGGCTGCTGTCGCAGCAGCTCTTCGACTACTCGTCCGGCGAGCGCAAGGAGTCCGATCCGGGCGAGGAGCAGCTGCCGCGGATCGAGGAGGCCCGCAACCGGCTGATCGAGGGGATCATCTCCGAGTCGGAGGACGAGACCCTGATGGACCGGTATCTCGGCGGCGAGCAGGTCGACGTCAAGACACTCATCGAGGACCTGGAACGGGCTGTCGCGCGGGGTGCCTTCCACCCCGTCCTGGCCGCCGCCCCCGCGACCGACGGGGCCCGGCAGGGGCTCGGCACGGTCGAACTGCTGGAGCTCATCACGCGCGGGTTCCCGACGCCGCTGGAGCGCGCGGCGCCCTCGGTCACCACGGTCGACGGCACACCGCGCGAGCTGAAGCTGTGCGACCCGGACGGGCCGCTGGTCGCGGAAGTCGTGAAGACCGCGTCCGACCCGTACGTCGGCCGGGTCTCGCTGGTCCGGGTCTTCTCCGGCACCCTGCACCCCGACGAGACGGTGCACGTCTCCGGGCACGGCCTGGAGGACCGCGGGCACGAGGACCACGACGTCGACGAGCGGATCGGCGCGCTGTCGGCGCCCTTCGGCAAGCAGCAGCGCACGCTCAGCCACTGCATCGCCGGTGACCTGGCGTGCGTGGCGAAGCTGAGCCGCGCGGAGACCGGCGACACGCTGTCGGCCAAGGACGACCCGCTGCTGATGGAGCCCTGGCAGATGCCCGACCCGCTGCTGCCGCTCGCCATCCAGGCGCACAGCAAGGCGGACGAGGACAAGCTGTCGCAGGGCCTGTCCCGGCTGGTCGCCGAGGACCCCACGATGCGGCTGGAACAGAACCAGGCCACCCACCAGGTGGTGCTGTGGTGCCTGGGCGAGGCGCACGCGGACGTCGCCCTCGAACGGCTGCGCAGCCGGTACGGCGTCCAGGTCGACGTCGTGCCGCACAAGGTCTCCCTGCGGGAGACGTTCGCGAACAAGTCGGCGGGCCGCGGTCGGCACGTGAAGCAGTCCGGCGGCCACGGACAGTACGCGATCTGCGAGATCGAGGTGGAGCCGCTGCCGGGCGGTTCGGGCATCGAGTTCGTGGACAAGGTCGTCGGCGGCGCGGTGCCGCGGCAGTTCATCCCGTCGGTGGAGAAGGGCGTAAGGGCCCAGGCGGCCAAGGGAGTCGCGGCCGGGCATCCGCTCGTCGACATCCGGGTCACCTTGCGCGACGGCAAGGCGCACTCGGTGGACTCCTCCGACGCCGCGTTCCAGACGGCCGGCGCGCTCGCGCTGCGCGAGGCGGCGGCCGACACGAAGATCCATCTGCTGGAGCCGGTGGCCGAGGTGTCCGTCCTCGTCGGCGACGACTACGTGGGCGCCGTGATGAGCGACCTGTCCGGGCGGCGCGGCCGCGTCCTGGGCACCGAGCAGACCAGCGGCGGCCGCACCGTCATCAAGGCCGAGGTGCCCGAGATCGAGATCGGGCGGTACGCCGTCGACCTGCGGTCGCTGTCGCACGGCACCGCGCGCTTCAACCGTGCGTACGCCCGGCACGAGCCGATGCCGGCGCAGATCGCGGAAAGGATTCGTGAAGAGGCGCGCGAAGCCTCGTAGTTGGCGCCCGGCGCCACCGAGTGGCCTGCGGAAGACCCCCTCCGCGTCGGCGGGCGGCATTGGCCGTCCGCCGACGATTGTCAGTGGCGGGGGATACGCTGATCATTGATCAACAGGTGTGCGCAGCACGGAAGTCGGGAAGGCCGCAGAAGCGACAGTGCGGCGATCGGGGGCGGGAATGACCGTTGAGAGCGGTTACGCGGACATCTTCGGTCCGCAGGTACCGCGCACGGCCGGAGAGGGTCAGACGGCGACGTTCGCGCTGGCCTCGGCGGCCTACCGGGACAATGCGTTCGAGGACATCAAGAAGGCCGACAACGAATGGCACCAGACCGACGTCAAGGCGGGCCGCAGCTGGGCGAAGATCTTCCGGCCCAACCTGGGTGAGGCCTTCTCCCGGGCCGTGGTCGACCGCATGCTCGGCAGCGGTCGCAAGCCCCTGATCCAGTCCTTCGGCACCGAGCCGCAGGTCGTCGTCGAGCACTGTCTGGCCGCGAACAACATCCGCAAGGCCCGTGACCGGATGCTCAGCGCCATCATGGTGATCTGCGGGGTGCTGTTCCTGCCCGGACTGCTGGTCTGGCTGCTGGTCTTCACGCTGCGCACCACCATCGTCAAGCGGGACGAGAAGCGCGGCGGCGCCCTGGCCTCCGTGCTGCTCGTCGCGGCGGGCGCGCTCGCCGTGCTGTTCCTGCTGCGCATGCCGTTCAGCGGCTTCTGGGGCTGGTATGCGCGGGCCTCGGTCCTCATGCCCGTGGTCGGCTGGTTCTGGGCCAAGCAGGTCTGCGAGCGCACGGCGAGGGATCTGCGGGAGCGCTGGGACAGCCTGCTGGCCGGCAGCAGCGTCGGCGCGAAGGTGCCGGAGGCGGTGCCGACCAGCCCCACCGAGACCCAGGCCGAGCAACTGCGCCAGTCCCTGGCCAAGTTGAGCGCCGAGCAGCAGTCGAACTCCGTGTTCTACGCCGGCCCCAAGGGGATACTCGGCATGGGCACGCGCTGGGGCAGCTGGCAGCTGGCGGAGGACCTGGTGCCGGCCGACCCCACCCGGGAGATCCATCCGTTCCGCAGCTGGGACGTGATCCGTGCGATCCACGACCAGCTGCGCATGCTGGAGCGCGGCCCGCTGAACACCGGCGGTTTCCCGAAGCCCTCGATACGGCACTGGGTCGTCACACCGATCGCCGAAGGCGCCAAGGCCGTCTCCCGGCCGGAGGGCACGGACGTCGAGGCGTACCAGGTCAAGTCGCACGCCATACAGGACATCTGCAACAAGCAGCAGTTCGGCAGCGGCGACCGGCACTACCTGGGCGTCCAGTGGACGCTGTGGGACGGCCAGTTGATCATCACGATGCTGATCACGGTGACCGTGCTGCACGAAACGCTGCGCATCGAGGTGACCGGGCACGCTCTCGGCCCGGTGAACGGGCTGTTCCAGGAGAAGCCCGAGGCGCCGACCAAGGAGGTCAGCAAGTCGTTCAAGCCGTGGGAGACCCGCAAGGTGAAGCTGCCGCTGGTCAACACCGACGAGGTGGTCCGGCTGGCGGTCCGCGCCCCGATCTCCTGGTATCCCCCGCTGCTCAACTGGCTCGGCGGGACGATAGGACTGCCCGAGCCGTTCGGCCTGCGGCACGCGTGGGCGGATCAGCCGTGGCGGCACCGGTTCATGGCCGACGACGCGCTGCGTGCGGCCACCCCTGTGCTGCGGGTGGTGCATGCCTCGGCGATCAAGGTGCTGGCGGAGAACGGCGTGGACACGGAGAAGTTCGGTACGCGGTCGTCGTTCCTGAGTACGGCAGTGCAGGATCCGTCACCCAGGAAGGCCGACGTCTACGACGCGTAGGCCTCCGGCGGTTGAGCGGGTGGGGTCGGTCTGGTGAGACGGGTCTGAGTGAGGTGGGTCTGGGCGGCGTCCTCTGGGGGCTGCGCCCCCAGACCCCCGCTGTCGGCCCTTCGGGCCTCGTCCTCAAACGCCGGACGGGCTGGTTGGTCGCCGGACAGGCTGATCGGTCGCCGGACCGGGGTCAGGACGTGGGCCAGGCTTCCGCCAGCATCTTCCTTGTGTCTGCCAGGAGCTGGGGCAGGACCCGTGTGTGGCCCACCACCGGCATGAAGTTCGTGTCGCCGCCCCAGCGGGGGACGATGTGCTGGTGCAGGTGGGCCGCGATGCCGGCGCCGGCGACCGTGCCCTGGTTCATGCCGATGTTGAAGCCGTGGGCGCCGGAGGCGGTGCGCAGGGCCGTCATCGCCTGCTTGGTCAGGGCGGCGAGCTCGATGGTCTCCGGCTCGGTGAGGTCGGTGTAGTCGGCGACGTGGCGGTAGGGCACGACCATCAGGTGGCCGCCGTTGTACGGGTAGAGGTTGAGCACGGCGTAGACCTGCTCGCCGCGCTTGACGATCAGCCCGTCCTCGTCGGACTTGGCCGGGATCGAGCAGAAGGGGCAGCCGTCGTCCGCTCCGGGACCGGTCGGCTTGTTCTCACCCTGGATGTAGGCCATCCGATGGGGCGTCCACAGGCGCTGGAACGCGTCCTGGATCCCCACTCCCCACTGCTGCTCCGGCTCACTCGTCATGCGTGCAGCATATGGCTTCGTCCGTTCGCGGCGTGTCGCCGGGGCTCGCACCCGGTCGGCCCGAGCCAAGCTTGGCCGGTGGACGACGACAGCCGCTTGGCACGCTGGCAGCAGCGCACCGAGACCCCTCTCGGTGTGGCGTCCCTGGTCTTCCTCGCCTCGTACGCGATCCGGGTCCTGGGCCATGGTCATCTCACGGACGCCGTGCTCGACCTCTGCCTGGCGCTGACCTTCACGGCCTGGGCGTTGTTCGGTGTCGACTACGCCGTGCGCTGGCTGCTCAGCGGACAGCGCTGGAGCTTCGTCCGGCGACACCCGCTGGACACGGTGGTGCTGTTCCTGCCACTGCTGCGGCCGCTGCAGATCGTCAAGGCACACGACAGCTTCCAGCGCCGGCACGGTCGGCCCCGGCTCACCGTGCACGCACGCGTGATCGTCTACGCCGGCCTGTCCACCGTCCTCCTCGGCTTCACAGGAGCCCTCTCGGTCTACCACCAGGAGCGCGGGGCACCGGGCGCGACCATGCGGAGCTTCGGGGACGCCCTGTGGTGGACGTGCTCGACGCTGGCCACGGTCGGCTACGGCGACTTCACCCCCGTCACGGTCCGCGGGCGGCTGATCGCCGTAGGGATCATGGCCGTGGGACTGGGCCTGCTCGGGACCGTGACCGGCACCTTCGCCTCGTGGCTGCTGCACGCCTTCTCCCGCGAGGACGACGAAAGGCCCCCGGGGAGCTGAACTCCCCGGGGGCCCTCGACACACGCCTGCGGCCGGATCAGACCTGCGCCCGCTCCTCGACGACCTGCGCGATCTTCGCGATGGCCTCGTCGAAGGGGATGCCGTTCTCCTGCGAGCCGTCGCGGTAGCGGAAGGAGACGGCGTTGTTCGCCATGTCCTCGTCGCCCGCAATGACCATGAAGGGCACCTTCTGCTTCTGGGCGTTGCGGATCTTCTTCTGCATACGGTCGGAGGAGGAGTCCACCTCGACCCGCAGGCCCTTCTTCTTCGCGGCCGCCGCGAACTTCTCCAGGTAGTCCACGTGCCCGTCACCGATCGGGATGCCGAGCGCCTGGACCGGGGCCAGCCACGCCGGGAAGGCGCCCGCGTAGTGCTCGAGCAGCACCGCGAAGAACCGCTCGATCGAGCCGAACAGCGCGCGGTGGATCATGACCGGTCGCTGCTTGGAGCCGTCCGCCGAGGTGTATTCCAGGTCGAAGCGCTCCGGCAGGTTGAAGTCGAGCTGGATGGTCGACATCTGCCAGGTCCGCCCGATGGCGTCCTTGGCCTGGACGGAGATCTTCGGACCGTAGAACGCGGCGCCGCCCGGGTCCGGGACCAGCGGCAGCCCCTGCTTCTCGGCGACCTCGCGCAGCGTCTCCGTGGCCTCTTCCCAGACCTCGTCCGAGCCGACGAACTTCTCCGGGTCCTTGGTGGACAGCTCCAGGTAGAAGTCGGTCAGACCGTAGTCGCGCAGCAGGCCGAGGACGAAGGTGAGCGTCTTGTCGAGCTCCTCCGACATCTGCTCGCGGGTGCAGTAGATGTGCGCGTCGTCCTGGGTGAAGCCGCGCGCACGCGTGAGGCCGTGCACGACGCCCGACTTCTCGTACCGGTACACGGTCCCGAACTCGAAGAGGCGCAGCGGCAGTTCACGGTAGGAACGGCCGCGCGCGTCGAAGATCAGGTTGTGCATCGGGCAGTTCATGGGCTTGAGGTAGTAGTCCACGCCCTCGTCGAGCTGCATGGGCGGGTACATGCCCTCGGCGTACCAGTCCAGGTGCCCCGAGGTCTCGAAGAGCTTCCCCTTCGTCGCGTGCGGGGTGTAGACGAACTCGTAGCCCTCTTCCTCGTGCCGCCGGCGCGAGTAGTCCTCCATGACCCGGCGGACGATGCCGCCCTTGGGGTGGAAGACGGCGAGCCCGGAGCCGATCTGCTCCGGGATGGAGAACAGGTCGAGCTCGTTACCCAGCTTGCGGTGGTCGCGCTTCTCGGCCTCGGCGAGGAAGTCGAGGTGTGCCTTCAGCTCGTCCTTGGACGGCCAGGCGGTGCCGTAGATGCGCTGGAGCATCGGGTTCTTCTCGCTGCCGCGCCAGTAGGCGGCGGCGTTGCGCATCAGCTTGAACGCCGGGATGTTGCGGGTGGTGGGCAGGTGGGGACCCCGGCAGAGGTCCTTCCAGCACAGCTCGCCGGTCTTGGCGTCCAGGTTGTCGTAGATCGTCAGCTCACCGGCGCCGACCTCGACGTCCGCGCCGTCGTCGGACGAGGCGGAGCCCTTGAGGCCGATCAGCTCCAGCTTGTAGGGCTCGGCTGCGAGCTCCTCGCGGGCCGCGTCGTCGGTCACGACACGACGGGAGAAGCGCTGCCCCCGCTTCTGGATCTCCTGCATCTTCTTCTCGATGGCCTTGAGATCCTCGGGCGTGAACGGCTTCTCGACGTCGAAGTCGTAGTAGAAGCCGTCCCTGACGGGCGGGCCGATGCCCAGCTTGGCCTCGGGGAAGAGCTCTTGCACGGCCTGCGCCATCACATGCGCGGTGGAGTGGCGCAGGATGTTGAGCCCGTCCTCGGAGGAGATCTCGACGCCCTCGACCTCTTCCCCGTCGCCGAGCACGTACGACAGGTCCCTGAGCTCGCCGCCCACGCGCGCGGCGATGATCGAGCGCTCGCCGGCGAAGAGGTCGGCGGCCGTAGTGCCCGTCGTCACCACGCGCTCTTCCCGCTCGGAATCGCGTTGGATGATCACACGGACGTCTGACACCGGTCTCTCCTGACTGAAGGGGGGTGCGGCGCCATACCAGGAGCGCGCGCATTACGCGATCGTACCGACCTCACCCACCTGCCCGCGAAACGGTTGCGCTGCCGCTTGGGGAGGGGCGTGAGCGGTCGGGGGTCGTGTGCGGCGCCATCGTGGCTGGTCGCGCAGTTCCCCGCCCCTACAGGGCGTCCCAGCTGGGGGTCCCCGTCAGTCCTCCGCGTCCTCCCCGCCACACGCTCCCTCGAAGAAGTCCAGATCCTCCTGCAGCGACTTCATCAGCCGGTCCCGCTCCGCCTCGTCCACCTGCACCGGCACGACCCCGGAGGCCCCGGTCACCTTGCGGAACCCGCCCCGGCTCTCCAGCCGCCCGTGCACGCGCACCGGAAGGCCGACCAGATGCGCGTGCCCCGCGATGCGGTACGACTCCTCGTCCAGGGTGAGCCGGACGTGCGGCACCTCGGCGCCCGCGAGGACGCGCAGGCGTACGGTGCCCTCCCCGCGCGGTCCGGACCTGCGCATCCGTACGACGGTGCCGGTGATCCTGACCGGTACGGAGGGTTCCTCGCGCAGATAGCGGGCGGCGGCCTCGCGCAGTACGGGCAGGTCGCCCGGTGAGAACTCGACGGGTTCCACGGCGCGCGCGCAGTCCTCGGGCACTCCGGCCGCGGGTGCCCACTCGACGGCGACGCGCGCGCCTTCCGTACCGCGCACCAACGCCACCAGCGCTTCGGTGAGCTCGCGGCTGACGCCCGCCTCGACGGCACCGTCGAAGGCGTCCATGCCGCCGGTGGCCCGCTGGTAGTCGATGGCCTCGCGGGCGGCGTAGAGGGCTTGGTGGAGGCGTACGGCGAGGGGTCGTCCCGTGCCGACGGGCACGAAGGCGGCGAGGTGGCGGCCGCCGGCTCCGGAGCCGACGAGGACGCTCTCCAGCATCGCGGCGGCGGCGCGGCGGTGCCGGGCGCCGTAGTAGCCGGCCCGCGCGCGCGTGGCGAGCGCCGCGGCGAGGAGCATCTGGCGGGCACCGGTGCGCAGTTCCTCCTCGACGGTCCAGGGCGCGGCCCCGGCCGGTCCGCTGGGCGCGTCCCGCCACCAGCGGACCTCGTCGCTGGGCACGGCGAGCCCGACCAGCACCTCACGGGCGGAGGGCGTGCCGCTGCGGGAGAGGGCGATCAGCGCCTCGCCGAGCAGGTCGTCACTGTCGGGGAAGGCACGGGACTCGGGCACGAGCAGGCTGGTGCCGTTGCCGCCCGGCCCGGGCGGGGTCCAGCGGCCGTAGCGCCCCGCCGCTCCCCCGCGCCGCTGCCAGCCGTGCCGGCGCAGCAGGGCGCTGAGCACGGCGGGGTCGACGTCGCCGGGGTCGGGGGGACGGTCCCAGGACGCTTCGACCGGGTGCGGCCGCACTGGGCGTACGGGTTCCTCCAGCGGGCGGTGCGTCATGGTCTGCCTCCGGTCCCGACCCGCGTCATGATCTCGCAGAGCGCCCGGTCGTCGAAGATGCGTGAGGTCGGTATGCGCACGGTGGTGCGGCGCCGGCCGGTGATGGCGTGGCCGGCGAGGTTGACCCAGTAGCAGCAGTGCCGCAGGTCGAGCCGGTCGTGGCCGGCCCGCAGCCACTGCTCCTGCAAGCGCGGGACGATCATCACGACGAGGATCTTGTGCACCGAGACCGGCGTGCGGGCGAGCTTCGCCAGGTGGTCGTTGTCGAGCGTGAAGGAGAAGAAGCGTCCCGGCGGGTTCGGCGCGAGCTGGTAGGTGGCCTTGAGCTGCACCTTTATGGTCACCTCGTCGTCGACCGTGTGACCGGGCGAGCCGTGACTGACGTGCCAGTCGATGCCGTTGTCCGGAAATGGCTGGGACAGCGAGCACCCGGACGCCGCCGCGACCGCGTGCAGATAGCCCACCTGCAGTGTCTCCATGCAGGCGGTAGTGGCGAGTGAACCGCGATGGGGGCCCGTTCGTTCGGGCAGCAGCCCGCCCCGCTCGGGCTGCGCTATCGCCATGGCCAACAGCCTTCCAAGCAAAGTGAATCCCCGTGGCGGGCCGCTGAACTGCAAAGACCCGCACTCCTGTTGTGTCCTTCCGGCGTACGCCGCAAACGGCCCGGGTATCACCAAACGGGCAGAAGACGGAACGTCAGCTGCCGTCGGTGAACGAGGGGTTGTGTAGGTATGGCGTGCTGGTATGAGGGCCCGCTGGCGGCATTCGACACGGAGACGACAGGCGTGGACGTCGAGACCGACCGGATCGTTTCGGCGGCCGTCGTCGTCCAGGACGCCCCGGGGACCCGGCCGAGGGTGACCCGGTGGCTGGTGAACCCGGGCGTGCCGGTGCCGGAGGCGGCGACGGCGGTGCACGGACTGACGGAGGAGCATCTGCAGCGCAACGGCCGCTGGCCCGCGCCGGTGGTGCATGAGATAGCCGGCGAGCTGGCGGAACAGGCGGCCCGGGGACGGCCGGTGGTGGTGATGAACGCGCCGTTCGATCTGACGCTGCTCGACCGCGAGTTGCGTCGCCACCGCGCCTCGTCCCTGGACCACTGGTTCGAGGCGACGCCCTTGTTGGTGCTCGATCCACGGGTCCTGGACAAACACCTGGACCGCTACCGCAAGGGTCGCCGCACCCTGACGGACCTGTGCGAGCACTACGGTGTCGCGCTGGACGGCGCACACGACGCGGCGGCCGACGCACTGGCCTCGCTGGAGGTCGTACGGGCGGTGGGGCGTCGTTTCGCGGCCCGGCTGGAGCGTCTGTCACCGGCCGAGCTGCACACGCTGCAGGCGGTGTGGCACGCGGCGCAGGCTCGCGGGCTCCAGGCGTGGTTCGCCCGCAGCGGCAGCGACGAGGCGGTGGACCCGGCGTGGCCACTGCGCCCCGATCTGCCGGCGGCGGCCTAGGCGGTCCGGAACGACGGAATGCCGAGCGACAAGGAGCCGGGCAACAAAAAAGCCGGTCCGCTGCGGCGGACCGGCCTTTCCCGGTGGGCGATACTGGGTTCGAACCAGTGACCTCTTCGGTGTGAACGAAGCGCTCTCCCACTGAGCTAATCGCCCGGGAACGGACTGAACAATACAGGTCCCGGCGCGCTTCCTTCAAACCGCTTCCCGCCGACCGGCGAGGTCGGCGAGGAGCCCCCGCCGTCCGGCGCGCATCATCAGCCGGTGGTTGGCGCGGAAGAAGGGGCGTCCCGGCACCGCGAGCCGTCTCAGCAGCGGCTTGTTCACGTCGACGACCTGGTCGTAGCGGGCGAGGGTGCCGGAGCCGTGCGGGGTGATCGTCCAGCGCGCCCAGCCCTCGAGGTCTCCGGTCATGGCGATCTCCACGATCCCGGCCGCGCGGTCCCGCCGCACTTCACGCGCCGTGAAGGTGATGTCGTACGGCAGGAGGGAGCGGATCGTGATCACACCGCTGGTGTCGTCGATCCGGTTCACCTCGCGCACCTGGGGCCACCAGCGCGGGTAGTCCTCGGCCTGGGCCAGCAGGTCGTGGACGACGCCGGGCGGGGCGGGCAGGGCCCACAGGCTGCGGAAGCGGTAGTGGCTCCAGTCCATGGCACGAGTCTGCCCGTGCGCGGCGGGTTTCCCCCGTATCTGAGTAGGTTCTGAGTACCCGCACTCATGCCGTGCGGCGTGACGCGGGCCACACTCCAGGCATGACGCACATTCCGCCACCGGCCGAGGAGTTGCGGCTCCTCGACCACGAGCTGCGCCAACTGGACGCCCGCCGGGCCCAGTTGCTGCACCGCCGCGCCTGGCTGGTCACGGCCCTGCACACGGCGGCCATGCCGGCCTCGGCTCCGCCGCCGGTCGTATCCCGGCGCCCCGAGACCTCGGCGCCCCGGGTCCAGAACGTGCTGCTGGTGCTCGGCGGTGTCCTGCTCACCATCGCCGCGATGGCGTTCACGCTGGTCAGCTGGGGGCACCTGGGGATCACCGGGCGGGCCCTGGTGCTCGGCGGGATCACGGTGGCGGTGCTGGCCGCGCCGGTGCCGCTGCTGAAGCGCGGGCTGCGGTCGACGGCCGAATCGGTGGCGGGTCTCGGACTCGCGCTGACCGTGCTCGACGCGTACGCCCTGCACAAGGTCGCGCTGACCGACGTGGACGCGACGGGTTACGTCGCTGCCGCTTCCGCCGCGCTGGCCGCCCTGTGGACGGCGTACGCCCTGCTGCCGCGCGCCTCCACGCTGCGTCTGCCCCTGCCCGCCGCCCTGGTCGCCGCCCAACTGCCCCTGACGCTCTGGGCGGTGGCGGCCGACGCCGGCCTGTCCGGGATCACGGCGGCCGTGCTGGTGACGGCCGGGTTCGACACGGGCGTGGCGCTCCGGGTGCCCGCGAAGTCCGTACGGATCACCGCGATGACCGGTGCGTACGGCATGGGCGCGTGGGGCGTGTGTGCCGCCGGATGGCTGTCCTGGACGGCCGCCGGCCCGAGCGCCGCCGCCCGTGCGGCGGCGCTCCTCCTCCTCGCCGCCGGCGTAGCGCTGACGGCCGCGTGGCATCAGGTCGCCGAGAAGCAGGCGCCGGGGCTCACCGTGACCGCCGGCCTGCTCGCGGTCGCCGCGGTCGGCGGTACGGCCCGCTCCGTGCTGCCGGACGCGTGGACGGTTCCGGCGTATCTGGCGTGCGGGATCGCCCTGTTGGCGGCGGTGCGGCTGGGCCGGCTGCCGCAGACGGTACGGCTCGGGCTGACCCGGGCCTCCGTCGCCGTGCAGGCACTCGCCCTGCTCTGGACGCTGCCCCTGGTGGGCGTCACGCTGCTGGGTCCGCTCGCGTGGGCGGAGCAGGTGTGGTCCGGGGCGCCGGATGACGTGCGTGCGGCCGTGACGGTGTCCATGCCGTGGCCGCCCCACGCGGAAACGGTGCCGGTCGTCCTGGCCGTCGTCGCCGTGGTCCTGGTCCTCGCGGTACGGGACGGCGTCTGGCGGCCGCGTGCCCTGACCGGTGTGCTGGTGCTGGCCTGGGCGACCGCGCTGGTGCTGCCGTCGGTGCTCGAAGTCCCGTACGTGGCAGGCCTGGTGGCCCTCGGCCTCACCACGGCCGGCGCCCTCGCGGCAGCCGCGTGGACCCGCCCGTCCGAGCGGCCGGAGACGGGTCCGGCCCCTCAGCCGACCCCCGCCCCGGGCTTCCCCACCCCGCGTCCGACCGCCACGGTCCTCGCCGTTCTCACCTCCCTCACCCTCACCTTCCTCTCCCTGACCGGCGAGCCCGCGACGCTCGCCGTGCTCTGCTCGCTCACGGCACTGTTCGCGGGCGCCTCCTGGAGGCCGCACCTCGCCCCGGTCACGGCGTCGACCGCACTCGCGTACGCCGCCGTGCTCGCCTGCGCCACAGGTGCCGCGGCCGACTGGCAGCCGCAGTACACGGCCCTGCTGGTCCTGACGGTCCCGGTGGCGGCGGCCTTGCTCGCGGCACGGCTCGGGAAGTCGCCCACGACGCTCCCGGTGGAAATCACCGGCGCGCTCGCCGGACTGCTCGCCATCGCGCTGGCCACGGCCTCGGCCGACCTGCCGATGCTCGCCCTGGTCCTGGCTGTGTGCGGGGTGGTCACCGCCGGTACGGCGATCCGCACCGACCGCCGCCCCGTCGCCTACGCCTCCGCCGCGCTCTGCGTGCTCGCCACCTGGGTGCGCCTGGCGGCCTGGGACGTCGACACGCCCGAGGCGTACACCCTGCCGGTCACGGTCCCTGCGCTGCTCGTCGGCGCCCTGCGCAGGCGCCGCGACCCACAGGCCTCGTCCTGGACGGCGTACGGCCCCGGTCTCGCTGCCACGCTCCTGCCGAGTCTCGTCACGGCGTGGGGCGACCCGGACTGGAAGCGTCCCCTGCTGCTGGGCCTCGCCGCCCTGGCCCTCACCCTCCTGGGCGCCGGCCACCACCTCCAGGCCCCGCTGCTCCTCGGCGGCACGGTCCTCGCCCTGGACGCGCTGCACGAACTCGCCCCGTACCTCGTCCAGGTGACCGATGCCCTCCCCCGCTGGGCACCGCCCGCCCTGGCCGGTCTGCTGCTGCTCGCCCTGGGAGCGACGTACGAGCAACGCCTCAGGGACGCCCGAAGGATGCGGGACTTCCTGGGCAACATGCGCTGAAGCGCCCCGTCAGGGGCGTGGGGAACTGCGCGACCAGCCACAACGGTCCCGCAGTTCCCCACGAACCGTCACGGCATCCGGTCCCCCAGCAGCGCCAGGTTCTCGATGGCCGCGAGCCCGTACAGCGCGGTGTCGTTCGTCGACACCCAAGCGGCCTCACTCCCCGGAACCAAGGCAGCCGGCCCGCTCAGCTCCTCCGTCTTCCAGGGCGCCGACTCCTTGTACCCGTCGGAGTTGTAGAACTTCTCCCACGCCCGCTTGGCCAGCTTCTCGTCCCCGGTCTGCACGGCGGCGTACGCGTCGAGCCGCGAGTGCCCCTGGAAGAGCAGCAGCGTGCCGAAGTTGGAGCCGTAACGCGCCGCCTGCTCGGCCTTGGTGGCGTTGAAGTAACGGCAGTAGTCGAAGTACGCCTCGTTGAACTTCGGCATGTCGACGAGGTCGATGAGCTCGGCGCACAGTTCGTTGAGCCCGAACACCGCGGACAGGTGGGAGACGCCGACCACCGGCTCCGCGGCGACCGCGAACTTCCCCGTGTCGAGGTCGTACAGGCCCGTGCCCTGCACGAACCCGTTCGGCTGGGCGGCGATGGTCTCCATGGTGGACAGCACCCGCGCCTTGGCCTTCTCCCACTTCGGGCCCTTGCGCTCCCACTCCGTCAGCCAGGCCGACACGAGCCCGCTCCAGTCCGTGCCGAAGCCGATCGACAGCGCGTGCCGGTCGGGGGTGTACGGCTCGGTGCGGATCTTGCGGATCGGGTCGAGGACGAGGAACGTCTCGTCGGAGTCGACGTTGGCGTGCATGAGGTCGCCGACGCGCTCGTCGGCGGTGAGGAAGTAGTAGTAGCGGCGGTACGTGGTGTTGGCGATGCGCTGCTGCTTGGCGCTGTCGGCGTAGTGCTGGACGCCGTGCCGGGTGCCGAGACCGGCCCATTTGCCGAGGTGGTAGACGTCGACCTCACCGGTGTGCCGGGTCATCGCCTCGGCGAACCGGAAGATGTCCGCGCGGCCGGAGCGCAGGTACGCGAACCACAGCCACAGGTCCGGCGAGAGCTCGGAGTTGTCCCAGGCGTAGCCGCCGATGTCGTACCGCCACTGGTGCCGGACGGTGTCGTAGGTGTGCATGATGTCGCCGTAGTCCCAGAAGCCGTACCAGCGGCGCTGCTCCACCTGGTCCTTGTAGTAGGTGAAGAGGAAGTCGAGGTGGTCCTCGATCTTCGCCTTGGCGGGGGTGGAGCGGTCGGGCTCGGAGTACAGACCCGGCCCGAAGACCTTGGCCTTGATGAGCTGCTTGGGCGGGGCGGCGAGCTGCGGCAGCACGCGTACGGCCTCGACCTGCTGGGCCAGGGCCTCGGGTGACGGCGTGGACTCGTTGGCCCAGAACAGCAGCTCCGACGTACGGGCGATGCCGTACGGGGTGCCGAACTCCGGCTCGTAGTCCTCGTAGGTGATGTTGAGGCCTTCGAGCTGCTCGGGGTAGGTGTCCTGGCCCATGCCGTCGTGGTAGAAGCGCAGGTCCATGGGCTGTGCCTCGGGCGACCAGAGCCACATGGTGACCTCGGCCGCGTCGGTCTGGGCGTCGCGGATGTCGAGCTGGGCCGGGAACTTCTCCCAGAAGTCGCGCAGCCCGAAGGAGAGTCCGCCGCTGACGCCACCGACGTAGCCGAAGCCGGAGGCACGCTTGCCGCCGCCGGCGCCGATCCAGCCGTGGCCGTTCTTCGTCCGCTTGCGCAGCGTGAAGCCGTCGGCGGAGAGCTGGGAGAGGGTGTAGTCGCCCCATTCGGGGATGTACTGGAGGCGGGTGGTGACCCGCTGGTCCCAGGTGGACGGGTCGGGCAGCTTCTCGCCCGCGAACTGGGCGGCCTGTACGGCGGCTCCCGGGTCGCGGCGCAGTCCGGTGATGCCCTTCACGGCCTCGCGGAGCATGCCGGTGCCGTCGCCGCCGATGCGGATGTGGCGGTCGTAGGACTGGTCCCGCATCGGCACGCTGAAGCGCACGCCGATGCCGCGGATGAAGTCGCCGCTGGCCTTGCCGGGCTCCTGGGTGCCGTCGAAGGTGATGGTGTGCACCATGCGGAAGGAGTCGGCGCCCGCGTAGAAGTAGAGCCGGATGGAGAAGGGGAGCCAGCTGCGGCTGCCCTTGCGGTGCTTGCCGTCGATGCGGACGACCGCGCGGACGGGGCCCTCCTGTTCGACCTCGACCTTCGATATGGCCCCTTCGAAGCGCTCGGTCTTGACCGAGCCCTGGTCCTCGTCCTCGATCTCGGGCTGGCGGATCAGGACGAGACGGCCGTTCCTGGCGATCTCCGTCGAGCCTCGGGTGACCGACTTGACGAGGGTGGCGCCGGACTTGCCGATCTTCGCCGTGATGACGCCGGTCGAGATGTCGATCGTCCCGCCGCTCTTGTCGACGGTGACCTTCTTCTCCGGTACGGCGGAGTCGCCGGCGGCGAGGGTGAGCTTGCCGTTGCCCGAACTCACCGCGTGGGCCGTCCACTTGAGGGAGCCGTCGGGCCAGTAGGCGATCGGCCAGGACTGCACGGGCACGGACTTGCCGTCCGCGTCCGTGAGCGCGAAGGTCTGGTCCTGCTGGTACGCGCCCTTCGGCCAGGGCACGCCGACGGTGGAGCCGGGCGCCGCGCCGAGGCCGCCGTCTTCCAGCCAGTCCAGGGTGACGGGGCCTTCGTCGGCCTCGGCGGCTCTGGGGGCGGCCTGCGCGTCCTTGGCTCCTAGCGCCCAGCTGAACTGCGCGGCGGCTCCTGCTACGGCGGCCGCCTTGAGGATGGACCTACGGGGGATGGGAGACATGAGAAGTCCAGCCTTTCCTTCCGTACGGGGAATGCGAGGGGTGGGTGATCAGGGCATGACAGCGCGAGGTGCGGCGCCCGGGGCGCCGACCTGGTGCGGGGACCGCCGCGCGTCAGCGGTGCCGGTAGCGCTGCTCCACGGCGACGGCGGCCGCCGCGACGGCCCCCAGGACGGGGACCGCCAGCGGCGGGGCGAACCAGGCGGACAGGGCCACGACGGCCAGTCCGCAGACGACCAGGAAGGACCCGGCGGGATCGAGTACGGTGCGCCGTCCGGCGTCCGCGAGCAGCGCCCGCCAGGCCGCGCCCGGCGTCCAGACGGCTGCTGCCCGCAGCAGGGCGACGGTGGCCGCGATCAGCGCGAAGACGCCGACGGCTCCGACGAGCGGTCCGCCCGGAATCCCGGCCCGCGCGGCCAGCACGTCCACCCAGACCGCGACGCCCGCCGCCCACCCGGCGAGCCCGACGGCCCACCCGCCGCGCACGGCCGCCCGGAAGTCCGCGACGAACTCGCGCAGACCACCGCCCTCGTGGGTGGTACGCCGCCGCAGGTGCCGGGCGCCGGCCGCGAAGGCCGCCGGGTAGGTGACGATCCCGAGACAGGCGACGGCGATCCACACGCCGGTGAGCAGGGTCTCGGCGAAGACCGCGAAGCGCTCGCCGAACACGGGCTCCTTGCGCCGGGACTCCTTGCGCGGGGACTCCTTGCGCGGTGCGCGGGCCTTCACGTGTGCTTGCGTCATGGTGACCGCCTCAGCCCTTCTCACTTCAGTCCGGAGGTCGCCATGCCGTCGATGAGATAGCGCTGGAAGGCCATGAAGAAGGCGATGACCGGCACCAACGCCACCAGCGACATCGCGATCATGCTGCCGTAGTTGGAGATGCCCTCCTGGTCGCGGAACATCATCAGGCCGAGCGAGACGGTGTACTTCTCGGGGGTGTTGAGGTAGATCAGCGGCCCCATGAAGTCGTTCCAGGCGTTGATGAAAGTGAAGATCGCGCTGGTGATGATCGCGGGCCGGCTCAGCGGCAGCACGATCGACCAGTAGGTGCGCAGATGCCCGCAGCCGTCGAGCTTGGCGGCCTCGTCGAGCTCACGCGGCAGACCGCGCATGAACTGCACCATCAGGAACACGAAGAAGGCTTCCGTGGCCAAGAACTTGCCCGCGACCAGCGGCACCAGGGTGTCGGTGAGTTCGAGGTTGCGGAAGAGCACGTACTGCGGGATCAGCAGCACGTGGTACGGCAGCAGAAGCGTGCCGATCATCAGGGTGAAGAGCAGGTTCCGTCCGGCGAACCGGATCTTGGCGAAGGCGTACGCGGTCAGCGAGCTGGACAGCACGACACCGACCACTGCGAGGCCGGCGTACATCAGCGAGTTCCAGAAGAAGCTGCTGATGGAGATGCCGGAGATACCGTCGGCGAGTCCTGAGAAGTTCGCCCAGACCGGCTTGGTCGGCAGCAGGTCGAGGCTGGCGATGATGTCCTTGCTCGGCTTGAACGAGGCGCCGACCACCCAGATCACGGGATAGAGGACGACCGCGAGGACGGCGAGCGCGCCCACGTGCCAGGCGATCGAGCCGAAGCGCCGCCGCTCGTTCGCGGTGCGCAGGGCGGGGCTGGTGGCGGTGGTCACTTGGCGGCCTCCTCGTAGTGCACCCACTTCTTCTGCGACCAGAACAGGACCGCCGTGACGAGCGCCACCGCGATCACCAGCGTCCAGGCCATCGCGGAGGCGAAGCCCATCTGGGCCTCCTTGAAGCCCTTCTGGTAGAGGTAACAGGTGTAGACGAGCGTGGCGTCGGCGGGTCCGCACCGGGTGTCGGAGACGACATAGGCGGAGCCGAACACCTGGAACGCGTGGATGGACTCCAGCAGCACGTTGAAGAACAGCACCGGGGAGATCATCGGCAGCGTGATGTTCCAGAACCGCCTGAGCGGGCCGGCCCCGTCCACCTCGGCGGCCTCGTACAGCTCCTGCGGGACCTGCTTGAGGCCGGCCAGGAAGATGACCATGGGCGCGCCGAACTGCCAGATGCTCAGGGCGACCAGGGCGTAGATGACGTAGTCCGGGTTGCCGATCCAGCCGCCCACGTCGAGCCCGAGGATCTTCTGCCCGCGGTCCACGATCGCGTCGTCCGAGAACAGCGCCCGCCACACGAAGCCGACGGAGACGCTGGCCCCGATGAGCGAGGGCATGTAGAAGGCGGCCCGGTACAGGCCCTGTCCGCGCCGCTTCTGCGCGAGCAGCAGCGCCACGCCGAGCGCGAGCAGCAGCTTCAGAGGCGTGGCCACGACGACGTACTTGAGCGTGACCTCGACCGACTTCTGCCAGCGCGGATCCTGGAACATCGTCGTGAAGTTGTCCAGCCCCACCCACTGGGGCGGGGTGAACAGGTTGTAGCTGGTGAACGCGTAGTACAGCGACGCGATCATCGGCCCCGCCGTGAGCAGCAGGAACCCCGCGATCCACGGCGACATGAAGAGATAGCCGGCGAGGTTCTCGCGGCGCCGCCCGCGCCGCCCGGCGGCGGGAGCGGCGGACCGCTTCCCGGCCGGGCGCACGGGCGCTTCCTTGACGAGCGTCATGGTGGTACGTCCCCTCAGCCCGCGAACGCGGCCTTGGCCTCGCTGAACAGTGCCTTGGCGGCGTCGGCCGGCTTGGTCTTGCCCTGGGCGACCTCGCCGCCGATGCGCAGGAACGCCGCCTCGATGACGTCGGCGCCGGACGGGTGCGGGGTGATCTTGCCGAGGACGCCGGCCTTGGCGACCTCTTCCTCGTACGCCTTGACGCCCTTGTTGTTGTCGTCGGTGGGCGTGAACGCGTCGTACTGCTCGGTGGTGGCGAGGATGCCGCGGTCGTAGCCCATGATCTTGCCGACCTCGGGGTCGTGGACCATGAAGTCGATGAACTGGGCGACCTCCTTGGGATGCTTGGTCCCGGTGAAGGCGCTCAGCATCAGCGAGCCGAGGTACTGGCCGGTGTTCTTGCCGTCCGAGGTGGGGATCGGCGCGAGACCGTAGTCCGACTCGCCCTCGCCCTCGTAGCGGATGGAGAAGTTGTCCCAGGTGAACTCGGAAGCGGCGAGCCCCGCCGAGAGACCGGACTTGGGCTTGGCCTGCTCGATCTTCTTCGGGTCGGCGACCAGGCCGGATCGCACGCGCTTGTAGCCGTCCTCCCACCACTGCGTCAGGTCGTCCTCGGTGAAGCCGAGGTCGGTGTCGGTGAAGAAGGCCTTGCCGTTCTGCCGGAGATAGAGGTCGTAGAGGTACATGATGCTGAAGTAGCCGGTGTCACCGGCGATCTTCAGCTTGTCCTGGATCGTCTGGAGCGCGTCGAAGTACTCGTCCCAGGTCCAGCCCATCTTGGCCTCGACGCCCGCCTTCTCGAAGGCCTTGAGGTCGATGACCAGCGCCATGGTGTTGGCGCCGACGGGCACACCGAGCTGCTTGCCGTCGGCCTGACCGGCCGACAGAACCCCGTTGCGGAAGTTGTCCAGGCTCAGATTGCCCGCGTCCGCCTGCGTCTTGAGATCCATCAGCACGCCGCGCTTGTCGTACTTGCGCAGGAAGCCGACCGCATTCTGGAAAACGTCCGGCGGATTACCGCCGGAGGCCTGGGTCTGGAACTTCTCCCAGAACGCCTCATAGTCCGTGAATTCAGGCTTGATCTTGATCTTCGGGTACTTCTTCTCGAAGAGCGCGATCGTCTTCTTGATGGCGATGGTGCGCGGCTCGCCACCCCACCACGCGTAACGGAGCGTCACCGTCCCGTCTCCGGAGCCACTGTCACCGCCGCACGCGGTGGTCGCGCCCAGGCCGACCACGGCCGCGGAGGCCCCGGCCGCCTTCAGGATCGTACGCCTCTCAACATTCCTGCTGGTTCCCATGGTTGGGCCCCCTCCCCGCAGCGTCATCGCCGACTGCATGAATCGTTTCAAGTAAGCGCTTGCTGGCACAAGTTACGAGGGGCCTCGTGGTGCGTCAATGATTCGGACAGGAATTTCTTGTGGACCCGCGCGGCGAGTTGACGGCCCGTCGGGAACGATTCGGACACCGGATCGTCCAACTCCGCAGGTAGGGAAGGTGCGGTCGGCCAGTCGAACGCAAACCGGCCACTTGTGCGGGGAAATTGGTCGGCTGGAATTGGCCTGCCTGAGTGGCGGGCGATGGGCGTGTGGCGGGGGTGGGGCGAGCGGGCTGGAGGGACTGATCCGGGGGTGGTGCGGCCGAGCCGAGTGGGCCCAGCCAAGCCGGGAGGCGGGAGCCCAGCCGGGTTGGTCAGGAGCTGAGTCGGGGACGCGGACCGCGCCGCCCCCGACGCGCGACCAGCTCGCCGGCGCGGGACACCGGCGCGTCGGCATCGGCTGGCGCCGACTGACCCCCTCACCGGCGCGGACCGACTCTGACGGGCGCCGACCGGCTCCTCGCCGGGCGCGCCACGGGCTCGACGGGCGCGTCGACCGGCTCCCACCCAGAGCGGACCGGACCGACACGCACTGACCGGCACCGGCCCAGGCCGACCGGGACCGGCAGACCCTCGCTGGACGCAAACCTGCGCCGACTGGTGCCGATCAGCCGGGGCTCGCCCGCCTGCCGACGCGCACAAACGACGACGGCCCGCCTGCTCTCGCAGACGGGCCGTCGTACCCGGGTGGGCGATACTGGGTTCGAACCAGTGACCTCTTCGGTGTGAACGAAGCGCTCTCCCACTGAGCTAATCGCCCGGGCGCAGGAAGAACATTACCCCATGTCAGGGGGTGCGGGTGACCAGCGCGAACCCGCACCGGACGACGTCCGCACCCCCGTCGCGGATCACTGGTCCTTGATCTTCCACGGCATGACTATGCCGAACTTCCAGACGTAGAAACCGACGAGCGCGCCCACGATCACGAGGCCGATCGTCGTCAGGATGATGTTGCGGCGGCGCACCTTCGGGTCGAGGGCCCGCTGGGCCGCCTCGGTGACCTTGCGCTTGGTCCAGCGCAGCACCAGCTGGGCCCAGACGAACTCGGTCGCCCAGATCGCCATGCCCCCGAAGATCACGACCCAGCCGGGACCGGGCAGCGGCAGCATGATGATGCCGGCGACCACGACCGCGAGGCCGATGACGAAGACACCCACCTGCCAGCTGACATGCAGTACGCGGCGCGCCTTGATGAACTCCGGCGCTCTCGAACCGAGCCCCTGCTCGCTGTCGCCTTTCACACCGTCCACTTCGATCTGTCCCGTCGCCACGGCAACCTCGCCCGGCTCGTTACTCCCCGTATTCATACGGCCAAACCCTACCGGACAGAAACCAGTCACCGGAATGGGCGTACCTCGCGAACTGGTTCTCGGCCGGAAGAGTTACGTAAACACAGGCAAAACACTCAGAGGGGTTTACAACGGCACCGTAGGTGGCATGTCGATTTCGCCGACGTGCGAATCCCCGAGCGCACACTGAGCGAAAGGCCCTGGCGCTTATGAACACCACGGTCAGCTGCGAGCTGCACCTGCGCCTCGTTGTGTCGAGCGAGTCCTCCCTGCCTGTCCCCGCAGGCCTGCGGTACGACACGGCCGACCCCTACGCCGTGCACGCCACCTTCCACACCGGAGCAGAAGAGACCGTCGAGTGGGTGTTCGCCCGCGACCTTCTCGCGGAGGGCCTCCACCGGCCCACCGGAACCGGCGACGTCCGCGTCTGGCCGTCGCGCAGCCATGGCCAGGGCGTCGTCTGCATCGCCCTGAGCTCTCCGGAGGGCGAGGCGCTGCTCGAGGCCCCGGCACGGGCTCTGGAGTCCTTCCTGAAGCGGACGGATGCCGCCGTGCCCCCCGGTACGGAGCATCGGCATTTCGATCTCGATCAGGAGCTCTCGCACATCCTGGCGGAAAGCTAGGGCGAGGCGCTCCCTCAAGACCGCCCGGCGCCGTCGACTCGGGGAGACGGCTCGGGCCAAGACAACCGCATACGGCACACATCGCGCCGCCTCCGCTCCACGGGGGCGGCGTTGGTGTGCCTGTGACCCATGGGGGCACTGGTGCGAGGGTGACGGTGAGTAGTGGCCGACATGGGAACGACGGGAACCGTCGGGGCTTCCCCGGCGTTGTATTCGAAGCCATGTGCGGGCTCGGCCGATGTGTGGGCGCCGTGAGCCACTACCATCGGCCAGCATCGGCGGGCGCCCCGCCCGACCCCAGGCCAGGGAGCGAAACGTGCTGATCACCCATGACACCCGGTGTGCACTCGATGCCGTGGTGGATCTGGTGAACACCTCGCCGGAGGGCGACGACACGCCGGACGGACTGTCGGATGTCGCGGCTCTCGCCGATTTCGTACGAAAGCACGAGATCAGTGATGTCGGTGTGCTGTCGGAGTTCGACCTGTCGGCGGTGCGCAAGGTGCGCGGACGGTTCGCCGCCATCTTCGCGGAGCCGGAGGCGCGCCGGGCGGCCGGGCTGATCAACGAGCTCGTCGCCGCCGCGGGCACCACTCCCCGGCTGACGGACCACGACGGCTACGACTGGCATGTGCACTACTTCGCCCCCGGCGCCTCCGTCGCCGACCATCTGGCGGCCGACTGCGGCATGGCGCTGGCGTTCTTCGTGGTCGCCGGGGAGCAGGAGCGACTGCGGCGCTGCGAGGCGCCGGACTGCCGGCATGCCTTCGTGGATCTCTCCCGTAACCGTTCACGGCGCTACTGCGACAGCCGTACCTGCGGAAACCGTCTGCATGTGGCCGCCTACCGGGCGCGACGCAAGGAAGCGGCGGGCTGACACGACGGGTGTGTCGACGCGGACCCCGGCGGGTGGCGCCGGGGACCGCGGGTACGGCTCAGAGCAACAGCAGATCGTGCAGCGCAGCCATGAGCAGCAGACACCCGATCACCGCAAGGAAGATCATCAGCGGTGGCTGGGAAAGGGCGAAAAGGCACCCGCGAGGTTCGTCCTGAGCCGGCGCGGCCTCGCTCTGTGTCGTGTCCAGCATCTCGCGCCGATGATGGCGCAGTTGCGCCTGGTCCCGCGATCAACACGCCCGGAATGAGCGGGAGTTCGCTGGATTCCGTGATGTCCGGTTCGAGTCGTGATCGCTTACGGCCGGGCGGCGACCCACTGTGTCGTTTCAGGCCCTCGCAGGGGCCTTCATATCCCGTGCTTCTTGAGGATCGCCTCGATGTCGCTGAAGTCGTCCGAGGCGTCGGCTCGGGGCGCGGTCGCGGGCTTGGTGGACGGCCGGGAGCCCGCCCCCAGCGAGGGCGCCGAGGCCGCAGGAGCCACCGCCTCGCGCTGCGCGGCGGCTCGAGCCTCCTTGCGCTCCTTGCGGGTGCCCCCGCGCCGGCGCTCCACCGCGCGGGTGCTCGCGAAGAGCAGCCAGGACGCCCCCAGGACTCCGAAGCCGGCCCATGCCGTCGGGCTGAACGCGGTGTCCGCCAGCCAGTCGACGACACCGGTCATCACCAGCCCGAGGGGCACCAGTGAGTACGCGGCGATGCGCGTGGCCGCGAGGAAACGCTTGCGGTACGCCGTGACCGCCGCGATGCCCAGGCCGGCCGCGGCGACGGCGGAACAGACGGTCTCGGCAATCATCCGGTCCTCCAGGCAGGCTGGGTCGGGCAGGGCACTTTCGTCCCTTCCATCCTGCACCGTGGCAAGCCCACCCGGCCATGCCTCCGTCCGACATCAGGGACATCTCCGGGTCACCTCCTCCGCAGGTGCCGGTCGAGGGCGTACGACCAGGTCGGATTGGGGCGCCGGGGCCGCTGCTGGGAGACTGGGGCCATGAGCGACTCCTCCTCCGACCGTCCCGCCGCGCCCGTCCTCGACATCTGGTGCGAGCTCCAGTGCCCCGACTGCCGCGGCGCCCTGGACGACGTCCGTGCCCTGCGCGCCCGTTACGGCGACCGGCTGGAGCTTAGGCTGCGGCACTTCCCGCTGGAGAAGCACAAGCACGCCTTCGCCGCGGCGCAGGCCGCCGAGGAGGCCGCGGAGCAGGGGCAGGGCTGGCCGTATGTCGAGGCCGTGCTGGGCCGGGTCGAGGAGCTGGACCGTAAGGGAGAACCCTTCCTGGTCGAGACGGCCCGGGAACTCGGCCTGGACGCCGAGGAGTTCGACACCGCGCTGATCGACGGCCGGCACATCCTGATCGTCGACGCCGACCAGGCCGAGGGCAAGGCGATCGGCGTGACCGGAACGCCCACGTATGTGATCGGCGGCGAGCGCCTGGACGGCGGCAAGAGCCAGGAGGGGCTGCGCGAGCGCATCGAGGAGATCGCCGACCGACTGCTGGCCGAGCAGGGCGCCTGACCCCGCCCAGTGGGTCTGTGGCCCCCGCGCCCTCAACCCCACCGGCAGCTACAGCAGCGTCTTGTACAAGCCGTACTGCCGAACCTCGTAGCCGAGTGACTCGTAGAGTCGCTCGGCGGGAGCGTTGCCCGCGAAGACGTTGAGGCCGAGGGTCCGGTACCCCGCGCCGATCGCCTGGGCCTCGGCCAGCAGCATCAGGCTGCGGCCGTGTCCCTGGCCGCGGTGGGCCGCGTCGGTCTCGACGTCGTAGACATAGGCGCCGCCGTCACGCTCGGCCACCCACAGGGTGCCCACCGGGACGCCCTCGTGCTCGAGGACGCTGAGGAACACCTTCGGCGTGCGCCGGCCATCCGGCAGCAGTGCGGCGTGGTCCCGCTCGGACCTGGCCCGGGCCTCGGCCTCCGGCACCCCGCGCTCGGCCCAGCTGCGGAGGTAGCCCTCGTGGCTCTCGGCCAGCCAGGGCCCGTACTCGGCCTCCGTCATGGGACGCGCCCGGCTGCCCGGCGGCAGTTCGGGCGGTGTGTCGCCGAGCACCTTCGCCATGCCGCGGTTGCGGACGACGTAGCCGAGCGCCGTGGCGAGACGCAGCGCCGGTCCGGCGTCGCCGGGGACGGTCGTCTCGATGCGCCGGCATCCCCAGCCGCGCGCCACCTCCTCCGCGGCGAGGGCGGCCACCGTGCCGCGGCCGCGGCGCCGGTCCGCCTCCTCGATCCGCAGCGTCGTTATCCGGGCCACCGCCGCGCCGAAGACGGGATGCGTGCCGAGGTGGAGGGCGCCCACGGGACGGCCGTTCACACACACCTGGTAGTGGCGCGAACGGGTCCCGTCCTCATTGTGCTGAAGCGGCTCGGTCGGCCGCAGGGTCGTGGTCATCAAGGGTGTTCTACCCACGACGCGGACCCTCGGCAGCCCATTTTCCGGCTCCTACGGATCCAGGTCGTCCCCGGACCGCTCCTCGAAGACCCGCATGGCCTTGGCGGTCACGGGGCCCGGCGCGCCCGGGAGTTCGCGGTCGTCGACGCGGTGCACGGCCTGCACGTCCCGCAGGGTGGAGGTAAGGAAGACCTCGTCGGCCCGCGCGAGGACGTCCAGCGGCAGGTCGGTCTCCTTGGCGCCGGTCCACTCGACGGCCAACGCGCGCGTGATGCCCGCGAGGCAGCCCGAGGCGACCGGCGGGGTGTGGATCTCGCCGCCCAGCACGACGAAGACGTTCGAGCCGGTGCCCTCGCAGAGCTGCCCGACCGTGTTGGCGAACAGGGCCTCGGAGGCACCGTGTTGGTGGGCGCGGGCGAGCGCGACGACGTTCTCGGCGTACGAGGTCGTCTTCAGACCGGTCAGCGCGCCGCGCTCGTTACGGGTCCAGGGCACGGTGATCACGGCCGTGGAGTCGGGTCGCCGGGTGGTCTCGCCGAGGGCCACGACGAGGGTCGGGCCGTGCTCGCCGCGATCGGAGCCGAGGGGTCCGTGGCCGCCGGTGTAGGTGATCCGCAGCCGGCCGAGCGGCATCGGGTTGGCCTCCAGCACCGCGGCGCAGGCACGGCGCACCTCGTCGTGGTCGGGATCGGGCAGACCGAGTCCGCGCGCCGAACGTGTCAGCCGGTCGAGGTGTCGGGTCAGCGCGAACGGACGGCCGTCCACCGCCTTCACCGTCTCGAAGATGCCGTCGCCCACGGTCAGCCCGTGGTCGAAGACGGAGACACGGGCGGACTCGACGTCCTGGAGCCCGCCGTCCAGCCAGATCTTCACGATTGCAGTCCCTCTCCACTCACCTCGTACGCTCCCGACGCTACCGCGAGCAGCCGGGCCGCCTTCAGCTCGGTCTCCCGCCACTCCCCCTCGGGATCCGACCCCCAGGTGATCCCGGCGCCGGTGCCGAACCGCAACACGCCCTCGCCCCGGTCGATCCAGAACGTACGTATCCCGACGGCCAGCTCGCCGGCCCCCCGGTCGGCGTCCACCCACCCGATGCCACCGCAGTACGGCCCACGCGGCGCCGTCTCCAGCGCCTCGATGATCCGCAGGGCACTCGACTTGGGCGCGCCGGTGACCGACCCGGGCGGGAAGGTGGCACCGAGCAGCTCGGACCAGCCGGCCCCGGCGTCCAGCTCACCGCGCACCGTGGACACCAGGTGCACAAGCCCCGGATGCTTCTCGACGGCACACAGGTCGGGGACGGTGACGGTCCCCGTCGCGCACACCCGGCCGATGTCGTTGCGGACCAGGTCGACGATCATCACGTTCTCGGCGTAGTCCTTCTCCAGAAGGTCTGCCTCGGTCCGCCCGGTGCCCTTGATCGGCCCCGACTCGACGACCCGCCCGTCCCGCCGCAGGAAGAGCTCGGGAGACGCGGTCGCGATCTCCACACCGTGCTCCGGCAGCCGGATCGTTCCTGCGTACGGCGCCGGGTTGCCGCGGGCCAGCAGGGCGGTCAGCGCGTCCACGTCGGCGTCCCTCCCGATCGGCGCGCTCAGCACCCGACAGAGGTTGGCCTGGTAGACCTCGCCGGCCGCGATGTACTCGCGGATGCGCCGCACCCCCGCCGTGTACGCTGCGCGATCCAGCGACGACGTCCAGTCACCGACCCCCGGGCCGACCCACCGCCCCGGCACCGGCGCGGGGACGGGCTCATCCCGTACGTCCCGGAAGCGGGCGCAGGTCAGAGCGCCCTCGAAGTCGGTGCAGACGGCCCAGAAACCGTGGGAGTCCAGGGCGGCGGGATCGCTGGTGACATCGAGGAGTCCGGTGGCGACGCGGTCGCCGAAGCGGGCGAGAGGAGCGAGGTCGAGCACGCAGTCGAGTCTATGGCGGGTGTCCTGCGGGTGACCTGACCATGTCCCTTCCGAGGGCTCCGGCAGGTCCCTGAGCAGGTGCAGCGCAGCACGCTGCACAAACGCGTTTTTGTACTGGCCCCGGAATCCGCTAGAGTTCAACACGTCGCCGGGCCGCGGGAGCGGAACGAAACGACAGGCGGACGTAGCTCAGTTGGTAGAGCGCAACCTTGCCAAGGTTGAGGTCGCGAGTTCGAACCTCGTCGTCCGCTCGAAGGAACAAGGGGATCTTCCCGAACCCCTGCACTCCTGGTGGAGTGGCCGAGAGGCGAGGCAACGGCCTGCAAAGCCGTCTACACGGGTTCAAATCCCGTCTCCACCTCCAAGGACGATTAGCTCAGCGGGAGAGCGCTTCCCTGACACGGAAGAGGTCACTGGTTCAATCCCAGTATCGTCCACTGGATCTTCGACCGATCATCGAAGGTCTGCCCCGCGCGATTAGCTCAGCGGGAGAGCGCTTCCCTGACACGGAAGAGGTCACTGGTTCAATCCCAGTATCGCGCACGCAGCCCCTCTCACGGGGTGGCTGATCTGGACGATTAGCTCAGCGGGAGAGCGCTTCCCTGACACGGAAGAGGTCACTGGTTCAATCCCAGTATCGTCCACGCACCGAAGCCCCCGGTCCTGCGACCGGGGGCTTCGTCGTGGTGCGGTTCAGCTGGAGAAGAGCATGTGGCCGAAGCTCTTGTGCCGCTTGTGGCCGTAGTGACCGCCGTGGTGCCCGCCGTGCGGTGCGCCCCAGGCCGGCGCCTGCGGGGCCGCCGGGTAGGCCTGCGGGGCGGCCGGAGGGGGCGGGGCGGGCTGGGCCCACTGGGACTCCAGGCGGGTCAGCGACTCCAGCTCGCCGTAGTCGAGAAAGATCCCGCGGCAGCCGCTGCACTGCTCTATCTGGACACCGTTGCGGTTGTACGTGTGCATCGGGGCTCGGCACTTCGGACACTGCATGGTCGGCTCAACTCCTCGCCGGTCGGTCCTGCTTCGTGTATCGCCAGGACAGACTCTGTCCGGCTGCGGTCGGTTGCACACTACTTTGCGTATCCCTGGGCCAACTCAGGGGGGACGGCGGCCATTCGGTCACATGCGTCCACGAGTGCCTGCTCGACCTCGTCCAGGAGACGTCCCTCGACCTGGGCCTTGGTGATCGCCCGGGCCGCGGTCTGCACGGTCAGGGCACGGGCCGGGACGTCCAGCGCCGACCAAGGATCACCGTCGCCGGGAACGGCCTGGCCCCCGGCCGCGCGGTACGCGGCCAGGAAACGGTCCCACTCCTCGGGCGACAGCAATCCACAGGCATACCAGGCGGCCGGCCGCCCGAGATCCCAAGCCGGCACGCCCACGCCGAGATCATCGACGTCGATGAGCAGCCAGGGGCCGTGCGGCGCCGGGTGACGCACGAGTTGGCCGAGGTGGAGGTCGCCGTGGCAGAGCGTGGCGGTGTCGGGCTGCGGGGCCTCGGCACGGGCCCACTCGGGAAGGGTGCCCCAAGCACGCAGAACGGCGCCGGCCCCCGCCCCCTCGGCCCCCGCCGCGCGGAGCCGGGCCACCGCCGACGCGGCCTTGAGCGGACCGCGCATGGGGGGCACCGCAACGGGAGCCGTCGTACTGTGCAGCCGAGCCAGAAGCGTCGCTGCCGCCTCCCAGGGGGCCGCATCCGGATCTTCCGGATCCACCGGGGTGCCGTACGGCCAGAAGGTCACCAGCCGACCATGCAGATCGCCGGGGTGCGGGGTGAGCGGGGCGAGGAGCAGGTCGGGCAGTGCGGCGGCAGTACGGAGGCGGGGCGTGAGCTCAGCGAGGCTCATGCCCTGGGCGTGCGCCTTTGCCACTGTCTCGCCATGACGGACGACGGTGGCATCGACCCGGTCGGCGAGCGTGACGGTCGCTCCGCAAGGACAGGCGGACGTACGTGAGTGAGCCTCGGCCTCGGCATGTACAGCGAGGTCGGGCAGGAGGGGGTTCGAGGTCACGGGCGTCCTTGGATGCGGGGATCTGGGCCGAGGGTACGCGGGGTTCCTCGTGCGGAGCCCCTCTTCGGGACGCACGACCCCGCGGTCGCCCACGGCCCGGCTCAACCGCCGCAGGCAGCCCCCGGAGGCAAAAGCAATGCCGGCGCAGCTCCCCAGCTGCGCCGGCATTTGTGCCGTCCGCCGCACCCCCGTCCCCACGGGGTTTCATGGGTGGATGTCCCCGCCCGGACCGCTCTTCCGGGCCTGGGGTCGCCGCTCAGCGCCCCAGCATCACGCCCACGGACGACGCCTGTGTGGCCACTGTCTCCCAGCCGTCGAAGACGAGGAGGAGAAGGGCCGCCAGAGGAAGGGCCATCAGCGTCGCCACCAGCGGGTGGCGGCGGCCCTGGCGACGCGGACGCAGCAGCGTGCGCTCCTGCATGCGGATCACTGCCCGCGGTGCCGTCTGGGCCATGGTCCCTCTCCTGACCTGTGTCGGTTGTCGTTGGCAGCGGCGGGTGTCTGACCTCGGGGGACGAGTGCTGCCACCCGCCGCTTGACCTCAAATCTAGGCGTCCGGCGCTCCCCGCACGTCATGCCCTCGTACCGATTGGCGGGCCTCCCGGAGGATGAGCCATGACCTGCGGAGTACTCCCCTGGGTGGAGACGAGGACCTAGGTCTCGGGGTCTTCCCGGAGGGGACGCCCGCTCTGCCCCGCTTTCTCCGAGCTGTCTTCACGCGGCACCGGCTGCTCGACCAGCGCCAGGACCCGGGTCGCCATGAAACGGGCCGTACGTACGACCGAGCCGTTCCGGGTGACTTCGCTCACTTCCACGACACCTCGGCGCACCGCCGTCTCGACCCGGCGGCCCGCCCTGCTCGCCACCACCTCGTACGTGCGCGTCGTGTCTCCCGCGTCCACGACTATCTCCACGCGATCACCCTTCACGGGCTCAATCCCCCTTCTGTGATGGGTGGTTGGGGGACAAAGCACACCGAAGTAGCCCTGCTCGCCAGCCCCCTGACCACCCTTCAAGTCTCCCACCCACCACTGACAATCCATCGCCCCGAGAGGGCGCGGCCTCTGCGCACGGCGGCCCGTGGAAACGTAAGCTGTGGCTCGTCACACGGACCGGGCAGCGGGGATGAACATGGCGATGATGCGCCTGAGGCGCGAGGACCCGCGCGTCGTCGGCTCGTTCAGGCTTCACAGACGGCTCGGCGCGGGCGGTATGGGCGTCGTCTACCTGGGCTCCGACAAGAAGGGGCAGCGGGTCGCGCTCAAGGTGATCCGGCCCGACCTGGCGGAGGATCAGGAGTTCCGGTCGCGGTTCGCGCGTGAGGTCTCGGCGGCCCGGCGGATTCGCGGGGGCTGTACGGCACGGCTGGTGGCCGCGGATCTGGAGGCGGAGCGCCCCTGGTTCGCCACGCAGTACGTGCCCGGCCCGTCCCTGCACGACAAGGTCGCGGACGAGGGCCCGCTCGGCGCGGCGGAGGTCGCCGCCGTGGGTGCCGCCCTGTCGGAGGGGCTGGTCGCCGTCCACGAGGCCGGGGTCGTGCACCGGGATCTCAAGCCGTCCAACATCCTCCTCTCCCCCAAGGGCCCGCGGATCATCGACTTCGGTATCGCCTGGGCGACGGGGGCCTCGACGCTCACGCACGTCGGTACGGCCGTCGGCTCGCCCGGCTTCCTCGCCCCGGAGCAGGTGCGCGGCGCCGCCGTCACCCCGGCCACGGACGTCTTCTCGCTCGGCGCCACGCTGGCCTACGCCTCGATGGGTGACTCTCCCTTCGGGCACGGCAGTTCCGAGGTGATGCTGTACCGCGTCGTGCACGAGGAGGCGCAGCTCCACGGCGTACCGGACGCGCTGGCTCCGCTGGTGCGGGCCTGTCTGGCGAAGGACCCGGAGGAACGGCCCAGCACGCTTCAGCTGTCGCTGCGCCTCAAGGAGATCGCGGCCCGGGAGGCGCAGGGACTGGGGGACGTACGCCCGCCCGCGCCGCGTTCGGCCGAGGCGGACCGTCTGACCGGGCGGCTCGCCGACACCTACCCGGAGCCGCAGCGCGCCCAGCGTCGTCCGCAGGGCACTCCCCCTCCGCGCGGCGCCGCGCCACCGCGCGGTCACGGCGCGCCCCGGGGTCCCGGCCCCGCGCGCGACGGGGTTCCTCCGGCACGGGGCGGCAATGCGGCGAACAGCGGTACGGCCGCCTCCCGGTCCGGGACCCGGTCGACGCCCGCCTCCCGCAACAGCCCGCGTGCGGGCAACGGCGGCCGGCCGGTGCAGCGCAACGGCGGCGGTCGTCCGGCACAGCGCAACACGAGCACCGGTCGCCGTCCCGCCAACCCGCAGTTGCTGCGCCAGCGGCTGTTCGTGTTCGTCGTGGTGACGCTGCTGGTGGCGCTGGGCATCGCGGCGGCGCAGGGCTGTCAGGGGCCGCAGCGCGGTCTCGGCGGCGACGGAGACGTCGTACGGCCACAGCACGAGCAGGTGGATCCGGGCTCCGAGTCGTACGACTCGACGTTCGAGATCTCGGATTAGGCGGCGTCCCGGCCCGACGGACGTCAGAGGCCGGGCAGGATCCGTTCGAAGAACTCGCGGTCGCCGTCGAAGACCGGGTCCAGGGACAGGAACTCCGCCGGGGTGACCCAGCGGGCCTCGCCGACCTCGTCGGGGTCGGGGACCACGTCACCGGTGCCGGCGTTCGCCGTCCACCAGTGGAGGCGGAAGGTGCCGTCGTCCGTC
This sequence comes from Streptomyces sp. NPDC008086, assembly GCF_042957325.1. Taxonomy (NCBI): domain Bacteria; kingdom Bacillati; phylum Actinomycetota; class Actinomycetes; order Kitasatosporales; family Streptomycetaceae; genus Streptomyces; species Streptomyces sp. NPDC008086. The sequence goes on from NZ_JBIBIA010000009.1 coordinate 195,588, forward strand.
TCGGACTCCCAGACCTTCGCCAGGGGGACCACGGTGAGACCGACCTCCTCGCGGGCCTCCCGGACGACGGCCTCGCGTTGGCTCTCCCCCGGCTCGATCCTGCCGCTGACCGGCTGCCAGTAGCCGGGGCGTGCGACGGCGGGGCCGCGTCGGACGGCGAGCAGGCGGTCGGCGCGGAGCAGGACCGCGACGATCGCCTGGCGCTGCGCCATTGACACGACCTAGAGGTCGGGGCGGCCGGTGGCCACGGCGTAGAAGGCGACCGCGGCGGCGGCGCCGACGTTGAGGGAGTCGACGCCGTGGGCCATCGGGATGCGGACCCATTCGTCGGCGGCCACCAGGGCCTGGGTGGACAGGCCGTCGCCCTCGGCGCCGAGCATCAGGGCGACCCGGTCCATCCGGTGCGGGGCGGTCTCGTCGAGGGTCTTGGCCTTCTCGTCGGGGGTGAGCGCGAGGAGCGTGAAGCCGGCTTCGCGGACCGATTCGAGGCCCTTGGGCCAGGTGTCGAGCCGTGCGTAGGGCACGGAGAAGACCGCGCCCATGGAGACCTTGACGCTGCGGCGGTACAGGGGGTCGGCGCAGTCCGGGGAGAGCAGGACCGCGTCCATGCCGAGGGCGGCGGCGGAGCGGAAGATGGCGCCGATGTTGGTGTGGTCGTTGACCGACTCCATGACGACCACCCGGCGCGCGGTCCGCAGCAGTTCGGTGGCCGTCGGGAGTGGCTTGCGCTGCATGGAGGCGAGCGCGCCGCGGTGCACGTGGTAGCCGGTGACCTGCTCGGCGAGGTCCGGGCTGACCGCGTACACCGGGGCGGGGAGTTCGTCCATGACGTCGCGCATGACGTCGACCCACTTGGCGGAGAGCAGCATCGAGCGCATCTCGTAGCCGGCTTCCTTCGCCCGTCTGATGACCTTCTCGCCCTCGGCGATGAACAGGCCCTCGGCCGGTTCGCGCTTGCGGCGCAGTTCGACGTCGGTCAGGCCCGTGTAGTCACGCAGGCGCGGGTCGGTGGGGTCATCGACGGTGATGAGATCGGCCACAGGGTGATACTGCCTTGTCCTGGGTGCGGTGCCAACGGTTGGAACGGATTGTGTTACCCGCGGTTACGCGGAGGGGTTCGGGCCTACGTTCACGACCTCGCCGATGACGATGACCGCCGGCGGCTTCACCTCGTGGGCGAGCACCGCCTCGCCCGCCGTCGCGAGGGTCGCGTCCACCCGGCGCTGGGCGGCCGTGGTGCCCTCCTGGATCAGGGCCAGGGGCGTGTCCGGGGACTTGCCGTGGGCGATGAGGGTCTCGGCGACCTTCGCGATGGTGGCGACGCCCATGAGGATGACCAGGGTGCCGGTCAGCTTGGCGAGGGACGGCCAGTCGACCAGGGAGCGCTCGTCGTCCGGCGCGATGTGACCGCTGACCACCGTGAACTCGTGCGCGACACCCCGGTGGGTGACCGGGATACCGGCGGCGCCCGGCACCGAGATGGAGCTGGAGATGCCGGGCACGACCGTGCACGCGATGCCGGCCTCGGCCAGCGCCTGGACCTCCTCCATGCCGCGCCCGTAGACGAAGGGGTCGCCGCCCTTGAGGCGTACGACGGACTTGCCCTGCTTGGCGTGCTCGATCAGCGCGTTGTTGATGGCCTCCTGGGCCATGAACCGGCCGTAGGGCAGCTTCGCGGCGTCGATGACCTCGACGTTCGGCGGCAGTTCGGTGAGCAGGTCGCGCGGGCCCAGATGGTCGGTGATGACCACGTCGGCCGCGGCGAGCAGCCGGCGGCCGCGCACGGTGATCAGGTCCGGGTCGCCGGGGCCGCCGCCGACCAGCGCCACTCCCGGCGTACGGGTGCGGTGGTGCGGGGCGACCAGGGTGCCGTCGCGCAGGCCCTCGACGACCGCGTCGCGGATGGCGGCGGTGTGCCGGGGGTCGCGGCCCTTGGCGTCGGTGGTGAGGACGGCGACCGTGACGCCCTCGCTGTGGCCGGTCGCCGGGGTCCAGGCGGTGGCCTCGTCGGCGTCGTCGGAGCGGACGCACCACACGCGGTTGCGTTCGGCCTCGGCGGAGGCGCGGGTGTTCGCGTCGTGGTCGCTGGTGGCGATGAGGGCGTACCAGATGTCGGTGAGGTCGCCGTCCGCGTAGGGGCGCCGCTCCCAGGTGAGCTCTCCGGCGTCCGCCATGGCTTCGACCGACGGGGTCACCTCGGGCGAGACGAGCGTGATGTCGGCGCCCGCTGCGATGAGTGCCGGAAGACGGCGCTGGGCGACCTCGCCGCCACCGAGGACGACGACTCGGCGACCGGTGAGGCGGAGGCCCACGGGGTAGGCGGGGTGTTCGGCCATGAGGCTGCGGCTCCTCGTGCTGGCGGTGCGATGGGTGCTACGGCGCTGGAGCAGCCCTGACGTGCGGATTTTAGACGTGGGCTCAGCGTACGGCGGGGCCGGGGGACGCGCAGGAACGCCTACCCCCGGCCCGGCCCTGACTCACTTCTCGGTGACGCCCGCGGAGTCGAACGTCGCGACCTCGTGCATCGCCCTGGCCGTGCTCTGCACCAGAGGCAGCGCGAGCAGAGCTCCCGTGCCCTCGCCGAGGCGGAGGTCGAGGTCGACCAGGGGGCGCAGGCCCAGCTTGTTCAGGGCGGCGACGTGGCCGGGCTCGGCGCTGCGGTGGCCCGCGATGCAGGCGGCCAGGACCTCGGGGGCGATGGCGCGGGCCACCAGGGCGGCCGCACCGGCGCTGACGCCGTCCAGGATCACCGGCGTGCGCAGTGACGCGCCGCCCAGCAGCAGGCCGACCATCGCGGCGTGTTCGAAGCCGCCGATCGCCGCCAGGACGCCGATGGGGTCGGCCGGGTCGGGCTGGTGGACCTCGATGGCGCGGCGGACGACCTCGGTCTTGCGGGCCAGGGTCTCGTCGTTGATGCCGGTGCCCCGGCCCGTCACGTCGGCCGGGTCGGTGTCCGTAAAGACCGAGATCAGGGCCGCCGAGGCGGTCGTGTTGGCGATGCCCATCTCGCCCGTCAGCAGCGCCTTGTTGCCGGCCGCCACCAGGTCTCGGGCCGTCTCGATGCCGACCTCGATGGCCTGCTTGGCCTCCTCGCGGGTCATCGCGGGGCCGGTCGTCATGTCGGAGGTGCCCGCGCGGACCTTGCGGGGCAGCAGGCCGGGGGTGGCGGGCAGGTCGGCGGCCACGCCGACGTCCACCACGCACACCTCGGCGCCGACCTGACCGGCGAAGGCGTTGCAGACCGCACCGCCGCCGAGGAAGTTGGCGACCATCTGGGCCGTCACCTCCTGCGGCCAGGGGGTGACGCCCTGGGCGTGCACGCCGTGGTCGCCGGCGAAGATCGCGACGGCGGCGGGCTCCGGGATCGGCGGCGGGCACTGGCGGGACAGGCCGGAGAGCTGCGCGGAGATGATCTCCAGCATGCCGAGCGCGCCGGCCGGCTTCGTCATCCGCTTCTGCCGCTCCCAGGCCTCGCCGAGCGCCTTGGCGTCCAGCGGGCGGATCTGGGCGACGGTCTCGGCGAGCAGGTCGTGCGGCTCCTCACCGGGCAGGGCACGACGGCCGTACGTCTCCTCGTGCACGACCCACGACAGCGGGCGGCGCTTGGACCAGCCGGCCTGCATCAGCTCGGGCTCGTCCGGGAACTCGTCGACGTACCCGACGCACAGGTAGGCGATGACCTCCAGGTGCTCGGGCAGGCCCAGCGTGCGGACCATCTCGCGCTCGTCGAAGAAGCTGACCCAGCCGACGCCGAGGCCCTCGGCGCGGGCGGCGAGCCAGAGGTTCTCCACGGCGAGTGCCGCGGAGTACGGGGCCATCTGCGGCTGGGTGTGCCGGCCGAGGGTGTGGCGGCCGCCGCGGGTGGGGTCGGCGGTGACGACGATGTTCACCGGGGTGTCGAGGATGGCCTCGATCTTCAGTTCCTTGAACTGCTTCGCCCGGCCCTTGGGCAGCGACTTGGCGTACGCGTCGCGCTGACGCATCGCCAGCTCGTGCATGGTGTGCCGGGTGTCCGCTGAGCGGATGACGACGAAGTCCCAGGGCTGCGAGTGCCCCACGGAGGGCGCGGTGTGGGCGGCCTCCAGGACGCGGAGCAGCACCTCGTGCGGGATGGGGTCGCTGCGGAAGCCGTTGCGGATGTCGCGGCGCTCGCGCATGACCTTGAGGACGGCCTCGCGTTCGGCGTCGTCGTAGGCGGGCGCGGCCGGGCCGGTGGACTGTCGTACCTCTTCCACTGCCGCGGTGCTCTCTTCTTCCGGGGCTGCCGGGACCTGCGGGTCTTCCTGGTCGGCGGCCCGGGTCTCCAGGTCCTCCGCGTGCTGTACGAGGCCGGGGTCGCCCTCGCGGTGTGCGGGGACCGTGGCGACGGCGGCCGGTGCCTCCTCCGCCGGGAGGACGATCGGCTGCGGCGGCGTCGGGGCGAGGTGCGGGGTGGTCGGCACCGAACCCTCGACCGGGACGAACTGTCCCAACGGCTGCTCGGGCGCCCCCTCCTGGGGGGCCTCGGCCTCGGCGGACTCCGCGGGCTCGACGGCCGGTTGGGCCGGGTCCTGGAGAACCTGCACGGGCTGGGCGACCGGGGTCTGGAGCTGCGGGCCCGCGGGCTCGGCGACGAACGGCTCGGGGTTCTCGGCCGGGATCGGTCGCTCGTCGGCTGGGTCCTGTACGAGCGGGTTCGCGGCGGCGAGTGGCTGGACCGGCGCGGGCGACTCGGCGGTGACGTCCGGGGCCTGCGGGAACTCGGCGGCGGGCTCCGCGGCGGGCGCTTCCGCCTCGGGGAGGGGGGCGCTCTCGGCCGCCACCTGCTCCTCGACGCCGGGGTCGTCCGTCGGGGCGGCGTGCTCGCCCGACTGCTGCGGCTGCGCGAGTTCCGGATCGGCGGCGGCCTCGGGGGCCTGCGGCTCCTCGACGGGCTGCGCGACCGGAACGGCGGCCTCGCTCTCCGGCTGGGCGGGCTGCTCGGCGTCCTGGGGCTGTGGGGCCGGTTCTGGGGTTACGACGGCGGGGGCGGCGCCGGCGGCTTCGGCAGGGGCGGCGACCGCGTCGGTGGGCTGCTCGGTGGGCGCGAGGTGCTCCGGCTCGGGGGCCGGTGCGGCCTCGGGCTCGGGAGCGGCGTCGACCTGTGCCACGTCGGATGCGGGCGGGAGGGGGGCGGCGGCCTCCGGGGTCGGCTGGGGGGCGTCAGCCGACGTGGGGGCCTCGGGGGCCTGCGCGGCCTCCGGGAACTCGGGGGCCTCGGGCGCCTGCGGGGCCTCGGTCGCGGACGGCTCGGCCTCCTCGGGCTCCTCGGGCTCGGCAGCGTCGGGAACCTGGACGGCTTCGGGGGCGGGGACCGGGGCGTCAGGCGCCTGCACTGCCTCAGGGGCAGGGGCGTCGGCGGTCGCGTCGGCTTCGGCGGCGGGCTCCTCGGGGAGCTGCGCGGCCTCCGGCGCGGCCTCGGGCGCGGGGTCGGCCTCGGGGGCAGCGGGCTGCGCGGCCTCCGGCGCGGGGACCTCGAGGACCTGGCCGATCTCGGCCTCAGCCTCGGCCGCGGCCTCGGGCGCCTGGGGCGTCTCGGGAAGCGGCCCCGCCTCGGCAACGGCGTCGGGAACCGAAGCAGCGGCTTCAGGTACGGAACCCTCGGGAGCCACCTGGGGCGCCTGAGCCGCCTCGGCCTCCTCTGCCACCTCGACGGCCTCGACCATCTCTACCGCCTCGGCCACCGGCGCTTCGGGTCCCGCCGCAACCTCACCGGCGTCCGCGACAGGCACAGCAGCGGGCGCCTCGTCGCCCTGGGCGGCGCCAGCCACCCGGGACACCACCGCCTGCGCCACACCCGGCTGTCCGGTCGGAACAACCGTTTCGGCAGCCGTACCCTCGGCGCTCACCTGGACCGGAGCCGGAGCCTGGACCTGGACGGCGGCCGGGGCGGGGGCGCCCCAGGGGGCCGCCGGCTGTGGGGCCGCCGCCTCCTGGGGCTGCGGGACGTCGAGGTACTCGGGGCCGGCCGGGGCCTGGCCGGGCTGGCGTACGGGCGCACCGACGGCGCCGCGGTCGGCGAGCGAGCGGACCGGGCTGGCGGAGGCGTCGGGAATGGGCGGGCCGAGGTGCAGGGGGCGGCGCGGGGTGATGGGCGGGATCGGCGTCGAGGGGGCCGACGGGCCGGGCAGCCGTACGGCGCTGAGGTCGACCGAGCCACTGTCGCGGCCGGAGATCTCGTGCGCGTCCGGCTCGTGCACGGCCTCGACGACCGGCTCCGGCGCGGGCGGGGCCACCTCGTTGCCCCAGGCGCCCTGGGAGCCGGGGAGCAGCAGGTCTTCGTCCTCGGCGGTGGTCTCGGAGAGGTAGGTGTACGAACCGTGCGCCGCGGGGGCGCCCGGCTGCTCCACCATGCCTGCGCTCTCCGGCAGTCCCTCGCCCGGGACCTGGCCGGTGTCGGTCATGCGTACCCCTCGCCCATCGGTTAGTGCTTCTACGACCAGCTCACCGGGGACGGCGCACCGACCGCCCCCGCAGTGAAGAACGAGCGTGCGTGCCCAGCGGCACGAACGACCCGTCCCAAAAAGGCGACAAAGCCATTGAGTGGCATTGTCGTGGCCGTTCGGCCGTCGCGACAGGTTGATCCGCGACAGGCCGCTGTGGACTGCGCCACGTTGCGCGTCCTCCGGTTTCGCCGTACCACACCCACCCCAAACGGGGCGTGTTTTTCCGGACATTGACCGACGAAGTGCCGGGCGACCGAGTGCGGTACAACGATCGGCCAGCCTACCGCGCGCGGTACGACAACAGGATCACGGGGACGGGTTCGCGGTCACGCCGTGCGGTCGGGCAGTACCCCGCTGAGCAGGAACGCGACGCTGCGCTCGCGCTCCGTCCAAGCCCGCGTGTCGAGTTCGACGGACTGCAGGAGGGAGCACTCGACGTCGTAGCCGCGTGCGGTGAGGTCGCGTCCGACGATCTCGGCGGCGTCACGGGTCGCGGCATGGGTGACGATGCGCTGCGGACGCCGGTCGACGACGGCGGAGACCACGGCCGCTCCTCCGCCGCCGATGCGTACGACGTCCGGTTCGGGGAGGTTCTCCAGCGCGTGCGGGGCGGCGCCGTGGACGATCTGCAGCTGGACCCCGAAGGCGCGCGCGTTGGCCTCGGTGCGGGTGCAGGCCTGTGGGTCGCGGTCGACGGCGATGACGGCGGCGCCGGCCCGGGCGGCCTCGACGGAGAAGGCGCCGCTGCCGCAGCCGATGTCCCACACGAGGTCGCCGACGCGCGGGCCCAGCCGGGTGAGTTGGGCGGCGCGCAGCGGTTCCAGTTCGCCTTCGCCCATGAGGCCGCCGTAGGACTCGGCGGGCAGGGTCCAGCCGCGGGGGCCGGCGGCCGGGTCGCGTCCGGCGATCCAGTCGCCCGACTCGCGTGCGGCGGCGGTGCCGCCGATGACGATGACGACGTTCGGATCGCGCCAGGTGTGGTCGGCGGCCTTGTCGGAGGTGACGACGGTGACCTGCTCGCGGTCGCTGCCCAGCGCCTCGCAGATGACGAAGGTGCGGTGGACGCCTTCCAGCAGCAGTCCGAGTTCGGCGGGGCCTGCGCCCGGTGAGGTGAGGACGGCGACCTTGGTGTGGGCGCGGCACACGTTCACCGCGCGTCGCAGGGTGCGACGGTGTGCGACGACCACCTGTGCGTCGTCCCAGGGCATGCCGGCACGGGCGAAGGCCGCGGCGACCGAGGAGACGGCGGGGACGACCTCGACCTCCAGGCCGAACTCGGGTGCTCGCAGGGTGCGTACGACTCCGAAGAAGCCGGGGTCGCCGTCGGCGAGGACCACGGCTGTGCCTCGGTGGCCGGCGATCCGGCGGGCGGCGAGGGCGACGCTGCCGAGGCGGATGCGCTCGGCGCCGGGCGGTACCTCGGGGAGCGCCAGGTGATGGGCGGCACCGGCCACGAGCGTGGCGGCGCCGAGAGCGGAGCGTGCCGCGGCGGTCAGCGGTGAGCCGTCCCAGCCGATCACCGTGACGCGGTCGGCCATCGTCTCAGTCTCCTGGTTCGCGCAGGTCGTCTTGGGTCAGCCCATGGGGCGGGCTCCGTGAGAGTACCCGTTCGGCGGGGCGGCGCCGCCGGTGGCGGGGGTCCGGTTCCCGTCAGTTCCACTCGCCGAACGAGGTGAAGCCGCCGGTGTCGGCCAGTTGCTCGCCGGCGCCCTCGAGGTCCTCCGGGAGCAGGCTCCACACGATGTAGTCGGTGCGCACGTCGGTCCAGGTACCGTCCTCGGCCCGCACCCGCGCTATGCACGCGTTGCGCAGCACGCCCTCGCTGATACAGCCGATCTTCTGGGCGACCTGCTGGGAGGCGGTGTTGTCGGCGGCGGTGCGCAGCTCGATGCGTTCGAACTTCTGGTCGCCGAGGAGCCACTGGGCGGTGGCGAGCGCCGCCTCGGAGGCGTACCCCTCGCCGCGTGCCCAGGGGGCGATGATGTACGACATCTCGGTGGACCGCACATGCCAGTTGGTCCTGGCGAGCTGGACGATGCCGACGAGTCGCTGGGTGAGGAACTCGGTGACGGCGAGGTCGATGCCGCGACCGGCCCGCCGCTCGCCGGGGGCGTACTCGGTGATCCAGGTGCGGGCCTGGTCTTCGGTGTAGGGCTGGGGTACGGCGGTCCAGGCGCCGACCTGCTCGTCGTTCATCATCTCGGCCAGCGCGGGCACGTCGTCCTCGTCGAGGGGACGCAGCACCAACCGCTCCGTGCTGATGGAGATGTTGGGGAAGGTGCCAGTCATGCGCCGCTCCGTAACCTTTGAAAATCCGTCAGGGCCTGCTGAACTGCCCAGCATGCAGCATGAAAGCACTGAACCGCACCACGGGGTCCACACCCGGTGAAGGTGTGGACCCCGTGCGTGGCGATACGCCGTATACGTCAGAAGGCGGCGACGACCGCGCCGTCGTACTTGTCCTCGATGAACTTCTTCACCTCGGGCGAGGTGAGCAGCTTCGCGAGCTTCTGCACGCGCGGGTCGTCCTCGTTGCCCTTCTTCACGGCGAGGAAGTTGCCGTACGGATTGTCCTTGGGCGACTCGGCGGCGATGGCGTCCTTCGCCGGGCTGAGGTCGGCCTCCAGGGCGTAGTTGCCGTTGATGACGGCGGCGTCGACGTCACCGAGGGAGCGCGGCAGCTGGGCGGCCTCGAGCTCCTTGAAGTTCAGGTTCTTCGGGTTGGAGGCGATGTCCTTCGGGGTCGCCTCGTAGCCGACGCCCGCCTTGAGCTTGATCACGCCGTTGGCCTCGAGCAGCTTCAGCGCGCGGGCCTCGTTGGTGGTGTCGTTGGGCAGGGCGACGGTGGCGCCCTTCTTCAGGTCCGTCAGCTTCTTGACGCCCTGGGAGTACACGGCGAGCGGCTCCAGGTGCACCGTGGCGTTCGGCACGGCGACGATGTCGGTGCCGTTCTTCTTGTTGAAGTCGTCCAGGTACGGCTGGTGCTGGAAGTAGTTGGCGTCGACCCCACCCTGCTGGACGGCCGTGTTGGGCGTCACGTAGTCGGTGAACTCCTTGACCTCGAGTTCGAGGCCGGCCTTCTTCGCGAGGTTGTCCTTGATGTAGGTGAGGATCTCGCCCTGCGGGGTGGGCGTGGCGGCGACCTTCAGCGGGGCGCTCGCGTCGGAGCCGGAGTCCTTGTCCGAGCCGCATGCGGAGAGCCCGAGGGTGAGGGCTCCGGCGGCGAGGACGGCAGTGGTGAACTTGGCGGTGTTACGCACGAAAAGTGCCTTTCCTTATGGTGGTGCAACCCCGTGCTGGTGTTACGGGGAGATCTGGGGGCGGGCGCCTAGACGGTCTTGGTCGTCGCCGTGGACGCCTTCAGCAGCCGTAGCCTCGGCCCGGGGCCCGAGTGGCCGCCGCGGCGGTGCAGGGAGCGGGCCGCGTAGTCGCCGGCGAACTGGATGAGGGAGATGACGACGGCGAGGATCGCGACCGTCAGCCACATCAGTTCGGTCTCGAAGCGCTGGTAGCCGTAGCGGATGGCGATGTCGCCGAGGCCGCCGGCGCCGACCGTGCCGGCCATGGCGGAGTAGCCGATGAGGGCGACGATCGTGGTGGTGGTGCTGGCGATGAGGGACGGCAGTGACTCGGGTACGAGGACCTTGCGGACGACGGTCCAGGTGTTGCCGCCCATCGACTGCACGGCCTCCACGAGTCCGCCGTCCACTTCGCGGACAGCCGTCTCGACGAGGCGTGCGAAGAACGGGATCGCGCCGATCGCGAGCGGCACGATCGCGGCCTCGCGGCCGATGGTCGTGCCGGTGACCCAGCGCGTGAAGCTCATCAGCGCGACCATCAGGATGATGAACGGCATCGACCGGGCGACGTTCACGATCTGCCCGATGACCTTGTTGGCGAGGACGTTCTGGAGCAGGCCGCCCCGGTCGGTGAGGACGAGCAGGATGCCGAGCGGGAGGCCGCCGACGACGGCGATGAGGGTGGACCAGCCGACCATGTACAGGGTGTCCCAACACGCCTGCTCCAGCAGGGGCTGCATCTCGGACCAGGTCACAGCTGGGCACCTTCCTTGAGCAGCACGGGCTCCTGGCCCAGTACGTCGATCTGGAGTCCCTGTTCGCGCAGGAAGCCGATCGGCACGACGTTGTCCTCGTAGCGGCCGGGCAGTTCGATGCGCATCCGGCCGACCTGGAGGCCGCCGACGGTGTCGATGGCGGCGCCGAGGATCGAGATGTCGATGTTGTAGGTGCGCGAGAGCTGGGAGATGACCGGCTGGGTGGCGGCCTCGCCCTGGAAGGTCACGTCGACGACCGTGCGGTCGTCGGCGGAGGCCTCGCCGCCGACCGGGAAGAGGGCGGAGGCCAGCTCGGAACCGGGGGTCGCGAGGAGTTCGCTGACCGTGCCGGACTCGACGACGCGGCCGTTCTCCATGAGCGCGGCGGAGTCGCAGATCGACTTCACGACGTCCATCTCGTGGGTGATGAGCAGGACGGTCAGGCCCAGCTGCCGGTTCAGGTCGCGCAGCAGTTGGAGGATGGAGCGGGTGGTCTCCGGGTCGAGGGCGCTGGTGGCCTCGTCGGAGAGCAGCACCTTGGGGTCGCCGGCCAGGGCGCGGGCGATGCCGACGCGCTGCTTCTGGCCGCCGGAGAGCTGGGCGGGATAGGCCTTGGCCTTGTCGGCGAGGCCGACGAGGTCGAGCAGTTCGAGTGCCTTGCGGGACCGCTCCTTGCCGGACTTGCCGAGGATCTCCAGCGGCAGCTCGACGTTGTCCTGGACGGTCCGGGAGGACAGCAGGTTGAAGTGCTGGAAGACCATGCCGATACGGCTGCGCGCCTGGCGGAGTTCCTTGCCGGCCCGGGGTCCCCGCCCCGCGAGGGCGGTGAGGTCCTGTCCGGCGACGGTCACCGTGCCGGCGGTGGGGCGCTCCAGCAGGTTGACGCAGCGGATGAGGGAGGACTTGCCGGCGCCGGACTGGCCGATGACGCCGTAGACCTCGCCTTCGCGGACGTGGAGATCGACGCCGTCGAGGGCGGTGACCTCACGGCCGCGTGAGCGGTAGACCTTGGTCAGGCCCGTGGTGGTGATCACTGGGGTTTCCGTCACTGTCGAGTGCGCGGCACGTCGTGGGCGCCGGGCACGGGGCATTCATGGTCGGAGGCAGCCAGGACGCAGCACGGTTCTCCAGGGCGCGGTGCGGCCGGAGAGGAGGATCGTGTGCGCGGGGCGCGGCTCAGTCACCTACGCGGGGCGTATGGGCGGACTTGAGCGGGCTCTCGCTTCGGGGCGCGAGGCTCAGCGGTGGTGCGGGGGCCCTCTAGAAGGCGCACATTCGACACATACAACGAGCACCGGGCGTCAGGGTCGCCTCGGTCGCAAGGGTGCGGCTGCTCGTCGTGGTCATGCGATCAGTAAACCAGACCTACGGTCCTTACCGGCCGCCGCCGTCCACATACCGGACAGCGGCGGACAGCTCTCAGCCGCGTACGGAGATCTCGACACCGGCGTCGGTGACCAGGGCGGACAGGGCCGACAGGTCCGTCACCACCAGGTCGGCGTCGAGCTCATGGGCCTGGTGGGTTGTGGTGAACGCCACGGTGGTCATCCCGGCGGCGCGACCGGCCTGGAGCCCGGCGGGGGCGTCCTCGAAGACGACGCAGTGCGCCGGGTCGACGCCCAGCTGCCGGGCGGCGAGGAGGTAGGGCTCGGGGTCGGGCTTGCCGCGCGTGATGTCGTCGGCGGCGATCAGCGTCTTGGGCAGGATGCCGACCGCGCCGAGGCGGGCCTCGGCGAGGCGCCGGGTGGCGGAGGTGACGACGGCCCAGCGGTCGGCGGGCAGCGAGTCGAGGAAGTCCTTGGTGCCGGGCAGCAGGCGCACGCCGTCGTTCGGTACGTCCTCGACCTCCAGCGTCTCGATCCGCGCGAGGGCCTCCGGCACGACGTCGGCGGGCAGCAGCTCGGCGACTATCTCGGCGGCCGGACGCCCGTGCAGCTCGACCCGGCCGAACTCCTCCGTGATGCCGTACTCCTCGGCCCAGCGGGCCCAGCAGCGGTCCACGGAGTCGAGGGAGGAGACAAGGGTGCCGTCGTTGTCGAACAGGAGGGCGCGTGCGTGGATCGTCATGGTCTAGACCCTACGGGGCCGCCGCGGATTGCCGGATCCGCCCTCCGGCGTCGATCATGACCGGCATGAGACCAGAGGTACAGGCCTTTCTGGCCGCCGGACCGCTGCCCGACGAGGACGCCGAAGAGGACGAGATCGACCTGCGGGTGGCGCAGCTGGAGGCGATCACGGAACCGGTGACGGCCGACGAGGCCCGCGCGCTGGCCGGCTGTTTCGGGCCCGACGACTGCTACGGCGTGGCCTGGACGCTGCTTCATCTGATCGAGACGGGGCCGAACCCGGTGTTCACGGTGCGGCCCGCACCCGATGCCAACGCGTGGCAGCACAGGTTGTGGCAGCGGTGCGTGAACACCGGACTCGTCGCCGACGAGCTGCCCGCCTGACCGCCGGGGTCGGCGGCATCAGGTCTTTTGCGCCGTAATAGGCTCGCCGCATGTTTGATGCCCTGACGCTGGTGACCGGGGTCGCCGCGCTGTTGCTCGCCGCCTGGTGCGGCTGGGCGGCCTACCGTGACCAGCCGACGAAGGACTGGCACTTCATCGGGATGGCCGTGGTGACGGCACTGGCCCTGGTGCAGCTGGTGGTCGGGATCGTGCAGCTGGCGCGGGGCGAGAAGCCGGAGCAGGGCACGACGATCTTCGTGGCGTATCTGCTGGGGTCGTTCGCGTGCATTCCGGCCGCGGGTTTCATGTCGCTGGCCGAGCGCTCCAAGTGGGGTTCGGTGACGGTCGCCGCCGGCGGTGTGGTGCTGGCCGTGCTCGAGGTGCGGCTCTATGACATCTGGGGAGGCTGAGGTGGCCGTGACCGAGGGCAGGCCGACGCGGCTGATCAGCGGGCCCGGGATCCTGCTCGTGTGGCTGTACGGCGTGATGGTCGTCGGGGCCGTGTCCCGGTCGGCGTACCAGATCGCGACGGAGTTCGACCGGGCGCCGCTCGCCTACTCGCTGTCGGCGGTGGCGGGGCTCGTGTACGGGTTCATCACGTACTCGCTGGTGCGGGGTGGGGAGACGGCGCGCAGGGCGGCGTCGGTGTGCTGTGTCGCGGAGTTGCTGGGGGTGCTGACGGTCGGGACGTGGACGCTGGTCGAGCCGTCGGCGTTCCCCGATGCGACCGTGTGGTCGGACTTCGGGATGGGGTACCTGTTCATTCCGGTGCTCCTGCCGCTGTCCGCGCTCTACTGGCTGCGGAAGCGTGCGCCGCGCGGGGATGCCGCCTGAGGTGGTCAGGCGGCGTCCCCGCGCCCGTCGATACGGGCCCGCGCCCCTGAAGGGGCGCTGTCGTCACGCCGTCTTTGCGTACGTCCCCGCCAGCTTCTCCAGGACGACCATCGGGACGCCGTCCGCGCCCTTCGACGTGCCGACCGCCTCGTACCCCACCTTGCGGTAGAGGCGGAGGTTGCCCTCGCTGCGGTGGCCGGTCTCCAGGCGGAACCTCTTGGCGCCGCGCTGTTCGGTCAGGGCCGCTTCCGCCGCGCGCAGCAGCCTCGCACCGATGCCGTGGCCCTGGAGGCGGGGGTGGACGCAGAGCTTGCCGATGGCGGCCGAGCCGTCCTCGGTGACGCTGCCGCGGACCGATCCGACGACCTCCTCGCCGAGCCGCGCCACGAAGACACAGTCCCCGGCGACCTCGGCCCGGACCGAGTCCAGGGTTTGGACGAGGGGACCGATGCGGTAGTTGCCGTACAGCGCCGCTTCGCTCTGGAAGCACAGGTACTGCAACCTGAAGATCTGCTCCGCGTCCTGCTCGGTCGCCGCAGAGATGGTCACGCTCATGCCCATGTGCGCACGCCTCCCGCTCACCTGATCACCTGTCGTCCCCCACTCCTATCCCCGCGCTCCGCGGGCCGCAACCTCCGGTGTGAGCAATCGGCGCAGACATCCCAGGCATCTGGAACGTTCCGGGCCGAGACTCCCCTGTGAGATACCCAACTCCCCCGCGATTTCCCGGTATGTCGGGTCCCGCGGGGAGAGGAGCGCCTCGACGAGCCGGGGGCAGCGGCCGGGGAGTCGGCGGACCGCTTCGTGCAGGGCGCGGCGGCGGGCGGCCATGAGCGCGAGGTGTTCGGGGTCGTGCCGGTCGGTGTCGGCGGCGGGTTCGTGCTCGTACGGCCGTTCCCGTCGTGTCGTACGGCGGCTTCGGCGGGCCTCGGAGCGGACGGCGCGGCGCAGCCAGCTCGGCGGGTCCGGGGGCGGGCCGTCGGTGTCGAGGCGTTCCAGGAGGCGGAGCCAGACCGCCTGTTCCAGGTCGGCCGGCTCTGTTCCGCAGGCGTGGGCCTCGGCGGAGGCCTCCGCGAGGAGCAGCGGGCGCAGGGCGGCAACCAGGTCGTGCGTCATATGCGGCACGACGCGGCCGCCCGGGCAGGGGGTTGCCCGGGCGGCCGTCCGTCACCCCAACCGGGGCGTGGTGCTCAGCTGTTGACGAAGTCCTCGCGGGCCAGCAGACCGGTGTCGGGGTTGTCGGTGAAGACACCGTCGATGCCCGTCGCGAAGTACGTCCGGTAGGCGCCGAAGACGTCGCCGTAGGCGTCCGCGTCGGTGCCCTTGCGGAAGTTCGCGGGCAGGAAGGGGTTCTCGTTGCGCATCGTGTAGGGGTGGAGGATCAGGCCGACCTTGTGCGCGTCGCTCACCAGCGTGGTGGGGGTGGTGAGGTTGCCGCCCGCGTCCTTCGGGATGACCAGGTCCAGGGTGGGGCCGATGCCCTGGGCGTAGGAGGCGATCTCCCTGAGGCCGGCCGGCTTGATCAGGTCGGCGACCGTGCGCGGGTCGCCCGTCTCCACGAAGTCCCAGGGGCGGGAGGTCGCGCCGGAGAGCAGGACCACGAGCGGGTTGTCGACCAGCTTGTTCAGGCGCTGGATGCTGGTCGGCTCGAAGGACTGGAGGATGACCGGCGAGTTCCGCCGGTCGCGGCCGTACTTGCGCAGCACCTTGGCGACCCGCTCCTCCAGGGCGAGGCCCTGCTTGCGGAAGTAGGTGGGGTGCTTGAGTTCGGGGTAGATCCAGACCTGCTTGCCGCGCCTACGGGTCTGCTCGTCCTGCCAGCGCAGGACCTCCTCGAAGGTGGGGATCTCCCAGCGGCCGTCGTAGAGGGTGTTGTGCGGGCGGTTGGCCGGGATGCGCTCGGTGGCGCGCAGGGTCTTCAGCTCGGCGAGCGTGAAGTCCTCGGTGAACCAGCCGGTGGTGGAGACGCCGTCGAGGAGCTTCGTCTTCCTGCGGTCGGCGAACTCGGGGTGGGCGGCGACATCGGTCGTGCCGCCGATCTCCGGCTCGTGGCGGCAGACCAGATGGCCGTCCTTGGTGGGCACCAGGTCGCCCGCCTCGACGATGTCGGCGCCCATGTCGAGGGCCAGCTGGTACGAGCCGAGGGTGTGCTCGGGCCGGTAGCCGCTGGCGCCGCGGTGGCCGATGATCGTCGGCTTCGGCAGGCTCTTCACGCCACCACCACCGCCTCCGTGCCGGGTCTCCGCCGCCCTCGCCGTGCCGGAGAGCCCGAGGACCGCTCCGCCCGCGCCGAGTACGGCCGCGCCGAGAAGCATCCGCCGTCCGGTGACGCCCGTCTGCTCGTTCTCCTGGGTTCCCATGTGGGCCCTCCCTGACCGTCCGCTCATTCAGTGCGCGCCGATCGTAGGTGCGCGTGCGTGACGGATGGGAGACCTCCGGCGGAACTCGCGGGTGACGCTGAATGTCGTACGGGGAGGGTGAGGTGACGTTCCGTCGGAATGGGTGCGGGAGTGCGGGGAAGTCGTGCGCTGGGGGGTGTTTCGAAAGTCCCCGCGCGGTGCCCGCGGTGTCCGGTGCGTGCCCGGCGCGCCGGACGAAGGCCCTCGTACTGGACGTACTCGGGCCTTTGGCCGGTGCGGCGAGGATGCGTGGCGGGCGCCGTGGGTGCTGTGCGGGACTTTCGAAACACCCCCTTAGGCCCTCGGGGCGATGTCCGTCACATCGTGTCGGGCGGGTTACCGCCCGTCCACGCCGCGTCACCGCAGGTAAACCTGTGTCAACAGTGCGTAAGACCTCGGTGAAGTCGGCCCACCCGATGTGCGGGACCCCGGGAACCGCGAGTATCGTCCTCACCTGCACAGACTTATACCGAATCCCTTGACACCGGAGGGCCCGTTGTCCCGCTTCGCGCTCATCAAGGCAGTGCTCGGACCGATCATGCGCCTGATGTTCCGCCCACAGGTGGAGGGCGCGGAGCACATCCCGGGCGACGGTCCGGTCATCCTGGCCGGGAACCACCTCACGTTCATCGACTCGATGATCCTGCCGCTGGTCTGCGACCGTCAGGTCCTCTTCATCGGCAAGGACGAGTACGTCACCGGCAAGGGCCTCAAGGGCCGTCTGATGGCCTGGTTCTTCACCGGCGTCGGCATGATCCCGGTCGACCGGGACGGCGGCAAGGGCGGTGTCGCGGCGCTGATGACCGGCCGCCGCATCCTGGAGGAGGGCCGGGTCTTCGGTATCTACCCCGAGGGCACGCGTTCCCCCGACGGGCGGCTGTACCGGGGGCGCACCGGAATCGCGCGGCTCACCCTGATGACCGGCGCGCCGGTCGTCCCGTTCGCCATGATCGGCACGGACAAGATCCAGCCGGGCGGGGCGGGGATGCCCCGCCCGAGCAAGGTGACGGTGCGGTTCGGTGAGGCGATGGAGTTCTCTCGGTACGAGGGGATGGACCGCGACCGTTATGTCCTGCGGGCCGTGACCGACTCGGTGATGGCGGAGGTCATGCGCTTGTCGGGGCAGGAGTATGTGGACATGTACGCCACGAAGGCCAAGCAAGCGGCGTAGCTCCGCTGGTTGGGGCGGGGGGTCGTGGGGGTGCGGGTCGGGTGTCGGCCGCGGGTTCGTCGTGGCTGGTCGCGCAGTTCCCCGCGCCCCTTGGGTCCGACCGCCGGCTTTCCGGTGCCGGTGCGTTGTGGCTGGGCGCGCCCCACGCGGCGGAGCCGCAGATCGGTACAGCCCCGCGCCCCTCAGGCGCTGCCGCGGCCCTGAGGCCCGGTGTCCAACCGTTGGTTTCGTAGCATGAACCAGGCTGCCACTGCCGCTGCGAGCAGTACGGCTGCTCCCGCTCCTGCCGCCAGGGCGAGGCCGTCGATGAAGGCGGTTCGGGCCGCGTCCAGCATGGGCTCGGCCGTCTGCGTCGGCATACCCGCCGCTGCCTCCACCGCGCCGCCCAGGGACTCGTGGGCCTCGGGCGGGGTTCCGGCGGGGCCGGCGAAGTCGCGGTAGACGCCCGTCACGATGGAGCCGAGTACCGCGATGCCGAGGGCCGCGCCCAGTTCGTATGCCGTCTCCGACACCGCTGAGGCCGCGCCGGCCTGTTCCTTCGGTACGGAGGAGAGGATGACGTCGGAGGTGACGGTGAAGGAGAAGCCGGCGCCGACGCCGACCACCAGGAGGGCGGCGCCCAGCAGAGGGTAGCCCGTCGTGCGGTCGATGACCGTGAGCGCGGCCAGGGCGAGGCCGATCGCCGCGAGGCCGCCGGAGACGACGGCGCGAACCGAGTAGCGGCGGGCCACGCGGCCGGCGATCAGGCCGGCCACGACCGCGCCGATCGCGGCGGGCAGTTCGGCGAGGCCCGCCTCCAACGGCCCCCTGCCCTGCACGAGTTGCAGGAACTGGGAGAGGAAGAAGACCAGGCCGGACAGGCCGAGGATGGTCAGCAGGTCGGCCAGCACCGCGCCGCTGAAGCCACGGTGCCGGAAGAGCCGCATGTCCAGCAGCGGGGACGGCAGCGTGAGCTGGCGGCGCACGAAGGCGTAGAGCGCGGCCCCGCCGGCCAGGCCCGCGGCGAGCGTGGTCCAGGTGAAGCCGTGAGCGGCCGCTTCCTTGACGGCGTACACGACACCGATCATGCCGACGAGGGACAGGGCGACGCTGGTCGTGTCCCAGGGGCCGGGGCTCGGGTTGCGCGACTCGGGCAGCAGCTTGATGCCGACGAGGACGAGGACGACCATCACGGGCAGGTTGATCAGGAAGACCGAGCCCCACCAGAAGTGTTCGAGCAGGAAGCCACCGGCGATCGGGCCGACGGCGGTACCTGCGGAAGCGGTCGCGCCCCAGATGCCGATGGCGAGGCTGCGTTCGCGCGGGTCGTGGAAGAGGTTGCGGATCAGGGCGAGGGTCGCCGGCATCAGGGTCGCGCCCGCGACACCGAGCAGCGCCCGGGCGACGATCATCATCTCCGGGGTCGTCGCGTAGGCGTTGAGGACGGATATCGCGCCGAACGCCGTGGCGCCGACGAGCAGGATCCGCTTGCGGCCTATGCGGTCGCCGAGGCTGCCCATCGAGACGAGCAGACCGGCGATGACGAAGGAGTAGACGTCGCCGATCCAGAGGAGCTGGGTGCCGGAGGGCTTCAGGTCCTCGCTGATATAGGGGGTCGCGAGACCGAGGACGGTCGCGTCGACGGCCACCAGCAGCACGGCGAGCACGAGGACGGACAGCGCGAGCCAACGGCCCGGGCGCTTGGTCACCGCCTCGGTCGTGGTCGCCGCCTGCACGGTGCTGGTCATGATGCCTCTCTCCGTAGTGCGCCGCCGAGCAGCAGCTCGACGATCATGTGGGTGAAGTCGTTGCGGGCGACCCGGCCCTCGGCGACGGCCCAGGCTCCTGAGCCGAGCAGGCCGTAGAGCGCCTCGGTGAGCCAGACCGGGCTGAGGTCGATACGGAACTCGCCGCTCTGCTGGCCACGCCGGAAGAGCGCGGCGATCCGTTCGTCGATGCGTGCCCAGCCCTCGTTCTGCTGCTCGCCCTCGAACAGTTGGTTCTCCGTGTACAGGAAGGCGAGCAGTCCGGCGGCCGGCTCGATCTCGCGGACCAGCCGGTGCACGGCGTCCCGCGCCGGCCCCTCGTCGAGACGGGCGGCCTGCAGTGCGGCCTCGCACTCGGCGATGCCGAGCGACTCCAGCGCCCGGACGAGCGCGTCCCGTCCGGCGAAGTGCCGGTGCAGGGTGGCGCGGCTGATCCCGGCGGCCTTGGCGACCTCGTCCATGGTCGCGGTGGATTTACGGGTCAGCAGGGCTGCGGCGGTGCGCAGCACGTGGTCACGATCGACGGCCATGAGACAAGAGTAGACCATGTGAGACGTCGATGTCTCATGCTGGGCATGCGTGACTCATGGCCGTCGATCGTCGGGTCTCCGGATCGGCGGGTCGTGTCAGTGCCAGGGCAGCTGCCCGCGCCGCTCCCAGTACGCGCCCGGCTCCTCGACCAGCGAGCCGAGCCGCTCCAGCTGGGACTCGTCGAGGTCCACGGCGGCGGCGTGCAGATTGGACACGAGCTGTACGGTCGTCGCGGCGCCGGAGAGGACCACGCCGGCCCAGGGTTGACGCAGGATCAGGGCGAGGGCGACGGCGTCGCAGCCGAGTTCCGTCTCCTCTGCCACGGCCTTCAGCGCGTCCGGCGCGTACGGGTCGGCGAGCCGCCCGTTGGCCATGCCCTCCTTGACGATCACGGTGAGCCCGGCGTCATGGGCCTCGGCCAGGGCGGGGGCGGCCGAGGTCTCCAGGGCGTTGTACGTCGACTGGACGGTACGGAAGAGGGGCTCGCCGTCGACGGTCACGGCGAGGGCGGCGCGGATCGCTGCCGCTTGGGCCGGGCCGCTGGTGGAGAAGCCGATCGTGAGGCCCTGGGCGGCGGCCTCGGCGAGCCTCGCGTGGAGGTCCTTGTCGGTGAGGGCGGGGCTGTCCGGGGTCACCGAGTGGATCTGGTAGAGGTCGAGGTGGTCGCCGAGAAGGGCGTCGGACTCGGCGCGCTGACGCTCGTAGGTCTGGAGGGTGTGGTCCTTGACCTCGTGCTTCTCGGCGTCGGTGGACCAGTCGGCGGTGTAGGTGTAGCCCCATTTGCTGCCTACGACGATGTCGTCGAACGCGGGGCGGGCGTTCAGCCACTCGGCGAGGAACTCCTCGGAGCGTCCGTAGGAGCGGGCCGCGTCGAAGTAGCGGACACCCTGGGCGTAGGCGGCGTCGAGGAGTTCGTGGGTGCGGGTGCGCAGCGCTTCGACGCTGCGGTTCTCTCCGAGGTCCTGGTCCCGGCCGAGGTTGATGTAGCCGGGGCGGCCGACTGCGGCGAGGCCGAGGCCGATATGGCAGGTGGGGGTCGTCGCTGTCGCCAGTCGGGCGAAGGGCATCGGGGGCTCCGTTCGGTCGGCTCCGGTACGGCTTCCGACCAACGTAACCCGGGATGACCTTCGCCCTTGAGCTCGGGTTGTGCGGTGTTCCGGCGGGTGCGGGAACGTCGTGGCGTGTCGCGCGGTTCCCCGCGCCCCTTCACGGCGTTGCCGTCAGCCCTTCTTGGCAGCCGCCCACTCGTGCTGCGCCGCCACATCCGCCTTCAGCTCTGCCAGCTGCACCGCGACCGCGCTGGGGGCCGTACCACCCCGGCCGCTGCGGGAGGCCAGAGCACCCGGCACGTTCAGCACCGAGCGCACCTCCGGCGTGAGATGGGCGGAGATCTTGGCGAACTGTTCGTCCGTCAGCTCGTCCAGTTCCTTGCCCTGCGCCTCGGCGACCTTGACGCACTCGCCGGCGACCTCGTGGGCGACGCGGAAGGGGACGCCCTGCTTGACGAGCCACTCGGCGATGTCGGTGGCGAGGGAGAAGCCGGCCGGGGCCAGTTCCTCCATGCGCTCACGGTTGACGGTGAGGGTGGCCATCATGCCGGTGAAGGCGGGGAGCAGGACCTCCAGCTGGTCGCAGGAGTCGAAGACCGGCTCCTTGTCCTCCTGGAGGTCGCGGTTGTAGGCGAGGGGCAGGGCCTTGAGCGTGGCCATGAGGCCCGTCAGGTTGCCGATCAGGCGGCCGGACTTCCCGCGCGCGAGTTCCGCGATGTCGGGGTTCTTCTTCTGCGGCATGATCGACGAGCCCGTGGAGAACGCGTCGTGCAGGGTCACGAAGGAGAACTCCTTCGTGTTCCAGATGATGATCTCCTCGGCGATCCGGGAGAGGTTCACGCCGATCATCGCGGTGATGAAGGCGAACTCGGCGACGAAGTCACGGGAGGCCGTGCCGTCGATCGAGTTGGCGGCCGACCCGTGCTCGAAGCCGAGGTCCTTCGCCACCGCCTCCGGGTCAAGGCCGAGGCTGCTGCCCGCGAGGGCGCCGGAGCCGTACGGCGACACCGCCGTGCGCTCGTCCCACTGGCGCAGCCGCTCCGCGTCCCGGGACAGGGACTGGACGTGGGCCAGGACGTGATGGGCGAAGAGCACCGGCTGGGCGTGCTGGAGGTGGGTGCGGCCCGGCATGGCCACGTCCGGGTGGGCCTCCGCGAGGCCGACCAGCGCGTCCTGGAGGTCGGCGATCAGGCCGCCGATGATGCGGGCGTGGTCCCGGAGGTACATCCGGAAGAGGGTCGCGACCTGGTCGTTGCGGGAACGGCCCGCGCGCAGCTTGCCGCCGAGGTCGGCGCCGAGGCGCTCCAGCAGGCCGCGCTCCAGGGCGGTGTGCACGTCCTCGTCGGCGATGGTGCCCACGAAGGAGCCGTCGGCGACATCCGCTTCGAGCTGGTCCAGTCCCGCGATCATCCGGGTCAGCTCGTCCTGCGTGAGCAGCCCCGCCTTGTGCAGCACGCGCGCGTGGGCGCGTGAACCGGCGATGTCGTACGGGGCCAGCCGCCAGTCGAAGTGGACCGATGCGGACAGCTTGGCCAGGGCCTCGGCGGGACCGTCGGCGAAACGGCCGCCCCAGAGCCGGACGTCACCGCTGTTGCTGCTCACTTGCTGCGCTCCTCGGGAGGGTCTGGATGTGGCACCGCCTCCCCGTGGCGTGAACGGGGAGGCGGTCGTCAGGCTAGTGCGCTTGACCACACATTCACCTGCATGAGTATGCAGAGCTCTGCATGATTCGTCAATCCAGGCAGCCGGTCGGTCGACGGCAGCGGGAAATTCGCGCTCCCTTTGAACGCGGGAAACCGCTTACCCGTACCTCTCGCCGAACGCAGGCGCCGCGTTTGGAACAGACACCACGTACAGACGACCCCCCGAACCCGAGTGAGGCATCCGCATGTCCAGGGCTCTTCCGAAGTACAACAAGCGCCGTGTCGCGTTCATCGGCGGCGCCGCCGCGGTGGCGCTGTCCGGCACGGTGATCGCCGGCTTCGCCCTCGCCGGGGAGACGAACTCGTCTTCGAAGAGCGCCGGCACGAACGCCCGCACGCTGGCCGGACCCGGCACCATCACGTGCCCGGACGTGACCGGCCAGCTGCCCGCGATCCCGGCCTCCGCGCAGGCCGAGGTCGACCGCAACCTCGCCCAGCTCCAGACCCAGATCGACGAAGCCAACCAACGCCTCGTCGACACCGTCGGCCAGGGCGGACCCAACTTCGTCCAGAACGCCATCCTCGGCCCGCTCGAGGACAAGCGCGTCGCCGCCCTCAACCGCATCGAGACCGCCATCGGCCGCGCGGCCGCGAAGCCCGAGGGACTGGAGGCGTTCGCCGCCTGCACGCTCAACGCCGAGGGCGCCGGCGGTGGGGCGGGGGCGGGTGAGGAGGCCGGTGCCGGCGACGGCGCAGAAGCCGGTGCCGGTGAGGACGCAGGTGCCGGCGCCGAGGCTGGTGCAGGTGCAGGTGCCGGCGAGGACGCGGGCGCAGGCGCCGAGGCCGGTGCGGGCGAGGGCGCCGGGGACGCGGCGGGCGATGCGGGGAACGCCGGGGTCGGCACGATCAGCTGCCCGGACGTGACCGGCCAGCTGCCCGCGATCCCGGCCTCCGCGCAGGCCGAGGTCGACCGCAACCTCGCCCAGCTCCAGACCCAGATCGACGAAGCCAACCAACGCCTCGTCGACACCGTCGGCCAGGGCGGACCCAACTTCGTCCAGAACGCCATCCTCGGCCCGCTCGAGGACAAGCGCGTCGCCGCCCTCAACCGCATCGAGACCGCCATCGGCCGCGCGGCCGCGAAGCCCGAGGGACTGGAGGCGTTCGCCGCCTGCACGCTCACCCAGTGACGTGACAGGCAGCCGTGGCCGCCCCGTTGGCACGCCGGCCGGGGCGGCCGCGGTGATTCCGCACGCACCCATAATTCTTTAGACAAACGAACGACCTGCGTCCATAATCGGTTGACGTGGGAAAAACTTATGAACGCATAGACGGCAGACTCCGCAAGTTCATCGAGGAGCAGCCCCTCTTCTTCACCGCGACCGCTCCTCTGTCGGCCGACGGCACGGTCAACCTCTCCCCCAAGGGCCTGAAGGGCTCGTTCGCGATCCTCGACGAACTGACCCTGGCCTACCTCGACTTCGCCGGCTCCAACGCCGAGACCGTCGCGCATCTGCGGGAGAACGGCCGTATCACCCTGATGTGGTGCGCCTTCCAGGGCCCGCCCAACATCGTCCGGGTGCACGGCCGCGGTGAGGCCGTCTTCCGTGACGACCCACGGTTCAAGGAACTGCTCGGGCACTTTCCCGACATCGACCCGTCCCTGCACGGTCTGCGCGCGATCGTCGTGGTGCGGGCCGACGTCATTCGCGACTCCTGCGGATACGCCGTCCCGCTCATGACGTACGACGAGGACCGCGACCTGCACGGCCGGCGGTTCGCGCGCGAGGACGACGACTCGTTGAGCGCGTACTTCTCCAAGAGAGCCATCGCGACCAGCCTGGATGGCCTACCCGGAGTGCCGTTGCCGCTCCCCCCGTCTAGCGTCTGAGCCATGCGCCCCGGTGTCGTCGCCCTAGCGTCCGCGTCCCTCCTCGTACTCGGCGCCGCGCCGGGTGAGGGCCCGCCGCGGCCACTGCCCGCACGCATGGCCGACACCGGGGGCGGCACCCAGCTGATCACCGCCGTGGCACCGCGAGCGGGCGCGACCTCCGGCACCGTGACCTGGTGGGACCGGGTCGACGGGACCTGGGTGAAGGCCGGTTCGGCGTCCGCCCGGTTCGGCGCGAAGGGGCTCGTCGAGGGCACCAGGCGCAAGCAGAGCACGAACACCACGCCGACCGGCCTGTACGGGCTGCCGTACGCCTTCGGCATCGAGGCGGCGCCGCGCGGGACGAAGTACGAGTACCGCCGGGTGCGCCAGAACTCCTGGTGGTGCCAGGACACCGACTCCCGCGCCTACAACCGCTGGACCGAGCCGCGGGCCCGCGACTGCCGGGCCGCCGAGTCCGAGCACCTCGTCTCGTACGGGGCTCTGTACGCGCACGCGCTCGTCATCGGGTTCAACTACGAGCGGCCCGTGAAGGGCAGGGGCGCCGGGATCTTCCTCCATGTGAAGGGGCGGGGGGCGACGGCGGGCTGTGTGTCGGTGCCCGCTGATGCCATGCGGAGGATTCTGGAGTGGGCCGAGCCGTCCGCGCGGCCGCACATCGCCATCGGGACCATGAAGGGGCCTACGGCGATCGTCCGTTACTGAGAAGCACCCCTGAACGGCCGTTTCCCCACCGCCGTCCGCATGCGGTGCCATCATGTTCTCCTGCTGGTGGGAGGGGAACGTGGACGAGGAGCGCAGGGCGCTGCTGATCGGAATCGGGCAGGCAGCCGCGGCCGGGGGTGCGCTGGAGCCGCTCGACGAGGCCGTCGAGGCCGACCTGAGGGTGATGAGCACTGCTCTGCACGCCTCGGGTTACCTCGTGGAGACACTCCACAACGCCGGCCGGAGCGAGATCAAGTCGAAGATCTACGAAGTGTCCCGTGACACCCCTCAGGGTGGAACACTTCTGCTCTACTTCACCGGGCACGGTCTGAACATCGACCGCATCGACTACCTCGTCCCGGCAGACGCCATCGCTCCGCCGGACGGATCCTGGCGGGAGCCGTATCTGGATTCGCTGCTTCCCGCCAACATCAGTCCTCTGCTGAAGGACTGCCGGGCGGGCGCCGTCCTGTGGGTCATCGACGCCTGCCGGACAGACGCCGCGAGCGTCTCTGAGGCGTTCGGCAACAGCATCGAGAACGGCTCGCCCGACGGTGGCTTCGCCGTGCTCACCGGATGCTCCGCCGGGGAACACAGCGGTTTCACGGACGAGGGGAGCTTCTTCACCCACGCGATGGCGAACGCGCTGGGACCGCTGACGCCCTCCCGCACCGTCCAGGACGTGTTCGCCACGGCACGCGCCAAGACCCGCGAGGCCGCACTGCGGCACGGGCTGACCCAGACCCCACGGATCCGCTTCGGCACCCACGCCGAGGCTGAGACGAAGGAGAGGGAGATCTGCGCCGGCCGCCCCCTCCTCGAGGCCTGGCTCGAAGCGGCCCACTCCACCCCACTGTGGCAGCACGTCACCACCGACAGCGCGGCGAGCGTGCACTCGTTCCAGGGCGTCCTGGGCGAGTTCGTCGAGCAGTGCGCGCGTACGGTCCATCTCGCGCAACAGCGCCTGTCGCACCCAGACCCATGGATCGACGACGACTTCCCGGTCAGGGTGCTGTGCGACCGGCTTCCGCTCCTGCTGTCCGACGACGCGAAGCTCTCCGCCATCGAGGTGGTCGCGCTCGTCGCCGCTCCCTTCCTGCACGAAGTGGCCTGGGCCGAGCGGCTGAGTCAGGCGGCGGAGATCAGTCCCTATGCGCTGGGCCGGCACAAGCACGCCGGTGCTCATCGTCGCCACTACGAGCAGATCGTCGAACAGTACGGCCGTGTCGCGAGCAAACTGGCCGACTGCCAGGCCCGCGAGCACACCGAGGACGCGGCCGCGATCACCATGTGGTTGGTCCACCGCTGGGTCGAGGACCGATTCCAGACGGACGACGATGTCGTATCCGTGACCAGGACCGAGTCGCTCGCCGCACAGCTGGGTGTGGCCGACGGCCGGGTACACGAACTCTCGCAGCTGTTACGGACCGCGGCCTCCGGCATCGGCATGGACGAGTCGTTCGGCGCCCCGCACACCGGAGCGTCCCGCATGGTGCTCCTGCCAGGCGGCCGTCAGCCGCTGAGGGTCCGCCCGCTCGTCGCCCTGCTCCGGCTCGCCACACTGCTGGCCGTCGACGTCCGTGTCCTCCCGGGTGTCGTGGCGGAACATCTGGCCGTCACGGATCCTGTGCTGCCGCAGGACATCGTGGCCATCGCACGCGGCCTGAGTTGGCATCGCGAAGGCAACTCCCTGCACCTGGACGCTCCCTGCCCGCATCAGGCGGTGCACGCGGCGCTCACGGAAGTCGCCGACGAAGCCGACCAACTGGTCTCTCGTACCTGGGAACTGAGCGGCGAGATGAGGGAGCCGGAGACGGACCTGCTGGCCGCAGTGCCCCATCGCGTCACCGACCGGGATCTCCGCCCCCTACACGTGGGGAGCCAGGCCGTGTACGAGGTTCCCCTCCTGCGCTTCCACCTCGCCCACACGGAGGTACGCGACCTCCTGATGGGTGAGCAACTCTACGGCGGCGAGCCCGAGTTGGCGCTGCGCGAGCTGTATCAGAACGCCATGGACGCGTGCCGTTACCGCGCCATGCGCTGGGACTACCTGCGCGGCGTCGGCACCCGCCCCGCCCTCTGGACCGGGCAGATCGTGTTCACCCAAGGCCGGGACGAACGGGGCGCATACGTCGAGTGCCGCGACAACGGCGTGGGCATGAGCGCCGAACAACTCAAGCAGACGTTCACCCGGGCGGGCAGCCGATTCGAACGGTCCAAGGCGTTCCGCAAGGAGCAGTCCCGATGGCTGCGCCACGATCCGGCGCTGCGGCTGTACCCCAACAGCCGTTTCGGCATCGGTGTGTTCAGCTACTTCATGTTGGCCGACGAGATGAGCATCGTCACCCGTCAGGTCAGCCCGGACGGCATTCCGGCAGAGCACGCGCTCCGCGTCGAGATCCCCAGCAGCGGAAGCCTGTTCCGCATCCAGCGTCACGACGGCTCGGACGACGGCCTCGCCGAAGGCGGCACCCGGGTGCGGCTGTACCTGCGCGAGAACGCGGTGGGCCGACGGCTGTCGTGCGTCGCGGTCCTGCGGAAGTTGGTCAGGGTGAGCGACTTCACGCTGACCGCTCAGGAGGAGGCAGGGCCGGAGTACGTGTGGGAGCCAGGCACATTGCAGCCCCTGCTGGACCACCACTCTGACGAATCTCTGGCGGCAATACCGGGGTCGCTCTGGTGGGTGCTGGGGGAGGGAGCGATCCTCTGCGACGGCATCGTGACGGACCAGACCCCGTTCGGCTACGTGGTGAACCTGGCAGGGGCTCACGCCGGGAAGCTCAGCGTGAGCCGAAAGGAGCTCCAGGCATTCGATGAGGAGTGGGTCGAGGGGCTGTGGCGACAGGGGGCGAAGGAACTGGTGGACTGGTCCGGTCTGTCGCTGAGCTGGCTGGGACGGCTGGACCAACGAAGCAACTCCCTGGCCAGAGTTCTGGCTCGCGAGTGGCGGGGAAAGGGGGTTCGTGTACAGAGCCCGAACGGGAAGGGCATGGACCTGGACAAGGTGGGCTGGTTCCACCTCGACGACAAGGTCACCCGTGACAGAAGTTCCGGAATCGACGACGACACCTTCATACCCTGGCGCACCGCTGTCCTCGGACAAGTGAGCGGCAGTTACGGCCGCGCCGTGCCATCCGACCTCGTCGGGCATCCAGTAGCCGAACCCGGCGATGCCGATATCGCGAAATCAGAGCTGGGTTCTTGGACCAGGGTGGTCTGCTACGCGGCAGAGCACGAACGGCCACTGTCAGAAGTTCTCCGCCGTCAACGAGCCCTGCGCATCACCCACCGCGGTCAGGCCCCCGTGCCGGTCCGCGGTGGCGCCCTGGACTGGGTTCCCGACTCCGTCGACCATCGGCTCGCGCGCGTGATACGGGGCGGTGACACAGGGACGGTCGCGGCCGGCGACGGCTCCCGTCACTGGGGGGCACTGGTCCAGGCATCGATGGAGCTCTCCCTCCCCCTCGGTGACCTGGTCCGGCGACTGGCCCGGTTCGCTCCCCTGTTACCGAGTCCCGTCCCCGACGTCCCCGCGCATCATGAGGACCATGTGTGCACCTCGGACGACATCCGCGGTCTTTTCCTCCGTGCCGATGCTCCGCGATCCGCTTCGTGGCGACTCGCCGACACACCCGAGGCAGTGCGCGACCTTGTCAATGGCTCTGATCTCTCGGCGGGAGAGATCCTCCGTCGCCTTGACGCCTTCTCCTGGCTGGGTTGGACGCCTCCCGCCCTTGCCGAGGTCTCCTGCTGGACAGAACTGGACTCGGATCTCTCCGAAGTCACGGCCATCTTCACGAGCCGGCTGACCGACGGGAGCCGGATGCTGCACTGGGCGGCCACGGTGGACTACGCCGACACGCTGGAAGCGAGCCTGGGGGAAGCCGAGCGGGAGCTGTCCGCAGTCGCTGACAAGCTCGGTCTGCACTACGAGCGGCGGTACGTACAGGACTCCGCAGCGGCTCGCCACGTCCCGTCGTACGACGCAGCTGTGCTGGTGCGCAGGTTGGCGCACAGGGAGCGGGCGCTGGAGCAGGGAGTGGACCTGGAGGACCTGGTCCCCGCCCAGTTCGGAGACGATGACGATCTCGACCTGGAGCGAGCCCTCGCGGACCTGCGGGTCGCCGGCGTCTCCGTCCCGGACGACTTGACTCTCGTTCACGAGTGGGACGGTCTCCCGCTGCGCGACCGCTATGTCCTGGCAGGCAAGGAAGCCTCCATGGAGGATGAGGACTACCCGGCGTCGGAACTGACGTCCGCCGTCCTCGTCTTCGCGGCTGAGCGCCTCAACGAGCCGTTGCGCGAAGTGTGGGACCTGGCAGCAAGCCATGCCGATCGCTTCGGCCTCACGGTGCCGACACTCCCCTCGTCCCTGACTGAGTTCCGACCCACTGGTGACATATGCCTGGCCCTCGTCGATCAGCCTGAGGACGGTTACGGGACCTTCAGGACGGCGACGTGGTATCCCCTGACTCCGCTCGGTCTGGCCCGGTATGCCAGTCGTACCGCACTCGACGCGGCCACGGCGTACGAACGCCTCCGTCCGCTGCGTGCGATCGGCGCACCCGTTCCCGAGCTCTCGGAGAGTGCCCTGGACGCGCTACGCGGCCGCACGCCGGACCCACGCGACCTCGTCGCGCTCGGCGCCGAGCACCGGGTGACGGAGTCCGGCACCGCCTACAGCCCGCTCGACCTCGTGAGCATCGCCGGCCGACTGGGGGAGCCACTGCCGCGCACCGCCGCCCGCATCGTTCCCTACCTCCCCCTGTGCCCGTCGACGTCCGTCCTGCCTGCCGTACCGGATGTCGTCCCTCGCTGGCAGGACCTGGCTCTGCTCACGCAAGGCCTCAACGGCGTGCTGCCCGCCGTCGAAGGCCGTGTGCCACAAAGGCACATCGCTCTCGCCGCCGAGGCCGTGGGCGAGAGCGAGGAATGGGTCATCGACCGGCTGCGTCTGTACGCAGCGATGTTCGAACTGGTCATCGACGAGAACGGGAGCGACTGCGATGACTGAGGCATCCGGTGCCGTCCACGACTTCAACGCGACGTATCTGGAGAGCTACCTGGGCGTGGCCCCGAACGGCTTCGTCCGGCTGACCGCCGAGGACGGCGAGGGGCTTCGGGTCCAGGGCACCTGCCCGCGCTGTCACGGCGACACCGCTTCCGAGTACCGATACGGCGTTCCGGGCACCGGCACCAAGGGGCTGTTCTCGGCGCTGAGGAGAACACCGGTCGCCCCGACGCAGGACGACACGCATTCCCTCATCCTGCGTGAAGTGCACTTCTGCGAGTGCGGACACCCTCATCCAGACCTGCCTGCCGACGCGCCGTTCGTCGGCTGCGGGGCAAGCTGGCGAGTGGGGCAGCTGAGCAACCGGGACGTCGGGTGAGCGCACAGTCCGATCGGCGATGGGCGCGGCTCGCCCAGGAACTGGAGTTCACCCAGCTCCCCGAGTTGAGACGCCAGGCCGAGGGATGGCGTAACGGACTGACCGGGCTCACCGCGCTCCTCGCCGTGCTCGTTACCCTCAAAGGGCGAGACGACGTGGCACAGCTACCGACGGCCGCGCGCAGCATCGTGGGCCTCCTGGTCGGGCTCGCCTTCGTGCTCCTGCTGCTGGGCTCCGTACTCGCCGTCCGTGCCGCGCATGGCAGCCCTGGCGACCGGGTGCTGCTGGCGGGTCAAGCGCTCCGCGACTGGACACGGCAGGAGATCACCCGGGTGACCAGGTCACTGGGCCTCGCCGCGGTGTGCTGTGTTTCCGGCGTGGCCGTCGTCGCCGTCGCTGTCGTGGTCGTCTGGGCGACGACCGGTTCGCCGCCCGCTCATCTCGTCCGGGTGGTGACGACGAGCGGCGAGCGCTGTGGGGAGTTCCTGGGCTCGGGGCCGGATGGTGTGGTGCTGCGCACCGAGACGGAGCAGAGGGCCGTACTGCCCGGGCGGACGGTGAAGTCGATGACTCCGGTCTCTGCGTGCACCTAGTGGCTTGGCACCTCGGGCGTCTTGTGCGGAGAACGGGTTACCGCCGGTCACCCTCATTCGCCTCCAACTCGACGGACGGCTGAACACGGGGGCGTCGAGGCACGTATCTCAGGGCCAAGGGACCAAGCCCAACACGCACCCCCCTTGCCCCGTCCCCGGAGGAACCGTGACCACCACGCTCGCAGGCGGCCGTGCCGCTCGCCGTCAGACGATGCGCCGTATCCGTCCGCGCCGCTCCCCGGCCGTGCCGCTGGTGGTCGCCCTGTGGGCGGGCGCGGCGGCGGTGCTGTGGCTGTGGTGGGACAACACGCCGTCCCTCGCGGACAACACGGCGAAGATCCTCGCGGCGGGGCGGATCACCGGGCTGCTCGCCGGGTATCTGATGGCGCTGGTCGTGCTCCAGATGGCGCGGGTGCCGGCGCTGGAGCGGCGGGTGGGCTCGGACCGGGTCGCCCGCTGGCACGCGATGAGCGGGCGCTACACGATCTGCCTGGTCATCGCGCATGTCTTCCTGACCATGTGGGCGTACGCGCTCCAGGCCGGAAAGACGCTGGGCGATGTCGTGCAGCAGACGATCGACTCGGTCAACACGCTGCCGGACATGGGCAAGGCGGCCATCGGCACCGGGCTGCTGTTCCTGATCGCGTTCCTCTCGATCGGGGGCGTCCGCCGCCGGATCCCGTACGACACCTGGTACCACGTGCACCTGCTGACGTACGCGGCCGTGTACCTGACGTTCTGGCACCAGATCACCACCGGCAACGAGTTCGCCGTCGAGCCCACCGCGAAGACCTTCTGGTACGGGCTGTACGGCATCGTGACCGCGCTGGTGCTCTGGTACCGGGTCCTCACCCCGATCCGGCTCAACCTGCGGCACCGGATGTACGTCGAGGCGGTCATCGAGGAGACGCCGGGCATCGTGTCGGTGCTGATCGGCGGGCGCAAGCTGCACCGGATGGGCGCAGAGGCGGGGCAGTTCTTCCGGTGGCGGTTCAAGGCGCCCGGGATGCGGTTCAGCTCCCACCCGTACTCGCTGTCGGCGGCGCCCCGCCCGGACATGCTGCGGATCACGGTCAAGGCGATCGGCGACCACACGTCGCGGCTGCGTGACCTGAAGCCCGGCACCAAGGTGTGGGCCGAGGGACCGTACGGCGCGATGACGGCGCAGCGGCGCAGCCGCGGCAAGGTGCTGCTGGTCGCCGGCGGCGTCGGCATCACACCGATGCGGGCGCTGTTCGAGACGCTGCCGGGCGCGTCCGGTGACATCACCCTCCTCTACCGGGCCAACAGCACCCAGGACCTGGCGCTGTGGGACGAGCTGGCCAAGATCGCCGACGAGCGCGGCGCCCGTCTGATGTACGCGGTGAACAGCCCGGACGGCGAGCGGCCCGACATCTCGGCGGAGCGGTTGCAGCAGAAGCTGCCCGACATCGACAAGCACGACGTGTTCATGTGCGGGCCGGCCGGCTTCGCGCAGTCCGTCTACGAAGCGCTGCGCGGCGCGGGTGTGCCCGCCCGCCGCATCCATCACGAGTCGTTCGAGATGTGAGCGACGGGACTTCACACCCACACTTCAGACTTCAGGAGCTGTAGGAGCGATGAGGAAGAGTCACCCCATCCGGCGTGTCGTGCTGGCCGGTGCCGCCACCGTGTCCGGGATCGTGCTGCTGCTGTCGCTGAAACCGGCCTCCGACCCGGGTTCCGCCCAGGCGGCGGGCATCGGCGCACCGCCTGCGGCCTCGGCCCAGGGCGGCGCCCAAGCGGCGGCCACCGGCACGTTCACCGGTGACGCGGCGCGGACCCAGTACGGTGCCGTACAGGTACGGCTGACCGTGGCCAACGGCAAGATCACCAAGGCGGAGGCGGTCCAGGCCCCCAAGGGCGGCCAGAGCGACCAGGTCACCGCCAACGCCGTACCCAAACTCAACCAGGCCGCCGTCGCAGCGGGCACCGCCGACATCGACGCCGTGTCCGGAGCGACCTACACCAGCGCCGGCTACAAGGAATCCCTGCAGTCCGCCCTGGACAAGGCGCAGGCGAGCGCCGGAGCGTCGCAGGGGTCCGGCTCCGCCCAGGCCGCCACGGCGACCGGCGACGCCGTCCAGACCCAGTACGGCGCGGTCCAGGTCCGTATCACCGTCAACGGCGGCAAGATCACCAAGGCGGAGGCGGTCCAGGCCCCCAAGGGCGGCCAGAGCGACCAGGTCACCGCCAACGCCGTACCCAAACTCAACCAGGCCGC